>DHDG01000061.1:17710-17843 GCA_002399265.1 Firmicutes bacterium UBA4882 | reverse complement strand
TGTTTAGCAAGGAAACCGAATGGGGCGTTCTGGGTATTGCAAGACTTTATTACACCCTGATCGAAAAAGACATCACATCAAAAGTACATGCCGGAGAATATCTAGTCGGGAAAATACCCGAAAAATATGAAAC
>DHDG01000061.1:13869-17431 GCA_002399265.1 Firmicutes bacterium UBA4882 | reverse complement strand
AGACGCCTTGATATAAAGCGCGATATTTATCTGAAACAAATAACGATGACTGGTGGAATACCTTTTGCAGTAACATTGCCAAGAGTACCAGTGTCAGTAAACGCCGATTTGATGACAACTGATGAAATTCGTGCCAAGTTAAATAAAGGTTATAGCGATATCGCAAAGGGCAATGTGCAGGAGGCTGCTACTGCCTTTCAGAGACTTCGGGAAACACACGAATGAAGCGGCATAGGATTCAGATCACGGATAACGCGCTTGCAGGTGCCCGAAGCCGCAATGAGGCATGTGTGTTTTCGGTTACGGTAGTAGAGCGGAGCTTGAAGGAGCCGGTGCGGATTATATTGTCAGCACAGTTGAGGAGATTGGCAAGGCTATTTTGGCGAAATAGTACAAGCGAGTACTTCGAATACATGAGAGGAGTGAAGAGATGCGAAAATCCGTTCTTTTACTTTGCTTATGTTTTCTGGCTTTGATTTTGATCAGTAGTTTCCAAACCGTTGACTCAGAAAATGCATGGCATGAGTATAGGCTTCCTTATCCAGAGGCTTTTACCACATGGCAAATCAACTCGAAAGAGATTTCATGGCGAGATAGTCTAGTCAAGAAGCTAAAATATGCGGTGATCCCCGTGATCTATGCTTTGACAGATATCAGCTTTTATCGCGATGGGAAGTTGATCGAGAAATCCGTGTACCAAAACACTTCAAGGGAAAACCAGTTTTATATTCGGCTGGAAGAGAACCTTTTGATAATCGATTTTGGGAAACAACAAATTGGCAGAGCCGGATCTGGTGGCATATCGTTTCACCGGCACCCAGATGAGAACATAGTCATTTGTTTGAATTACTCGCTTATAAATGCCATTGGGGTTCCGCTGGGGACACCGAAGATGGATCACCGCGAGCCTGAATTCGGTGAAAAAGAAGTTAAGTGGCTTTGTGTTTAACAACAGCTGTCAATGATGTGATAAGTGGGATGAGATCCTATCAGAAACCAAGAAAGGATGGTCGAGTAGATCACAACAGTCTACTTCGTACGGCACGCTGAATCGGATGCTTCGATAAGAGAGGACTCTGCGCGTCCTTTGACGCAGAAGGGTTTGGAAGACAGCAAAACGGTAACCAGGGCTTTGAAAGATAAGAACATTAGCCGGATCTATGCCAGCCCCTATCGGAGAACAGCTGATACAGTAATGGACATCTCCCGATACCTTGATCAAGAAATAGCTTTAGTGGATGATTTGCGTGAGCGGAAAGTCGGGGAATGGGTTGAGGACTTTCGTTCCTATGCCAGAAAGCAGTGGGACGATTTCGATTATAAATTGAGCGAGGGAGAATCCCTAAGGGAAGTGCAAGCCAGAAATATCGCGGCCCTTTTTGAGATTATTGCCAGGGACCGAGGTGAAAGGGTCATTGTAGCAACCCATGGAACAGCGCTGAGTACGATCATCAACTACTTTCGGCCGGAATATGGGTTCGATGATTTTTGGAAGATCATCGATAAAATGCCCTATATCATTTGCATGGAGTTTGAAGGCCGCAATCTGCGGCGCATGACAGAAGTCTTTTAGCAACGCTATGATGCAGATTTTAGTAAGGTCCAGATATTGGATATATCAAACGGTAAAGAGGAATTAGTCTTTGATTCCTTTGGGGCAAAGATCTTGGTTTATGGATTAATGGAGCATTGTAATAAGGCCAAAGTGCACCTGCAGTTCTTTTGCGAAGAAGAATTGGTGCCTTACTATGAAAACATGGGTTGCATAGCTTTTGCAGTAGGCATGAGAAGGAAATAAACACAGACATTGGGGGAGGAAGGTTCATGTCAAAAAGGATCCTCTTAGTCTTAGTTGTTGTAGCGGTTTCCTTTTTTGCAGGATATGAATTCAGTGTTTATGTTTCCAATTCACCTTCAAATCGTCCTAATACAGACCCCGATTCTGGCGAGGCCAGCGAATCGGCTAGCAGCGAATCTGATTTTCCCACTGAGGGTTACCCTGACTTTACGATGAACCCCATCGATAAAGATTATGAGAGAGAAGAAAAAATTCTTGGCGAATCGATGAACTATAGTACACTGGGGCATATTCAACTGGAAGACAAGTATGCCCTACTGTGGGACATAGAGCTGAATGCTATATACAATAAGCTGCTGGCTGTATTAGAAAAAGAAGAGCAAGATCTCTTACGAGAAGCGCAAACAGGCTGGGTGCAGCTACACCAGAAAGAAAGCGAATTTTACTATCGAGTGTTTTATGAAAGGAGTTCAGGACAACTGTTGGGTTCTCTTGGTAGAATTGAAGCGGTATTTTATCATAAGGAAAGAATTCGTCAAAGGACACTTGAGTTAATGGTGCATTATTATAGACTTGGCTATGAAATAGACTTTGAGTATGAGTTGGCCTCATGAATAGAGGGGAGGCGTTACGACTGCAATATCAAGAAGATCACTCGACCGAACAAGCAAACCCGGATTGCGATGCGTTCCATAAAGGAAAGAGAAAGCTTTGAAGAGAGGCGGAGTCTTCATCAGAAATGATGGAGACGCAGAAAGTGGGATATTTTGCTGGGGAGAGGAATTGCATGGAAAATGTAATGCGCAAATTAGTCGGGGCGAATATGGATATTGACCTAGCAAGCAGAGCCGAAGATATTCAATGGAGGCAAGATGGGTGTCCATGGAATGCTGATGAAAACACAAAAATAAAGTTTGGGAGTCATAGAACAGGTGTTGGTGAGGGCAGCCTTACTGGCAGCCTATAAAGATTGGGGAAAAGAGCGATGATTTTTAGAAAAGCCGAAGGCATAGACGCCAAAGAACTAGCGGAAATCCGATGGGATTTTCAATATGATCCCCGAGATGGAAGTCCAGAACCCGAGTTATCTAGAGGTGAGTTCATTTCTTATTGTGCGGATTTTTTAGAGGAGAGTCTTATAGGTGAGAGTTGGGTTTGCTGGATCGCAGAAGAGCGCGGGCAGATCATTTCGCAAATCTTTATCAAGAAGATTAGAAAGATACCAAAGCCGAAAAGACTCTATGATGCATATGGATATGTCACCAATGTCTATACGAGGCCGGAGTTTCGCAATAAAGGCATAGGAAGGCAATTGATGACTAAAGTGAAAGAATGGGCAATTGAAGAAGACCTGGAATTATTAATTGTCTGGCCGAGCCAAAAAAGCATTGGCTTTTATGAAAGTATGGGATTTTCATCTGACAATGAAATCAGGAATTGCATTCTTAGAGAAGACTGATGCGATAATTAAGCGCTAAAGCTTGGAAGTGTTGATAATATTGGACGCGTTTATGGTTGTTGAACAGACAAGGCAATATCAGAAACGCATGAAGTACCATCCAGAAACGAATCAGTTTACTGAGACTGAATGGGATAGCCTCACTTTTGTGAGGGATGTTCCATATCCATATGGATGGTTAAAAGGATTTGGAACCCCGCCAGGAAGACATCTTGACATCCTCTTAATATCTGAAAAGGAATATGAGTTAGGCGAAATAGTTCCTGTAAAAATCATCGGAGTCTTCATCAGAAATGATGGCGATA
>DHDG01000061.1:7472-13642 GCA_002399265.1 Firmicutes bacterium UBA4882 | reverse complement strand
TGAAGGCGAAGGCTGGTTCGGCACCGAAATTGCTAAGGATGTAATCAGGAAATATTCAGAAGTGCAGCGCGCTGATCGGCTAACTGATTAGGATTGAGAATCTGAGAACAACAGCCAAGGCTTCGGAGGTTACAACAATGAGCGTAGAATGGTATGACATGATTGCCAAGAGGAATGGTGGATACAAAAGCGACGCCGTATTCACCATAGAAGGCTTATCAGGAGAAGCTGTTTTCGAGGACCGGTTAAAAAGCATGCTGCTCCACTTTGAAACAGTGCTAGATGCTGGTTGTGGAGATGGAGAATTCACTGTAAAGATGGCTAGGTATGCTACCAGGATAATTGGCTTTGACAATTCTGTCGAACTTCTCAAGATAGCCGACGCACTCAAGTCACAGTATCAAGCGGAAAATGTCCAATTTGCTTATGGAACAACAAGAAGTGAGCTTCCTTTTGAGGATGGTCATTTTGACTTTGTCTATACCAGGCGTGGTCCAACATCAATACTTAATCATAGCAGGATATTACGTTCTGGGGGAACGATTTTCGGTATTCATTCAGCCGAGAAGAATAAAGTCTTAGAACGGCTTGAGCAGAATGGGTTTGTAGATGTTGAAATAGAAGAGTTTAATGATGCAATGATAGTTTTTCCAGATGCAGGGGAATTTGCGAAGTATCTTTCTGCTTCGCATGGCAATCCCGATTATACGTCAGAAGCGCATAGAAAAGAGCTTGACCGCTTGGTATCTGAGCACTCTCAAGAGGGTAGATTGACTCTCAAAGAATGGAGATATATCTGGAAGGCTAAGAAGCCTTAGAATTAATCAGGGTGTTGCCAGCGTAGCCGCCAGAATGGAACGCTAGCCTGGCATGATGAAGGAGGTACCAAGATGAGAAAGCGTTTTCCGATCTGTTTATTCTTAATGCTATGTGTTTGTTTGATTGCAGTCATTTTCTCCGGTTGCGGTGGCGCTGGCGGCCCCGACGGGCCCGGAGGATCTGGAACGGAGTATACCTTGGTTGTGACTGTTGCTCCGCAAGGCGCTGGAAGTGTGATGCTGGACCCGGCAGGTGGAAAATACAAAAGCGGCACCAATGTAATCCTTCGTCCAGTTGCCAATGACGGATATGAGTTTACTGACTGGGACGGGGATAACAAAGCCGATTTGGCTGCTGACTACGATCACTGGAAGATCAAAATGAACGGCCATAAAAAGATTATTGCCACCTTTGCGGAACTGTTGCCGAATCAGGTGGCAAGTCCGACAGCCGTTCCAGTGGGTGGAATGGTTGCAGCTGGTTCGAAAATCACCTTAAGCGTAACGACGGACGGTGCGACGATTTATTATACAGTAGACGGTTCCACTCCCACCAGCGCCAGCACGGTTTATAATGCCAGTGCCAAACCCACAGTGCCGGATGGGGGCTTGACTCTGAAAGCGATCGCGGCAAAAGCAGAGATGATCGGCAGCAATATTGCCACATTTCATTATTCAACTCCGCGACCTATTGAGCAGCAATCCTGTGGGGTTGGTGGGGTGAGCTTCGAAATGCGCTTAGCTCCCGCGTGCTCGAATTTTCCGTATGGAATGTTCGAAGAAACTGAAGACGTAGATATTGA
Source organism: Firmicutes bacterium UBA4882 (assembly GCA_002399265.1). Classification (GTDB taxonomy): domain Bacteria; phylum Bacillota; class UBA4882; order UBA4882; family UBA4882; genus UBA4882. Next base: position 12,021 of record DHDG01000061.1, on the reverse strand, counting down.
TTTCTGGATTGCCGAGACCGAGGTTACTTGCGAGTTATGGCACACCGTCCGTACTTGGGCAAATGATCCGGTGCGCGGTGCCCAACGGTATTTTTTCCAGAGTGAGTATCTAATAGAACCGCCGATAGAAGAACAAAAACTGAAGCCGGCTTTTTACATCAGTTGGCGGGATGCGATCGTTTGGTGTAATGCATTAACCGAGTATTATAACGCCACCAATAGCAAAGCTTTGGCTTGTGTTTATACCTACGGCGGCCAAGTAATCCGAGATTCCCGAGATGAAAATAGCGTAGCCTGCGATCAGGCAATCATGGCTACCGGAGCGAAAGGTTTCCGTCTCCCGATCAGTAAGGAATGGGAAATGGCGGCGCGCTATATCGATGGGATCGAATGGCTACCGTATAATCATGCCAGTGGCGACACTTCTGGCAACTGTTACCCAGACGTGAGCAGTACCAGAATTGGAGATTATGTTTGGTATGCTGATAATAGCGGGGCTTCGACCCATCCTGTTGCCACCAGGCAGCCAAATCATCTTGGGCTCTACGACATGAGCGGTAATTTGAGTGAATTCTGTTTTGAGATACATCCTGGAAGTGATAAATATCGGGTTCTGCGGGGCGGCGATTGTTTTTCCAAGACTGGCACCTATTTTCTAATGGTAAGTTATGAAAATTGGGCAAGCCCTGTTTGGGGGACCTCTCAATACGGATTTCGCTTTGTGGCGACTAAGTAAGAGGCTTGTTGCCAGAAAAAATAAATTCTAAAAGCGAAAATTCACTTCACTCCATTTGCCATATCGAACCGCAGATCAGGCCGGCTGCTATGCTGATGTGGCGAAGTGACACAGCAGCATAAAAATTAAGGGCGGGGGGTCAATTGATGAAAAGAGTGTTCATTGGTGGAATAGTTGTGTTTACGGGAATTATTACTTCTCTATCTATGATCATTGCCGCAGCTATTTATGCTCCGCATATTACCGCATGGTCTGGGTCAAAATTATGGTTTGCGATCTTTGGCGCCAGGCAATACGGAAATGAAGTAGTACAGAGTTTATTTCTAGGCACACCATTTGTTATCGGGTTAGTGCTGGCGGCTATCGGTTTGATAATCCTGGCAAAGGAGTATTATACCAAGCAGTAACTAAAATCGGACTATCACTGTCGCCGAGCGGAGTTTTCGCCCAACTCGTCTTTGGCGTAAAAATGCCGGGACTGCAAGTATTGGGGGATGTCTTGCTCAACACCATTAACAACAATGTTGGCGTGGTTTTTGCTGATCTCCAGCACATATTCGCCATGATTGTCTGGTAACTGACTAAGGCAGCGCAAACGGATTTTGATGGATTCATCCAGCTCGGGAATGTCAAAGAGACTCAAGAACCGTTTGCACCGCCCCCTAAAAGCCTTCTCCGGGTTCAGGTTGGTAATCTCCGGATTGTCGAAAATAAAATCGATACATAACCAATTGTCGTTGTTATATAAATCAGTGCGGCAAAACTGGTTGATATACTGTCTGTTCTGGTTAGCCCGGGAGATCCGCGAAAACTCCTCCAGCTCATCCACTACAGCCAATAATGCGGAGGAATTATTCATCGCCTTAATGCGGAATCCATCGCTGGTATGATCGGCAATAGCTGACAAGATGGTCGTTCCCGCAAAGACCTTATGAAGATCAACGTGTTGGCGATTCACTTCTTCTGCTTTTTCATAAGCAAAGGGGATGTTCTTAAAAAACCACAGCTTCTTGGTGATCAGAAAGGAACTGAGGATGCCATGCTGTTGTTGTTCAAAGTCATCGGAGTACCTGAGATAGTTGGACATTTTCTTTAAAATGCTGACGCGCGGAGCGATGGCTGCCTCCAGCATATCCAGCTCATCTTCCGAAAGCTTCTCCAGTTCCTCTTTATTGATCATGAGTCCAGCGCCATCAGGTTCTGCATTATAAGAAAAGATCCGCTCAATAATTTGAGCGCACTTTTTGGAGTGACGATCAAAAAAATATACGACAAAATCGAGGCTGATGAACTCCAGAAACTTTTCGATGAATGGCAGTTGGCTCGTATTATAGGTGAATTTAAACTCCTCAAAATTACTAATGGCAAAATGGGGGAGGATTTTCGAAATGGATTTGTTGACTTTTTGGATTTTTTTGAGGGGATAGCCGAGATCATGGGACAAAGCGACGACGCATCGGATCGCACCCTGGCACTGATCCAATTGTTCAAAGGAATCGACAATGCCAGCCATATAACCTTCCTTGCTGAAAAAATCGGCATCGATAAACTGCTTAATGAACCGGCCGGCTTCTTTGTAACCGGCCATCATGTCCTTAAAGAAAAAGCTAAACTCCCCATTGCGATATAAGTATTCTCCCAGGAAGTAAACCCAAAGGCTGTGGATCGTGTGGTCGCGGTAAAAGGAGTCAGAGGCAAAGATTAGCTCCTCAAACTCCACAAATTCATCAAAATAGGCGAAGAGATCATCATAACCTTGCTTGTCTTTGTCAATAAAACTCATGGCGTTCTCAAACAGTATTTTCCAAAGGTTTTTGGAGACTTCAATCTTGTTATGAATGCTTTCGGCCTTTTTCATCTCATTGATGCAGCTGATGATAGCGGCCTTGCTTTTCGTTCTGCCTGTCAGAAATTCGATCTGGTCGGCGGCGATCAGATCGACATAGTAGTCCAGAACAATGCTCTCGTTTACCATTCGGATTCTCCACTCCCGTTCGGTGTTTTTCCCAAAATATTAATTTAAGATTTCTTTGTTAAGGCTGCTATACCTGCCATTGCATCGGCATAAAAGGAAAAGCCCATCCTATAGCGCTATAAGATGAGCTCTTTAGTGCGTGAATTAGATCAAAGGGCAGCCCCGGCTAAGGCTTTGGCTGCCGAAACATCGCTGGCCGCGCCGCGTTCGCTGGCGTCTTTGGTATAATAGGCGATGCCAAGAGCACCGGGCCCGACGTGACAGCCAATAATCGGGCCGATTGGAATAATGGCCGGTATGACGTGGAGTTCCTTTTCAATTCTGGCGGCCAGGCGGTAGCCTTCCAGTTCGTTATTAATGTGGTGCACGACAGCTTCCCCAAAGCCCTTTTCCTTAACGTCGGCCAGGAAAGTGCTTAGGATCAGATCCAAAGCCTTTTCGGCGGACCGGACTTTGCTGAAGACCTCAGCGGCACCGTCGATGACGGTAAGCACCGGCTTAATCTGTAGCACTGAACCGATTAGGGCTGCGGCACTCGAAAGGCGGCCACCCTTTTTAAGGTAATCCAACTTTTCCGGCACAAAAAGAAAACGACTTCTGGCAATCGTATGTTCGGCGGCGGCCTTGACTTCTGCGAAGGTCTTTCCTGCTTTAGCGGCACGGGCGGCGTTCAGGACGGCCAGGCCCATCTCCATCGAATTGGACTTAGAGTCGATAATCTCGATCTCCGCCTGCGGGTAGCGCTCGAGCAACATCTGTCTGGCAAGCGAGGCGGTGGAGAAGGTGCCACTCATCTTGGAAGACAGGAAGATCGCGACGACCGGGTCATCAGCTTGGACGTGACGTTCGAAAACCGCGACAAATTCCTGCACCGCAGGCTGCGAAGTGGTAGGGAATTGTTTGCAGGCAGCCATTTTCTGATAGAAGACATGATTGTCGATCTCAACTTCTCGAAAGGATTCATTACCCAGATGCACATTTAATGAAATGACATCAACATCCAACTCGCGTCTGAGATTCTGGGGAAGATAGGAAGTGCTGTCGGTAACAATCTTAACTGTCAAAAAACATCGTCCCTTTCTGTTGGCCGTACCTGCCAATACCTATAAGAGCAGTATGTATAAATTATCAGTTGCGATCAAGTGTGTGCGCGGCCTGTCTATTTGCTGTTAAGACCGGATTAATCAGGTTATTTCGTCAGTTATTTGGAGAAACCACAAAATAAAAAGGCCGTCTATTTAAGAGCGGCTTCAACAAGAGATAATCTTGACATTTGCAGATGAAAGGGGTAACATGAAAATAACTGTCTGTGCGCCCAAAACGCACACAACATCCCTATATACACTATAGCACATAATCATCAAAGTGTCAAGCGCTATGCCGAAATCCTTTTTCAATCAGGAAGGAAGTGGGTTCTTGGATAACAAGAGTGCTATCTGGCAAGTGGAATCGGAGTACCTTGGGAGAGTTGTCCGGATAGTTCTGGAGCAGATCGCGATTGCCGAAAGTAAGGCGCAGGATCGACTGACAGACGCAACCCTGGAGCGCCAATGGATGTTTGAAAATGCCACCCATCGGGTTGGTTTGGATGATGATTGGGCGGAACTGATGTTCCAAATTCGAGATACGCACCGGCGCGAGCAGGAATACGATCTGGTGCAAAAAAAGGTTAACCGCCTGCGTCTAATGGCAGCGGCCCCCTTTTTCGGACGGTTTGATTTTCGGGAGCACGGCTGCGCGCTGGGGGAGGTTTTCTATGTCGGACTTTATTCTCTGACCGACCCTGATAGTGGCAGTTTTTTAGTATGCGATTGGCGGGCGCCGGTTTGCAGTATGTA
>DHDG01000061.1:6304-7288 GCA_002399265.1 Firmicutes bacterium UBA4882 | reverse complement strand
TTAACCTTAAAAAGGCAATTTGTCATTAAGAACGGCCTGCTGAAAGGCATGTTCGATAGCAATCTTCATATTGCGGACCGTTTTCTGCAAGATGTCCTCGCTCAAAATGCCGGGCAGAAAATGCACGCCATTGTGGCGAGCATACAGCGTGAGCAAAATGCTGCTATCAGGGATGACAAGCATGATATCCTTGTCGTTCAAGGAGCCGCCGGCAGCGGCAAAACTTCAGTCGCACTCCAACGTGCGGCCTATTTGTTATACCACCACCGCGCAGAGCTAAAGGCACATCAGATCGTGGCCTTTCTGCCGACCTATCTTTTGACCGAATATACTTCCGGCGTCCTCCCCGAACTGGGTGAAGAAAACATCCGTCAAACGACATTTTATGACTATGCTTGCCGTCGGACGTCGTTGGCGGAAGATGCCGCTGAAACACTTTTTGAACAACAGGAATGTATGATGGCGGAGAGCGATCGCCTGACTGATCCTATATCTGAGCATGTACTCCGCAGGAGGAGGGCCTCGATTCATTATAAGTCTGGGCAACAATTTGAAACATTGCTCACTAATTATCTTGATTATCTGCATTGCAGCTGGCAGCCTTGGGTGGACGTTTATTTTCGTGGTGAAAAGATCATCAGCGCCAGGCAGATCAGTAGGCTTATTCACGAAGATTTTGCGTGTCTGCCTTTACTGGTTCGAATTGAGAAAGCGCGGATCCGCATCATGATCCTGATCAGTCCCATTATTAGAAAGGCCGCAGCTGAAATCCGGGAACTAAGGCGACAGGAATCTACGGGCGCTGAGATTCTTTCCGAGGGTGTGCGACAGCAGTTATCACAAGATCTGAAGCAGTTGAGAGAAGAACTAAGCATTTGGGCGTCCTACGATTTGCTGGCTCTCTACACTGAACTCTTCGCTAATAAAGAACTGTTTGATAGATTGCTCCCGGTGGAGGGAGAGGGGGAAGGGGTTCAGGAAGAG
>DHDG01000061.1:2594-6139 GCA_002399265.1 Firmicutes bacterium UBA4882 | reverse complement strand
CGCCTCTTGACTGCCAAAAATGTCAGCAATGGCAAAGTTTTTTATGAGGACCTGCCGGCATTATTGTATCTGAAAAACGCCTTGCAGGGGGTTCCGGATGTGCGTCATGTCCGGCACCTCATTATTGATGAAGCACAGAATTACACGTGGATGCAGTTGCGGGCACTCGCTGTGGAATTTCCGCAAGCCAGCCTGACAATGCTTGGGGATCCGCGTCAGGAAATCGGGGCCGGATTGCTACAGCGGCCGCCGGTAGCTGATCGCGATGGCGGCCCGACACGAACCGCAGAGGCCTTTGCACCGCGCCAAAGTGCGCATATCGAACTGACTAAAAGATATCGTTCTACTTGGGAGATTGCCCGCTTTTCCGGGGCATTGGCAGATCCGCCTGAAACAGGTAGCAGCATTGAGCGCAGAGGAATCCTGCCGCTGTTGGTCAGGGTCACCACCAAAAAAGGGGAAACCGGCGTGATGGGACGGCTGCTGACAAGAAGGATTTTGGATCTGTTTGGCGAGGGGTTTGGTTTTGTGGCAGTCTTGTGCCGGAAGGCGGATACATGCCGCGGAATCTATCAGTCGATTGGTGCAGGTCTCGCGGAGGCAGGTAAAGATATGGGTGGCGGGCAGTCGGTTCTGGATGGCGGGCAGTCGGCTTCAGCGCAGTTGGTGCTGAATGATGACAGGAGTATTAAAGCGCCGTTGTTGGTGATGCCTGTATATTTGGCCAGTGGAATGGAGTTTGACGCCGTTATTGTTCCGGAGGTGGGATGCTATCACGTCGGAGAAAGAAGAACGCTCTATACGGTTTGTACCCGGGCATTGCATCGGCTTTATCTGTATACCGAAGGTGAAACGCCAGAACTGCTAAGAACCATAGACCCAGAGTATTATAGCGTGACTGATTTGATTGATTGCTGATATTTGTTTCCGTAACAGATCCATCTTTGTGAAGGAATGATTGTACATTTATTGAACAAAGATATTGTCAATAAGGATGGTCTTAAGTCACTTGTTAAGGCAATCGTTCGCTTTGGAAGAGGAAGGAGGCGCAGTCATGAAATTTCGCATTGAGCACTGCAATATTAACGTCTTAGATCTCGCAAAGAGTATCGCCTTTTATAAAGAGGCGCTGGGTTTGGAGGAGGTCCGCCGGATCGATGCACCGGACGGTTCATTCGTTCTGGTTTTTGTGGCGGATGAGGCGAGGCAATTCAGTATTGAGCTTACGTGGTTGCGGGATCGCAAAGAGCCATATGATCTGGGAGATAATGAGTCGCATATCGCGTTTCGTACCGATGATTTTCCGGGCGCACACGCCCTGCACAGCAAAATGGGCTGCATCTGTTACGAGAACATCGAGCGCGGACTATATTTTATCAATGATCCGGATGGCTATTGGCTTGAAATTTTGCCGCAGAGGAAAGCTTAAAGGCTGGGGCTGTAGCCGGGCCAGGTTTGCTTTGAACTTGGATGCCCTTAGAACTGGGACTGCCTTTACTATCAAGGCAGCCCCAGTTTTGCAATTGTTATTGCCGCGACTATAGCCACGATTATTACCACGATTTCAACTTTGCGGCGGTGCAATTTTAATTGGCACGTAATAATCCATCTGCTCATATCCCATCGCTTTGGCAGCGGATGGTGGCGTTGAGATATTGCCTAAGTATGCGCGAGCAGAGAAGATACCATTTTGCAGCCAGGAATTTCATAAATACGGATTTTTTCCATCGCACTGCTCCTTTGCAGGAACCACGCCAAGTTCAGGCCGATAAACTTGCGCGGGGTCTAATCGGCATCAGCCCAGGCCGGCATGGATTTCATGTAATATTCGGCGCGCCTTTCGAAGTTGGTTTTGCCGTCACTGGGGGAAAACTCTTTGAGCCAGTCGGCAAGCCCGGCTTTAATGGCTTCGCGCGGTAGTAGGTTTCCTTTCTCGTCAGTGCAATACTGACAATACTTTCCCCGGGCGTTGCTTTGGTTGAGCGGCATACCACATGAGTGGCAATGTGTTGACATACTGAAGACCCCCTTCTGATTGTTTGTCTTCAGTATAATTCAGGACTGTGACACCTTTATGTCAGTATTGTTATTTGTTTTTATGAACGTTATAGATTTGGGCTGCTTTATCGCACAGCAGTTTGCGGATGTGGGGCGGCTCAAGAACCTCAATATGTTCGCCAAAACTAAGCAAAAAGGTGTAGACCCATTCGTCTTCAGGCCAGCTTACCTGAGCCAGGAGCCTGCCGTCGCTGTAATCTGACAGTTCATCGACACCAAAATACTCTTCGGCTCTGCTCCTGGCTTCCGGTGCAAAAGCCAGCACTAGCTTTACGGGTGGGGAGGCCGGTTGATACGAGTCCCAAATGGAACGGTAAGAGCCCTCCCGGCGCTGGAATGGCTGACCGGTAGCTTCCAGCTTTAGAATGCGAGAAAGCCGGAAGATGCGGAAGTCATTCTGCATGCGGCAGTAAGCAAACAAATACCAGGTGTATCCTTTGAAAAGCAGGGTCATTGGTTCGATGACGCGTGTGTTCGTAGTGCCGCGCAGGTTACGATAAGTAAGCGTCAGCAACTCATTATTCGCGATCGACTGGCTGATCATTCTGAATTGCGCCGTTTGCTTGGGTGACGTATCCCATGGTAAGTAATCGATCACAAGTCGCTCAAGGTGTTGCTCCATTTCCTGCGCCTTATCCTGCGGCACCAGACTGCTGATTTTTTCGAAGGTGGATTCCAGGAGGCCTGGGCTGCCGTCAAGAGTCGAGGCTATATTCCGCACTCCGCGCAGGGCCGAGAGAATTGCTGCCATGTCTTTAAAGTTCAGTAGGCGTCTATCGACTGTATAATTTTCCATCAGCGAATAACCGCCGCCACTGCCCGAAAGGCAAACAACAGGGATTCCAGCCTGTTGAATGGCGTCGAGATCGCGATAGATAGTGCGCACCGATACTTCAAAACGCTGCGCCAGTTCGCGGGCAGTCACTTTCTCTCTGCCGAGCAGGATAATGGTGATGCCGAGCATTCGATCAATACGCATGCTAATTCTCCGGAAACCTTAGTCAGAGTGACGCGCAAATGCGGGCGATGCCATTGGCGATCTGTTGCTCGCGGCGCTTGTTTTTCCAGTTAACGATTGCTGTAGCACAAGGTGTAGCGCCTTTTGATTCGCATAAGGTTTTCATCTGACCGATGGCGCGGTTTCCGCCCATCCAGGGATAGGGGAAGTGCTGCGTCATCAGGCAGACAGTTTTCTTGCCTTCGATTGGGCCGACCTGTTGCAGGAAGCTTGTCATGCCAGGTGAGAGCGAGAAGCCCTGTACTGGGGCACCAAAGACCAGGGCGTCATATTTCTGGAAGTCAGGGAGAGCGGCGAATGTAACTGCGGTGCCTGGTTGCACAGCGTCGGGAATATTGAGCCTTTCCAAGTCGACAGTGTGACCGTTGGCCGTGAGCTGCTCTTTCAGCTTGAGGGCGACGCCATAAGTATTGCCAGTTTGAGAATGCACGAAAATTCCTATACGCACGTTAAGAGCCCCCTTTATTTG
>DHDG01000061.1:0-2442 GCA_002399265.1 Firmicutes bacterium UBA4882 | reverse complement strand
GGAAGGCCACAGCCTTGGTGTAGCAGGCTGTGGCCTTTTATGATGTGTGGGACGAGAGATTTGGGTTCGAAATAACTAGAGTATGAGCGGCATGCGCGATATGCGCGATATGCGCGAAGCGCGAAAATCTAGAACGGGAGCGTACCCCAACCCGGGCCGATGCCGGTCGGGCGGGCGGCCAGCAAATTATCGAAGTTGAAGGTTTGGTTGGGGTAAATGCTACCGTAATATACAAGAAAATCACTCTGATTTGTCAAAGCGGTATTGTAGTTGTTGGAGCGGAAAAAGTAGTTGCCGCCTAAGAGAAATTCGCGGGCCACATTCGTTCCCCCCAGAATGGTCAGATCGGCGGAATAATAGTTGCTAACCGATGTACCATTACATTCAAAGGCGTTATTATGGATCATTCCGGCTGCCGGAGCACTGTCCTCAAAGCCGTTGAACAGAAGAGCGTATTGAGTGTTGACAAATATATTGGATTCGATATTCAGTGTAGAAGTTACCGATTGTACGATGTCCAAACTTAGGCCGTCAAAATAGCAATTGGTGATATTAGCCCCGGAATTAGTCAGTGAAGTCACTGTAACGTCAGCATTACTTATGAAGCGACAATGACTCAAGGTTGGTGAACATGAGCTGAACATCACAGATTGCTTGTCAACCGCGCCTGACAAATCCTTAAATTCAGTATAGTCAAAGCCCGAGCCTTCTGCGGCCGTAATCATACGTAGTTCATATCCGCCACCTGTACTCGAGAAGTAAATGGGGTTGGCCTGGAGGCCTTTGGTGGCAAAGACACCCTGGCTGACATAGATTGAGGCTGCTTCGGTCGCTGAGAAAACAACCCTTGCCCCAGGTAATACGTAGAGCTGTGTGTCTTCCAAAATGTCAAGGTCACCTGCGAATGATACACTGTTTTCAATAACATAAGGACTGTCAGCGACAATTGCCGTGAAATTGGCGCTAGTATCAGTGGCGGTTAAGCGCGTGCCGTGCATGTTGAAAATCTGATTGGAAGGTGGCGATTCTTTCTTTCCAAAGGCAGTAACATGGTAGTAATAGAGGATGCCGTCTGCAACAGCAGAATCTTTGTATGTATTGCCCGATGCCGCGACCGTTGCTATTTTGGAGAGGCTGGTCGGGTTGGTACCCCGGTAAATGTAGTAGGATGTTACTTTATCGGCGTCGCTTATTTCCCACGAGAGAGTGATGGCCCCTTTTGTGCCGCTGCTTGACAAAGCAATTGTTGGCTCTTTGCACCCAATGATTGCAAATAACATTAATGAAGTCAAAAACAAAAGTACAATTCGCTTCAAACTAACAACTCCCCAATACTAGTGTTGGAATTTTGCTCTGAACTCGCTTACTTAAGACCTCAGAGATTGAGAATGCCGTCGTGATATTCTCCCGGTCAAAACTCCTTTCATAATAAAGGTGTGATCTTATTATAGAATAAATTTTTCTCCAATACTACTATTGATCTGTTGAGCGATCCGTTGGGGAGGCGATCCGTTGGGGACAGTCCCCAATGGATCATTGCCAACGGATAGGATCGCGAAAGGCCGCAACCTCGAGTGAAGGTTACGGCCTTTTGTTATTTGTTACTAGTAAGGTTTTAATTAGGGTAACGGATAAGCGTCCAATCCTAGAACGGCAGCGCGCCCCAACCCGGGCCAGCGCCGGTCGGACGGGTGGTTAGCAAATTTGCAAAGTTGAAGGTTTGGTTAGGAGATTTCGTATCGTAGTATACGATAAAACCACTTTGATTGGTAATAGCGGCATTATAGTTGTCGGTGCGGAAAAAGTAGTTGCCAGCCAAGGGAAATGTGAAGGCCAAATCAGTCCACGCCAGAATACTCAGATCGGCATGAGAGTAATGAGTGTTCCCGATCCCATTGCACTCAAAGATGTTATTGTGGATCATCCCAACCACCGGAGCAGCACTACCTGTGGCGAAGTTACTAAATAGAATGGCGTTTTGGCTGTTGAGAAAGATATTAGACTCTATATTGAGTGTGGATTCTACAGACTGCTCGAAACCCAGTGATAAACCGCTGAAGTAGCAGTTGACAACATTAGCGCCTGAACTGGCAAATTCAATTGTCTTGCCGTCGCTAATGAAGCGGCAATGACTAAAAGTTGGTGAACACGAACCGACGCATACAGCTTTAGTTGTGTCCGTACCAGTCAATTGCTGGAATTCGGTATATTCCAAGCTACTACCTGCTGCAGCTGCAATAATACGGAGCTCATATCCGGAGTCAAAGCTGGAAACAGAAATCGGATTGGCCTGTGTGCCCTTGGTGACGAATAGCCCTTGAATGACATAGAGCGAAGCCACATCCTCTGTTCCAAAGACGATATCTACTCCGGGAAGGACATAAAGCTTAGTGTTATTCACAATGCTAAGGTCACCCTGCAGCAAAATATCATTTTCAATAA
>DHDG01000007.1 GCA_002399265.1 Firmicutes bacterium UBA4882 | reverse complement strand
AGTTCTATTTCCGCACCACCGACGTTACCGGTGTGGCGAAGCTTCCGGAAGGCGTAGAGATGGTTATGCCTGGCGACAACATTAAGATGTACATCGAACTCATTACCCCGATCGCTATGGAAGAAGGCCTACGCTTTGCAATCCGTGAGGGCGGACGCACAGTCGGCGCCGGCGTTGTTACCAAAGTGATTGAGTAATCATTTTTCCGCAGGCGGCTGGGGGAACCGGCCGCCCGCAGTAATGCGAATTGCCCCCAATACCCGGAGGGACGAAGGAGGGACCGGATGTGGCCAGCCAGAAAATAAGGATCCGGCTGAAGGCCTTCGATCATAAAATTCTGGACCAGTCGGCGGAGAAGATCGTCGAGACGGCAAAGAGAACCGGTGCATTGGTATCAGGACCGATTCCGCTGCCGACAGTCAAGAATATTTTCACGGTATTACGTGCCCCGCACGTGGAAAAAGATATTCGTGAACAGTTTGAGATGCGTACTCACAAGCGACTCATCGATATTCTCGAGCCGACTCCGAAAACTGTAGATGCTTTGATGCGTTTAGATTTGCCGGCGGGCGTGGATATCGAGATCAAGTTGTAAAATGACTCTTATGTTCGCCTGTCGGACATCCGAGGAGGTGCCAATATGCCAGTAGGCATTTTGGGGCGAAAAGTCGGTATGACACAGATTTTTACCCCCGAAGGCCGGGCTGTTCCAGTGACAGTAGTCGAGGCTGGTCCTTGCACTGTTATGCAAACCAAGACACTGGAAAGAGACGGATATACGTCTGTGCAGCTCGGTTTTGGAGAGAAGAGAGAAAATAGGACCAACAAACCGTTGCTCGGGCATTTTGCGAAGGCAAATGCCAAGCCGGTTAGTTACCTGAGAGAGTTTGCCTTGGAAGAAGGCGAAAACCTCACCGTTGGACAGGAAATCAAGGCAGACATGTTCAAAGAAGGCGAAATTGTCGATGTCGTTGGTACTTCCAAAGGAAAAGGTTTCGCCGGTGCCATCAAACGGCACAATTTCAATCGAGCGGCAATGAGCCATGGTTCAATGTATCACCGCCGTCCAGGTTCTTTAAGCGGAACCGACCCCGCCAGAGTTTTCAAAGGTCGCCGTCTTCCCGGCCATCTGGGAATGGAACGCGTGACAACCAGGGGTCTGGAGGTAGTGCGCGTGGACGCCGAACGCAATCTTCTTTTAATTAAGGGTTCAGTTCCCGGAAGTCGCGGCGGAATGGTTCTTGTCAAACGGACCACAAAAAGGGTCAAACAAGCCAAGTAACCGGTCGCGAAGGGAGGATGTCAAATGCCTAAAGTACCTTTGTATAGCGCCCAGGGAGAACTGGTCGGTGACTTCGACCTCGACGACGCGGTGTTCGGAGCAGACGTAAACGAAGCCCTGCTGCATCAAGCAGTTACCATGCAATTAGCTGGTATGCGTCAGGGGACCGTAGCCACCAAGACCAGAGCAATGGTTTCCGGCGGAGGCCGTAAACCTTGGAGACAAAAGGGCACTGGCCGTGCTCGTCATGGAAGCAGCCGGTCGCCGATTTGGACTAAAGGCGGAATTACCTTTGGTCCGCAACCTCGGGATTACAGGTATGATTTGCCGAAAAAGGCCCGCCGGGTCGCCATTAAGTCTGCTCTTTCAGCCAAAGTGCGCGACGGCGAGGTTTTGATTGTCGAAGGCTTGCATTTCGAGGAGCCAAAGACGAAAGAGATGGCTGCGCTGTTGGGAAAAATGAACGTGGATCGTTCGGCCATCGTGGTACTGGCCGCGGAAGATGCGAATACCAAAAAGTCTGCGCGCAATATTCCCGGCATCAAACCCATGATTCCAACAGCCCTGAATGTGTATGATGTGCTGCGGCACAAGAATCTCGTTTTGACAGCGGATGCTGCCAAGATGGTCGGGGAGGTGTTCGCTTAATGGATGCGAGGGATATTATCCGCAAACCGTTGGTCACAGAAAAGACCAATGATCTAATCGGAGAGAACAAGTATTCCTTTATGGTGGATCTCAAAGCGAACAAAACCCAAATCAAGGATGCCATTGAGAAAATATTTAAAGTCAAGGTGCTGGCGGTTAACACGATGAGGGTTGAAGGCAAATTTGCCCGCATGGGTCGTTTCCGCGGCCAGCGGCCGGATTGGAAAAAAGCCGTCGTGACTTTGGCACCGGGAAGCCGCATCGAGTTTTTCGAAGGTGTATAAGAACGGGCTGACAGTCCGGTGTAAAGGAGGTCAATAGCGTGGCTGTTCGTAAATACAAACCGACTTCGCCGGCACGCCGCTTCATGACAGTCTCCGAATTTTCGGAAGTAACGAAAAGCGTACCGGAAAAGTCGCTGTTGGAGCCGCTTAAAAAGTCCGGTGGGCGCAATGTGCACGGACGGATCACAAGCCGCTTCCGCGGAGGCGGGCACAAGCGGATGTACCGTGTGATTGATTTTAAGCGTAACAAGATTGGCGTGCCTGCGAAAGTAGCCGCCATTGAGTATGACCCGAACCGTTCGGCACGCATTGCGTTGCTGCATTATTTAGACGGAGAAAAACGTTACATTCTTGCTCCGAACGGACTCGAAGTGGGTCAAGTGATTCAGGCCGGTCCGGATGCCGATATCAAGCCGGGTAATGCATTGCCACTGGCGAATATCCCGCTCGGTACTATTATTCACAACATTGAGTTGCGCGCGGGGTGCGGAGGCCAAATCGTGCGGTCGGCCGGTGTCGGGGCCCAGTTAATGGCCAAAGAAGGCGATTATGCCAACTTGCGGCTACCCAGCGGGGAAATGCGTCTGGTCAGACTGGAATGCATGGCAACAATCGGCCAGGTCGGTAACGAGGACGTTGAAAATGTTCGCATCGGGAAAGCCGGTCGTCAACGCTGGTTGGGTCGCAAACCGCATAACCGCGGCGTAGTTATGAATCCGGTTGATCACCCGCATGGCGGCGGCGAAGGACGCTCACCCATTGGTCGTTCACCGTCAACTCCGTGGGGTAAACCAGCACTTGGACATCCGACACGGAAACGCAAGCCGTCCGACCGTTTGATCGTTAAGCGGCGCAACCGGTAAGCGGTACGAAGGAGGAACGGCAATGTCACGGTCAGTTAAAAAGGGCCCTTATGTTCATGAGAGCCTTTTGAAAAAAGTCGAAGCGATGAACACAAAAGGCGAGAAACGCGTCATTAAAACATGGTCGCGCGCCTCGATGGTAACTCCCGATATGGTGGGGCATACCTTGGCTGTTCACGATGGACGAAAACATGTTCCGGTTTACATTTCTGAGGAAATGGTCGGACAAAAGCTCGGCGAATTTGCCCCCACACGCACTTATCGCGGTCATGGTGGGCGTACTGAAAAGTCAACAGCCTTGAAATAAGGCAATCAGCCCTCCCTGAAAGGGGAGAGAGGGGAGGTATAGGCATGGAATCCAAAGCGTCAGCGCGCTTTGTAAGAATTGCCCCGCGTAAAGTTAGACAGGTCATCGATTTAATTCGTGGTAAGAGCCTGGCGGAGGCAATCAGTACTTTGGATTTTGCCCCGAAAGCCGCCGCATCAGTTATTTCTAAGGTCGTAAAGTCGGCGGCCGCCAATGCCGAGACCAACCATCAGATGAACCGCGACGCCCTGTATGTTGCCCAGGCGTTTGTCGATCAAGGTCCGACCTTGAAACGGTTCATGCCGAGAGCGCAGGGTCGAGCGGCTATGATTCGTAAGCGGACCAGCCACATTACGGTTGTCCTCAAACAACGATAGGAGGGATAACGCGTGGGTCAAAAGGTTCATCCAATTGGATTTAGGATCGGTGTTATTCGGGATTGGGATGCAAAGTGGTTTGCGGAGAAAGACTATGTCACTTTGCTTCACGAAGATATTGCAATCCGTAAATATCTGTTAAAGAAGTTGGCCAGCGCCAGCGTTGCAAAAGTAGAGACTGAGCGCAAGGCCAACCAGCTGAAGGTCACCATTCACACTGCCCGCCCTGGTATGGTAATCGGACGTGGTGGTGCCGAAGTAGAAGTACTGCGTAAAGACCTTGAGCAACGCACCGGAAGACAGGTTAATATTAATATTGCCGAAATTAAGCAGCCGGAAACCAATGCCCAGCTAGTTGCGGAAAACATTGCTTTTCAACTGAAACGGCGCATTTCATTCCGCAGAGCTATGAAACAGTCCATCGGCCGGACTATGCGTCTTGGTGCCCAGGGCGTCAAGATTATTGTCAGCGGACGTTTGGGTGGTGCTGAAATTGCCCGTACGGAAAGGTATACCGAAGGAAAAGTACCTTTGCATACTTTGAGGGCAAACATTGATTACGGCTTCGCCGAGGCGGACACAACTTACGGCAAGATCGGCGTAAAGGTATGGATCTATAAAGGCGAAGTCCTGCCGGAGAAAAAAGCCGCCGTCCGTGCCCAAGGAGGCGAGTAAGTTATGTTAGTCCCCAAAAGAGTTAAATACCGCAAAGTAATGCGTGGCCGCATGAAGGGGAAGGCGATCCGCGGTTCCAGTCTGATACTCGGAGAGTATGGCCTGAAGGCCCTTGAACCCGGCTGGATTACCAACGTTCAAATCGAGGCTGCCCGTATCGCTCTGACCCGTTATCTCAAGCGCGGCGGGAAAGTCTGGATTAAGATTTTCCCTGATAAGTCCGTCACAGCCAAACCGGCTGAAACCCGTATGGGTTCCGGTAAAGGCGCTCCTGAGCATTGGGTTGCCGTTGTCAAACCCGGAAGAATTCTCTTTGAAATCGGGGGAGTTCCTGAGGACTTGGCACGTGAAGCCTGCCGGCTGGCGGCACACAAGTTTCCTATTAAAACCAAGTTTGTAAAACGCGAGGAAGCGGGTGAGCTTAATGAAGGTTAAAGTCAAAGACATCCGTGATTTGACCGGATTTGAACTAAATGAAAAGCTCGCCGATCTCAAAGAAGAGTATTTTAACCTCCGGTTCCAACTCGCTACTGGCCAGTTGGATAACCCAATGAGGATGAAAGATGTACGTCGGGGCATCGCGTTGGTAAAAACAGTAATCCGCGAGCGTCAACTGGGTCTATAAGACTCATGATTTCGACGGGGAGGAGGTTATTACAAGTGACTGAGCGCAGTCTTCGCAAAACACGGATTGGCCAGGTGGTCAGCGATAAAATGGATAAAACCGTTGTCGTTGCTGTCGAGCGCCTGGTACAGCATCCGTTGTACAACAAAACCATTAGACGGACTGAGCGTTACAAGGCTCACGACGAAGCTAATGAATGCCAGACCGGCGATAAAGTCCGTATTATGGAGACCCGGCCTCTAAGCCGTGACAAGCGGTGGCGGGTTGTAGATATTGTAGAGAAAGCCAAGTAGTCCAGATCGTGGGAAAGGAGGGGCCGAAATGATTCAGGTGCAAACCATCCTGAATGTGGCGGATAACTCTGGTGCCAAAAAGGTTATGTGCATCAAGGTTTTAGGCGGCTCCCAACGTCGTTACGCCAGTATCGGGGATCTAATAATCGCCGTGGTAAAGGATGCCCTTCCTCCTTCAGCAGCTCGTAAAGGAGCAGGCGGTGCAGGAGTGAAGAAAGGCGAAATAGTGCATGCCGTTGTCGTTCGTACTAAAAAAGAGGTGCGCAGGCCTGACGGCTCATACATCCGGTTCGACGATAATGCAGCAGTAATTATTAATGACCAGAAGAACCCGCGCGGTACCCGTATTTTTGGCCCGGTAGCCCGGGAGTTGCGCGAAAAAGACTTTATGAAAATTGTTTCTTTGGCTCCTGAAGTTCTGTAAGATATTGTGAGAAAGTTCTACTGACAGTTGAAAGGAGGCCGTCGGTGGTGGCCCAGACAAAAATGCGTTTACGTAAGGGCGATACCGTGGTAATCCTGTCGGGCAAAGACAGGGACCGCCGCGGCAAGATCCTCCGTGTTTTGCCGAAAGATGGCAAAGTTGTTGTTGAAGGCCTCAATCTTGCCAAAAAGCATTCCAGGCCTACAAAAACATCTCCCCAAGGCGGGGTGATCGACATCCCGATGCCGCTTTCCGCGAGCAAAGTGATGCTAATTTGCCCGGGATGCAGCAAACCGACCCGTATCAGCCGCGATACTACCGGAAATGAACCGGTACGCGCCTGTAAGCATTGCGGGCGGACTATAGACTAGGCCCGGGAAGGAGGGGAATGCATCGTGATCCGTATGAAGGAAAAGTATACTAATGAAGTTGTTCCGGCGATGATCGAGCGCTTCGGCTACAAGAACGTCATGCAGGTACCGAAGATTGAGAAAGTCGTTGTTAACATGGGCGTTGGTGAAGCGACCGGAGACGCGAAAGTACTTGATGCAGCCGTGTCTGATCTAAGCCAGATTACCGGGCAGAAGCCTTTGATTACCCGGGCCAAAAAGTCGATTGCCGCATTCAAGCTTCGCGCTGGAGTTCCCATCGGAGCAAAAGTAACGCTTCGCGGTGAAAGAATGTATTATTTCCTGGATAAGTTATTCAACGTCTCTTTACCGCGCATCAGGGACTTCCGGGGTGTCTCGACCCGCGCATTTGACGGGCGGGGCAATTATACGCTTGGAATTCGTGAGCAGTTGATTTTCCCTGAAATCAATATCGACAAGATCGATAAGATTCGCGGAATGGATATCTGTATCGTCACGACCGCGCAGTCTGACGAAGAGGCCCGTGAATTATTGAGACTGCTTGGGTTGCCCTTCCGGGCGGCGTAAATAGGGAGCCATACAGGCAAAGGAGGGAATTTGTTTTGGCGAAACTCTCAATGATCCTGAAATCCCAGCGGCCGCCGAAATTTAAGGTACGTTCCCATAACCGCTGCAAGATTTGCGGACGTCCGCGTGGATATCTTCGTAAATTCGGCATGTGCCGTATATGCTTCCGTGACCTGGCGCACCGTGGTGAAATACCTGGTGTCACCAAGGCCAGCTGGTAAGCTCATTGGAAGGGGGTTAGTCGCATGGTGATGACCGATCCCATCGCTGATATGCTCACCCGTATTCGTAACGCTAACATTGTTCGTGATAAAGTGGTTGAAGTTCCCGCTTCGACAATTAAGAGCGAACTCGCCCGTATTCTCAAAGAAGAGGGTTATGTGGACGATTACGAGCAAGTGAACGATGGCAAGCAGGGAATCATCCGTTTGTATTTAAAATACGGACCTGGCCGGGAAAGAGTTATTACAGGTCTGAAGAGAATCAGCCGTCCCGGTCTGCGGATATATGCTCAAAAGCATCAGATACCGAAAGTTCTGGGTGGTTTGGGTATCGCCGTCCTGTCTACATCCCATGGGATTATGTCAGATAAAGCAGCCCGTCAGGAAGGTATTGGCGGAGAAGTGCTCTGCTACGTCTGGTAAAAGCGAGGTGCCAAAAAGTGTCACGTATCGGGAAAAAAGAAATCGCCATACCGTCCGGAGTCAATGTTGACATCCAGGGCAGTCTGGTTAAAGTTAAAGGGCCCAAAGGCGAGCTCTCCCGTACTTTTCACGACTTGATGATTGTGGAAAAGAACAAGGAAGAACTGATTGTCAAGAGGCCCGATGACGAGAAATTGAGCCGGTCATTGCACGGTTTAACCCGCACTTTGCTGGCCAATATGGTAGACGGAGTGACTAAGGGTTTTTCCAAAAACCTTGAGATCAGCGGCGTCGGTTACCGCGCCGCCAAGCAGGGCAATAAGCTCGTCTTAAATCTCGGGTTTTCGCATCCGGTGGAATTCGATCCACCAACGGGGATCGAGTTCGATGTCCCAGCTCCGACTCGTATTACCGTCCGCGGCATTGATAAAGAACTGGTTGGCCAAGTGGCCTCCGACATTCGCGCTAAGCGTCCACCAGAGCCGTATCTTGGCAAAGGTGTGCGGTACGAAGGCGAGAAGATCAAGCGTAAGGCAGGCAAGACGGGTAAAAAGTAAAGTATACAGGGAGGGCGGTCCGGGCAGGCGGGCACTCTCCCGGTGAAGAGAGGTGCAATCATGATTACGCGTACTGATCGCAAAGCCAGCCGCAGAAAACGGCATCTGCGTATCCGCAAAAAGGTATTCGGTACTGCTGAAAGGCCCCGTTTGGCTGTTTTCAGAAGTATCAACCACATTTACGCGCAGATCATTGATGATCAAAAAGGCACGACCTTGGCAACCGCTTCCACCCTGGACGGAGATATCAAGGGCAAAGTCGGCGGTCATGGCGGCAATATTGCTGCAGCCAAAGAGGTTGGCAGTGCCATTGCCAAACGTGCTCAGGAACAAGGAATCAAGTCAGTAATTTTTGATCGCGGCGGTCACATTTACCATGGGCGGGTCTCCGCTCTGGCTGAGGCTGCTCGCGAAGCAGGCCTTGAGTTTTAGGCAAAGGAGGGAAAGGCTTGAAACGTTCTGAATCGACCGGAGCCGAACTGATTGAGAAAGTTGTGCACATTAATCGCGTGGCGAAAGTCGTCAAAGGCGGACGCCGTTTCAGTTTCAGCGCTCTCGTAGTGGTCGGGGACGGTCAGGGTAACGTAGGCGCCGGTTTGGGGAAAGCCGCCGAGGTGCCCGAAGCCATTCGTAAAGGCGTTGAAGACGCCAAGAAGAATATGTTTGAGGCTCCGATCGTAAAATCTTCTATTCCGCATGAGACAATTGGGCGCTTCGGTGCCGGAGCCGTCCTTTTGAAACCAGCGGCAGAAGGTACCGGAGTGATTGCCGGCGGACCAGTTCGTGCCGTATTGGAAGCGGCAGGATATAGAAACATCCTTACGAAATCATTGGGATCCGCCAATCCCATCAATATGGTGAACGCCACCATAACAGGTCTCAAGAGCCTGAAGAAGGCGGAAGAGGTCGCCCGGATGCGCGGCAAGGATGTTGCCGAACTCCTCGGCTAGGAGGTAATGCAGAATGCCACCACGCAAAAAGAAAACTGGTAAGAAAATTTCGGTCACCCTGAAACGCAGCGCCATAGGATTTGCTGCTGATCAAAAAGCGACTGTGGTCGCTCTGGGTTTGCGCCGTCTGAACCAGACCGTGGAACATGACGATAATCCCGTTATTCGCGGTATGATCGATAAAGTCCGCCATCTGGTAGAAGTAACCGAATAATCTCCATCGCAAAGAGGGAGGTGGATTTTAGTGAAAGTACATGAACTGCAACCCGCTGAAGGTTCCAAGCATTATCCGAAGAGAACCGGACGGGGGATTGGCTCCGGTCTTGGCAAGACAGCCGGTAAAGGTCATAAAGGTCAGAAGGCCCGTTCAGGTGGTGTCAAGGGGCCGGCGTTTGAAGGCGGACAGACTCCGCTGCAAAGACGTCTGCCGAAGCGCGGATTTACGAATCATTTCCGCAAAGAGTACACCGTGATTAATGTTGAGCGGCTGAACATTTTTGCTGACGGAACCGAAATAACTCCTGAAGTGCTGAAAGAACAGGGCATGATCAAATCTTTGGGGGATGGCCTAAAAGTGATGGGCAACGGCGAGCTGACCCGTAAGCTCAATGTTAAGGCACATCGGTATACAAAGTCGGCTGTGGAGAAGATAGAAGCGGCCGGCGGTAAAGCAGAGGTGATATAATTGTTTCAATCGCTGCGGACAGCCTGGAAGCTGCCGGATCTTCGCAAAAAATTGTTGATGACTCTGCTGCTTTTGGGTATATACCGATTAGGTTCGCACATTCCTGCTCCAGGTATTGATGTTACGCGGATAGATCTTGGCGGTGTCGGCGGGTTGCTGAACCTTGTCGACATGTTTGCTGGAGGCAATCTTAGTAACATGACCATCCTTGCACTGAATGTCGGGCCGTACATTACCGCCTCGATTATCTTTCAGTTGCTGGTGATGGTTATTCCCGCTTTAGAGCGCATGCAAAAAGACGGTGGCGACGAAGGCCGCAAAAAGCTGTCTCAGTACCAACGCTATGCCACGATTGTGTTGGCGGCGTTTCAGGCTTGGGCGCTGGTTGCAGGTTTTAGGAGTGCCATTATCAGCAACTCCTATATTCCTTTGATCATCTTGGTCTTCACTGCCGGCAGTATGTTTTCAATGTGGCTCGGCGAGAAAATCACCGAAGTGGGTATTGGAAACGGCATTTCGTTGCTCATCTTTGTGGGTATTGTTTCCCGATTGATCCCATCGCTCAGACAAACGGTTCTCAGTGTTGGCGAAGGCGGTCTGAATCCGCTTCTGTTCCTGCTTTCGTTGGTGCTATCGCTCGTCATTATTGCCGGTATCGTCATGGGAACACAAGGGGAACGTCGCGTACCGGTTCAATATGCGAAAAGAGTGGTTGGACGCCGGATGTACGGCGGTCAGACCACGCACCTGCCGATGAAAGTAAACCAAGCTGGTGTCATCCCAGTTATTTTTGCATCATCCTTGCTGGCCTTCCCAATTACAATTGCCAGTTTCTTTGGGGACGCTCCTTGGGCGACATGGATCGTCGAACATCTGGGCTATACCTCGATACCGTATCAGCTTTTGTATGCGATTTTGACGTTTGTTTTTACCTTTTTCTATACGGCAGTCACTTTCAACTCCGTTGAAGTCGCCGATAATATGAAGAAGTATGGCGGATTTGTGCCTGGCATTCGCCCCGGCAAACCCACTTCGGATTATCTGGAAAAGGTACTAACACGCGTAACATTTGTCGGAGCATTGTTCCTGACCGCAGTCGCGGTTCTGCCTAACGTGCTGAGTTTTGTCGGAATACCGGCACTCTTCGGTGGCGCGTTTGGCGGCACTGGACTGATCATCGTCGTCGGTGTTGCTCTGGACACGATGAAACAGATCGAAGCACAGCTGTTGATGCGTCAATACGAAGGATTTTTAAAGTAGGGGGCGAAGCGCGGTGTATTTTGTGCTTTTAGGTCCTCCGGGTGCCGGGAAAGGTTCGCAGGCGGAACTGGTTGCCAGGGAGTTTGGATATCCCCACATTTCGACCGGTGACATTCTCCGCGCTGCTGTTAAGCAGGAAAGTGCACTGGGCATAAAAGCGAAGCAATACATGGAGCAAGGCCTGCTAGTTCCGGATGAATTGACGAATGCAATGGTTGCTGATCGTCTCAGCGCGGAAGACACCAGAGAGCGGTTTTTGATGGATGGCTTTCCGCGTACGTTGGATCAGGCAGTATTTTTCGATGACTACCTTGCCAAAACAGGACGATCGCTTTCTTTGGTCTTTGATATTGAAGCTTCTGATGATATAATTGTAGAGCGCCTGTCCGGCAGGCGGGTTTGCTGTTCCTGCGGGGCAATCTATCATTTAAAGAATAAGCCGCCGAAAAGTAATGGTTGCTGCGATATTTGTTCCGGCGCACTGATTCATCGCAGCGACGATCAGCCGGAGACCATTTTGGAGCGCATCAAAGTGTATCGCAAGCAGACGGAACCTCTGAAAGAATTTTATACCCGCAAGGGGATTCTGAGGGAATTTGACGGCGGCAAGTCGGTGGCAGAAGTCTATGCTTGTCTGCGCCAGTTCCTGCAGTAGATGCCTCTCTGACCGCGTGCTTTGAATAAAATCAGATACTCAACCGACGGCGAACCTGAGATTCTCACCGGAGGAACGTAGGGACGGCCTATGGGGGGAAGAACTGATATGTCGGCCAGACCTGTTCAGATCGGCCAGAAGGTAATCTCCAAAGCTGGTCGTGATCGAGGTCGCGAATATTTGGTATATCGCTTGCTGGATTATAAAACGGTACTGGTTACTGACGGCAATTATCGTCCCGTCGGCAATCCCAAAAAGAAAAAAGTCCAGCATATTGATTTATGCCAGGAAATCGCCGCAGAAATTGCCGCTAAGATTGAAAAGGGAATCCATGTCGGCAATGAGGAAGTGCGCCAAGCCCTTGAGGGGCTTAGGAAAGAGAGGGAAAGGGGGGAACAGATGCTTGGGTAAACAAGATGTCATTGAGGTTGAAGGTCGTGTGTTGGAAGCGCTGCCCAATGCGATGTTCCGCGTGGAGTTGGAAAACGGTCATCGTGTATTGGCGCACATATCAGGCAAAGTGCGCATGAACTTTATTAAAATACTCCCGGGTGACCGGGTTACTGTTGAATTATCAGCATATGATCTGAGCCGCGGGAGAATCACCTATCGCTTAAGATAGGGAAGGAGGCACTGTCATGAAGGTAAGGCCTTCAGTTAAACCCATTTGTGAAAATTGCAAGGTTATTCGCAGACATGGCCGGGTCATGATCATCTGCACTAACCCCAAGCATAAACAGAAACAAGGTTAATCGTCCGAAGGAGGGAAGATAATGGCACGTATTGCAGGTGTGGACCTTCCGAGAGAGAAACGCATTGAAATTGCGCTGACCTATATTTTCGGACTGGGACTGACCACTTCGAAAGAGGTTCTGCAAAAAACCGGCGTTAATCCGGATACCAGAGTGCGGGATCTGACCGAAGATGAAATTACCAGGCTGCGTGAAGTGATCGATCGTGATTATAAAGTAGAAGGCGATCTCAGACGCGAGGAAACCACCAACATTAAGCGCCTGATTGATATCGGCTCCTACCGTGGTCTGCGCCACCGCCGCGGACTTCCGGTAAACGGGCAAAGAACCAGGACCAACGCACGTACGCGTAAAGGCCCTAAAAAGGCAGCAGTTGGCGCTAAGCATAAGAAGGTCTGAGTTCAGGCTTAAGTTTTTACAGAAGGGGGTTCCAAAGAATGCCGGTTAAACCTCGCAAAGGAGCACGGGTTAAGAGAAAAGAGCGCAAGAATGTTGAGAGCGGCATTGCCCACATTCGTTCCACTTTCAATAATACCATTATTACAATTACCGACACTCAAGGCAATGTGCTGTCATGGTCGACATCAGGCCATATGGGATACAAAGGCTCCAAGAAAAGCACCCCTTATGCTGCCCAGATGGCTGCCGAAACCGCTGCCAAAGCAGCTATGGAACATGGATTGCGTCAAATTGAAGTTCTCGTAAAAGGCCCCGGCTCAGGGCGTGAAGCTGCCATTAGGTCCTTGCAGGCAGCTGGTCTCGAAGTCAACATGATTAAGGATGTTACTCCGATTCCGCACAACGGCTGCCGTCCGCCTAAACGCAGAAGAGTCTGATTATACCGGAGGTGTGATTCCAAGATGGCAAGATATACAGGTTCTGTCTGCCGCATTTGCCGTCGTGAGGGTGAAAAGCTCTATTTAAAGGGCGATCGCTGCTATACAGAGAAATGTGCTGTTGGCAAGCGGGCTTATCCTCCAGGCCAGCACGGACAAGGCCGTAAGAAAGCAAGCGAATACGGAATTCAGTTGCGCGAAAAACAAAAGCTGCGTCGTATGTACGGTCTGCTCGAGCGTCAGTTCCATAATTATTTCGAGGAGGCTGAACGCGGACACGGTGTCACCGGCGAATTGCTTTTGCAACTGCTGGAAGTTCGCTTGGATAACGTTATTTATCGTCTGGGCCTGAGCTCTTCGCGCAATGAAGGACGTCAGATGGCCCGTCACGGATTCTTTGCCGTGAATGGTAAGAAAGTTAATATTCCGTCGTATCAGCTGAAGGCTGGCGATGTCATTCAGATTGCTGAGAACAAGTCAGATTCTCCGCGCGTAAAAGCGTTGGTCGAGAATGCTGCTGGTAAGGCTGTCCCTGAGTGGCTGGAGCTGGACCTCAACACTATGACCGCGAAAGTTAAAAACCTGCCTGCCAGAGAGCAGATTGATGTTCCTGTCAAAGAACATCTAATCGTTGAGTTGTATTCCAGGTAATTTTTAGCGCATTTGGTAAGAAAAATGCGTGCGGCGGTTATACTATAAAATCGTTATTACCTGGCTAGAGGAGGGCTTTTAGTGATCGAAATTGAGAAGCCGAAAATTGAGTCGCTCGAAGTCACTGATCAATATGGTCGCTTTGTCGTTGAACCATTAGAACGCGGGTACGGGATGACTCTCGGCAACTCTTTAAGGCGCATCCTCCTATCGTCATTGCAAGGAATAGCGGTGACTTCAGTTAAAATCGAAGGAGTACTGCATGAGTTTTCTACGATTCCAGGGGTGGTTGAAGATACTACTGATATTATCCTCAACCTGAAAAGCCTGCGCGCCAAGCTGCATGGTGAAGGTCCGAGAACGATCCGCATTGATCGCACTGAAGAAGGACCGGTGCATGCCGGTGACATTCAGACCGATCCGGATGTTGAGATTCTTAATAAGGATTTGCACCTTGCCACTATTTCAGCTGGTGGACGTCTGGCGATGGAAATCACTCTGGATCATGGACGCGGATATGTTCCCGCCGATCGTAACTCCACCGGTAATATTATCGGCGTGATTCCGATCGATTCGATTTTTTCTCCGGTGCGCAAAGTGAATTACACCGTTGAGAACACGCGTGTCGGCCAGATTACCGACTACGACAAGCTAAACTTGGAAGTTCTCACAGATGGAACAATTAATCCGATTGAGGCAGTCAGCTGGGCCGCCAAGATCATGTCGGAGCATTTGATGTTGTTTGTTAATATGTCTTCCAAGGCAAGTCAAGCCGAGATTATGGTCGAAAAAGAGGAAGAGTCCAAGGATAAGGTCCTTGAGATGACTATTGAAGAGCTGGATCTTTCGGTGCGCTCTTACAATTGTCTGAAACGTGCGGGCATCAATACTGTGGAAGAATTAGTGCGTAAGACAGAAGAGGACATGATGAAAGTACGCAATCTGGGGCGCAAGTCTTTGGAGGAAGTCAACCAGAAGTTGGATAACCTGGGCTTGTCCCTGCGCAAGTCTGACGACTAAGCTGACGACTATGCGGGCGACTATGCTAAGCTGACGACTAAGATTTTTTGAGCAGCGCAGGCCTGGCCCGGTCTGCGACAGTAGGAGGGTTTGAAATGCAGCTACGGAGACTTGGCCGTAATGCCGGTCATCGGCGCTCTTTATTCCGCAATAGTGTCACGGCACTATTTGAAAATGAAAAGATTCAAACAACTGAGATTAAGGCCAAAGAAATTTCAGTCATCGCTGAAAAGATGGTCACCTTGGCCAAAAAAGGTGATTTGGGTGCCAGACGGCAGGCTGCCGCATTCATTAATGATAGTGATGTCGTCAAGAAGCTGTTTGAGACGATCGGTCCGCGTTATGCTGAGCGCGCCGGCGGCTATACCAGAATTCTGAAAGTTGGCCCGCGGCGCGGTGACGCAGCCCCGATGGCTATTATTGAACTGGTGTAACGTGTCACCCATGAAACCGCTGATTCAACTGCAGTCGATGTCTATTTGCATTGGCAGACGTGCCGGTATGCAGCAAGTTGAAGCGGGCGCTGGTGCGGGTGCGGAAGCAGAAGCATGTGCGGAGGCAGAAGCGGTTTTAGCGGACATTAATTTGAGCATTAATTCCGGCGAGGCGATCGCCTGTCTCGGAAAAAACGGTTCCGGCAAGACGACATTGTTAAAACTAATGGCCGGGTTGCTGGAACCGACTGCTGGCAAAATTCTGTTTAAAGGCGATCAGGCTGTTAGCGATTCAGATTTGCTTGGTGACCGGATCTCATGGATTTCCTCCGGTATTGATAAGTATTTTATCGGTGCTACTGTGCAGGAAGACCTGGAATTTGGCCTTTTGCAGAATGGATTAGCAGCGTCTGAGGTTTCCCGGAAAGTTAATCAGGTCCTGGAGCAGTACCAGCTCGAGGACTTTCGCTATTTGCAGCCATTGGCTTTGGATGCCGCGACAAAGAGGCGTTTGGCTTTTGCATCAGCCATTATTACCGGCCCGGATCTGCTGCTCATTGACGAGTTGTTATCAGGTATGGATGAGGCTGAAAGTGCCTATTTCGGGCGAAAGATTAAAGAGCTGACCAGCGCCGGATGCACCGTGGTTCGGGTCACGCAGCAAATATCAGAGATTATGGATTATCAGCGGGCTATTGTACTGGCCGGGAAGACGATTGTCGCGGACGGGAAGCCTGCGGATGTTTTTTGCGATCCGTCGCGGGTTGCGGAATGGGGTCTGCATATTCCTGTGGCGCTGACCATATCGTCAGAGCTGTGCCGCGAGGAATTGCTGCGCCAACCGACTTTTACGGCGGATGCGTTGGTGCGCGCGATCGGCGGAGAGTGCGGAAGCGGGAGCGTGTCGGCACCGGGGAATGCGCAGACGGGGCGTGCGCGCGCGGTGGCGCGGGGGAATGCGCATGCGAATGTAGTGATCAGGCCTGGTACAGCAGTGTTGCTGACAGGCAGAAATGCGGCCACGCTTGCGGAGTCGGCCGGGAACCTCGATGCCATTGTAAGTTTCGAGGGTTTTGCGGGTATGCAAAAAAGGCCGGTCGTGGCATTTTTGCCTGGAAACCCGGAAGAATTGTTTATTGAAAGCACGGTTTGGAAAGAAGTCACTTTTGGGCTGCAAATGACGGGGGGAGCGGCGAAAGGCGCGGCTGGTGGAGCAGTGGCGTGGCCTGCAGAGGCGCTGCAATTGTGCGGTCTGGATCCTGTGCGCTACTCCGGACGTGATCCCCGAACACTAAGCCTTGGTGAACAGCGCCGGGTGGCAATGGCCGCCGTTTTGGCGCTTTCTCCGGAATGCATCTGTTTGGAGAGGCCACTGGAAGGTCTGGATGCGGAAGGCTGGGAAAGTCTTGTTAAGATTATTGAGATGCTTAAGGCGCGTGGCACGGCTGTCTTAATAATATCTGCGGATGTTGATTATATTTGGAAATACTGCGATGCGATTTACCTGCTGGATTCCGGCCAATTGCTTGGTTCGGCCGGCGGCAGCGATCCGGATCGGATCGCAGCGTTGCTTGTCAGCGCTCAATTCGGTGCGGCATTCGAGGTGGCGCCCGACGTGGCATGTGACTTGCCCGAAGAATTGCGTCTCTGGCAGTGTTTGCGGCAAATGGGGATTATAGGTGAGGGTGTGGGCAGCGCGAATGGCGTCGGTAAGATGGGGATGCGTGGTCATTTTTTGCAGACGATGCTGAACGCGCTAATAGTCTTTCTAAGGAGCGGCCAGAATCATAGGAAAGCCGGCGAAGGATCAAGCGACTGCGGGAAGGCCGGTATTGAATCATGAACGGCACTGCGAATGTGACAAGGGCAATGACCTCCGCCGGGCGATATTACCCGGCCCAGACCTTTATTCATCGATTAGCGGCTGAGGCGAAGATTATCATAATTACGGGTTGGGCTTTGGCGGCTCTTTTTTCTGATGACATTGGTACAATGCTGATCATGCTGGCTGTCGCAATATTGGCGATGTACGCCGCGGCGCTGCCTGCGGTATTGCTGAGCGGTCCCTTACGCGCGACACTTCCGTTTGCCGTCCTGTCTCTGGTTTTTGCCGCATTTACGATTCCAGGTCACACCCTGGCGGTTGTGATAGGTGGGCTGAGGGTCACTCAGGAGGGATTGCAAACCGGTGTACTCTACTTTTTAAAGATCTTTGTACTGGTCTGGGGTGCGTCCTGGCTGACTTGGACGACTTCGCCGCTTAGTATCGCAAATGGTTTGGCCCATTTGATTATGCCTTTGCGGCATGTGGGCGTGCCGGTTGCCGAAGTATCGCTGGCGATCGCTTTGGTATTCAGATTCATCCCAATCCTGTTTTCGGAAGGGGCGCGGGTGCTCAAGTCAATGCGCGGCCGCGGACTGAGCTGGGAGAACGGATCTTTGAAGCTGCGCGTGCGTATCTTAGCGAAAGCGATGGTGCCGCTGTTTGTCAGTACGATCAGACAAGCCGACCTGATGGCGGAAACACTCGAGGCGCGCGGCTGGCGGGGTATAACTGCTCTCAATCGGGAAAGGGTACCGTGGCAGCATTGGCTTGTTACTGTGCTGGCACTCGTCGCAATACTCCTGATTACAGGCGCCGGAGCTGCGTTTTCAAACTTGATGTTTGGTCTGTGTGCGCGCGGCTTCACCAAACCGGAGGTGCTCCATTGCGGACATTATTAATCACAGTGGCTTACGATGGAACAGATTATGCCGGATTTCAGATACAGCTCAATGGGAACACGATTCAGGAAGAAATCGAGAAGGCCTTACACAAACTGACTGGCGTAAAAATTCGCATTACCGGCTCTGGCAGAACCGACGCCGGCGTGCATGCGTCAGGGCAAGCGATCAGTTTTGATACTGAAAGCACCCACGAACCTGCAACGTTTCTCAGAGCGCTTAATGCGATGTTGCCGCGCGATATTGCGGTTCTAAGCTCAGAGGAAGCGCCGCAGGGGTTTAATGCCCGGTTTTGTGCCACTGGGAAAACTTATGCGTATCGGATCTGGACCCACCCGGTCAGACCTGTCTTTGAACGGAGATATGTTAACGATTTAGGGCAAACTTTGGATGTTGCTGCTATGCAGACGGCGGCGGCTGCCTTAGTAGGAACGCATGACTTTGCAGCTTTTTGTGCGGCTGGTTCGGCAGTTAAATCAACCGTACGAACCATCCGGCGGTCAGTCGTAGAGGAAAAAGGCAAAATAGTAGAAATCGTGCTCGAAGCAGACGGTTTTTTATATAACATGGTTAGGATAATAAGCGGCACGCTTATTGAGGTCGGTATGGGCAGAATGCCAAGTAATTGTTTGGAAACCGCATTAACATCACTTAACCGCTCAGAGGCCGGACCAACAGCGCCCCCGCAGGGGTTGTGCCTTCAGGAAGTGTATTTTTCAAGAGCAAATGGACAATTGATAGCGAGAAAATAACCGAAACGTTCTGCAACAAACCTTGACAGCAGCGTATCGGATATAATAAAATTATTGATGTTGTAATGATTGGTAAAACAGACCCGGCTGCCCAGAGCCCCGGGAAGACGGGCCATGTTGACCAGCAGCATCGAGGAGGGAATCTGGTTGAAGACCTTTATGGCGAAACCTGAAGAGGTCACCAGGAAATGGTATATAGTCGATGCCGAAGGGCAAACCCTCGGTCGGCTGGCCAGCTCCGTGGCGGCCATTTTACGCGGTAAGAATAAGCCGACCTTTACTCCGGGAGTCGACACAGGTGACCATGTGATAATTATCAATGCTTCGAAGATCGAGCTTACCGGTAACAAGCTAGAGCAAAAAATGAAGTATTCGCACTCTGGCTATCCCGGCGGACTAAGGGCGGTACCTTACGGTGAATTGCTCCGCAAATTTCCGGAGAGGACTTTGCGTGACTCAATCGCCGGTATGTTACCCCACAACACTCTGGGACGCCAGATGATTAAAAAGCTGAAGGTTTATCGTGGGTCTGAGCATCCGCATGAAGCTCAGAAACCGGAACCGCTCAAGCTTGAGCTGTGAGTCGGAGGGAGGTTAAAAAATGGCACTAACGAATTACTACGGGACAGGCCGGCGCAAATGCTCGGTAGCCAAAGTTCGTCTTGTTCCTGGTCAGGGACGTATTCAAGTTAACGGTAAAGAGATCGGCGATTACTTCGGTCGCAAAGTTCTGGAAGTTATCGTCCGTCAACCTCTTGAAATAACCGGTACTTCCGACAAATATGATGTCGTTGTCAGTGTTGAAGGCGGCGGTGTTACCGGTCAGGCAGGCGCAATCAGACATGGATTGTCTCGCGCTTTGCTTCTTGTTGACGATACCTTCCGTTCACCACTGAAAAAAGCAGGCTTTTTGACACGTGATCCGCGTATGAAAGAGCGTCGCAAATACGGACTCAAAAAAGCCCGCAAGGCTCCGCAATTCTCCAAACGTTAATCTCATTCAAACCCCAATGCCACCTCAAGTTTGGTGCGCTAAGGGATTCAGTTTTCTAGAAAAACACGGCATAGCCGATAGAAATATCGACTGTGCCGTTTTTTCGTGGGTAATCGCTGGTTCTATGAAGATATATGACACATTGTTGTCAGGTTTGATGCGATAAAATGAAAAAAAGGGAGGAATGAGAATGAAGAAGGAAAAAATGACTGAGCTCGAAAAAGTAGGCAGAGAAACTGTAGTATTTATGCGCGGGAAATACTGTCTTGACGAGGCCGGAGACGGTGATAATGAGTTGAAGTTCAAGCAGGGTAAAAAAACGGTATTAACCATCTATATCCATGAAGACAAATACACTTTCCTAATCATTTTTGGGAAAGTCGAGCGCGGAATGTTTGAAACTGTCAAGGATGAATTTTCGCAGTATATCCAAAGCTATTATGATAGTTCCAAGACCTATCATGATGGCAAATGGATGTTTATTGATGTGACGACACTTGAAGTTTTAGAAGAAATTAAGAAGCTCATCATGCTCAAAAAGAAGCCCAACCGCAAGCCATTTCCGAAGGAGAGCGCAGTATATGCGAGATGCGGAATGCGCTGTGACCTTTGTGTACACTATTCCGGTGGAACTATCAGTGATGAAAAGCGCGGTGAGTTAAAAAAACGCGTTGACCGTATTTATTACGGCGGTATTGAGAATAGTTACGATTTATGTCCCGGTTGCAGTCAACAGTTAGTCGGGAAACCTCACCCCTGCATGGGCGGCGACTCGTGTAAGCAGCTGAAATGTGCAAATGAAAAGGGCTTTTTAGCTTGCACTGATTGCCCTGGTTACCAGAGCTGTCGCCCTGTTGCAGGTTATGAGCTGCTGGAATCACGAAGCATGCTCGCAGACGATGTGACTTGGGCAATACTGCCTTATGTACCGTATCAGTATGGAAATTAATTTGGGAACACGAACTTTGATAGCTAATGGTCAGCTTTTCCCGATTATAAAATCTTCGCCCAGATAATATGGAGTAACTGGACATCCGCGGCAATGGCTGCGATATTGAGGACAGGTAGGGCAGTTGGATCCACAAGGGCTTTCTTTCTGAGCCTTCGACTTTCGTAAGCGGTTTGTTTCAAATAGATCCTCCAATTCCGGTAATTCCGGCGGAGAGAGATGCTGCAAAATCTTTCCCCAAGTAGCCTTAAATAAGCCGTTCGGTTCCAAAAAAACCTGCAGTTCAGGTTCCAGCTCATCCAATGGGGCTTTGAAAGTCACTAAGGCACCGTCTTCGAAACGACAGATTGCCACTACCTTGGGACAAGGAACGAAAAAGCGCTCGATAAATTCGCTGTCGATTTGATCGTTATAAGTGAAAAGCACAACTGCGTACAAGTGGCATTCTCCTTTGTAGTATGCTGAAGTGCGTTTGGCGATGAGTTTATGTGATAAATGAGCGGCAAATAGCCAGTACTAGTTTGGTTATTACATACAGAGGAATTTCGCCATTTTCCTGAACATTCCTGTTGCCTCGTTACTGTGATCCATGATAAGATATTTTTTGCGCCGCAAATGCCGAAAGCAAAATGGCGGACGGTATGGGACGCAAGTAGACGTCGTCACAGCTAAGACAGGCGTTAATGCTGAAAAAGATATTGTATGATTCGAAATTGGTTATTGACGCAGGCAGGATGACGTGGTAATATAAGTATTGCTCGCTGCTGCGTGCAGAGAGCGGTTCGGGATTAAGTCCTGGACCTACGGACCTTGAAAACTGAACAGCGT
>DHDG01000027.1:42443-45253 GCA_002399265.1 Firmicutes bacterium UBA4882 | reverse complement strand
GAGACCTCCCACGGTAAGACGATTAACTTTCATTCCATCTACCCACACCATTTACACTGGCATGTCCGCGTAGTTGATTGGACTTCGTTTTGTGATGCAAACTCATCCCATACCTTGTGCCTAATGATGTTCGTGTTCCTTGGGCCGGAACTTTGCCGCCGGCTTCCTTCAGATTCCACCTCGCGGTGGACACCCTTGCCCTTGGCTAATGGTTGGTAACTACTAACCCCCATAGCGGACTTTCACCGCCTAGTTAATCGCCATGCGTGGCGCACATCAAAAGAGCCCCGGCAATTTCTAATTGCCGGGGCTTTCCTTTTCCTCTGAGGGCGAGAGCGAAAGCGATAAATATGACGCGCAGACGGTTTTCCTAAGCGCTGTAACCGGCCAGGAAGGCCTGGCGGTTCAAATCCAGAAAACGGGCGGGCACAGTAGTCTCCAGCGCGGCCAGCCAATCATCTTTGGTAATGGTGGTCTGTTTGGCCATCGCACCTAACAGCACGACATTTACGACACGCATATTGCCAAGCTGTTTGGCGATGTCCAGCGCATTCAGCTGCACCATGTTCGGTGCGCCAGCCTTAATCTGTTCCAGAGCGTCGCCCGGATACTCGGCGGCACCTGTAATCACAGTCATCGGATTAATGCGCTGCGTATTGACGATGACGGTGCCATGGTCGTTCAGATAGTGCATCCAGCGCAAACCTTCCAGCTGTTCGAAAGCAACAATATAGTCGGCCTGACCGGGTTCAATCAGCGGCGAATGCACTTTCTCTCCCATGCGCACTTGGGTGACCACACTGCCACCGCGCTGAGCCATGCCGTGGATTTCGGTCATCTTAACATCATAGCCTTGCCGCATCGCGACTTCTGAAAGGATCTTGCTGGCCAGGATGGTTCCCTGACCGCCGACACCCACCAGAAGAATGCTCATTGTACCTTTCATTATTGTCCCTCCTCTGGCACTATGGCATTGAATTTGCAGACTTGCTGACAAAGTCCGCAGCCAACGCATAGCGTGGGATCGATGGTGCTCTTTTTATCAGCAAAGCTGATCGCCGGGCAGCCAATGCTCATACACATACGGCAGCCGGTGCAAGCATCGTGATTCACTTTCAGCCGTGGTGCAGTCTGCTTGGCGATAAGAGCACACGGACGGCGGGCAATGATCACCGAAGGTTCGCGAACGGCGGTTTCTTCCTTAATCGCCTGTTCGAGCTCAGCTAGGTTACCGGCATCAACGACACGCACGCGCTTAACGCCCACGGCGCGGCATAGTGCTTCAAAGTCAACCTGCGAAGTGGCTTCACCTTGCAGCGTCTGACCAGTGGCAGCGTGGTGCTGGTGTCCGGTCATGGCGGTAATGCTATTATCCAAGATCATGATCGTCGTGGTTCCTTTGTTATAAACGGTATCAATTAAGCCGGTAATACCGGAATGCAGGAAGGTGGAGTCCCCTATTACGGCCACCAGGTTTTCCACTTCCTCCGGGCGTGCTTTTTCCATGCCGAGCGCTACCGGAATACTGGCTCCCATGCAAATCGTGGTGTCAATGCTCTCCAGCGGTGCCGAAGCGCCTAATGTGTAACAGCCAATATCGCCTGTGACACGTTTGCGATTTTTTCTCAGGGCGTAGAAGGGTCCGCGATGCGGACAGCCCGGACAAAGCACCGGCGGACGCACGGGTACCGCCGCGGGTGCCTGGGCGGTGGAATCCTCCCCAAGGATGGCCTTACGAATCATGCTGGGGCTGTATTCGCCTACGCGGCTTAATTCGGCCTTGCCGCCAGATACCTTAATCCCGGCCGCACGGATCTGCTCTTCCACCAGTGGATCGAGTTCTTCGATCACCCAGAGCTGTTCGACTTGGGCGGCGAAATCGGCGATTTTCTTGAGCGGGATCGGATTCGTGAATCCCAGTTTCAGAACGGAAGCCTCTGGTAGCGCTTCCTTGACGTATTGATAGGCGATGCCGCTGGTGACAACACCAACTCGTTTTTCACGCCATTCAATGCGGTTCAGCTCGGTCTGTTCGCTGAACTCCGCCATTTCCAGCAAGCGCTGTTGTTTGACACCGGTGCGTACTTTGGCATTCGCCGGAACGGCCACGTACTTTCGGACATCTTTCTTATATTCCTTCAGGGTTCTGGCTTGGGGTTCGCCCAGCTCCACGAGCGTTTTGGAGTGCGAAATGCGCGTAGTAGTACGCAGCATTACCGGTACGTCAAAACGCTCGCTAATCATGAGCGCCTGGCCGACCATATCTTTCGCTTCCTGACTGTCAGCTGGTTCCAACAAGCCCATCTTGGCAAAACGGGCATAAGTACGGTTGTCCTGCTCGTTTTGCGAACTGTGCAGGCCTGGGTCGTCTGCCGAAACCAAGACCAAGCCGCCATTCACGCCGGTATAGGTGAAAGTGAATAGCGGATCAGCGGCTACGTTGACTCCCACATGCTTCATGGCAACCAGCGTTCGGGCGCCTGCAATGGAAGCGCCGATTGCCACTTCCAAGGCAACTTTCTCATTCGGCGACCACTGGGCGCGGATCTCTTTCCACTGGGCGATGTTTTCCAGGATTTCAGTACTCGGTGTACCAGGGTAAGCCGTCGCAACTGAGACGCCATACTCGTATGCACCGCGGGCAATTGCCTCATTGCCCGTTAACAGAGCTTTAGTCATGCTCATCCTCCGTTCGGTTGTTCTCTGTCATGACATAGATTTCTTTTGGAATGCGAAAAGTCCTTTTTTGAGAGAGCACGAAGGGGAACACGAGGGGACGGTTCTGCTGGACACGAGGGGACGGTTCTCCT
>DHDG01000027.1:32561-42274 GCA_002399265.1 Firmicutes bacterium UBA4882 | reverse complement strand
AGGAGAACCGTCCCCTCGTGTCCCCTCGTGTCATTTAACCCACAGTTGATAATGACTCATTATTCGAAAACCGCTGGCCAGCGCAGTTTGGCGCGCGATTTGTTGATAGTCTTCTATAAAATAGATCACTTCCTGAATCGAAGGGGCCTTGGCAAACATGTTGGCGAGCGTTGCTGATAACAGGCTGTGCGCGCTTTGAGCGTCGGCCGCATACATGCCAAAGATCTCGCCATAAGCCGAGCTGTTACGGCTGTCGTTGCCGCCGCTGTCGCTGGCATTGCTACTGTCGCTACCACTACCACCGCTTGTTTGCGAAAAGATACAGCTCCCGATGTTTTGGCCGTCTCGGATCGCAAAGATGTCCCACTCTTTGATTTGACTGCATAAACGCGCGACATTCCAGTAAATATTTTGAAAATGAGAATCATGGAATTCTGCGTACTGATCGAAGTTCGTCTCATCAATGCGAATAATCTCATGCAATGCAGACAGCTTTCGGAAATCCTCTTTTGCCAAGCGCATGTCATGACTGGCTTCAGCGACTGTGAATCCGTGCGCCGCCAGCGTCTCGGCCGCTCTGCGGTTTTCTGCGGGGATGCCAATGTTAATTTCGTAGTCTGGAAATTTGTGCTCCAAATATGATAGAAAAGCGTCCGCAATCTTTCGATAAGGCTCGCCGCTCTCGCCGGCGCTGGCAATGTAAAAACCGGTTGTCTGCACATAAGAATCCTCAGGCAGCCAGTAATAGCAGAGAATTCCGCGCAACTCCTCCTTTTCAAACCAGCCCACCAGTTCGCCGTTTTCGTGTTCTACACTCCACCGGTATTCCTGCAGCATTTGCGGTCGGGATCGATACAAAGGATAGCTTCTTTGCTTCATGTCGCCGCACAGTTTCCAGGAGAATTCGACGGCGCAATCCAAATGGTCAGGCGTAATGACGCGACACATAAGGCAATAACACCTCGCAATAGATACTCTTTGGGCACTGGCTTCATCGGCAATCCGAGATATAATCCGAAATACATTATACCAAAACTGGAATCATTATAGAACACCACCCTGACTACCACCCTCGTGGCACTACCCTTACCGCCTTCTGGCCAAATCCTTGACAAATTCTTCACTAGTGAATATAATTTAGTAGTATACGACGGCCTGTATTGTGCAAATGTAATCTGTGGGAGAGGAACGGTGTTTTATGAATATTCAATATAAAAAAGGGGTGCTGGAGCTTTGCGTGATGTCACTGTTGAAAAAGCGCGACTGCTATGGATACGAAATCTCGGAGTACCTCTCCAAGCATATTGATATAGCTGACGGCACTGTCTACCCCATTTTGAGGAAGCTTAAGAACGACGGCCTTCTCACCACATTTCTGCAAGAAGAAAGCGGTGGCCCTCCGCGCAAGTATTATTCACTTACTGAGCTTGGACGGGAAACCTATAAAATTGATCTGGCCGAATACTTGCGTTTTGCTCGAACTGTTGAATTCTTATTGGAGGATGATGATCATGACAAAGAATGAGTTTCTGGCGACGCTTGCCTATGAATTGAGCAAAAACAAAGTCGCTGACGCAGCTGACATTATCTGCGAATACGAGCAGCACTTTGCCTTCAAAATGGCTGATGGTTTTTCCGAGGAGGAAATCGCCGCCAAACTTGGAGACCCCATTGCGCATGCTTCTCAATTTGAGAGCAGCACTGAAAGGCCAAAGCATGGCGGTAAAAAAATAACCACGATGATTGGACTTTGCTTTGTTGACCTTTTTGCAGGTATTTTCTTCGCACTTCTAGTCACGTGGGAAGTAGTCATGGCAGTATTTTCGCTAACCTGCGCGGTAATTGCTGCATGTTTGCTTGGCGGGCTTAACATCTATTCACTAATACCGCCAATGCCTTATTGGTGCGGCGCAATATTCGGACTATCATTTGCATCGCTCTCTGTTCTTGTGGTAGTCGGATGTGTCTACTTCGCTGCATTTATGCGCCAGCTGATGCGTTCCTTTGGGCGATTTCATCGTAATACTATCGCCGCGTCCTCTGGAAAGGCTGTGTTGCCGCCACTCGCAATTCATCCGCAGCTTGCCCCTAAGGCCAATCGCCGGTTAAGGTCGATCGCACTGACCGCGCTTGCCGTTTTTGCTGCTTCTTCCGTACTTGGCATGATCGTATCAATGATTTCTTCCGGTGCTCTTGGATTTTGGCACGCATGGGGTTGGTTCGGGTATAAGGGAGCGAATTAAATGAAAACGATTGTAATTACCGGTGCCACTTCTGGCATTGGTCTGGAAACAGTACGCATTTTGACCCGCCAAGGTTTCAACATTCTCGGCATCGGTCACAGCAATGAGAATTGTGACAAGGCGGAAAAGGACATTCTATCTGTAAACCGGAATGCAAAAGTTACCTACTTTTGGGGAGATCTGATGCAGCAGCGTGAGGTACTCCGAGTGGCCGATGAAATTAGCGCTTACCTGAACAAAAACTGCCATGGGGAATTATATGCCCTGATCAACAATGCGGGTTGCGTCCGCAGTTGGTATATGACCACCGAAGAAGGATATGAACAGCAATTTGCTCTCAATTACCTAGCTGGTTTTATGCTTACCCATGAGCTGTTCCCGCTGCTCCAAAAGGCCAAAGGCCGGGTTATCATGACAGGCAGCGAATCGCACAAGGGTATCAAGGTGCATTGGGATGATGTGATGCTACGGCGTGGCTACAACCCACTCACTGCCTACAAGCAATCTAAACTGTGCGATATTCTGTTTGCCAAAGGCCTGAACGATCGTTATGCAGCATCCGGCATCCATGCCTATATTGTCGATCCCGGACTTGTCAACACGGATATCGGTAATAAAAAGACGGGCATTCTTGTGAACTTCGTTTGGGCGTTGCGCAAACGTCACGGTGTATCGCCTACTGTTCCGGCAAAAACCTTTGCTTTCTTGTGTGAACAAAAGGACGCGCCACAAGGGCTTTATTACTGCCGCTGCAAAGAAAACGCTTATAGTAAACAGGTAACAAGCGAAAATGCCAACCGGCTGTTTGCGCTAAGTGAGCAGCTTTGTGGAATTCATTATGAAGTGGGGTATGCAAGATGAATGTCATAATTACCGGTGCGGCCGGCGGCCTTGGCCGAGCACTTGCCAACGAGTGCGGCCGCCGCGGATACAACCTTTTATTAACCGACGTCAATGCAGACGGCTTGCTCTGTCTTCAGCGCGGACTGGAACGACAGTACGGCATCACAGTCACAACCAAAACATGTGATCTTACAAATGCGGAGAGCGTGGACGAAATGCTCGCTGTCATTGACAACAACAGTATTCGCTTCGACATGCTGCTCAATATTGCCGGGATGGATTTTGAGGGCGGCTTTATGGAGCGTGAACGGGAAAAGATTGTTAAAATAGTCACTCTCAATGATGCTGCAACACTGCGCATTACCCACGCGATTTTGGAACGACGCAGATCGGGCCGGCATTTCACTATCGTCTTTGTATCAAGTCTGGCATCCATGTTTCCCATGCCGCTTAAGGCGACATACGCCGCCTCCAAACGCTTCCTTTTGGACTTCGCTACCTCCTTGCGTCAGGAATTAAAAGATCAGGACGCAAACGTGCTGGCACTCTGTCCAGGCGGTATGGTGACAACAGAAGAAGCCATGCAGGGTATTGCGGCGCAGGGTTTTTGGGGCAACGTGACCACCAATGCGCTAGAGATTGTTGCCCATCAGACACTTGATCGTGCGCTTACCGGAAAAGGGACATATGTTCCCGGCTGGTTTAATCGGGTACTTTCTTTTTTTGGAAAGATTATTCCCCGATCGTGGGTCGCGGCAGTTGTTTACTGGCGGTGGAAATGCGCACAAAGCAAATGGTTGACAGCGGAAGCCACCCTTGCTGCGGATCATTTTTAATCTCTCATCATGCTCCAGGTTATATCGGTTAGTTTTTCATTCGAGATTCTCCCCCACTGACCCGTCATACTCTACAATGCATAAATACTTGCCGCCAGTGAAGCCCCTCTGGTTGTACTTCTCAACATCGCCTCTGACCTCATCGCCGTTTTCCGAAATCCAAATCCTAATCCTCGAGCGCTTTATACATAGCAGAGAAAAACATTTCATATCTGCTCATGATTCGGAAACCGCTGGCAAGCGCGGCTTGACTATATGGATGAAAAAAGCACAGAAGAACCGTCCCCTCGTGTCAAAAAACATCAACCTTGAGATAGGAATTTAACGCCAATTGCCGAATTATAGTCGAAAATAAAGTACAGGATGGCGTGGGATATTGATGCAAAAACGTTCTCTCTTACTTCTGGTCGTTATCGCGATCTTAGTCTTGGCTGGGTTAGGCGCTTTGGTCTTTCACCCTTGGCGTGGCCAGTCCCAGTCAGTTTCTGCCGCCCATCAACTCATCCGGCCGCTTGGCTGCGTAATACTGGATGACGGCCGATATCTGATCACTGATGGCGGCGGTGTTAATTGGACCGATCAGGGCAGCAAAATCCTGATCATAAACCGTCAAGGAACGGTAGAGTGGTCCTTCGATCAAGGTCTACGTTTCGCCCACAGCGCGATCATGCTTCGCAATGGTAATGTCCTAATTCCCGACACAAACAACGATCGGCTGCTTGAAGTGGATCCTGATAAGCGCATCGTCTGGTCCAGTGAAAGCTGGGGGGACGGTTCTGGACGCTTACCTGACGGGTCTCACCTGAACTACCCAAATTATGTTCAGGAGTTGGATGACGAGCATTTTCTCGTCTCGGATCGGCTCAACAGCAGGGTAATTGAGATTGACCGGGCAGGCAAAGTCTATTGGCAGTTCACTGGCGCATCCAAACAGCACGCGCCCAAATATATCGGAGACGGCCGGTATCTCATCGCTGATTCGGACCACAATCGCATCATTGAGATTGATCAGTCCGGCCAGATTCTCTGGAGTTATTCGGCTGGGCTTTCTTGGCCCCGCGATGCGGTTAAACTTTCAGGAGGCAACATATTAATCACCGATTCGCGCAATAATCGTTTACTGTTTGTGACGCCTGAGGGAACGGTCGTTAATGAAATTAAGGGGCACTTTTCGGCTCCGTACCAAGCCAATTTGCTGTCCAGCGGCAATATCCTGGTCTGCGACGCCCAGCACGGTCGGCTTCTGGAAGTAACGCCGGACAGCCAGATTACTTGGGAGTTTTGTAACCGTCCGCAACCGAAACTATCGACGCGTCTGGCGAATGGCAACATTGAAGAGTTGGACAGCTCAGGGCAACCTCTATCCTGGATGGTCTGCGACCTTCAGTCTCATAACACTGGGCGTTGGTCAGTGGATAGCAATATCAGCCGGAACGGCCAGCACAGCCTCGCCATCGAAGGCGAACTGGGCAGTGCGGCCGCCAATAAATGGTGGGGGCAGGTGTTGAAGGTCAAACCCGGCACCCAGCTTAAGTTGACCGCCTACGCGAAAACGGAAGATGTCCGCGGTGGCGCAGCAATCAGTATCGGCTATCTCGATGAGCTTGGCGGTGCAATGGGTGGGGTCAACTCGGCTATTCTGAACGGAACTAACGATTGGCGGGAGTTGACCATCATCTTTCAAGTGCCGCAAGGAATTACACAAATCAATATCTCCCTCTCCCTGATCGGCGCGGGTATGGTTTGGTTCGACGACGTAAGCCTGGATAAAATGTAAATAGTGGGAATGGTGAATTGAGGAATATTGAAGGAAGTGATAACTCATGTTAAAGAAAAGCATGGCGTTTTTACTGATCATTCTTACCTTGGCAGTCATTACTCTGACAGGTTGCGACAAACCCGAAGAAGAGGTCAAGGTACCAAAAGGCCACCTGCAAGGAACGATAACTTATGAAAATGTCGACCCCGATGGCGCGGCCGGTTATGCGAATCATGCCCAGGTTACTATGAGTGGTACTGGCTTACCGGTCAGATCCGCCTACACTGATGTTAATGGTCAATACCTGATCAGTGACGTTCTCGTGGGCAGCTACGATGTGATCGCCAATTTTGCCACCGCTACTAATATTGCCAGCATGGATTTCCCCTATGGCATATATTGGGGCCAATACTCGTTGAATGACGCGGAAAAACAATACTGTGATTTAACAGGACCATATCCCAATCTGAGCCTGTCACTTGGTAACGTAGTGATCGCCGATGATACCACCACGACACTCGACTTCTTCCTCTATGGGTATTAGCACAAGGGGACGGTTCTTCTGTGCTGTTTGACACGAGGGACGGTTCTTTAAAACCTCCAGGGGAATACCCTGGAGGTTCAATTATGTTTGCGCCAAAGTAATTCCAAGCTGTATCCGCTTACAGCGGAAGTCAGGCATCATTTGGCTATTCGCGATAAGAGCAGCAATAATCTGCGACGGATTTGACAATGACTTTGAAACTGGAATTTGCAGGCACCACAAAGCTCATACCTTCATCATATCTTGTATTAGTGTTCTCGTTCTGAAGCATGATCTCCATTGCGCCGCTCAGTACTTCCATCAACTCTTCAGCACCTGTGTTGAACTGGTATTCACCAGGTAAAACGATTCCCAGGGTTTTTCGCTCCCCCGTTTCGGTAAAGATTGTCCTGCTGGTAACCTTGCCGTCATAATATACATTGG
The DNA here is from genome assembly GCA_002399265.1 of Firmicutes bacterium UBA4882. Lineage (GTDB taxonomy): Bacteria > Bacillota > UBA4882 > UBA4882 > UBA4882 > UBA4882. The sequence continues at coordinate 35,626 of DHDG01000027.1, read as the reverse complement.
CCTTTTTTATAATCCGCGCATTTGTAAACTGCATCTGTTGACCCTCCAGCATATTGATTTATTTGACCTTCCGGCGATTATATTAGTATACTTAACCCTCCGGCGATGACCCCCAAATGAAAACTACTTGCTGTTGTTAGATAATACCATAATAGCAAAAGGCAGCTTTATATGCAATAATTGTCCGGCTGCTCGCCAACCGCGTTTCTTGGGTACAGTTGGAGAGAAGGTGGTAGCAGAGGCGGAAGACGCTTTGTTAACCGTTGGCGTAAAGAATGCCGGCCCGTAGGCCGGCATTCTCAAATGCAATCACAAATCAGGATCACAAATCACAATCACAATACGGCGACAATCCAAGAATAAATCAAATAGATAAACCGAGCGGCGATCCCGCCGCCTAACCCGCCAATAGTGTGGCTGATAATCGCTTTGGAAGTCAGTTTCCTCATGTCCAGAGCATCCATCATCGCCACATGTGTGCTTAAGTAACCGCTCCAGCACATGCCCATCGCCGTAAAAACAGCAATCTCAGTTTTGCCGATCAACCCTTTAGACAGCATTTTGGGGACGAGGCCTAACGCAGCGCCCACCGATCCCAGAGATGTAAGTGGAAAGGCAAGTGCTTCCGGACTACTGAATCCGAATATGGGCGACAGAATGAACTTGAGTTTGCCGCCAATCCAAGTCAGTGCGCCGATTCCCTCATAGGCGGCTCCGGTGTATGTTCCCGCCTCAGACGGCCCATTGGTGAGCATCATTACTAGTGTACAAATAATTACAACTCCCGGAATAATGGAGATCGCTAATTGAACGCCGTTTTTGCCACCGTCGAGAAGAGCCTCCAGGAACCTCTGAAACGCATTCCCATCCCGGATCTTCCGATCCTTCAGCATATCATAGGAAGCATTCATATTCGGAAAGACGTATTCGTCGGTGCCGTATTCCTTTTTAGTATACCGCATCATGATCCTTACGCTGATAATACTGCCGATAAAAGCGCCGATATTCCCGATAATAACCGGTGCCAAAAAGCTGTCTCCGTTCTTGCTTTGGGCAATCATAAAGGTCGTCACGATTAACCCCATGCCAAAAGCAGTACCCAGATTCGTAAGCGCGGGCAGTTGGTATTTCTTGAAATATTTTTTGAAGCCAATCTGAGACGCCAGCGAAATAATTGCAGGATTATCTGAAAGGTATGTAGTAATAATGCCAAGGCTCGCCACACCGGGCAGATCAAACAGGGGCTTGATAATCGGACTTAATAGTTTGTTCATAACCGCAACAATGCCAAATTCGGTAAGGATCTCCGCAAATGCGCTAGCCAGCACGGCCACTCCCATGATAAAAACGACTGTATTCAGAATTAAGTCGTGAGCTGTAGCCATCATTGTTTTGAACATGTTGGCCAAACCCATTATCGAGGTAAACAGGGCAAAAAAAATAACAATCCCAATCAGCCAAATTATCGCTTCCCGGTTGACTGATTTGACCGTGTTCTTATTGCTCAATGAGATCGCTCCCTCTATGATGTTACAAATAAAAACATGCTTGTCCGTAGTTGCCAAAGGTTAGAAACACAAAAATAACCTTGCTCCCAATCCTCCTCTGCAAACATGATCTTGTATACTGTATACCTTATTCAGGTTAACACAGCTATCAGAAATAAACAAGAGTACAAGGCGGTTGATAACACGTGGACAGAACAACAAAAACAGAGATGATCTTAAAGGGTAGCATCTACAGAGTGCTTATCACGCTATCCATCCCGATTATCATCAGCAGTTTAATTCAGACCTTATATAACTTGGTGGATGGCATCTGGGTCAGTAAGATCTCATCAGTCCACTTTGCGGCTACTGCATTTGTGTGGCCGGTCAACTTCCTGTTTATTTCTTTAGGATTAGGGTTGTCTATCGCTGGCACTTCCATTTTGGCACAGCTGATTGGTGCCAATAACATAAAGGGGACGAAAGAATACTCGACGCAGTTAATGGCGATTACCTTTTTGTGCTCGATCGTTTTTACTGTATTAGGCTATATGCTAAGCCCTGTAATTATTAAGCTAATGGGTGCCACTGGCGATTTGGCGACCTTGGGGAATATCTATTTGCGGATCACGTTTTTGGATATGCCGTTTATGTTCTTCTACTTTAATATTAACTCGATCATGCATGCGCAGGGCAACACCATCACCCCCATGATCTTAAGTGGCGCTTCAGCCATTATTAATGTCATCCTGGACCCCATTTTAATTTTTACATTGAACATGGGCATTGCCGGAGCAGCTTGGGCTACCTTGATATCCAGAGCACTTTTGGCTGGAGCAGGGCTGCTGATGCTGTTTGGTAAGAAGAATAGGATCAAGCCCGATTTTAGGGGCTTTAAGCTTAACAAGGGCATCGCCAAAGAAATTGTGACGGTCGGCTTGCCGGCCACAATCGGGCAATCGGGAGCTTCTCTTGGCTTTATCGTACTAAATGCGTTCATTGGATCCTATGGGACGGCGACTATCGCTGCCTACGCGATGGTTAATAGGATCATCTCGTTAGTAATGCAGCCAGCCATGGGGATGGGGTCCGCCCTAACCGCTATTGTTGGCCAAAATATCGGCGCTAATCAAATGGACAGAGTGAAGGAAGCGTTTCACAAGGCGCTGAAACTCTCGATTACCATTGGGGTTGTGGGCGGCATTCTGCTAGTCCTGTTTGATGAGCCGATTATTAACTTCTTCATGCAATCGAAGGATGATCTATCAGTAATTGAATTAGCTTTGACTTATCTAGTATATATCTCTCTGTCCATGCCATTGATGGGCATTTTCAGCGTATTTCAGGGATTGTTTCAGGGCACCGGCAATACGCGCTATTCCATGGCCATGGAAATCGGCCGACTTTGGTTTGTCAGACTGCCAATGATCCTGCTGTTTAAGCACCTGACCAACTGGGGTCCTACCGGAATCTGGTTCTCCATGAGTTTCAGTAATCTGATCGTCTGTTTGTACGGCTATGTGGTATATCGGGGAAAAGGCTGGCAAAAAAGAGTCCTCTCACAGGCGGCACAAGGGG
>DHDG01000027.1:30739-32383 GCA_002399265.1 Firmicutes bacterium UBA4882 | reverse complement strand
CACAAGGGGACGGTTCTCCTGTGTCAAAATGACACAGGAGAACCGTCCCCTTGTGCCTTGTGCCAATTTATGCTCTACGTACTACTGCAAAGCTGACCCCTGTCAACCTTGCTATTTGCCTAATCGACAACCGTTGTGCCTTAAGCTTTCTAATAACCTCAATACGCTCCCTCTTTTCAAGACTTTGGATGTGCAGCGGATTCGGTAACCCCGAGACGCTTTTAATAATTTTTGCAGCCTCACTATCAATCAATCGTATGCTCTCTTCATCGTATTCCAAACATTGGTCTGTATTTTCGACTGAGCTAAATTCTTCAAAAAGCTTTATCGCTTCTTTCTCATTTTCCGAAAATAGACTAAGAACATACTCTATATTGCAGATTCTTCGTCCCTCAATATATTCTCCATAGCTGCTCCACGGATAGGCGGTTACACTACGCGTCATTCCGGCCTTCCAAGGGTTTTGATGAATATAGCGCAATACCGTCAAAAAATACCGGTCGGAATCAACCACTTGGCTTTTATACCTGTCCTGAAACAGATGTCCACAACGACCGTACTTCCAGTTATACCAAAATACATAGGCAACACCCAATCTACGAAATACTAATCCTAAATCCTCGGCTCCTTCTTTGATCAATAGATGAATGTGATTGTTCATCAAGCAGTAGGCATAGATTTCATAGCCGCATTTTTCCTGATAGTTTTTCAATATCGTCAGCAACTTTCGATAGTCCTCTGCATCGTCAAAAATGGCTTGCTTATTGATGCCCCTTAAGACTACATGGTAAATCCCAGTAGGGCTTTTCTTTCTTGCTTTTCTCGGCATTGTGACGCCTCCACTCTCATAATATCTTTTCGGAAATAAAACGATCGTAATGTGACAATTAGCACAAAATGACACAGGAGAACCGTCCCCTTGTGTCCTTTTGCTGGCATGATATTTGCTCTCTAATTTTCTGATCAAGATGTATTGGAGGAATACGATGAGAGAGCCTTTAGAGGTTCGTATTGAGCGGCGCTTGCAGGAAACTGGACTTCCTGGTGTCAGTTTTGGAGTAGTTGCGGAGGATAAGCTGGCCTGTTGTGAGGCGATTGGCTTAGCTGATAAAGCGACTGGCGAGCGTTTGACCAACAGGCACTTGTTGCAGGCTTGTTCGATCAGCAAGTTTGTGTCGGCGATCATTGCCCTGTGTGTGGCTGAGAGGTACAAGGTTAACATGGATGCGGATATCAACAATTATCTGACCAGCTGGTATATGCCGCGCACGCGCAGAGATGGGACCGGGGCCGAGGCTGACACTGAAGCAGGCGCTCCCCCTCTTAAGCCGGTTTCATTGCGTAGTCTGCTTTGTCATCAGGCGGGTTTGCTTGATCCGGACGATAGCTTTGATAGCTTAGTCCCGGGAGAGTCCGCCCCGACATTGTTGGAAATTCTGGGTGGTCAAACGCGTCTACTTCCCCAGTCTGTGGTCCCGGTTTCCGCCCCTTATGAGAATTTTGCTTATTCAGATGCAGGTTACTGCGTGATTGAGCAAGTATTGCAGGACATAACCGGAATGAGTTTCACACTGCTGGCTGAGGAGTTTTTATTCAGCCCCTTAGGTTTGGGTGCTTTCGAATGCCGGTTTGAACAACCGCTAC
>DHDG01000027.1:4096-30539 GCA_002399265.1 Firmicutes bacterium UBA4882 | reverse complement strand
AACCGCTACAAACGCTGCAGCTGGATACCGCCTCCATGCCAATGGCTGCTAAAGGCCATATTCCCAGCGGAGAGGTGCTGGCTGTCGGGGAGCCAGTCTACCCCTATCTGGCGGCCGCCGGCCTTTGGTGCACAGCATCCGCTTATGCGAGGATTTTGCTTGAGGTTATACGGGCAGCAGAAGGTCGTGGTAAAGTACTCACACCAGCACTCGTAAATGACTTATTTACCGAACCAGATGCCAAATATATTGGCTTAGGAAACTTCAGTTCCGGTTCGGCAAAAAACCCCTTCGTCTATGGTCTGGGTTGGGGTAAGGGATTCCAGTGTGCGTTCAGGTTGTGGCTTGAAGAAGCTTTCGGATGCATTGTAATGATCAATGCCAATCCAGGGATGGAGCAAAGTGAATCTCTAGTTGGCGAGACAACAGCGTTGCTAATGGAAGAATTTGATCCAGGCCGCTAGGACGTTCCAAGGGACACAGACACAAGGGCAGACACAAGGGGACGGTTCTCCTGTGCTGATTTTCTTCGCGAAGGACACAGGAGAACCGTCCCCTTGTGTCCCTTGTGTCTTTTACTGCAGCATCAACTGCTCCAGCTTGAGTGGCTCAATATAGGTGCCGTCTTTGTAGGCGCGCATGTTGCCGCCTGATATCTCGTCAATCAGGACAATTTGGCGTTCCTGCCCAACCCGGCCAAATTCCAGTTTGATGTCATATAATTCGATGCCCTTTTTGGTGAGTTCGTCTTTGACCAGGCCCGCAATCTTTATTGTAAGGCCTTTTAGAACAGCGTATTCATCCTTGGTCAGAATACCAAGCATCGCCAGCGCGTCCTCGCTAATCGGCGGATCCTCTCGCGCATCATCCTTCAGTGTGACCTCGACGAATGCATCCAGAGGCTGTCCCTCAGTGGCGTACATTCCATAACGGCGGTAAAAGCTTCCTACTGCCCGATATCTGCAGATGACTTCGAGTCCGCCCTTGCCAAATATCGTGGCCGGCTTTACCGTCATGGAAGCTTGATTAATATCAGCGCTAATATAATGCGAGGGAATCTCTTGCTCTCTAAGCTTCTCAAAAAACATTTGGGTCAGTCTCAGCCCGGATCTCCCGATACCCTCGATTGTCAGCCCGACCGTATTTGCGCCAGGATCGAACTTGCCATCCACACCTGTCACATCGTCTTTGAACTTGAGCAAATAATTGCCATCTTCCAGTGCATAAACATCCTTCGTCTTTCCTTTGTAGACAAGCTTCATCTTTTTCTGCCTCTTCTCTTTCGTCAGATAGCGCCGACTGCTATGTCAACTTATTATCGCCGATCCATGCCGCCTGCTACTTCAAAATCCCATAGGTTGTGCTGGTGTCCTGAATATAGATGATGCCATTGCCCGGATCATCGATTTTCAAATTTTCTCTGATCATCGACACGATTCCTGCAGTCTTGTCCACGGCTGACAAAATAATGACCATTTCTTTTTCCGGCTCAATTTCCATCGCGAACAATTTGCTCGTTTCATGGATTCCCGAACCTCTGGCGTTGACAATCGTGCCGCCTTTCGAACCGGCTTCGGTCGCCGCGGCAATTACCTCTTCGGCTTTACCTTTATCAACAATCGTCGTTATGATATTAAACATCGTGTCATCCACACCTCTTTCGCTTCTGACCGTCATGTGCTCACCAGCAAAACGCTTTGTCCCCACAAGGCTACTTAAGGACGTTGTAAAAGCGATTCCATGGTTTGGCTTACTGAACTCGAATTCGTGATCGAGCTCTGCGAGCGCATGAACGGCTGTTTCCTTTTCAGCCGCCATATAGACAATTTCTTTTCTGATATCAGACAGTCCCAAGAAATCCAGGATACGGTTATTGACAGTGCCTTTCCCTAGCGCAATTGTTCCGCCCGTAACGCCACAGCGTTTGGCTGTACTGATCACTTTACTACCCAAGCCAAAGTTGACTATGACACAAATTAGCTTAAATTCGGTCCCGTTGGTGCCATTATCCATTGTCTTTCACTCCTCCTTTTCGTGATCTTGATTTGAAGATCAGACCCAGGATTTGTAGTGCGATGAGCGGAGTCATTGCCACCATTGCAATTACTCCGAATCCATCTATTAAAACGTCGGCCCCAGGCGTAGCTTCGGCAACGCCTTGTGTGAAAGCCAAGATAAACGTCGCCGTCATCGGCCCCGAAGCAACACCGCCCGAGTCAAATGCGATCCCAACAAACAAGTCTGGCACAAGGAATGTCATGATAAGCGAAATTATATAGCCCGGCAAAAGATAATGCCATAGCTGAACTTCTGGAATCAGGATCCTAACCACGGATAGGGCCACTGCCAAAGCCACGCCCAAAGCCAATGTAACCATAACCAGCCGCCGCTTTACATATCCGCTGGTGACATCCTCAACTTGATGCGTTAAGACATAGACCGCTGGCTCGGCAATTACAGTCACCATGCCAAGGAAAAATCCGACTAAAATGACATAGATCTTACTGTCCATCAAAGCCAACTTATGCCCTATAATGCTGCCAACTTTCATAAAACCTGCATTTACGCCCAATAGGAACAGCACTAAGCCCACAAATGTGAACAGAATACCAAACATAATCTTACGCAACATTGCTCTAGACACTGCGCTGGAAGCTCTCTGGAATACCAGAAAGATAACCGCGATAGGAGCCAGGGCAATTAGTACTTCTCCAGCAATCACAGGCAGTTTCTGAATGTATGGAGCGAGGATTGATGCTGTGCCTGCTGCCTCGGCGGCTTCAAGAGAAGCAGTAATTTCATCTGGTCTAGAGATGACACTCATTGCCAAAACACCAATAATGGCGCCTGCGGAGATAATCCCTACTAACCCAAAACTATCCTCCTCAGAAGATCTGCTATCTTTTTTCAGCTTCGAGACGCCTATTGCCAGAGCAAGCACAAATGGCACAGTCAACGCTCCAGTTGTAGCGCCCGAAGCATCAAAAGAGATCGCCAGGAATTCCGGCGTCGTAAATAAGGCAAGCACAAAAATAATGCCGTAAATGATGAGCAGGAGCTTATTCAGCGGTATATTATAGACAATTCTAACCAAGCCTAACGATAGCATCACCGCAATGCCTACAGATACTACCAAAATAATACTAGTTTTTGTAATTAACCCGGAGCTGGCAAAATCAACTTGCCCCGCTAGTATGTGAAGATCTGGCTCAGCAATCGAAATAAAGAAACCCAATAGGAGCCCGGCTACGATTATGACCAGAATTTTGTTCGATTTTACAATTGCTGCACCCATCGTATTGCCAATCGGAGTAATACCGGAATCGACACCAAACAGGAAAATTGTCAACCCGACAATGATCGCGAAAGATCCTATGAGAAACCTAATAAACGTCGTGGTATCAAGAGGCGTAATGGTAAAATTGAGTAATATTACAATAATAGTGATTGGTAACACGGAGAATAGGGCTTCTTTTAATTTGGCAATTATAACATCCAAAAGTCTCTTCCTTTCCAATATGCATTATGAAACTATTTTGCATCACCTCCCAATCCTATTTTCAGCAACAAAGATTCTTCGACATCGTCCAGTGAATAGCCTGTCTGAGTAATAATATTATGCATAATAGTGTTTGACGGCATCGCTTAATCCATGCGGCCCCATTTCATCTCTTCGCCATGTTGATCATACTTTTTTCTTTTGGCTCTGATTTCCTGTATTTCGATTTGATAAACATTGGTATGATCCAACCCTGACGCAATTGCCATCTCGAAATAGGGCATTTTTGTTGGGGTGAATTTTCCACAGATCAACCGCATGGCGTTAATTTTCGTTGCCGCATCTTCAACCAGCTTTACGATCCCTATTACCACGGCGGACTCGTATTCTGTTGTAAACACCTTACTTGTCAGCAAGGCCAACCTTGATTCATCTAATGCTATTGCATCCAACTCCGCGTCAGTGTAGTGTTCGGGAACATTGACTGCTCCAATAAAGGCCACGCTGACCTGCGGGTTCTTCTCAAAGATCTCTACCTTTTTGCCTTCCTTTGCAGAATGGAAGTATAAGGTCGGCCCGTCTCGGACAATTGACAAAGGAATTCCATAAGGGTGTCCCTCGGCATCAATCATTGAGACTACACCATAGCTGGCCTGATCGATCACTGCCAGACCAAACTCGATACTCATTTCGCGGTCTTTTCGGCGCATCTTTTACACCGGCCTTTCAGCGTGATAATTGCCATGTTTTAACCTTAAGCAACACCTATGCTTTGAAGCCTCTTCTTTCCACTCGGCAGTCAATTCCACCATCCTTCTCCAGAATCCTCCTACCGGGGAAAGACACAAGGGGACGGTTCTTTTGTGTCATTTCCACAATGTTCTCCGCAAAATGACACAAAAGAACCGTCCCCTTGTGTCAAAGGACCGTCCCGTGCGCCGGTCAAGCTTGTATTTTTGCAGTGTTTTTGATATGGTTATTTCAGAAGCTATATTCTAACCGTTTTTATTGCACTTTTGAAAGGAGCGAATGGTATGGCAAAACTTAGCGTTATCGAAGGAATCGGCGAAGCCTACGAGCAAAAGTTGAATGCTTCTGGTGTGAAATCAATGGAAGCACTACTGGAAACCTGCTCCACAAAAAAGGGTAGAGCGCAGCTTGCCGAAAAAACAGGAATCTCTGAGAAGCTAATTCTTACTTGGACAAACCATGCCGATCTCGCCCGCATCAAGGGAATTGGCGGCCAATATGCCGAATTGCTCGAAGCAGCCGGCGTAGACACTGTCCCCGAACTTGCAGGACGCAAAGCGGAAAAACTGTTTAAGAAAATGGTGGAAGTTAACGAAGCTAGACCGCTTGTCAGAAAGCTGCCCACCGAAAAGCAGGTTCAGGATTGGATTGACCAAGCAGCCAAACTGCCCCGTTTAATGCAGTATTAGGTCAAAACGCTTTCGTCAAACGCTTACATGGTCACGCAGTGATTAATAGAGCCGCCCTGCACATGGGCGACTCTTTTCTTTAGCATCGCTTTTTCTTCTTCATCGGCTGCCGGCTGTCAACTGGTCCTGGTCAGGATGGAATCCGCCCTCCCAGTTGCCTTGCCTTACTTTTTCTTAGTGGTTGTCTTGGCAGTAGAAGCCTTTTTGGCGGTAGTAGTCTGCTTCTTGGCAGTGGTGGCCTTTTTCGCTGTTGTTGTCTTCGAAGAAGTAGTCGCCCTTTTTGCGGTTGCAGTCTTAGTTGTAGTCTTCCTGGTAGTCGCCTTTTTCTTAGTATCAGCGGCAGGCGTTCCAGTCGCCCCGCTCAACAGCGAACCGATCAGACCGCCGAGTATCCCGCCACTGCTGCTGCTTTTACTTTTACTCTTACCCTTGCTTTTGCCGCCACCGCTCAGCAATGAGCCTAAGCCTACAGCCAGCACATCACCCAGGCCGTCCGCCAGTGTTTCTCCTAGACTATTATTACCGCCGCTGCTGCCATTTTTATCATCATTTCCGCCCAATAGCGCCGAAGCCAACACGCTAAACAGTCCGCCAGACTCATTTTCGTTTTGATCTTCTTCTTCCTTCTTTTGGCCAAGCAAATTCAATAACAACGGAGCGGCAGTGGCTAAAATGGTGCCGGCCTGACTCGCGGTCAAACCTGACTTCTTCGCTACACCGGTTTCTACCGTGCTGGTCTTATCTCCCAAGATGTGACCAAGAATTTTCGCGCCATCCTCGAGATCGACATTTTTCAGGAAAGAACCAATATTGCTGGTATCATCCTTCGCATGATCAGATAACGCCTTTGAGAGCGAATCCGCCCCGGATTTGGTGGACGCATTTTTTTGCATGCTCTGCACCAGTGTTGGCAATGCGTCCTGCAGAACTTGTTGCACCTGACTCTTATTGGCACCCGAAGTCTCGCTCAGCGTCTTGATACTGGTGCTGCCCAGCAGTGTATCTTTAAGCGTTTTTGCTAAGTCCATTATTACGGCCTCCATTCAATGCGGCTTGCGCGACCGCAACTGACTTTTCGTGCGCACCGCGCGTCGATTACATCAGCATAATCAAAACCTCCCGTTACGCTTGATAACGGGAGGTTACAGATTCGGACTTTAATAATCAGTGCCTTCTACGTCCTCAGCGTCCGCGTCCCCGAAGACCTCATCCTCAATGCCCTCAATGACGTCTTCGACACTGTCTTCAATCTGATCCACGGCACCAAAACTGGAGGCGCAGAAATCACAGGGGTCATTGCGATTAGCCTCAAAGGCCTCCTCGATCGGACCCTGGAAGACTACAGATGAGTTCAGCAATGTATGACAATCCGGATCGAGGTGGAATGAGCGTCCCCACCTTGTCCAATAAACCTGGTCACCGCCTAATTCAGCCTGTGCGGCTTCCAGATCTTCCTGCGAGGCCGGATTGTAGTCGATGGACAAACCCACCGCAGCCACTAGTGCTATGGCCGCGACGACCGTCACAATTTTCTTGGTTTTTTCATCAAGATTTTTGTTCTTAATGAGCAGGATTAACAGCGGGAGAAATGCCAGTACCGCTGCAATTACGCCCATATTATTCCATAAAAAGAATTTAACCTTATTCTTCTTGGAGGCCGGGTCGATACGATTGGCCTTTTTCCAGAGCAGCGAACCGATGACCACGCAGGCAAGGTCGAGCCCGATGCCAACAATGAGCAGCGTCATCTGATCGCCGGATACGTAAAGCGTTCCATTAAGATAGAAAATTACGAGCGCCTCGAAAGCAATCGCAACCAACCACAGGACCACAGCGAAAATACGCCTGATCGTTGCCCTGCTCTTCGGGGACTTTTCGGCTTCGGCGGAAGTGGAAGTCTTGGTGGTAGATTTGTTGACAGTTACAAACTCGCGTTTCTTTGGAGCCTTTTCAGCCGCCACTTTTATCCGTCCTCCCTTGGCTAATTTTAACTTAATCCTATCACAACACCTGTCTTATTACAACAGTGTGTTGACTATCGTCATCCTCAAAGCCACAATGACGGATGCGAAGATCAGCAGTTCCTCAAGTAGGGGTATTTTGTCTCTTGTGCGCAGCGATGAATATTTCTGGCTGCGCGAGCAGATTCTAATGTGGGAGGGGTTTTGGTGACACATTTAAATACTAAAGAAAGATATCTCCTGGAAGACCAAAAGTCGCATGAGGAAATTTGCATTAAGAAATACTCCAGTTATGCGAATCAAGCACAAGATCCGCAATTGAAGCAGCTATTCTCAAATCACGGTCAGCATGAACAGCAGCACTACAATACGATTAATCAAATCCTCAGCGGCCAAGTTCCGAACCTGAACCAGCAACAAGGCCAACAACAGCAGCAACAGATGCAACAACAGACACAGCCAAATCCGAATCGTATTCAAGTCGGCATTGCCAATCAAAATGACGCCGACTTATGTAAGGACATACTTTCGACTGAAAAGTATGTTTCCTCAACTTATGACACGGCCATTTTTGAGTTTAGAGACCACAATATACGCAACGCCTTAAATCATATTCAAAAGGAAGAGCAGGAACACGGAGAGGCAATCTTTGCTTATATGCAGAGCAAGGGAATGTATAACCCTCAACAATAAAAAGAAACGAGTACTAACCAAAAAAGGCGCTCTGCGGAATTAGTGCAGAGCGCCCAAATTTTAATGCTGCGCTTGATCCTGCTTGGTTGGATTACTAAAACTTGTCGGCTGGGGATTATCAGCGTTAAGTCAATGGTGGCTCTTACACCCTTATCAGTAATCTGCCTGTGTAGTTCGGTATGCTCTATTGAGCGTCTACCGAGGGGTTGGCGGATGTTCCCTCTCTCTTGAACCCCAGTCGAATATCTTGATGGAACGTTCATTGGCGATCATACAAAAGCCTATCATGTTTCCGTCTCCGAGTCTCTAATGTTTTTGAGCCACTTCAGTTTATCAGCAAAGTCAGCATCATCAGCCAAATTGCCCATTTGGCGTGCTACTTCCACTGCAAATTCAGCATAAGCTTGACCCTGGCCAGTAATGAAAGGACCATCGACAACCACGTATTCATCATTCACCAAAAGAGCTTTCTCATAGTATGGATATGATTCGTCTGTCTCGAAAACACCACTGGTGTTGCCGGTACAGCGTCTACCATCCAGGAAACCGAGAGCTGCCAAAAGTTCTGATCCGCCGCAAATACTCGCTACTTTTCCGCCACTTCTCACCACATTATCAATAAACCGCTTTAATTCCATGTTTTCAAACATTGCCCGTGAGTCACCACCTGGAATCAGCAGCAAATCAATTTGAGATGGATCCACATCTTCCAGGGTGTTTTCGTTACAATACCACTGTAATTCTTCACTTTGATAATTGCGTTTTTCCAATGCGACAGTGGTTACCGCACTGGTGCGCCTAAGCAGCAGAAGGGCCAAAACAATTTCAAATTCCGCGAATTCATCGTAATAAAACACGGTTATCTTCTTCATGTCATCGCCCCATTGCGTTTCCTGGCGGCCATAAACTTAGCCCCTCCCCTTTTGCGGTATATGATAATCAATTTGAAGCGCTATTGCGTGTCTTAATAGCATTCGAACCTGCCATACAGCTGATATGAACCTTAAACCTGCCTTAAATCAGGAAAAAGCCTACACAGCTGTCTTATTGCCAAATCGTGCCTGGATAAACCGCATGGTTTTCGCTGCTTCCTCGGAATCATACTGATAATCGAGCGCTTTCGCAACAGTCGCGGCCAAGGTGTTGTATTTTGACAAGAGCATTTCAAGCGCCAGAAGAATCTGCGCCCCGTCTGCCGGAACGTAGCTGTTCATCAAAGCGCCGTAATAATGGATGGCGTCTGGTGGCAACAGCTGTTTGATATTGGTGCAGTGTTTACCCACATTTACGCGCTCCCAGTCACGATGCACACCAGCCAGATAAGAAAGCATTGTGCGGTATTCTTTGCGAATAAATTCGCCAAGAATCTCCAGTGCATGCAGGATTTGATCTCTGACAACAGCCTTAGCGACATATGGTGCACACCACCAAAACTCGTTGCAGTGCGTGCGAAATTCCGCAGAACTTGGCCTTTTGATCCAGAAATCCGCATCACTTGGTGGCGCGGTCCCTGCAAACAAGCCATCCTTGTCCATCAGTATAGCAGTCGCGCTTTCCCGTGGCACCCGGCGCAGAAAAGCGATCGAATTAAAGGTAAGGTCGATCCGCACGCCACTGGCAAACTGGATCAGATGGGTATAAACGTCGTGCGGATCGCCATTGTCAGGGGTCTGCATCACCGCGATTTCGCCGAAATGCTCGGTTAAAAAGGGCAAAATGGCGTCGTTGAAATATGGCTCACTCGACACGGTCGCATAGACGATATCATAATCGCTATATTGATCAACCGCCCCAAATGCTCGTGAGCCTTCCATCAGCACAGCCCGGATATTATCATCATTATCTGCGTAATTAAGCAGCGTTTTGAGTACTACGTCATTAGTGAGGTTCATTAGAACGGCCTCCAAACCAAGCATGATACCAGCGTTCTGGCACTCAGGCGCTATAGGCCTGATCCAGTTTGGCTAACATATGGTAGACTGCCTCATAGCTTTCGGCAACCATTTTTTTGAATGATTGACAACATCAATTTTGGTATATTCAACCTCAAACCATATCTCACAAATATGTCTGCAAGTCACCCTACGCAATGCAGCGCGGGTACCTTATTGTCAGCAAGCCCCCTAAATTCTCGTTTTACTCTGATGTGGGTCGAAAACACAACGATACAGGCCACGAGCGGTTGCACTATTAAACGAACCTTATTCTATCCGTGTCTGACGGAACTCCATTATATACTGTTACCCATTCGCCATCCTGAAATTTCTCATACTGCTCGAAAGCACAAGGGATACCTTTTGCCGAGATCATATCGCTCCTGTCCATAAGCTGAAAATGCAGATGCGGAGCTGTCGAATTGCCTGAATGCCCTACTTTCCCCAATACATCGCCTTTTCTAACAACCTGACCTGCTGATACTGTAACGGACCCCATTTGCAAATGTGCGAATGCAGCGTAAACATGATCAGAGCATTTCATAATAACATAGTTGCCTGCAACAGACCTAAGGTCATCTTTTTCAGCGTCAAACGTATAAGCATTCTTTAGAGCAACAAACAAATCAGAAACCAAATGAACTCTAGGCCTTTCTTTGTGTCCGTCTTCGGCTTTGATAATTTCTCCGCTGGAAGGCGCATATACTTCCTGACCCCAGCCATAACACTTATTTAGGGGTACTCCAAAGAATAGGTACTGTGCCGGAGTTATCTGATAAAACGGCCAACCCTTTCTCGTCCAGTCGACCTGCAAGAAATCGAAAGCATAGCGCTCTCCTAATTGGTCTGTGCCGTGACTTGGAATCCTTTTCCCTGGAGTATTGGGTGACTGCCACTCTCCTCTTAGGGGGAATCCCATGATTACCGGAGAGTCAAATTCTCTCATTTCGTCCCTCCCCCTTTCAGAATGCAAAGCATTATCCCTTGTTTCGACCTGTCCTCATAAAATGCCCTTCCTGTACTGCAGCATGCAAGAGGTCTTTCCGATCATAGTTCATACCGTTTGCTCCGCCTTGCCACCAGAACTTATAATCACTCTTGGAACTCATTTTCAGTGTATAGGCCACCGCATATAGGACGCCTAGCGCTTTTTGATAAGCGCCTCCTTCTTCGTTTGGATTACCTTTACCACGCACGGCAATGTAATTGGCCTTCGGAACATCCACAATTTCTGGCTTACTCTTTGGCATATAATTCTCTTTATACTCTTTCCTGAAATCAAAAGGCATGATACCGCCAAGGAAGACACGGGGACGATTCATCCGTCCTGGCTTTTCTCGGCCTGGCACAGAGAGACGGATGAACCGTCCCCGCGTCTGCCCGCGTCTTCTGGTCATTTTTTGTATGTTACCAGCAAGGACTTTTGTCCTCCAAGGGTCTTCCCTATTGTGTAAAACATCTGTCCAAATGCTCTTTTCACAAGTGATAAACGCACTTCCGGAAAGTACGCATATCCTTTTCTTGCGGCGTCAGTCCAGAACACGCCGTCTGCCGTCGGATACTCGGAACCGGGAGCATAATTCTGTCCCATTCCTCTCATAATGTTGTAGGGTATGAGCGACAGAAGCGATGGGGCATGTAACTTCCGGGATCGAACATCCTTGGCAAACCGGCTCGTCTTTTTGGATATCTTCCTTAATTCCCTCGCGCCAGGCACATATGCGTTCCAACTGATTGCGGCAATACTAAGTCTGTAGCAGCGGTTAAGTCCGATTCCCAAAAGAGTCGACGCAATGCTCTTAGCACTTTTGCCAGCGCCGGTTCCACCTGTTGTTGTTATTACCAGAGCCTTTCCACGAAATAAATGTGGCCGATGTAGCATGAAGCAAAAATGATCAAACAGATTCTTGAGTACGGAAGTTTCTCTCCAGTTATAAGTAGTTGAGCATACGATCACTCCGTCCGCGCGCTCCATTTTCTCGATAATGTTTCCGATGATGCCGTAATGCGGACATTTTTCATGCCCGATGCGAAAACAGTTGCTGCATCCGGTACAAAACGGAAGGTCTTGATCATATATGTTCAACTCTTCAAACTCTGAATCAGGGTACTGCTCTTTGATCTGTTCAATGGCAGCTTCTGTGACTTTCCATGTGTTCCCCTTTCTGGGGCAGCCATCTAATATCAAGTATTTCATTCCTTAATCCCCTTGCCTCACCTTGTATTGATTCATCATCCGCTGACTCATATATAGTCTGCAAAAAGAACTTGACCCATAATCTATCTCTATATTTGAAGGTTTCGCGCAATCTCATTATAGCGTTTGGTTGCCAAAGCACTTGTCTTGCCCTTTTTACAAAAAGATAGCCCAGCCAGCTTCGGAACTACGCGCTCAACTACAATCTGCCCATCCACCGTTTTCGATTTCAGCGCTTCCAAGGCTTCGAGAAACCGTTTATCCGCCCTTGCCTGTTTGTAAAAGGATAAAACATAGACATACACAAAGAGGTTGTAGTTTCGGAATGGATATTCGACCTGCATAAATAATGTGCCAATTCCATAATGGCAAGGGCCGATAGGTTTCCGAATCCTCCAATGTTCCAGCAAAAAATCAACGGCTTTGTCAAGTGCAGGTTCATTGTTGCAATAATTGCTAAATCGGAAAGCATTTAGAGCAGTAAGTGTTGGGAAAGGGTTTGAATACTCGGTTTCTGGCCCCCGACCAAAGCTGAATTTTTTGCAGCGCCACCCACAATACCCGACCTGCTCTCAAAGCTGAACCCATTTGTCCTGATTCTCTACTTTCTCCAGAAAACAACTCATTCAGTATAATTATTTACTATCAGCCATCGGCTTAGGGAACCAGTGGCGGGTCCTATTGACAAAGCGCACCAGCAAAAGCATGACGGGGACTTCAGTCAGTACTCCCACCGTACAGGCGCAGAATCAACGGAACCGCAATCAGCAAAACATATAGAGGTTGCTCCAAAATGATGTCGCCTTGGAAAGAAAAGATGATGATTAGGGTGAGCAAAAGCCCTAAGGTCGTGATGCCGTTAAACTTAGGAAGGAACTTTTCATTGAAATACTCTATGCCTTTTTTCTTTATCATCAAAAAGCGTGTGAGTGCGCCGCCAGCCAGCGGAACGACAACGAATAATACGATAGAAAAGAAGAGTGTATCCCAAGGAATCGTAACGCCATTTACCCCCAACAAGAGTTGTACCAGCGGCACAAACAGTACTAGAATCAGCAGGTCATTTACCGAAACCTGCACAAGCGTATGCGCCGGGTCGCCTTTAGTCAGATGGCTCCATACGAACACCATCGCAGTGCAGGGTGCTACGCCCAACAATACTGCGCCTGTTACGAAGTCCTGTGCCAGACCGGCTGGAATGAAGGATTGGAAGATGACTTTGAAAAACAGGGTTGCCAGCCCAAACATCAAGAATGGTTTGATCAGCCAACTGCTGCCGGTTGATATGAGGATACCCAAAGGGTTTTTTCTCACATTCTTGATGGATTGGAAATCAATTTTCATCATCATGGGGAAAATCATAATCCAAATGAGTACGGCGATGGGGAGGTTCTGTCCTGCATATTGGAGCTTTTCCAAAACCGCCGGAATGCCGGGCAGATACTTCCCAATCAGGATGCCCGCAGCAATTATCGGAAGAACAGCAGCATTTATTCATTTTCTTCGCACTCCTTGCAGCAATTTTTGCTCCCTCTGCAAATGCAATTCTCCTTATCGGATGTAATGGCATGCGAAAACTGTTTTGTTTTAACAATAGTATCATCATCTAATGAGTAGTACGTCCATTTCCCCTCCTCGCGACCTTTGACCAATCCACATTTACGCAGAATCTTCATATGATGCGACAGAGCAGATTGGGACATTTCAAACTTCTCAAGAATGTCGCAGGCGCATAACTCTTCGCAGGAGAGCATATCAACAATCATCGTCCTCTTGGGGTCACCCAACGCCTTGAACACCTTTGCGTTTCTTTTCTATAATCCTCAATGGGAACACTCTCTTTTGTGCCATCTTCCAGTTCAAGAATAACCTTGTCCCCTAAAGGCAACCGCCTTCCCATGCAGGCATGAATCTGCTGGGTCATCTAGCGGTGTAAATCGGTTGCCCGTTATAGGGAACATGTCGACAAACTGAAGTTTGTCTGTTTGGCCTGTTTCATCCAGCTAACAATTGCATCTACCGCACCTTCAGTTGATAATTCGCCGGTATCAACTGAAATATCATACCCATCCTTCGGAAACAGATATAGCAATGAAGCCTCTGCTGATCCAGCGCAGCGGCTACCCCTATCTTCTTCTCGTTTTCTTAGTATCTCAAGGCTACATGTCACAAGCACCTTCATCACACTGTTTTCCGGCAATGCAGACATGACAGATTGATAAATTCTTTCACTTGTCATCACATGATCGAGAATCACACCATGTCCGTCATCTAATGACTGCATTATATCCTTGCACATCAAGGAAGTCGTCTTAAAAACATCATCCTCCCAGATTGATTCCTCGGCGGACATTTCTAAATAATCATCCAAAGCTATGATTTTGTATTCCAAACCAGAATCATTATAAAATATCTCTCTGAGCATTTTCGCAATAGAGGATTTCCCCGCAGACGAAGGACCGTTTAATAGAATTGAGATCATTTTCTTACTTCTCCTTGATTAAGACATACTTATGAGTCAGTTTTCTGTATTGCTTCGCTTCTTCTTTTCTTTCTGTACACCAAAACTCCTGTTTGGTGTAATCTAAAAGTGTAACAAAACGCAGTCGGAGAAAGTGTAACGGTCTGCGAAGCAAAAAGTCCATTGTAGCACCCCGGAATGCTTGCTCGTTAGGATCGGCTTACGCCTTGAACACCTTTGCGTTTTCCAAATAATAGTCCATCTTGACACCTCAAATCTATGAATTTCGATATATTCTATTATGTATTATATGGCTCATATAAAAAAACGAACAAGGCACTCTACGCGAATTTGAACGCAGGGTGCCTTGTTCCATTAGATTTTCGGCCTAAGGCTATTTTATCGATACAATAATCTGAGTAAGTAGTTCAACAGCAGGACATACCCGCTTTAATATCGGTTTTAGGGCAAACTGGCGGAGTAGCGTTTTTCGAGTTCAGATTCCATATGTTTGAGTGACTGCGTCATAGAAGACTGGCAGATGCGGTGGATTTAGTGTAAACACGATAAATACGGCCAATATTGCCGCAATCCCGGCAACCGATATCATGGCCACCCACTTATTTGACCTGGAATACTCCAGAAAATGAGAGGCCATGCACAGGGCAATAAAATAACTTAACGGCACTAAGAAAATGTCCATCAACAGAGAATGAATTCCAAAGGCACCGGTATAACTATAAAATGATAACGCCACAGTCATTGGTGCTGCAACTAAAGAAAAGGCCGCAGATACAATCCATGTGTTTAATGGTATTGTGCATTTTTTGTTTTTGATCAGATACATGACTATCCACCATATTAGAAACGGAAAAAACATAAATTTCAGATGTTCCCAGACACTTTCGTTAACAGGGTTGAATAGTCCTATAAACAAATTTCCTCCGCTAAGAGCATAGACAGAATGCAGAGCGCTGGCGACAATGCTAAGAATCAATGTATGGACAAAGTCTTGAGGATTGTAAGGGCACACTTACTTTTCATAGCCGTTCTCTCCTTATAACTCCGTTTCGGCAAAAATAAGTCGTCCATTCATCCTATGCTCTTTGCGCCAATCATTAGAGCAGTTCCGAAAAATAAAGAGAATCCAGCAAATATGGCTGTTGTTGCACCACAGTCAGCTTCTGGAGCAGGCGTTTCAAACTAATGGTGCTTTCTCCCCGACTAACCTGATCAAGGCTTTTTTCGAATCTGCGCCTGGTCTGCTCATCAGTGGTATCTTTGAAATAGCCCCAGACATGCTGAGCGGCGTTGACGGCATTGGCGGGGTTGGTCGGAGTCATCAAAGCCTTATCAATCAAGCGATAAAACTCGATCACCGGATAAACGCCCTTATCTTTCAATAGTTGCCTGATTGCCAGATAGATCCTTTGTGAATGCTCCAGCACCAGATATTTATAGCGACTCCATTCCCTTTCCAGTCGTCGAATGTCAGGGGTAGCAATTGCATTGGCGCATTTAACTGCGGACAGGTTTTTATCCTTCACTTCAACCATGATGTCAACTCGGCAGTCGCCTAGATCCTGACAAAAAGCTGCAAAAGCACCCGCGTCCAACGTGGCGGAATGCGAACCCGGCCGCTTGCTCGGATCCTGCTGTGAATAATGTATCTTGGGGCGTCCGTCCTCCGCGTGCCAGGTTTGCGCGCAGGCCGCGATCCATTCCATCTCCGTGTAGTTACGGTGGCCACCCTTGTCGGGATTCACTCGGTTATGAAGATTATCAAACACCACTGGTATGCCTTCGGCCAGACCGATGGCGAGCACCTCAGAGATCGAATAATGTCGGTCATCATTTTCGATCACCAGCCGCTGCCGGATGTCTTCGTTCAACTGGTGATACTGCTCGGTAAAGCGCTTCATGGCCGCCTTTTTGTCCCCGTAAGTACCGCCAATATGGAGCACAATCTTGTGTTCCTTTCCAAGACCCATGGCGTCCAAAAATTGCGTATGATAACGTAAATCTGCTACTGCCTGCCGGACCACCCCTGCATCCGGCGAATTTAATACGGTATATTGCCCGGGGTGCATGGAAAGGCGCAGACCGTTAGAGAGGGCTTTATGCCCCAATCCTTCAAGCTGAGCATGAAAATCCTCCCACCACTTGAGCGCATTTACAGGATGTGAACCGAAAGGGATGATGTTGGAGCTGACACGAAAGAGTTTGATACCGTTTGTGATATTGTAGTCCAGGATGTGATCCAAGGCTTCCAGGTTGGCACGAATAAGGGTTGACAACACATCCGGAGTAGCATTTTTCATGATGCAGGTGCGTTGCTTTGTTCCTGAAACACCAACGGTCAGGCAGGCATAGCCAACATTCATTGTCAGACCCTCCAACTGCCTCAGGGCTCTCTTTCTCCCTCAAACCTGTCAACCTAAGATCATTTTGCCCACCATATCTTCAGGTTGCAGGGCTTTACTCCTTTATTTCGGCTTTATCTTTATATTAAATAATCGATAACAAGGTCTTTATCTCTTCTTCTGTCAGGTTTCTCCACTTTCCTACAGGCAAATCCTTTAATTCAATATTCATAATGCGAATTCGCTTTAATTCTACAACCTGATAACCAAAGTGACTGCACATTCTTCTTATTTGCCTATTTAGTCCTTGAGTAAGAGTTATTTTAAATATCCTGGCGTCTATTTTTTCGATTTTACAGCGGTTTGTCAAAGTGTATTCATTCTTAACAGGATTATAGATCTCCACTCTGCCTGACATTCCCTTAATAAAGGCAGGAGTGATAGCTTTATTCACAGTTACAATATAGTCCTTCTCATTGTCGTTTTCGTTCCTCAATATTTTATTGACAATATCCCCATCATTGGTAAGTAAAATTAATCCCTCTGACTCCTTGTCTAACCTACCTATCGGGAAGATACGTTCAGGATGATTTACAAAGTCAATTATATTGCCTTTTACGTGCCTATCAGTCGTACAAGTAATACCTGGTGGTTTATTTAAGGCAATATATACCTCTGTCTTTTGTAACTTTACCAGCTTGCCATTTACCTCTACTCTATCCTCAGGATATACGCTATCTCCGATCACAGCGATATTACCGTTAATCTTTACTTTCCCCTGTTCAATTAACTCGTCAACCTGTCTTCTTGAACATAGTCCCGTTGAACTAATAAACTTGTTTATCCTCATATTTATCACCTTATAAATGTTCTTCGCTATATTGGCTCCCGTAAAAGAACCTTTTAATTTCTTCTGCTGCGGGATATGCTAATCGGTTTATAGCTGCTATAACTTTATCCGCATCATAAAGAACTCCAATGCTTTCATAAGATACTGTACCGTTTTTGATAGTTAGGTTTATAGACTCCAGTTACCTCAATTACATTACCATCCGGGTCAGTCATTTGAAAATATTAGTAGGGGCTGACATTACAAACATATTTGATATTAGTAAGGGTTTCAGACAATGGAATCAGTATAATCGCCCTTATGGGCAACCTTGTCAGGGTGGTCGGTATCAAAACGACCATTCATAATCGAAATATTATGACCTTCAAAAATAAATTGGGCAAATCTACTCATATCAAATATATCGAACCTGGATGCACGGTGTTACCCCTCCCTATTTAAACATACTCCTAATATCTCTAATATATCGGTTATTTTACAGATTCTTTGCATGCTTTATTTCAAACATTGCTTATGTCGTTGGTTTTTGCAAGCAGTTTTTTATAGGTAGCATCTATACCGATTGCTCCAAGCGGAGCGGTGATCAGAATTGCTAATACGGCGACAGTCAGAATTGTGTTGCCTGCCGCAATACCAGCGGCCAATGGCAGTCCGCCAATGGCAGCTTGTACAGTCGCTTTGGGTAAGTAGGCAATAGCGCAGAATAACCTTTCCTTTACATTTAGTTTGGTCCTAATGAGACAGACAAACACGCCGCAAATACGAATTGCGAGGGCAATGAATATAAGCGCGACCGCCGCAATTCCCGCCTTTGCCGCATAGCTAATGTCAACCGTTGCGCCAATTAAGACGAACAATATCAATTCGGCCGCCACCCAGATTTTTGAGAACTTGCCCGACAGCCGCTTTGCCAAAATGCCATATTGCTTAAGGATTGTGCCGCCCAAAGCCATCACAGCCAGCAGTCCAGACATAGGCACGTATGCTTTGATAGTAGTTTCAAGAGTAACGAGCAGGAAAGAAGTGCTTAGCAAAATTAAGACCTTCACAGTGTCTCGCATGTGTATTTTCTTAAACAGTTTTACAAGGCCAAATCCAAGCAAAATGCCTGTTAATAAGCCTAATACAATGGCTATCGGAATTCTGGCAAGGCTTCCAATGTCAAAGCTGCCCCCCCTATACATTCCCATAAATGAAGCAAAAAGAACAATTACATAAATATCATCTACCGAAGCCCCCGCCAAAATTAGCTGTGGAATACGCTTTGATTTACCGTAACCGCTTTCCATTAACTTCAGCATTTTGGGGACAACAACCGCCGGAGATACAGCCCCAAGTACAGTTCCCATAATAGCAGCTTCCAGGTATGATATGGGAAAAAACTTCGGGGCAAATATTGTCGTGGCGGCTATTTCAAAAGTTGCCGGTATGAAACACATGAGAATAGCCGGGCGACCCACCCTTTTCAGATCATCTATATCAAGTGCGAGTCCCGCTCTTGTAAGAATGATAATCAATGCTATTTCTCTCAAATCAGCGGAAATATTCAATAATCCCGGTGCTATTAGGTTCAAAGCATATGGACCTAATACTATACCTGTTATAAGCATCCCGACAAGGCCTGGCATTTTTAATTTTTGCATGGTTCCACTTAGAAGAAGGCCACAAAGAACCATCAAGGCAAGACTGAAAAGCATTCACATTCTCCTTTATGCAGAAATACACAAAAGCTGACACTTCCGCAATTAAACAATCGCAGAAGTCATCAGCTTAATAAGCGGTTCGGCTTTTACATCAGCGCAGGGAGAACTTCATTCCCATATTATTTAGTTATATCACTCTGCCATTAATTAGACAAGGTACTTTTTATAGTAGAAAATTCATATAATCCAAGATTCTCGATGCGAGCGGGCAGGGTATGGATTTTCCGTAATACCGCCCCAGCTTTCAGCCCAACGCTGTATTGCTCCGCTTCTTTCATAGGCGGCATAAGAGTTTCAGCATCCAATATCAATCAGCAGGTGCGACATTAAGTACTTATATTTGATCAGCTATTTTGCCTTTATCGGTATCAGCAAATCAAGCTGAATAAACTTCGCAGCTTTTTCTTCTCCCACAAAGTATGAATATGCATTGAGGTTTTCTTCCAAGTAACCACCCATTCCGAACGGCTCACGAGCGTTATATTCATATTCAGTACTGTTTTCAACCCATTTGCCAAAAAGCTGCCATTCATGAAAATCGCCCATTTTGATACAATGTGCAGCATACAGACCGCCGGCAAAGTATTTCTTTTGAAGCGGCGCTGGTACTTCTAAATCATCTGGTATGGTTACCCAAAATTCATATCCATATGTTTCGTTACTTTTCGGATTGGGATTGTTGAATCCAAACAACCTTAAATCAGGTTTGGTTTTTTGAAGATCAATTCTTCTGATAAACTCAAACAAAGATTTACTGGCATTATCTTCGGGGTTTTCGCCAAAATAATGGCTTGCTGCAACAGTACATGGCGGTAGATAAATAATGCGCACATTCTTCAAAGTTGACAAGGTTTCATTTGCTTTATTAAGGTCGCCCATTGAACGTTCCTCCTTAAAATTGATTTTAGAAAGGCTGAGGGTCTGGATGACACTCATGATTTCAGCGTCGTCGAACATATCGAACTTGACATGAGTGTGCGCTGCAATGTTTAATTGCACAACAAATGCACGCAAAATATCTCGTATTGTTTGCAGTGCCGTTATTTCATCGTCAAGTTCGCTCACACTTTCTTGAAACACTTTAACAATTTTTACCTGATCCATATCATTGAAAATCAGGGCAATCTTTTTCAGCGGGATACGCAGTTTTCTCAGAGTGATAATCTATTGCAGACGTCTTACAGCAGACTCATCATACACTCGATATGAATAATTCTCTTTGCGAGCGCTGGGCAATAGCCCGATTTCATCATAATATCGAAGCATTCTGGTTGTAACATTAAAGGCTTTTGTTACCTCGCTGATTGTCATGAGTTCCATCTGTTTACCCCCCTTCCAAAATAATGGTAATGGACGACACGACGTCAAAGTCAAGAGCTTTCTTTTCCGTTTCCGCCACTTTTCAAAAATGTAATGTATTCATCACCACTGCAGTTTCCGCCTGGTGCAGATATTCCGAAATGCGCAGCAACGTATGCACGCGAATTGCCATCAAGAGGCATGTAAAAACGGGGCCTAATCCAATACAAGCCCATTGTAATATAAGCCAGTCCATTTCCTTTGATTGCCAAACACAAAGCCGTCATCAAACGCTTTATTGTTAAGCACGGGTATACCCTCAAACTGCGTTGGCGCTGGGACTTTTATGTCAAATGCGTTTGCGAGTTCTTTGGCTAAAATGGTGCGATTGGCGTTCGTTGTCCCGCGATTTATGATGCCCATCACAGAAAACGGATCGATTTGATACCCCAGCAGGACCCTATGAATGTTATCCAATCCGTCTATTCAACCCTCCATACTTTTCTTACGAATAGCGAACTGGAATTTCTTGTCTTCTTCTATGCCACTCATTCCAAAAAGCAAGATAGCCATCACGGTCAAAATCGTTCTTTGGCAATACTTTTGGCGAACAGGATTTATAAAATGCTTCCACCTTATCGGCAAAGTAATAAACAGCTTTTCTATAATCCTCAATGGGAACACTCTCTTTTGTGCAATCTTCCAGTTCAAGAATAACCTTGTCCCCTTCGTGAATAACTGACCAATCTACGCCATTGGGACAACCGATGATAACAACATTATCCAATCCCTCGTTTGGACTATAAAAGAATCCACAGCAAGGAAGCATTTGATTATCTGTATTTACAATATGATCTTCAGTAAGTGTCTTTAGCAAATAAAGTGCGGTGGCACTTACTGTAGCATTGTATTCCAGTTTCACTTTACCTATAAAGGCAGCCGCCTTCCCATGCAGGCATAAATCTGCTGGGTCATCTTTGCTACCTCTACTCCATTCAAAGCTTTCTACATCTATGGAAAATGTCCCCATATGCCTTCCTCCAAAGGGTTATGATCACGCTTGCCCATAGCTATGGCATAATTCATTTTTCACATAGAAATGTCCTTTAAGATAATATCTACCGCTGCCGGAATTGCCCCTTAGAATGATCAGTGTTGACATTTGTACATATCTCCATCTTTCAAGTATGAAAATCTTTCCACCATGAAAATACTATGGTTATGCTTTAATGCCCTCAGAAGCGGTATCCGAGACCATATTCTGCGCCCAATACCCTGATTTAACAATGATTATCCCGATTATGCACTTAATAATGTCAGCCGAATAGCAGACCGGATAAAGCACTGAAATATTCAGAGTTGTAAAATAGGTGAGTACATAGGCAAATGGAACAAGGATAACCCATGTGTAAACACTATCAAAAAGGAATGTCACGAACGTTTTGCCACCCGATCGTATGGTGAAGTATGTGCAGTGCGCCACCGCATTAACACCCATATACATGGCTCTCGCCAGCATGAAACTGGCAGCCAGCCTACGCACGTCATCGGTAGTATTGTATATGTACGGAATGACGGGCGACAAGACAGCAAGCGCACCACCAACTACGACACATAAGCAGACATTGAAAAAGATAAGTCGCCATGCGGTTTGTTTTGCGCGCACAATATCGTTGGCCCCAAGAGCCTGACCAACCATAACAGCAACGGCGGAACCCATGGAGAATACAACTGCATTGAGCAAATTCGTTATAGTGCTAGTTATGTTGAGGCCTGCAACCACATTTAAACCACGGGTTGAGAATATTTGTATCAAAGTGGTCATGCCCAATGACCATAATAACTCATTTACCAGGAGCGGCGTTCCCTTTTTGGTTATGTTAAAAACAAGACTTTTCGGAATTCTTGCCGATCGATAAAGCCCTTCAATAAACTGAAATTTGTATGCATGTCTATGGGCGTACAAAACAATAATGGCTAGCTCCACAAAGCGTGAAATGACTGTTGCAGTGGCTGCACCCTCAACGCCTAATGCAGGGAAACCAAGCTTTCCGTAGATCAATATGTAGTTAAGGCAGAGATTTGTAATTACACCAGCTAAGCTAGCCTTCATCGGAAGCAAGGTCTCTCCCGTTTCACGGAGTGTTCCACCGTATACCTGTGACAGGGCGAATGGTAATAGTCCCCATAGCATTATGAGGAGGTAACTTCTACCATAATCGAGCATAGCCGCTCTCTCAGACACATCCCCTGCTCCGGTCAGAAACGGGGAAATCAATTGGTCTCCACAGGTCAGAAATACAGTAATTGTGATCGCTAAAATGACAGCAGCAGTCCAGAGCTTGAACCGCACTGTATGACGCAAGCCTTCGTGATCTCCTGCACCAAAGAACTGCGCGCCGAATATTCCCGCACCCGAAAGACCGCCAAAAATAGTCAGGTTAAATACAAAGATAAGCTGGTTGGCGATGGCAACGCCTGACATCTGAGGCGTTCCTACCTGTCCGATCATGATGTTATCCAGGAGGTTAACAAAGTTTGTAATGGCATTCTGCACAATTATTGGCAGTACTAGCAAAAATACTGTGGTATAAAACTTACGATCCCCTATAAATGTGTTCCGTATTTTGCTAAAAGCGTTTGTGGATGCGGGTTGTTTCATATATGCTCCTCCAATACAACTTTCGCCGATAAAAGCCATTGTATCATAAAAACAGAGACATAATCCAGACTTGCATATATAAACGAATGCGCAAAGGTTTAAGTATAGCAAAAGAGCTGGCTCATTCCACTCTGAGCCAGCTCTTTATTAGTCCCCTGAGTTCAGATTCCCTATGTTTGAGTGACTACGTCATAGAAGACTGGCAGATGCGGTGGATTTAGTGTAAACAAGATGAATATGGTCAATATAGCCGCAATCCCAGCAACCGATATCATGGTCACCCACTTATTTGGCCTGGAATACTCCAAAAAGTGAGAGGCCATGCACAGGGCAATAAAATAACTTAATGGCACTAAGAGAATGTCAATCAGCAGAGAATGAATTCCAAAGGCACCGGTATAACTATAAAATGATAACGCCACAGTCATTGGTGCTGCAACTAAAGAAAAGGCCGCAGATACAATCCATGTGTTTAATGGTATTGTGCATTTTTTGTTTTTGATCAGATACATGACTATCCACCATATTAGAAACGGAAAAAACATAAATTTCAGATGTTCCCAGACACTTTCGTTAACAGGGTTGAATAGTCCTATAAACAAATTTCCTCCGCTAAGAGCATAGACAGAATGCAGAGCGCTGGCGACAATGCTAAGAATCAATGTATGGACAAAGATCTCGAGGGTTGTGCGGGCACACTTATTTTTCATAGCCGTTCTCTCCTTTTAATGGATTTTGGCAAAAATAAGTCGTCCACTCATCCTATGCTCTTTGCGCCAATTTTCTTACACCACAAAGCGGTCCGAGAAATGCATTTTCTCGGCCCGCTTGCTCCCTTTTGCTTTAATGCTACCGCAATGGCCAGCAGCTAATTAGTTTATTCTAATCACATAAAAACCTTGTGCTTGTTTTTCTCGTAATAACGCATACCCGCTTTAATATCAGGCTTTAGGATAAGCTGGCGAAACAGGGCATTTCCTTTTACAATATCCTGCCCATAAAAGTGAATATCCCCAACTCTTTGATTAGGAACAAGATCGACATCAGCGCCAACAGCCTCGGGAATAGGCATTTCAAGGTGATTTGAAGTACCATAGATCTTTGTATTGCCACAAAGAGCAAACCCGGCTTTCTGCATCATCGCGCCGGTTTTTCCCATCATATTTCCCATGGCACCAACACTGTTGCAATAAACCACAGGTACTGAAAATGCTGTTGAATAGGAGCCGCAAATGAGGTTTGTTGTTGCCTGTTCCTCATTTTGCTTTTTCGGGTCAGTTGGTGAGCCGTGAGGGAATAGAATCAGAGATATCAATTTATCACTGATACTGTCGTAGATATGCTTTCTTCGCGAATCATAGCATATTCCCACTGCGACATTTCCGAATGGTGCTTCAATAATGTTTGGAAAATCTCCACGCTTACAGATGAAGGATTCGCCTTCTGATTTATACACTTTCCCGAAAACCCGGTTCCCATCAGCAATCAAATAGGCATTAAATAGATTATCATCTTTGGCCTCAAGATACCCCGCGCAAATTGCAGTGCCATACTTCCGCGCCATCCTGATCGCCCAATCTGAAGTGCGCTTTCCGCCTATATCTGCGTACTGCCAAATTTCTATATTCCCAATATAACTCGGCTGCGAAAGTTCTGGTAACACAATGATACCAGGATTATCTATTTTGGCTATTAAACTTTCTATATATGCTTCTCTCTCATCAAGACCACGGATGTCATTATTCAGTTGAAGTGCGATAATGCGCATACCAAATCGCCTCCCATATAGAATGTTAGCCATTACACCAATTCGCGTAAAGCACCTCCTTTATGACTTAAATATATAACCCCCCTTACTTGCTCAAAGACACTAATTCCCTCCTCATCTGCTGAATAAACCAAAGATATTCATCATAACTCTCATACGGTGCGGGCTCGCTCGCTCTATAATCAATTGGCGCAGACGGAAAATCATCATCAAGATAGCGCGGAAATAAATGAATATGCAAATGTGCTCCTGAGTTTGAGTGCATTTCATAATTGATTTTTTGCGCGCCTGTCACTTTACGAAGTGCCGCGCCTGCACGCTGAACCTCACTCATGAAACTGACCATATCTTCAGGTGACATATCCTCAAAGTGAAAGCAGTGCTTTCGCGGCATCACATACATCTTCCCGAACAACCGTGCTTGTCCGGGGTATTCTCCGCAAATCCACACTTTGTCATTTATTTCTATGTCACTTTGCCCATCCGGTGCAGGCACACCGCTGCAAACCGGACATTTTTCTTTATGCGAAGCATTGATAAACTCAGGGTATCTGTAATGAAAACTACCGCCACGTTTTTCACTCGATAAGTCCACTGTCATGCGGCATATTGGCAGATCATGTGGTCCAATAAGGTTGCTTTCAGTTTCCACAAAGCCATATTTGCGGTATAGGTTCTTAGCTGGTATGCCGGGTTCGTACCCTTCAGGATAAGTCTCTACCGTTATAGGTTTAGTATGATCAAGCTGGCGCAGTGCTGTCTTCAGCAAGCGGCTGCCAACACCTTTGCCACGGCCTTTCCCTGATACTCCAAACCATGTGATACGGTTATATGTTCGTGAAAACCCAATAAAGCCCAGATTATCTCCGCTCATGTAATCAACTGCGGTCAAGGCTTCATACTTACTCACCTTGCTTTTGGCATAAGCAATAAACTCCGGATCTGTTCCCATATCCGCAGGATGCCGGAATATTGGCGAAACCTCGGTAGCTAATGCATACCATGCGGGAAGGTCTTTTTCGGCTGCAAAACGGATTAGCAAATTGCCGTACCCCCATATGGTCAAATTGCGGACATATGAATATTTGATGATACTGTGTTGTTGAGCGAATACTCTTTAATAAACCTCATTGGAAAAAATTCATATAAGCCGATGCTCTCGATGCGTGCTTTAAAAGGTTTAAAGTTTTTTGTTACAATCGGAAGCGCTTTCAAAATTCCTTCTGGCTCATCTATCAACAGAGTAGCGTGTGCAGTCCAATTGTAGGCTCCATTTCCGCAATCGGAAAAGAATTTCTGTCTAAATGTCAGCAACTCAAAATTCATGTTTGGCGCAATAAATATTATGCCTAAACCGAACAACCCGATATGACTAAGATGGATGTCAATATAAGCTGTGTTTGCGCATATTTTATCA
Source organism: Firmicutes bacterium UBA4882 (assembly GCA_002399265.1). Classification (GTDB taxonomy): domain Bacteria; phylum Bacillota; class UBA4882; order UBA4882; family UBA4882; genus UBA4882. The sequence goes on along the minus strand of DHDG01000027.1, from coordinate 4,293 downwards.
AGGTAGTCTATCAGTTGTTTTTCGCAATCAACCTCTTTTTTACCTAATGTAAAATGGTAAGGTATATCCTTTGTTTGATTTCCTATAAAGCCATTTTGCTGGAGAATGTCGTAATGTCCAGCAAGTATTTCTTGGGTTTCTTTATCAAATTGAGCAAGCAAATAAAGAAATTTGTCATTCATTATTAACACCACCTT
>DHDG01000027.1:3347-3942 GCA_002399265.1 Firmicutes bacterium UBA4882 | reverse complement strand
GTATTAACACCACCTTCCAGTCATGTTGTCGAACCAGCGCAGGATATTTTCCATGCGACGTCTGCCGTTCTCAGGCGATCCCGGCTCCGTTCAAGGGAACATATCAGCATCGTTTAGGGCGCCCTGCTTTTTATTTTGCATTAAAAAAGAATTTTTAATTTCTTCAGATGCGGGATAAGCTAAGCGGTTTATGTCTGCAATTACTTTATCATGAAGTAAACTATAAATAACTCTTTTAAATATCGAAAATCATTGCATTCAAAAGGGGATAAGTGTTGATTTCTGAGTTACCCATAGCTGACGCTGTAACCTTTTGTTCGGGAAAATACACGGTAAAAAAGTCTACGCCAGAATCGCCACCGACTGCATAGTAGGCTGTACTTCCACCGTTATCGTAACGATATATCCCCAATCCGTAACTCCCGCGTTCATTTCTCATTACTTGTGGTTTTAGGAAAGCTTGCAGCATGTTTTCCGACAATACATGACCAGCAAACACTGCGCGCCAAAGTTTGTCCAAATCTGCGGCACAAGTAAATAGGCCCCCATCGGCGCCTCCCAAAACCGGCAGGCAGAATATGTTTGTTCGCCATTG
>DHDG01000027.1:2424-3022 GCA_002399265.1 Firmicutes bacterium UBA4882 | reverse complement strand
GTAATCATCGGCAGGTAGTATTCAAGCCGTTCCCACAAATAGACTGGATATTGATTGTAAAGAGCTTGAATTTGCTCAATAGAGTTGGGAGCTTCTTCATCAATGTAATCGCCAATGCCGGATGTATGTGTGAGAAGATGGTGTACCTCAACCCTTTTATCAATTTGACCCAAGTCGAAAGGAAGCAAATCCCGCAAATTATCATGAAGCGACAGTTTTCCTGCATCAATCAGTTTGCAGGCAGCTAAGCCGGTAAACATTTTTGTGCCGGATGCAATTCCAAAGGCAGTATCCCCGTTGTTCAGAAGTTCTTCGCTTCGATTACGAAAGCCACAACACCTTTCAAAGATAACGCCCTTCTCGTTGCTAACTGAAAACACACCGGAGAACAATCCGGCATCATTCCAGTCGTTCCAGATTTTTTCGATATTCATCTACTTGTTGCCTCCACTCTAATTCTTTCGGGTAATACAACCCCGTTAAGATGTAGCGCTAAACGCTATCTAGCTTATTCGCATCTGACCGAAAAGACTCTTTTACACACCGTTCCGTTCCCTCTGTATTCGGGGAAAACCCAATAATCTAAAATAAAGCATTT
>DHDG01000027.1:732-2245 GCA_002399265.1 Firmicutes bacterium UBA4882 | reverse complement strand
ATAAATCATATCCACTAACTGTTGTCCATTTTCATACATAGGGTGGTCGTAATTGTCGATAAAAAAGTTTTTAACAATGTGTGATTTTTCAAATCCGCATTTCTCGTAGAAATGAAGTATCATAGGGTTATCGCCTGTTCCAACATATAACTCGTTACCAGATTTTTTGTAGTAATCAGCAATAAATGAGATTAGATGTTGTCCATATCCTTTCCGTTGATATTCAGGAACGGTAACAATATTCTTAATTTCATAAACGCCGGTTTGCTCTTGTGTAACAATGCAAATCGCTTTAACATCATCATCACACAAGGCGAACATGTCACCACGATACAAATATTTTTCTATCATACTTACCTGTTCATCTGCAATAAGTAGCAATTCCATGTACTTTGTTTTATCGCTATCACTAATTTTCACAATTTCCATTCGCTATTTTCCCTTTCCTTTTCTATGTTATCTTTGCAAATCCATTATACCCTTTTCAATTTCAAATAGGGAACACACATTGGCGTTGCAACAGGATTATGGCTTCCACATGACTCGTCTGCGGAAACATATCGACCGGCTGCGCTTCCTCAAGCCGGTATCCCAGTTCAGCCAGAAGCTTCAAGTCACGCGCCAGACTGGCTGGGTTGCAGCTAACGTACACAATGCGTCGCACCTTTAGCCCTGCCAAAATTCGCAGCACCTTAGCATCACAGCCGGCACGAGGCGGATCCAGTACCGCCACATCAAATTTAGCACCTTCTCCGGCGAGGTTATCCAGCACCGCCCCAGCATCACCGGCGTAAAAATCGACATTGCGGATCCCGTTCATTTCAGCATTGCTTCGGGCATCTACTACAGCTTCCTCGACATATTCGACTCCAATTACCCGGCGGCTGCGGCCCGCCAGCAATAATGAGATGGTGCCAATACCACAATAAAGATCGAGTACTGTTTCTGTACCGCTCAGGGCGGCATATTCCAAAGCTTTATTGTAGAGCACTGCGGTCTGCAGCGGATTGACCTGGAAAAATGACCGCGCCGATATCTTAAATTGCAGGCCACATAATTCATCAATGAGTGTGTCGCGTCCCCACAGGGTGATTGATTCTCTCCCCAAGATCACATTTGTCTTTTGCGTATTAATATTTTGCACGACGCCAACCAGCTCAGGCACTGCCTGCTGCAGACGACGCCCGAACTCAGCCCCGCAGCCGCGGCGCTCGCGATTGGTATTGGCGGTCTTCGCGCCACCATCCCCTCCTCCATACCCGCCACCGTCTCCTTCCGGGAAATCGCGTCCATTGGTGACCAGCACACAAAGCGCTTCCCCCGACTGGAATCCGGTTTTGATGAGGATATGGCGCAGAAAACCTTGCCCGGCATGCTCATTATAAGCGTCCAAGCCAAATTCCATCGCGAGGCGGCTCGCTTCCGTGACAATACGATTATTGAGCGGATGTTGGATCAGACAGTCCTGACAGGCTACTACGTCATGTGAGCCTTTGGCAAAGAAGCCAGCCAC
>DHDG01000027.1:0-579 GCA_002399265.1 Firmicutes bacterium UBA4882 | reverse complement strand
CCGGACAGCGCCACCGGGTACTGTCCCTTATTACGATAGCGGAATGGCTGCGCCATGCCAATCGTTTCGTGCACCAGCGGATCGCTGAAACCACCGATACGCTGCAGGGTATCGATCACCCGCTGCTTTTTCCAGCGCAACTGCGCCTCATAGTCCATATGCTGCAGCGCGCAGCCACCACAACTGCTAAATACACTACATTCTGGCATGATTCGATCCGGTGACGGGCTGACGATCTTTGCTACCTCAGCAAAACCATAGTTCTTCTTGACTTTCTTCACAACGGCCAGTACCTGATCGCCAGGAATGGCGCCCGGAATAAAGAGCGTGAAACCCTGTACACGCCCGACACCCTCGCCATCATGCCCCATCCCGTCAATCTGCAGTTCCAACATCTGACCCGAGCGCAGCGGCGCTCTGGCAGCCTGCGGTCGCGGGGGCCGAGCCCCAGCGTTGTTTTGATGACGGTTTTCGATCTTTTTCGTCAAATCCGTCGCACCATCCTGTCGCACCATCTAATTGATTCTTAAAAAGACGAGGACGAGGGGAATGACGCGGGGACGGTTCTTCTGTGGTGAC
>DHDG01000050.1:293-35370 GCA_002399265.1 Firmicutes bacterium UBA4882 | reverse complement strand
TTGGGAAGGCCTCTGCTTTCAGCACCAAACAGGATATAATCGCCGTCGCGATATGCAACTTCATGATAACTGCGGTTGCCGGAAGTCGTTGCCAGAAAAAAGCGTTCCCCGCATCCCTCGCGTTCTCCGCGTCCCCGGCGTCCTCCTACCTCGGCCTCGGCCTCAGCCCCCGCAGCGTCAGAAAAAGATGTCATAAACTCTGACAGGGAGTCATGGATCACCACGTCCACAAACTCCCAGTAATCCAACCCCGCTCTTTTCATATGTCTGCTATCCAGCCGAAACCCAAATGGTCTGACCAAATGCAACCGCGTCCCGGTGGCAGCGCACAACCTGGCTACGTTCCCCGTGTTCTGTGGTATTTCTGGTTCGACCATGACAATATTAAGGCCCATTTGCAGCAGTCTTCTTTCCCAACGGTATTCGCTCCGAATCCCTGCCCCGGATCTTGTTGAAAGTATTTTAACATGTTATATTAAAATAGTTCGGAATCCTAAGGATAAGGCAGGTATCCCTTCGATGACCTTAACGGATCAAAAGTCTAGTGACAAACAAAATGGCGCTGCGGGGGACATGACTGTCATCCGCCGCGATATCCTTCGTCTGGCATGGCCAGTTACTGTTGAAAACATTTTACAGATGACAGTGGGCCTCGTCGCCATGGCGATGGTCGGACGTCTTGGCGCCACTTCCATTGCTGCCGTCGGTTTAGTCAACAGATTCACCCAGCTAATCTGGGCACTTTTTGCGGCCATTGGGACAGGATCCACTGTTTTAATCGCCCAGTCAACCGGTGCCGGCAATCAGGAAGAAAGCCGACGCATTGCCCGCAGCAGCCTATGGATGGCACTAATCTTTATGTCAGCCACAACCCTGCCGGTCTATCTCTTTGCCCGGCAGGCGCTCATGGTTTTTAATCCGCAACCGGACTTATTAGCCGTGGCGACGTCCTATTTCAGGATATCCATTTGGAGCGTTCCGTTCATGGTGATCACGATGTTGACTGCCAGCATCCTGCGGGGCATGGGCAACACCCGCACCCCGATGTTAATTGCCCTTGGAGCTAATGTAATTAACGCAGCCTGCCAATATGTTCTGATCTTTGGGCTGGGCTCGATCCCGGCCATGGGATTGAATGGATCCGCACTGGCAATTGTGATTGCTCAGGCATGCGGCGCGCTCGTTTCAATTGGCGTTTTATTCCGGGCTTTTTATCCGTTGTCTTTTTTGAGCGCAACCAAAAAACCCGGCATGTCCCGCAAGGTTCTTAAAGTCGGGGTTCCAGCCGCCGCAGAACACCTTTGCTGGCAAGTGGCCGCCTTTATTGTGACACGCTTAATTGTCGGATTAGGCAATATTCCAATGGCTGCCCACCAGCTGGGTTTACAGGCAGAGGCCATCTCCTATATGCCTTCAGCCGGTCTAGGCATCGCCACCACTGCGCTCATTGGTCAGTCGCTGGGAGCGGGACGCCCGCAGCTAGCCAAAAAATATGCTTCCGAACTGGTTCGTTGGGCAATCGTGATTACCGCCTTAGCGGCTTCCGTGTTGCTGTTCCTTCCCAAACAATTCCTTTCCCTACTCACTACTGATCGGGAAGTCATTGAACTGGCAGCTGTTTATCTGATGCTGATGGGCCTTGGCCAATCGCCCCAGAACATTGCCAGTGTCTTCAATGGTGCCTTGCGCGGCGCGGGTGATACCCGCACGCCGATGTATATTGCGCTGGCTGGTCTATGGTTTATCCGGATCCCACTCGCGATGTTTTTAAGCAAACCTTTTGGAGTAAAGGGTGTTTGGCTGGCCATCACAGTCGATCTTTTTTTCCGGTTCTTTCTTAGTCTGTGGCGTTATTTACCCGGCAACTGGTACAAAAAGCCGCGGCTTTACACAGAAGGAAAAGCCGTTTAGGCCTTTTCACCCAGGCGGCGCTCATTGCCGCCTACCAACCGTTTGATGTTGCCGCTGTGCCGAATAAACGCCATTACGGCCAGCAAAACCGCTAACACGATTATTCCCGACTGCGGATTGATTGTGAGGATAAACAAGGGCATCTGCGCCACAAAAATCAGTGAGCCGAGCGATACGTATCTGGTCAGGAATATTGCCAGCAAGCTAACAGGGATGGCGCACGCCAGTGCCAGCGGCGTTAGCACAAGATAAACCCCGGCGGTTGTGGCTATCCCTTTGCCACCTTTGAACTTGAGAAATATGGAATAATTGTGACCGACCACTACAATGAGTCCCGCTGCAAATGCCACCCACTCTGCCGTCGCAAATTGGCGTGCCAGCCATACTGCTGCAACACCTTTGCCGCAATCAAGCAAACCTACAATGAGCCCAATTACCGGTCCCATCGCTCGCAGGGCGTTTGTTCCGCCGGTGCTCCCGCTACCGACTTGCAGTAGATCCACGCCACACATCTTTCCGAACAATTTGCCCCAGGAAATCGCTCCCAATAAATATGCCGCCACCAGCAGTCCAATGTCAAGTAACACAGTATCACTCCTGTTTACCGAAATTATTAAGACAGGGGGACGGTTCCTCTGTCTCCATCGATCAATGACACTGCCCTGGGACAGAGGAACCATCCCCCTGTCTGCAAGCAAGCACGCGTTCCCGGAGATCTGGATCATCGGATGAAATCGGCTCGATCCCGGCTAGCGCCAATACGGCCCCAGTGACACCCATCCCCGGCTGCAAGCGCCCGCAAAAAGTACCGTCATGAATCATCTTGACACCGCAGGAGGGACTCCGCTCACAAAGAATCGCAGCCGTAGCGCCAACCTCCTTGGCCATTTTCAGGCTTTCCTCAGCGCCTTTACGAAATTCGGCGCTGACATCCACTCCGTCTTTGTTGATCACCCTGGCCTGACCTTGTAGTACGTCAACCCCGGTACCCCCTACAATTTCACAGGCTGGCCGCGGAGTGGTCAGACCGCCTTCAACTTCAGGGCAAATCGGAAATGCCGTCCCGCAATCAATTAGCTCTCGGACTAAAGGAATGCCGCGGCTGCTGCCATCATAGCGGCAGGCCCGCCCGCCGAGACACGCACTCACTAACAGCTTCAAGACAGCACCCCCGGTTTAACAAGCGCTTAGCAAGGACTGCTCTTACTTCTACCTTTACAATGCGAATCCTTCCACATCAAATCGAGGCTCTTTCAACGCAGAAAACGGCGGCTGAACCAGGCAATGCCGATTTTTCTCAGCTTTTCGGCCATCCAGGAACGCACTCTGTCCCACAACAGCAATGCGCCCAGCGCGCTGACCAGAAAGCCTGGTATCATAATCAAAAAAGGCGCTAACACAAAGAGAGCGCCTTCAATCACCGGTATCCCCGGCACTTGCCTGTTTTGGATGGCTGCGCGCAGCTTTTCCAGTGTCAGGCGTCCATGCTGGAAAGCCAACCGGATTCCAAGCACCAATTTAAGGACGATGAACGCGACCGTGTTCCAAAACCCCAGAAACCTTGCCACTGTGCCGGTAAGCCAAATTTCGGCAAACACGGCCAGGGTCAGCAGAATCCAAAAAACAGTCCACATTTGCAACACCCGGATTCAGTGTTCCCAAAATCCGAGCGCTAAAACCCGGGTGCCAAAACCCGACGTAAAATCCGGGCGGGCGACCGTAATCATAAACTCTCCTGCAAGGCGGTGATCTCTTGCCATACGGTCCTAATCAATGCTTCATAACAGCCATGGTTACCCAGACCGTTGGCGCTGGCGCTTCCGTTTTCAGCCGCCGCCGCAACCGCTGCCTGAGATGCAGTGAACTCCGGAGGAATGGGCTTACCAAAGATGACAGTCGGTCTGACACGTGGGCCCTTCAGAGAAAACATACGATCCGAACCGACGATTGCCACCGGCACAATGGGCACTTGCCCCCGGATCGCGATCATCGCCGCACCGTTCTTCAAAACTACCTTCTTCTTGCCCGGTCGGATTCTCGTCCCGGGGATATAGACGACTACCTTTTTATCTTTCGCGATGTAGCCCAAAGCCTTGTTGATAGCACCGCGATCCGATTTGCCGCGGCGCACGGCAAAAGCGCCGGCCCATGAAAGAAATTTGGCCACCAGCGGCCGCCGGAATAATTCCGATTTCGCCATAAAATAGGCTTTCTGTTCGATTGCCGCCCAAATCAGCGGACCGTCCCAAAAACTGATGTGATTGCTCGCCACAACACATGCTCCGTCAGGCAGATTTTCCACGCCAATCACACGCCAGGCAAATAGCCCGAAAAAAGCCCGCAGGATCTTTTTACAAAAGCGATACATTTGCACCAACCTTCAAATACCTATTGCACCCCATAAAGCGTCGCAATGGACTTCATAATTTGTCCGCCAATCTCATCATAAATGAGGCGGTGTTTCCCGGCGCGGGTTTCAAAGCCAGTGATGGCTGCTCCAACTCGGACAATAACTTTATCGCGCATCTTCTTAAAAGTACCGCCGGTATTTACCAAGGCAACCGGTATGATTGGTGCACCGGTTTTCACGGCCAGCATTGCGGCACCTGGTTGCGGCGGCAGAAAGCCTTCTTTAATATTACGATTGCGGGTCCCCTCCACAAATACCCCAACCAGACGCCCCTGTTCCAGATGTTCGGCTGCCTCGCGGATTGCGTCGCGGTCAGCTTCACCCCGGCGCACTTTGAAAGCGCCGACCATTTTAAAAGCTTTAGCAGCAATCGGATTATCAAATAATTCCTTCTTAGCCATGAAGAAAATCTGCCGCGGTACTATGGTACCAAGAATTACCGGATCCCAATTACTCAGATGATTGGCGACCACAATCCCCGGTCCTTCCTTGGGGATGTTTTCCAGACCTTCAATGCGAAAGCCATTATACAGGCCAACTGTTACCCAACAAAAACCTTTAACTGCGGCATAGAGCGGCATCATTTTCAGTAACCTCCTGAATTGACAGCGCTGTCCTGTTTATAATCTGTTAATGCTTTGTTAATAAATATCTTGCAATAATAATCTTACCTCAACTTCGTCAGGCTGTACAGACTTACAAAAAAACAGGAATTACATAAATTATTCCGGGCATCCTAACTTATGCCTGCAACTAAAACTCCGCACTATGAAGGAGGAGCACCCTTTTGGCCAATAAACGGATATTTTTGATCTTCGCGACCATGGCATTGATCATGGCTATAGCTTACGGCATACCAGAGGCTATGAGACTGATTGACCCCCCGTCAGCAACTGAACCGCCGTCGGAAGTTGGGTATCCCGAACAACAGCAACAGCCGGATTACCTGCTCGACAGCATTAGCCAAGCCCCGGGAACGAGTACCATAATCAGCGAAATGCTTGCGCAAACCGACGACTCAAAGCCAGATGCCAGCATAATGCAACCGGGCGTTTTCATGTGCGAAGAAGCCCGCGAGCTTTTCCTGGCAACCCCGCGCATGGAAGGCGAAGATGTCCGCGAATATCAGGAAGCCTTGGCACGTCTGGGCTATCATCCAGGCACTGCGGATGGCATTTATGATCATGAAATGTCTACTGCCGTGGAGGCCTTCCAAAAGGAACAGCGCCTTCTACCGACAGGACGATTGGATATTCCGACGCAGTCTGCCCTCGTACGGGTCTATGAGGATCGGGCCACTCCCGGCCGGCCGCGGGAGCAGGATCAAGAGCAAGATCCGGATCCGGATACAGGCCAGGATCATAGCGCGTCGCCGCCAAACACCATACAAAGCGAGACCCGCATTTTGATCAATCTCTATGCGCACCAGCTGACAGTGCTAATCAACGGGAAACCCCACAAGACCTATCCGGTGGCAGTCGGCAAGAAACAGACCCGTTCACCGCTCGGCGAGTGGAAAATTGTCAGTAAAGGAATCTGGGGCAACGGTTTTGGAACAAGGTGGATGGGATTAAATATCCCCTGGGGTATCTATGGAATACATGGCACTAATAAGCCATGGAGCATCGGTACCGCCGCCTCTCATGGCTGTTTCCGCATGTATAACAGAGATGTTGAAGAAATCTATCGCATGGTTTCAGTAGGCACACCCGTAGATGTCGTTGGGGATCATTACCTGTTCTATGCCAAGTTGCCAGGCACCTACAAAAAAGGAAACCGCAGTCAGGGTGTGGTTACCATTCAGCTGCGTCTCAAACAACTTGGCTATTTAAATTCACGCGCAGACGGCATTTTTGGCTCAGAAACAGAAAATGCGGTGAAAATCTTTCAGCGCTTGCACGGGCTACCCGAAAGTGGCACTGTGGACACCCAGACCAAAAATGCGTTATCGCTTTGATCAAATGAAAAGGAGCTTCCCAATGGCCTCTTTAAAAGAACTCTCCCAAACGGCTGAGAACTTTACTCCGGGACATCGCGCTTGTTCCGGATGCGGTTTCCCAATCCTGACGCGTCTGGTGATGCGGGCCTCTGATGACCCAGTGGTCGTCTGTTCCGCCACCGGATGCCTTGAGGTAACTTCCACAATCTACCCCTATACTTCCTGGAAGACGCCTTTTATCCATTGCGCCTTTGAAAATGCGGCGGCCACACTCAGCGGCGTGGAAGCCGCCTACCGCTCCCTGACCCGTCAAGGACGCCTGCAGCGCAAAATCAACTTTATTGCCTTTGGCGGAGACGGCGGGACCTATGATATCGGACTGCAGTCGTTGTCCGGTGCCATGGAACGCGGTCATCGGATGCTGTATATTTGTTATGATAACGGAGCCTATGCCAATACCGGCATTCAGCGCTCCAGTGCCACGCCGCGCGGTGCCCACACTACTACCACTCCCACGGGAAAAAAGTCCACCGGGAAAATTCAGCCGCGTAAGGATCTAACCATGCTTATGGCAGCCCATCGTATTCCGTACACGGCGCAGGCCGCTATTTCGCACTGGAACGACTTAGTCAGTAAAGTCCGCAAAGCTCTCTCCTATGACGGACCGACCTTCATCAATGCGATGGCACCCTGCCGGCTGAGTTGGGGGATTGATCCCGAAGATACGGTTGCACTCACCAGAATGGCGGTAGAAACGTGCTTCTGGCCGCTCTATGAGGTGGAACACGGACAGACGAAGCTCAATTATCGGCCGAAAGAAAAAAAGGACCTGGTGGACTGGCTAAAGCGCCAGACACGTTTCCGTCATCTGTTTGCGCCGCAAAACGCGGGTCTCCTTGAACAGTTGCAACACGAAACGGATGCGCGCTGGCAGGAATTGCTTCATTCGGCATCGCTGCCATCAGCGTCAGAACCGCGACCCGTGCCAGCACCATCCTGATTCCGTCGACTGGTCAGTGCCTTTGGCTGTTTCAGTGTAACCCCCAGATCTGCCAGAGTCTGATTCAGTATTGCCTTGGACTCTGGCGGTATCAATAGATCGATTTCATTGAGCCTCTCGATACCGCTATTGGCAAAGCGAGGAGCATAATAAATGGCTTGAGCTAGTTCAGCGTCTTCGCAGCGCAACAGCATGCCCGGAATCAGGGCCGCTTTTCCAAACCCCGCGGCCCAATCTTTGAGCGTAAACTGGACATTATTTGGCAACCCGGGTCCGCAGCGTGTGGCCAGGTCGATCAAGTCCTGAACTCCAGCCCAATTTAGCCCACGATGGACCGACTCGCGCGTCAGGCGGTAGGTTCGAAAACCGTCAATCAGCTGTAAATCACAAAATAGCTCCAGCATCCACAAAACGGCCGGTTCGGTCTCTTTCGGTGCCAAAATCTCGAAACTGGGCTGCGGGTAAATGCGGCTTTCAAGCTGAATTTCAAAATCCGCCTCTGCTTCTACATCCGCAAGATCAGCCAGCAGCCATTTGCCAAGTCTGGTAATGGCATAAACAGCGGAACGTCCGCGATAGCCGGCATCTACAATCCCCAAATTCAGCGCTGTTCTAAAAAAGCCATTAAACGACACCATCGGGTTTTCCGGCCTGATCTCACCGACCACAAAAGGCAGAGTCTGCTCCGCAACCTGATCGGCAGTAAACCATGCACCGTCCGGCAAAGCCTTGCCTAGTTCCGCCAAAAGTTCAACCTGCCCCAGCCTGGGGAATAACCAGGCTCGCCAAAAACGAGCCACCGTTTTGGCTGACTCCTCAAAAGGCTGCTGTGCCCACACCTGGGCCGCAGAATAAACCTGCATGCCGGAATCGTCGCTGAAAGACAAGCCCGCCTCTTCACAAAAAGCTGTAATAAATGCAGTTCTGCCTGGGAATTCCGGGCGGTAAGGCGCGCCATTTTTAAACCACTCTCTGACTAAAAAACCTCTTTCAATGCGGCTCTGGTCTTTTTTCCAGAGGTCTCCGTTCTGGGTTAAGGCCACGTTATTGCCAGCCAGATAGGCCAAATAATGTACGATATCCAAAACGAGTGCATAAGGATAAGATTCCACTTCCGAAATGCCATCTGCGCCAACAGGTATCAATTGGGCGGCTGCCTCCGCACACACCAGCTGCATGGCCGCCTGGCAGGTTTCTTGTGCCACCAGATATCTGACGCGCCCACTGACCGCCAGCGATTCAAATATAAGCCCCAGTGCGCGCAGACGTTCGCAAGACAGCCTCCCGCTCGCCAAACCCGCACCCTCATTCCGATTAACTGCTTGCCAGACCGCAGTACTATCCACGCCGCGCTCACTTGCCGAAAAAACAATCGTTTTCAGAGCTAGCCTCTCGTTGACGTCCAATCTTTGATAGACTAGCGTGACACCGCCTGCCGTCCCTAAAGCGTAATGTAGATCAGCCAAAGCGGGCTCGATTCCTGTCAGTGCTGATGTTATCGATTCCAGATATTGCGGCTCTGCCTTACCCAGCAAATCATCCAGAGCAACCATAGCCGCCACCTCCGTTTGAACTTTGGTTAGTTTGTTCTTTGGCCGCACTAAACTCTTCCATTTCGAGAATATGATATTCATAGCCCTGTTCGACCAAAAACAATTGTCTCTTCATGGCAAAGTCCACTTCAATCGTATCGCGTGAAACCAAAGTATAGAAATAGGCAGTGCCGCCGGCTGAATCTTCCTCGCCGCCTGCGCCGCCCCGGCAGCCCTCGTTTTTTGGCCTCAGAATCCTGCCCAGCCGTTGCGCTTCTTCCTGCCGGGAGCCAAATGTTCCCGATATTTGGATGGCCACATTGGCGTCCGGCAAATCAACAGCGAAGTTAGCTACTTTGGAAACAGCTAAGATCGATATGGTGCCGCTCCTGAACGCATCATAAAGGTGATCCCGCTCGGATTGATTTGTCCGGCCGGTAATCAGCGGCGCACCAGTCAATTTGGCGATCTCTTCTAATTGAGATAAATACTGCCCGATAATGAGCACGCGGTCCTTACGATGACGCTGCAAAATCTCCTGTAAAATCTCTGCTTTTTGTGGGTTTTCGGAGGCAACGCGGAATTGATTGCGGCGATCAGCGGCCACATAAGTTAACCGGTATTCGGGATCCAATGGGACGCGTATTTCACGGCAGAGCGCAGCCGCGATCCAGCCTTGTTTCTCCAGACTTTTCCACGGCGCGTCGTACTTCTTGGGCCCAATCAAGGAAAAGACTTCTCCCTCCCTGCCATCCTCCCTAATCAGGGTGGCGGTCAGTCCTAAGCGGCGGCGCGCCTGCAGCCCGGCTGTAACCCGGAAAACGGGGGCTGGTAACAAATGAACCTCGTCATAGATGATCAAGCCCCAGTTTCTGCGGTTGAATAGCGCCATATGAGGAAAATCCTCGTCAGTGGAAGTCCGATGCGTGAGCATCTGATAAGTAGTAATCGTCACCGGCATAATCTGCTTTTGCTCCCCGGTATATTCCCCAATCAGCTCACGCGGTAAGGTTGTTTTTTCGCACAGCTCCTCAATCCACTGCCTGACTGCAGTGATATTAGTAGATAAAATCAGGGTTTCGGTCTGCAGTTTGGTCATGACCCCGATGCCAACAATCGTTTTGCCTGAACCGCAAGGCATGACAATAACACCGCTGCCCCCCTCGGGCCTGCCGCCGGCATAAAAACTCTCCACTGCCTGCTGCTGATACTCGCGCAACGCGAAGCTCCCGCCTCCGGGGGCTTGGGTAGCGATCTCGATGGCTAGCGCGTCGCCAGCGCTATAACCGCCCAAATCCTCAACCGGAAAACCTGCGGAAATAAGGGTGCTTTTCAGTAATCCCCGGTTAAACAGGGATATTTGACAGGATCGGCCGTCAATTTTGGTGCCCAACAACGCCGTGACTGCTTTAATCGAACGGATTTCAGCCATTAACAAGGCATCATCAGCTTGCAGGATCAGGCCGCCGCCTGCGCCTGTAGCGCCGCCAGCCGCGGCCCCCGCACCGCCGGAAAGTAGCTTCAATCGGCCGTAACGCCGTATATAATCAGCAATGCCATGCCTGACATTAACAGGGATATCATATTTGCTGTATTGCTCAAGCTGTTGCAGCACGTGCTCCACCGTTACTTTGCTGGCAGCTGCGTTCCATAGGGAAATAGGCGTGATCTGATAAGTATGAAAATATTCCGGGCTTTTAAGCAGCTCGGCAAATGTGCTTAACACTGCACGCGCCTCTTCAAAATTAGGATTATCCACTTCCAGCAACACGGTATAATCGCTCTGGATCACGAGCGGATTTTCCCGTCTCGACATAGGATCACTTCTCCTTCAACATTCAGAGCACACTAAACCAAATTTAATTATACCACCAATAATCTCAAGATGGCGCTGATAATCAAGTAAGGTAGTACTGGCGAGACGAGCAGCAGATACACCAAGTGCGGTTTGAGCAACTCCTTCCAGGTATAGCCGATGAAATGCAGTACCGGCATAGCAACACCAACAATGCCGATGGTGAGAAATGTCCCGATCAGGTCAATAAAGTAGAAACCGGCTTTACCGGCATCAAACCCGACATGAAACACCATGACAATCAGGTTCAGCAATAGACGATAGATGAATGGCAAAATAAACTCGTGCTGCTCGCGATAGAAACGAATGTACCAAACGATCGGAACCGCAATGGCAGACACTATTACCACAACCGGCGCCAGACGCGTGAAACCCAGTAGCAGTCCTAACAAGAGCAGTGCCACAACCTGAATGTCATAACTCCAAATCCGAGTCCTCAGAATGTGCTTCAGCTTTGATTGCAGTGAATTCAAAGGGCTGTCATCCTCCTTGTGTTGCCGCGCTCACATCAACTCGCATCTATATATTATTCAACATGGAAAGCCTTGTCCCTCCACTAATGCGGTTCTCTGACAGTGCTTTGACAATCTGACTAATAAAAAATAAAGATGGTAAAAATACCATCATGAAAAAAAGATTGTTACTATGGATACGCGCTATCAGGGCCTCATTTTTCTCAGCCAGTGTCATCCCGGTAATCGTAGGCATCAGCACCGCCGATCACCTTGGTTTCGAGAGCAGGTGGCTGTCGGCGGCGGTACTACTGGGAGTGCTGCTCTTGCATGCCGCCAGCAATCTGGCAAATGATTATTTCGATGACCTGAACGGTTCAGATCGTGATAACCCGGTCATCAGTCCATTCAGCGGCGGTAGCCGCGTTATTCAAGACGGCCTCCTGACGGGCAGACAAATGGGAGTAGCAGCGCTACTCTGCCTGGGGGGCGGGTGCACCATCGGGCTGGTACTGGCTTTAATGCGAGGCTGGCCGGTATTGTTAATCGGTTTCTTGGGTGTCATGGCTGGCTACCTGTATAGTGCCCCACCAGTCTGGCTGGCCTCGAAAGGTTTAGGTGAAGCCACCACTGGTTTTTGTTTCGGACCCCTGATTGTGCTCGGCACCCATTATGTCATTGCCCAGAGCCTCTCCTGGCTCCCATTAATCGCCTCACTCCCGGTCGGCTTCCTCATTACCGGAGTGCTATACCTCAATGAATTCCCCGACGAGGCCGCCGATACCAAATCGGGCAAGCAAAACCTCATGGTGCGTCTGGGAAAGCGACGTTCCAAGAACGCTTTCGGATACATTATGCTGCTGACCTATCTCTCACTGGCGATTGGCATTCTGTGCGGCATTTTGCCGCTCTGGGTTTCCTTATGCTTGATCACCGCGCCGCTGGGCTGGCGTACATGGTTAATGCTGAGACATAGCGAATCCGATCGCCTGGACCGGGTTTGCGCCGCGAACATCATCAACCACATTATCACCGGCCTGTTACTGGCCATTTCGATCTGGATTGGATAGTATGGCGCGCCAAAGCTGGCACGTGGCTCGCACGCGCGCCTTTTCATGCGCGCTTTTCAGAGACTAAAACCGCTCGACACGCACAATGTTGCCGCCGGCATCCAGCGCCACCGAAGCATCATTACTCAAATACATCCGTGTGTAGACTCTGGTCCCCTTCGTATCCAAGGTCACCCAATGATCCTGCCAGTCACCCTCCGGGCCATATTCCTCTTCCACCGCTTGCATCGCGGACGGCAGTTCCAAGCTATCATCAAGGTTTTTGCTCTGTTCCGCGCTCAAACGGTGAACCTCTTCCTGAGTTAAATCCATGAAATCGCGGTTGGTGAAAACGGTGGATTCTATTTTCATTGCCTCAGTTCCTCCGGGTTGCTGTAATGGTAATGGATCGCAGGAGTCGCGCTGGAATCTCAGGTTTAGTAATCCACCCGGCGGCGGCTTTTATGCAAATTTCGCTCAATACATCTGGTCAGGATCCCACCAGCCTTCTGTCGCTGTTGACATGAAAGCATCTATTTTCTCCATATCCTTCTTTATTACATCGATTTCTGCTGCCGGTCGGTTTTGCTCAGTATAAATCCCAATCAGGGATTGGCAAGCCGAATAAGCCGGATTTTCAAAGAATCCCTCACCAAGCGAGACAAAAGCCTCGCTGTATTCGGTCCTCAGCAGATTGTATAAAGCAATCGCCTGCTCGATCTTACCATTTTTCTGCATTATACCGGCGAGCTCCTGTACGACCAGCGCTGCCCAGTCTTTATCGGACATGCCATTGTAGAGTTTTGTATATTCGGCTTCCCACCGTGACAGCGGTGCTTCCATGGCTTCCAGCGTCAGGCGCAGATGGGCCAGTGCAATCATGGCATAAGGTTCATATTCGGGAGGTGCCCAGTCAAATCGCACCTCCTGACCATATTCCCCGGCGGCCATAGCATGGGCTGCGGCAATGGCGGCTTCGTAATCCTTCACATAATCGCGCAGCGTTTCGACCTGGAGTGAAAGCCCCTCGCCTCCAGCTAGAAATATTACCTGTGCTCTGTCGCTATCACCGATGAAATATTTTTCTTTGCCATACTCATTGACCATACGCTGAAAGCAGCGCATCGCTTTCTCCGTCTGACCCTGGTGTCTGTAAATCTTGCCCAGGAATTCCAGGAGGACTGGTGCCACTTTGAAATAACCCGGCTCGTCTTCCCAGTTGCCAGCACGAAATACTTTCGCATCCTGATACTTGTCCAAAACTGTCTCGATTATTTTGCCCAGCTCTGGCCAATATTGCGTACCCCGGTAAAAAGCCAGCTCGATATACTCAAAATGCTCCTGAAGAGAATCAAGCCTGGCACTCTTCTCTATCGTCCCGGGTCCGAAGATTCCAATACAAATGTTTCTATGATCATAAAAATTAAACAAACCCAGATCCGCATAGACAGACGGTATTGTTTCGCACCCTTCCAACTGCCAGTATATCTTGTCTGTTTTGAGGTCGATCGCAAACAGCTTTGAATCTTCTCTTAAGCGGCTCCCTTTGGTACTAGCTATGGCAAACAGCGAATCTCCGAATACTGCCAGCGCATCGAATTCATCAGCCTCGGGAATGATCTTTTCCCACGTTTGCTGACCGGTCTCAATCCCGAAAGCCATTAATTTTCCGCCTTTAAGACCGGTATATACCTGCTCTCGGCCTACCGCGATGGGGTATGTGCCTCTTTCCGGAGACAAGACTGTCTGCCATCCCTCTGCTCCCTTTAGGAATGAGGTACACGTCAACCCTGTCTCGTCAGTAATCAACAATCTGTTGCCATATATGGCAGTGTTGCTATAACTGTGTCTTTTTTTCGGCCTTTCCCAAACCAGCTTACCCTGAGGAATAGAATACAGGTAGTATTCATCAGCCTCCACAAATAGATAGTCGCCTGTCAGGACAAGTTTGGATATTTTCTCTCCTGCCCGGTGGCACAGTGTGGAGGTTTTCCCGTCCGCAAGGCCTATTGTGGAAATAACTCCATTTGTGGCGGCAACATAGATATGGTCGTATCCGGGAGCGATGACGAAATCCGCGATATGACCGGGGACGTAAGCCAGCCAACTCATTTCTCCGCTCTTTTGATCAAGTGCATATATTGATGTGTCTACATTTTCGCTAATGACGTACACCGTTGTCTCTGATAGTGCCCCAACATGTCCTCTAAAAGATGGGGAGATTTCATAACTCCACTTTGGCTGCTTACTATAGAGATCGAATGCTTGAATGACTGTCTTGCTTTCGGGCAGCAGCTCCTGATGGTAAGAGGCAAATAGCATGCCGTTCCCCATAACTCCGTTGTCATGCGTCAATGCATGAAGCGGAACACTTCCGGAAGGCGGCCCGCAAATGCCGGTGATTTCAGCATCACGGTTCGTGGCTGGGTCGACGATGATATGGTCTTGATAATAACTGTTTTCCTCCACGGGCAGGCTACTCTGCACTGGGGCATGGATCAGCGGAGTATCGGGTTCAACTGCTGTAACGTCTTTTTTGATTAATCCCGGCCCTATTATTCCTGCAAGCAATAACACCTGCAGAATTGCAATCGCTAACACTACAAATGTTATGATAAAATGCGTTCTTTTTGTCACTGCAATCACCCGCATTTTCCTTTTTTGGTTAATTTCTGCCAAAACACTTATTTTCCTTTTTTCTGGATTACTCACTGGCAACAACATCCCAAAGCAACCGCAAAAGAAAAAGTGCACGACCTTTTAGGTGTGCACCCAATCTCCATGCCAATTTATCGTTACGCGCGTTTGCTCCGTATTCAATGCGCTACTATCTCCGCTTGCTTATCCCTTCACCGATCCCGCCAGGATCCCCCGGACATAATACTTTTGGAACAGCAGGAAGATGGTGACCGGCAGCAGCATCGAAAGCAGCGCGGCGGGCGTCATGATTTCCCAGCCGGCATCCAGCGAGCCCAGCAAGCTGGACAGCTTCACGGTCACAGGATTCAGCGCACTGTTGTTCAGCACAAACAGAGCCACCAGCATATCATTCCAGACCCAGAGGAACTGGAAAATCGCCATGCTGGCAAAAGCCGGCTTGGCCATCGGTACGAGCAGCCGGAAAAAGATCTGCAGGTTATTAGCGCCGTCAATTCTCGCGGCTTCGATTAATGAATAAGGCATTTGAGCAAAGAAGTTGCGGAATATATAAATGCAGAGTGGCAGACCGAACGCCGTATGCGTCAGCCAGACCCCCGGAAAAGTCCCATTCAGATTTAGTCCCATCAGCAGCAAGAGCACCGGAATCAAGACCACCTGCAGTGGCACAATCTGCATCGCGATCAACGTGATGAAGAACCCTTTACGTCCCGGGAATTTGCTGAAAGCCAACGGGAAAGCTGCCAGCGCTCCAAGCAAGATGGGCAAAATTGTCGACGGAATCGTAATAATGAGCGAATTGATAAAACTAGTGCCAATCCCTTTGCTGGTCAACACCAGTTGATAATTACCTAGAGTAAACCGTTCGGGATGCATAAAGGCGCTCCACCAGCCGCTACTCATCATGTCACCGACCGGTCGGAAAGAGCTGACCACCAGCATAAATGTTGGCAGCAACCACATAATAACCAGAATCCCTAAGGTAACATTGACACTGAGACGACCGAACCCATGCGCTACTTTATTCCGTGTGTTCATGCTTCTCCCTCCCGCTATTCCCGGATGCTTTCTTCGCGTGACAGGTTTCTAATATTGAGGATCAGCACCGGAATAATGGCTATGAAAAGGACTACAGCCATTGCTGAGCCATAGTTGAAATCGCCCAGATTAAAATCGGTTCGGTAAATGCGATTGGCGATGACCTCACTCGCGCCATAAGGCCCACCATGGGTCATGGTAAAGACGATATCAAATACCTTCAGCACCCACATGATCATCTGCGTGATTACTAATACCACAGTCGACCAGATATACGGCAATTCGATGCGAAAGAAAATCTGAAAGCTGTTCGCCCCCTCAATGCAGGCCATCTCAATCAGTTCCACCGGCACTGACTGTAAGGCGGCACTGAAAAGCACGGTGCAAAAGCCGACCTGCATCCAGACGCCTACCGCAATTAGGGCAAAAGTTACCAGATTAGCCTCACCCAGGAAGGCAATGCCCTCAAACTGAGGATTGAATAAGTGAATAATAGCGTTGATTGTACCAGTGTTCACATCTTTCTGGTACATAAAATACCAGATGACGCCTCCGGCCGCACCAGAGATCGCCATCGGCACAAAAATAATGGTCTTAGCCAGCTTACCCCAGCGCACTTTATCGGACAAGACCGCAATCACCATTCCGGCAATGATCGTTAAAGTAGTAAACAGGGCCAACCAGTAAAGGTTGTTGCGTAACGCGACCTTCATTTCCGGATCGTCCACCATGCGCATATAGTTTTTCAGACCCACAAAACGCTGCGGCCCTACCCCGCTGCTCTCCTGTCTCAAGGCTTGATTAACAGTCAAGGTGAGCAGTTCTGCCGTTTGCTTCACAGTCATATTGGCACCAACGTCTTCGTAGGCCACAGCCACTCCGTATTGATCTTCGATCCGGGCGACCGCCTGCTCCCAGCCAGAAATCTCATGAATCCTGTCGCTCAGGGATACTTCGGCCCCTTTGATATTCTGTAGTTCACTTTGCAGGAGCTCTCTGGCCTCGCGTTCACTAAAACTAATCTTTTCATACAAACTGAGCTTCACCGTCTGGAAGGTTGGCAAAACCAGAAAAAAGAAAATGAGGATGATCGCTGGTGCCATCCAAAGATAGGCATACAGATGTTTCGATTTGAGGCCACCTGTGCGCTTCCGGGTCATGGGCTTGAGGTCACCTGTGCGTTTGTGCCGGGTCATGGGCTCACTTCCTTTACCGGGTCTTTCGCTACTGAAGAGGCAGCTCCGCACATCGGCGAAGCTGCCCCCCGTTGCCAAACGGGCAGGAGATCAGTAGTTTTGCTGTGCCAGTTTCTCCATCTCCGCCAAAATCGTGTCAATTTTGGCCGGGTTAGCAAGAAACTCTTTACATTTGTCCCAGAATCCGCCTTGGTTGCCCACTGCTGAGGGCATCATGTCAGAAGCATCAAAGACGTATACCTTAGCAGAAGTAAGAATCTTGGCGGAATTCCTCAACGTATCGTTAGGATATGCGCTGAGCGGAACAGCCTTATTCTGCGAGAGGAAGCCATTCTTAGCTGCGAGGGTGTTTCCTTCGACACTGGCAATATACTTCATCAGCTTTTGAACTTCCGGTTTGTCGGAGAAAGCGACGAACACGTCCGCGCCACCTACGACCGGTGTGCCAAACTCCGGGTTAATCGGTGGGAACGCAAAGAAGTCAATGTCCACACCTGGTTTGACATTGGGGAGCATCGAGGTCACGATGCCGCCAATGAAGTCGCCTTCATAATACATATAGGCTTTGGGGTTTTCCTGGAATACTGCAATAGCAGCATTCTGGAAGGTATTGGTGGCGTCCAGCGTACCACTAATGCCGCCAGCCAGGTTCTTGGGATTACCAACGATCTGACCCCATGTCATAAAAGCTTCTTTGACTTTCGGATCGGTCCAGGGAATTTCATGGTTATACCACTTGGCATAAACATCCGGACCAGCCGTACGTACCATGATGTTCTCAACCCAGTCGGTCAAAGGCCAGCCAATATCAGCACCGATTGACCACGGGGTTTTGCCGGAAGCCACGATCTTTTTGTTCAGTTCGAGCAGTTCGTTCCAGGTCTTCGGCACTGTCCAACCGTTAGCCTTGAAGGTCTTCGGGTTGTACCAGACAACCGACTTATTAGCAACTTTGAAGTAGACACCATAGAGCTTTCCGCCGTAACTGCCTAGATCAATCCAGGTTTGTTCATAATTTTTGAGATCGCTTTGCGGCATATAAGTCAGCGGTTTTAGTACGCCTTGTTTGGCCAATTCTTGCAACTTAGCAGGGTTCGGCAAAATAGCGATGTCCGGCATATTATTCGTTTGAACCGCAGTAGTCAGGGCAGCGTCCAATTCTCTGGTGGTATTGAAATTAACCTTTACACCGGCAGCATCCGCGATTTTCTGGAAGATTTCCAGTTCGCTGCCACCCCAAGTGCCCAGTACATTAATGGCAGTCTGGCCGAACGCGGCCTGGGTAGTCACAAACACTCCGAGAATGAGCAAGAGTAACAGGGCCACTATTCTTCCCTTTTTCACGTTCATTTTCCTCCCCTTGTTTTTCTTAGATTCGCTGTTCGCTGTAGCCGCGATGCTCGGCACAGCGTGCGGTACAGCGCATGTCATATATGATGTTCTCGCGAACCACTCCCTTCTTCTGTCAGATGCTATGAAAAATCCCATTTGCATAAATTCAGGTGCTCAATAACCCTAAAATTCTATCCTCCGCAGGATTCGCGAATCTTCAGATCCAGAGGCAACAGCATATGGCGGGTGGTAATCTCTTCGCCAAGAATGGACTTGACCAGCAATTCCCCAGCCAGTAATCCCATTTGATAAATTGGCTGCACTACAGTTGTCAATTTCGGGCTGATCAGTTCCCCGGAACGGATGCCGTCAAAGCCTGCCAGCGCCAGATCCTGCGGAATAGAAATGCCGCGTTCCCGCGCGCCGTTGATAGCCCCAATCGCCATCAAGTCGTTACATGCAAAGATGGCCGTTGGAGGATTCTCCAGTTCGAGTAGCTGCGCCACCGCCCGCCTTCCTCCAGGTTCGGTAAAGTCGCCTTCGGCGACCAGCTCTTGCTGAAACGGCACACCCGCCGCTGTCAGAGCGGTAATGTAGCCCGCCAGACGATTGGCACCGGAAACTAGATTCATGGAACCGGTGATGCATCCGATGCGGCGGTGGCCTAAGCCCAGCAGGTGATTAACGGCTATCCGCGCACCACCGACATTGTCCCCGTCAACCCAGAGCCCCTCGTTGTCAGAGGTTTGCCCCAGAAAGACAAAGGGGATTGCTCTGTCCCGCAGATAGGCAATACGCGCATCAGCCTGTTCCGGCTCAGTCAGGATTAACCCGTCAATGCGATTTGTCTCCAGTAGCTTAACATGTCCGGGACCTTGCTCGCTCATGGGCGAAAGCAAAATGTTATAACCTTTCGTGATTAGAAAGTCGCCCACTCCGCCGAGAAATTCCAGATAAAAAGGATCCGATAAAGCGCGCGGAGCGGAAGGAATGACCAATCCGATCGTGTTCGTTCTACCCCTTGCCAGGCTCACAGCAGCAGCATTAGGGCGATAGTTTTGGCTGCTTGCGATTTCCTTGATCTTCAGTCTGGTCTTTTCACTGACCTTAGGATCGTCCGCCAGTGCACGCGAGACAGTGCCTTTAGAGACCCCCGCCAGGGTAGCAATTTTTTGCATAGTCATGGTGTGTTCATTACCATTGCCATTTTTATAGCCATTACCACTTTTTTCGCCGTTGCTCCGCATGCTGCCTTGCTCACCCTCTGCATTTTATGATTGAAATAGTAGATGAATAAAAGGTTGATGATTGAAAGGTTGATGATTTAAACCGGTTGCATTTTGATGAATATTTTTCTCCAGTGGTTTGACTTTTCCTGCCTTAACCATCAAATATTTTTACAAACACCCATCCGACCGGTAAAAGTAATTGCAGTCAGGTATTGCAAACGGTTAAAGCACTATGGTAACATTGAGATAAGTAGTAATGTGATCAATTTCCTAAAAAAGTTCATTTTTGTGCAACCGGTTGTCACGCCCCGGTCAGTGTGTCAATGTGACGGCCTGCGCTTTCGGTAAGGGAGAAGAGCAAATGCCAAACAGAATGAAATATGGAGATATTTGGGACGGCGCAGCTTGGGAAATAGTTGAGGAAGCTTTTTGCCCGGAGAAAAACTGCCACCGGGAGACTCTCTTTTTCTTAGGTAATGGCTATCTTGGCACGCGGGGTACCTTCGAAGAAGGACTGCGCACCGCACAGAAATCCGGCGCGGATGTCGATAGCGGCGCCACTCCCATCGCTACTATTGAAGGCACCTATGTGAACGGTTTTTTCGAAATCAGCCCGATCATTTACGGCGAAAAGGCCTATGGTTTTGCTTCTCACATGCAAACCATGCTGAACCTGCCTAACGGTAAAATAGTACGCATTTATTTGACTGACGAAGACGAGTTGAACCTCCTCACCGGAAAAATTATAGATTATCGGCGCACTCTCGATCTGCAACGCGGAGTGCTCTCCCGCACCGTAACATGGGAATCGCCACATGGACGACGTGTACGTGTCGTCTGGGAACGTTTGGTATCAATGCAGCGCAGGCATATTATGGCTCAGCAATGCTCCGTCACGCCGCTTAATTTTGACGGCCGCGTCAAGCTCGTGTCAGTTCTTGATGCTGCCGTGGCCAACCTGACTTCTGATCAGGATGATCCCCGCGTCGGATCCGGATTTGGCGACCGGGGCTTCACCCTGGAAGAATCAATGCTGGATGGCTTAACTGGAGCCTTCAAGCTGCATACCAACTGCAGCAATCTTACTTTGGCCTGCGCCATGACGCATGACCTGGAAATCATGGTCAACTGCCACGCCGACTGCAGTTGCCGTACTAACCGCCATGCCAGCCGCCCCCTGCCTGTGAAAACGGTCAAGGATGGAGACCGCCTGGAAATGCATTTTGAGGCCGACCTGAGCAAAGACAGCGCTGTGATCCTGCGCAAATATCTCAGCTATGTCGCTGCCGCTACCGGTACCGTCGCTCCGGAACAGGTGGAGACAGTCCTGCCAATGGCAGTCGAATTGGTAGAACAGGCTCGCTCAGGTGGTTTTTCATCACTCTGCCGCGAACAGGAAACCTATCTGCAAAACTTCTGGCAGCATGCGCATGTAGCAGTCGACGGAGATCCCGCCACCTTAAAAGGCCTCCGGCTGAATATGTTTCATCTGCTACAGTCAGCCGGGCGGGACGGCCGCACCAGTATCAGCGCCAAAGGCCTTTCCGGTCAGGGTTATGGCGGACATTACTTTTGGGAAGCAGAAATTTATATGCTGCCGTTTTTCTTACATAATTGCCCCGCGATCGCACGTGGGCTGCTGGAATGCCGCTACCACATGCTGGACAAAGCGCGGGAACGCGCTCGCCAGATGGCGCATCCCAAAGGCGCGCTCTTCCCCTGGCGTTCGATTGATGGTGAAGAAAGCTCCGCCTTTTTTGAGGCCGGCACGGCCCAGTATCATATTAACGCGGACATCGCCCTGGCAGTGCGCAGATATATCGAGTCCACCGCAGACTATGAATTTCTGGTTTCTTATGGAGCGGAGATTGTCTTTGAGACTGCACGTTTATGGGCCGACCTTGGCACCTTCAACTCAAAAAAAGGTGGCCGCTTCTGCCTGAACGAGGTAACCGGTCCGGACGAATACACTGCTTTAGTAAATAACAATTTTTATACCAACATGCTTGCCAGAGAAAACCTTTGGTACGCCGCTGAAACGGCCGTTTGGATGCAGCATAATCATGCTCAGCATTATCAAGCACTGGCCGCCCGTATCGGTTTGCATGATGCAGAAGTAGGCATTTGGCAGAAAGCCGCCGAGAACATGTACTTGCCATACGATCAGGCACTGCGCGTGCATCCCCAGGATGACACTTTTCTAGACAAAAAAGTATGGAATTTCGCCAGCACTCCTGCAGATCATTATCCCCTGCTGCTGCATTACCATCCGCTGGTGATTTACCGGCATCAGGTTTGCAAACAGGCGGATGTTGTGCTGGCGCTGTTCCTGCTTGGAAACAGGTTCAGCCTGGAAGAAAAGCGCAACGACTATGATTACTATGAACCGCTTACGACCCATGACTCTTCACTTTCCCCTGCCATATTCAGTGTCATGGCCAGTGAGCTTGGCTATTATAATAAAGCCTATCGCTATTTCTGCAGCTCGGCTCGCATGGATCTCGATGATTTATACGGGAATACAGACTCCGGAATTCATGCTGCCAACATGGCCGGTTCGTGGCTGGCTCTGGTATGCGGTTTTGGCGGCATGCGCGTATATGACGGCGTTTTACATTTCCGGCCGTACTTACCTGCGGAATGGCAGCATTTCAGTTTCCGCGTCACCTTTCGGGGCAGGCTGCTGGAAGTAAGCACTGAATCCGCACACGTAACCTATCGGCTGCTCGCCGGAGAACCACTGGCTTTCAAACACTATGACACACAGATTGAGCTGAGTGAAGAACAGATACAGAAACTGCCATACTCCGGGAGGCCTGGACATGACAAATAAGATTAGGGCGTTCATCTTTGATTTGGACGGGGTTTTGACTGATACTGCCGAGTATCATTTTCGTGCCTGGCAACAGCTGGCTTTGGAGGAAGGTCTCCCCTTTGATCGCCAGGATAACGAGAAGCTGCGTGGCATTTCCCGCCGCGAATCGCTCTTGACGATCATGAATGGTCGGCCAACTAGTGAGGCGCGACTCACTGACATGATGGAGCGCAAGAACAGCTATTATGTAGCTGCACTTCAGACTATGAGCCGGGACGACGCCTTACTGCCGGGCTCAATCGCAATATTAACCGAGTTAAGACAGCAGGGTTTTAAAATGGCGATCGCTTCCTCCAGCAAAAATACGCGTACCGTCCTGGCGCGCCTCGAGCTGGAAGAATATTTCGATGCTGTCGCCGATGGCTACAGTGTCGCGCAGGCCAAACCAGCGCCGGATATTTTTATGCACGCCGCCCAATTACTTGCCGTGCCCCCGCAACAATGCGTCGTGATTGAGGACGCCGCCGCCGGTGTCGCTGGTGGTTTGGCAGCCGGCATGATTGTCGTGGGATTGGGACCTGCTGAACGGGTTGGTAAGGCACATTTCGTCTTCCCCAGCCTGGCAGAAGTACAGCTGGATATGATACTAGACCGTGATGAGCAGCACTGAGGCAAACAGCATTGCGGCGGCTGCTCGAACGCGTAACGGTAAATAAATGATTCTTCCAGATTCTCCACTAGGGCGATTTACCTTCCATTTTCTATTGCACAGGTACGATTAACGCCTTTTTATGCAAGTAGCGCATACTAGACATGTGGTCTAAAATTATTATTATGGGGCAGGATTTGGGACAGGAATTCTGCGGCCAATACATCACGACCGGCTCCCCGGTAAAATAAGGAGATGAACCATAATGAGTACTAATCGCAGTATTCGGATTACCGAAACCATCCTGCGAGATGGGCAGCAGTCTCTGTTGGCAACTAGAATGAAAACTTCCGACATGCTTCCTGTAGCCGAAACCATGGATGAGCTTGGCTTTTATTCAGTGGAGGTCTGGGGAGGGGCAACATTTGACAGTGCCATGCGCTTTCTAAAGGAAGACCCCTGGGACAGGCTGCGGCAGCTGAAGAAGGCTTTCAAAAAGACACCTCTGCAAATGCTGTTGCGCGGGCAAAATCTGGTCGGTTACCGGCACTATGCAGATGATGTTGTGGAGGCTTTTGTCGAGCGCGCCGTCGCTAGTGGCATCGATATCTTCCGCATTTTTGATGCGCTGAATGACACCCGCAATATGGAAGCGCCTTTCAAAGCGGTTCTAAAGGCCGGCGGCCATATTCAAGGTGCAGTCGTTTACACTACCAGCCCGGTACATGATCTGGATCATTTCGTCAATACCGCCCACAAACTGGCGGACATGGGTGCCCATTCAATTTGTATTAAAGATATGGCCGGTTTGTTAACTCCCCGGGCTGCTTTTGAACTGGTCAGCCGCATTAAAGCCGAAATTTCCCTGCCGTTGCATATCCATTCTCACTTCTCAAACGGACTGTGCGGCATGTCCTATCTGAAAGCTATTGAAGCAGGTGCCGACGGCATTGACACCTCACTATCCGCACTGGCCTATGGCAGCGCCCCTCCGGCGTCAGAGATTATGGCGGTAGCACTTCAGGACGCCGGTTATGAAACCGGACTGGATTTACCCGGCCTGATTAAAGTCAATCGCCACTTCAAAGATGTCCGCACCAAATACAGTAAATTTCTGGCACCTTTCAGCGTGGATGGCGAAGCTTTATCCTACCAGATTCCGGGAGGCATGCTCAGTAACCTGCGCGCCCAGCTGGGCGGCAGTGGTATGCTTGATCGCCTGCCCGAAGTCCTTAATGAAGTTCCCGCTGTCAGAGCGGAATTAGGATACCCCCCGCTTGTCACCCCAATGAGTCAGATCGTTGCGACGCAAGCGGTTATGAATGTCATTACCGGCAAGCGCTACAGCGTCCGGCCTGCCGAAGTGAAAAACTATGTACTCGGCCGTTATGGTCGTTCGCCGGCACCAATTGATCCGGAATTACGTCAAACGATTTTGGAAGGCGAGGATCCTGGAACATTAAATGTCAGGCCCGCTGATTTGCTTGAACCGGAACTTCCTGCAGCCCATCAGGCCCTAAAAGGCATCTATCATTCCGAAGAAGATGTCGTCTCCTACGCCCTCTTCCCGGAATATGCCCTGCCGGTAATCCAGGCAAAAGCGGAAGCAGCTGCCGGGCAATTAATTTACCCAGTCTGATTCGGCCTGCTTTCCTCTTCTCTCCGCGCGCTCTTCGCCCCTCGATGTGCATTTAATGGAGCATATCGAGGGGTTTTTTCTTTCCAAAATTTGATATTATTAACTTGACGGTACATGCTATGTAATGTTACATTATGTGTAACGCAATTGATATTTCTATTTTAAGGTCAAAGTGGATTTTTAAGTGGTGTATTTGTAGTAGTAAGGCTTACTTAGAGGGGGAACTGAAATGGGTTCAAGCATGAGAAAAATTAAGCTAACTACAAAAAAAGAGTTAAATATCTATATGAATCCGGTAAGGCAGGAATTGCTGCATATTTTAAATGTCAGCAAAAAGCCCATGACTGCAAAAATGCTGGCTAATGAGCTTCATATCTCCGTTTCCAGCGTACAACACCATATCAGTAAATTAATGTCCCTGGAGTTGGTCGAGATGGATCATAGTGAAGTCATACACGGGATTATAGCCACATTTTATAAGCCCGCACCAGTCACTGTGCAGATCGGATTAAACTGTGAAGACAGTTCAGCGCCTCAAAGACAGGTGCTGATGCAAGAGGCTATAGCGAGAACTTATGACAGGTTTCAAGTACGTATGAAGGAAATAATGGCACTGAAGCAAACAGACGATGAATCTTCTTTGGCCAGATGGGGGGATATTCTTACCGGCATCCTTTACCTTGAGAAAAAGGAGTCAGCGGAGCTGATGAATTTAATCAATGCTTATATAGAAAAGCACTCGTGCCCGTCACAGGAAAAATCAGTCTGGGAGTATGCACTGATTTTATTCAACGCCGATGATTTGGGAGACAGCTATGAGTAAAATAAATCAAGCGATACTTTTTATAAGCCATTTTTCTTTGGGCTTGGTCCTTCCGGTACTAAATCTGATCTTCCTGGATCGCGGGGCAACATTACAAACACTGCCATTGCTCTATATGATCATGGCCATTACTGTACTGTGCCTTGAGCTTCCCAGTGGAATCTGCGCCGATCTGATGGGCCGCAAGAATGTTCTCCTTATATCCTGTGTATTGAATTTC
The DNA here is from genome assembly GCA_002399265.1 of Firmicutes bacterium UBA4882. GTDB lineage: Bacteria > Bacillota > UBA4882 > UBA4882 > UBA4882 > UBA4882. Next base: position 9,623 of record DHDG01000050.1, on the reverse strand, counting down.
GTGTCATTTTTTCTGCTGATCTTCGCAAAGAACAATCTGGCTATGTTAATCGTTGTTATCGTATTATACGGGATGGGGCGCGCTTTTGCTTCCGGAAGCCTTGATGCTTTAATAATCGATCAGACACTAGCATCGCTTGGCAATGATCATCTTCCTATGATTACTACCAGACTTTCCATAATAGAAGGAGTAGGGTTGTCTCTGGGCAGTATCGCCGGGGGTTTACTGGCACAGGTAAGCGCTACCCGCACTATCAATCTGCTGTGCCGGTCCGTGTTAATCTTGGCTGTCTTGGTGTTAAGCTATTTATTTATAAAGGAAGATAAGATGTTAAAGAGAGCAGACAAACCCCTGCCGCAACACGTCAGTCAAGGCCTAAAATTACTCTTCAAAAACCGTTCATTTGGATTTGTCATTTTTGGTGGATTATTTGTAGGTTTATTATTAGCTTCAGTTGAGACCTATTGGCAGCCAGCATTTGAGGCAATAACTACTAATGCAAAAACAGAATGGCTACTGGGTTTTATAACTTTTTTTGGCTTTTTGTCTGTAACATTGGGGAACAAGATTTCTCAAAAACTTTTGGAGAAATGTGGAACCCAAAAGCACTTCTCCATTTATTTGATAAGCCGCGGGATCCTCGCCACTTTAATGATTATTTTTGCTTTACAAAAAAGCACGATCGGTTTTATTATTGGATACACAGGCATCTATTTGCTATTAGGAGTCAGCAATATTTCGGAAAGCACTTTGATAAACCGGTATGCTCCTAATTATATGAGGGCCAGCGTATTATCGATGAGTTCCTTAATTACACAAATTGGGTTGTTGTGCTCGGCTCTAATCTGTAGTCTTGCAATAAAGCAGCTGCATTTTTCTGGAATATGGATTGTTATGGCCTGTCTCATCGGTGGATATGTTATCTTTGTGGCGCTCTTTGTGGCCTGGTATAAGAAACAAAACAAAGAAACTGAGGTGAGAAATGTGGTGGAAATAGTAAATGCCAGAGAATACCAAGGGGGATTAGATAAAGCAGTTGATTATATCCATGGTGCATGGGGTAGTGACAATAATTATCCCTATTACAGCGATGCCATTTATCATTCTTCATTAGCCGAGAAGCATTTGCCGATGTTTTTTTTGCTGCTTAAGAATAACGAGATTATTGGGTGCTCCGCGTTAATAACAAATGATTTTATTAGTCGTCATGACCTTTACCCGTGGATAGCCTGTTTATTTGTAGACGAAAAAGAACGCGGGCAGGAATATGGCAATTTATTAATGGAACATGCAGAGAAAGAAGCAAGAAATATCGGTTTTTCGGTTATTTATCTGACAACGGATCATGATGGGTATTATGAAAAATACGGATGGCAGAGGATTGAAGATGGCGTTGACTTGTTTAGCGGTCAGCCCTCACGCATTTACGCAAAACAGCTTTAAATAGATCGAACGATACTAACACGAAGGGCTGCCTGTTGGCAGCCCCTTTACCTTTTCCCTTGACCTCTTCCCTTTTGGACTCTGTCTATTACTATATTCTAATGTCGTGTTTTACTCGTCCTCTTTAGCCGGGAAAATCCTGATCATCAGCTTAATTAGCAACGCAAATCCGATTAATACAGCGAACACCGTTAACAGCCCGATCCCGCTTACTTCCCAGGCCTTAGCTGCCACAGCGGCAAAGTTTTCTTCCATCATACTGCCTCCTTTTCGTACGGCCTCCCTTTTTCCTTACCAGAGCAACTATTGCAGGAGCGCCAGAAGTACACCGCCAGCGACAATGGAACCGACCTGACCGGCCACATTGGCCCCGACAGCATGCATTAACAGATAGTTGGACGGATCTTCTTCCAGACCCATTTTATGAATTACGCGAGCTGACATCGGAAATGCCGAAATGCCCGCAGCGCCAATCATCGGATTGACTTTGTTCTTTAGAAACAAATTCAGCAGCTTGGCAAACATAACGCCGCCAGCCGTATCAAATACGAAGGCAAACAGCCCCATGACCATAATGAATAACGTACTGGGTGCCAGAAAATCTTTGGCGACCATTGTCGAACCGATTGTAATCCCCAGCAAAAGGGTGACCAAATTGGCCAATTCGTTCTGAGCTGATTTCGATAGCCGCTCCATCACACCGCATTCTCTGATGAGATTGCCAAACATTAACGCGCCTATCAACGCAACGCTGATCGGTGCGACGAAACCTGCGACTATTGTTACAACGATCGGGAACAAAATCTTGACGGTCTTGCTAACCTTGACCTCATCAAAGCGATCCATACGAATGACGCGCTCTTTTTTGGATGTCATCAACCGGATTACCGGAGGCTGAATCAGGGGCACAAGCGCCATATATGAATAAGCGGCTACAGAAATCGGTCCAAGTAGTCTCGGGGCAAATAGAGAAGCTACATAAATTGAGGTTGGACCGTCTGCCGCCCCAATGATACCAATGGAAGCAGCCTCTTTTAAAGAGAACTGCGGAATGATATTGGCGATGGCATCTGGAAGAATCCCTTTCAATTGGCCCAGATAAAGTGCAGCCAGCAAGGTGGCGAAAATGCCGAACTGAGCCGCCGCGCCAAAGAACAGCATAAATGGCCGACGCAGCAATGGCCCGAAATCGATCATCGCCCCAACCCCGATAAAGATTAAAATCGGAAACAACTCATTGGCGATACCGGCATTATACAAAACGGTCAAAAAACCGTGTTCGCCAATTGCAGAGGAGCCTGGAATATTAGCCAAAATAGCGCCAAAACCGATTGGCAGCAGCAACATGGGCTCATACTCTTTTTTGATCGCCAGAAAAATTAGTAGACCGCCGATAATCATCATAATGAACGACGGCCCGAAATCAATAAAAAACTTCAACACCGCATCCAACACATAATTCCACCTCTCGCTGAATCAATGCAATCCTGAAAACCATTCGCTGCGATATTAAAATCTCCTGCTAATTCACGAACCACAAAATTTAACAGTGGGGAGCCGGAACCATCACTCCCACTCCATCGTCGCTGGCGGTTTGCTGGTCAGGTCATACACCACACCGCTGATACCCGGCAGTTTTTGTAGCCGCCGCACAATTTCCTGAACACATTCCCAAGGGATGTCGTCCGGGAAAGCGGCTGGCCTCCCAGTCATGTAATCGGCAGTCATAAAGGGCCGCAAAGCAATACTGCGTCCGCCATTTCCAGCCAAATCGACCGGGAACATGGTCACGATGACCTGGCTAATCTGCCGGTAAACCTGATACGACTGGAGTATGCGCTTAATCAGATCATCGGCGCTCCGCAGCACTTCCACCACCTCCGGCTCCAGCAGAGTCGGAACGATTGTGCGGATTGGCGGCACCTGATCGCGTCCCAGGCAATAGACGACCCGATTCACCTGATGCACAACCTTGGTGATTTGGGAGGCCGTCTCCCGGAGCTTGTCCCAGTCAGAAGCCCCTGCTAAAGCCGCCAAATAGCCGTAGCTGCGCCCATCCCCCTGTACGCCCACCGTTCGAATCGGCAAGAGTCCACCGCTGAAACCGTATTGTGCCGCTGTGGCAGCAGTCTGCGCCGCCGCCTGCTCAAAATCGTCTGAGGTATATGGTGTCCGGGCACAAATAATGCGGGTTGCCAGACCAGGCCCCGGAAATGGCTGCCGCCAGACCAGCGTTTCCGGCAGTCCTACCTCAATTCCGACCTGACGCACTTCATCCTTATGCCAGTCTTTGTTAGTCTCGATCACCCGACCCTTGTCGCGTAACTGGCGAACGAGCGGGGAATCATTATGGTGCGTCTTGATAGTGTGGGCTTTTTTGGTTACCAGCGTACTGGCGCTTTCAATCAGGTCCGGCCGCAGTGTCCCCTGCGCCAAAATGGTATGTTCGGGATCCAACCCCAACGCTTTGGTTTCCCGGTCAACAATTTTCATAAACATATCGCCAATGATATGTCGCTTTTCCTCAGGATCAACGGTCTGGCGTAGCGGACCAATGGTTCGGTCGCCGCGGACCGTTACGCCATTCAGAAACTCTTCAGCCGCTCTGACCACCCGGAAGTTTTTCAAACCTAAAACCCGTAGCGAATCCACGACTTCGTCCGTCTCACCGGCACGCATAAAGCCGCTGTCAATATGTACCGCGAAGACCTTTTCCGGGTCCAGCGCTTTCAGCAGCAGCGCAGCAGTCACCGTCGAGTCTACTCCTCCGCTGACCAGCACGAGCACATTGTTTTTGCCGGCGGTTTGGCGAATCTCCGCAATCATCTTTTGAATGCGGTTTTCCATGGTGTATGTGCCACTCAGTCCGCAGATGTCATAAAGGAAGTTTTTAAATAACTGCCTGCCGTTTAATGTCAAGTCCACTTCCGGGTGAAACTGGACTCCGTAAAAACGACGCTTTTTATCTTCGATTGCCGCCATGATAGTGCCTGAACCGGCTGTCATTTCAAACCCGGTGGCTAAGCTGGCGACACTGTCTCCGTGGCTCATTAGGACTTGCTCGCGCGGAGAGAGCCCCTGCAGAAGAAGTGAATCTGCCTTCAGAATATCAATAACAGTCTCGCCATATTCTTTAATGGCTCCGCCTGCCACACGACCGCCCAAAGTCTGATTCAGCCACTGCATGCCATAACAGATGCCCAGTACCGGAACGCCCAGCGTCAGCATCGCCGAATCACAGGCTGGCGCACCCGGTGCATAAACGCTTTCCGGGCCTCCTGAAATAATAATACCTCGATAACCCTGCAGCGCCCCGGCCGGAGTCTCCCATGGAAGAATGTCCGATTCCACGGCCAGTTCCCTGACGCGCCGATCGATCACTTTAGCATATTGCGCCCCGCAGTCAATAATGGCGATTTTTTCAGACAATTGCAGCCCTCCGTTGCATTAAATATAATCAGCCTCAATTGACGGAAACATTAAACAAATTCATATAGACCATTATAGCGCGTCCGCCGCAATTTGACCATAAAAAAAGACCGGTTGACGCTCAAATGCATCGTAATCCGATCCTAATGAAATAACTTGTGGTGGCGGCGGCCGCGCATCAGCCTGCATTGCGCGGCCGCCCTCATTTTCCGCAATCAGCGCCGCGACCGGTCAGCTTATTCCCTACCAGCCACCCGCCGCGGGTTTGCGCCATCGGCTCCTGCCACCCACAGAGCTTCTTCTCCGCCTCTGGTAGAAATAAAGGCGATTTCACTATTAAGCGGCGACCAGCCGGGTAGTATATCACTGCCAGTGCCTTTCGTGACCTGCCGCAGATTGCCTCCGCCACGCTCCACTTTCCAAATTAGCCACTCTCCGGAACGGTTGGAGTTGAAAACGACTTCGTCCCCATTGGGCGAAAACCCGCCCTGCCGGTTGCCAAGTGCCGTTGGTGCCAGCCGGGACACAGAATTGCCTCCCAAACGGTAGACCCACAGTTCGGAGGCTACGCGCTCGATATTACCCTGAGGGGTTCTAACAGGACGCCAGTTCCAAAAGGTTACGGAGGAATAGTCTCTGCTTTGGGCTGCCCCGCTGAAGTTGACGACGGTCGCGTCAACCTCAATAGCAGCTGCCGAGCCGGTCGAGAGATCCCAATTGATAAACTCGTATCGGATTAAGTTCGACGCATCCGCCGTTCCCGGCGAACGTAATCCGACAACATCGCGGCCATCGCGGGACCATCCCAGCAGCCGGTAAGTCTGATTTGCTCCGCCAATACGGCGTAAAAGTGCCCCATCCAGCGCCATTACTCCCAAGGCGGTTACATCGTCTTGCCCGGTGCCCCCTGTACCATACCACATTTCCAGCGCGAGCCGATCGTTACCCGGCGCCCAGGCACACTTAATGTTCAGCGGGCCGCTCAGCTCTTCGGAATCAACCATTTGTCGGAGGTTAAAACCGTCACTCGAACAGAGCCAAACTTCTGCCGACTTACCGTTATTGTCCAGCCGTGCAAAAGCCACGCGCCGCCCGTCTGGCGAAATCGCAACCTCCGAGAAAGGCACCACCCGGTCGGCAACCCTTTGCTTCCAGCCGCCCCAGCGCGGCGTACGCCACAAATGCCAGCTGTCGCCACCATCGAAAGAGGCACTGAAAAAAATGTAATTGCCATCCGTGGTCCAAATCGGACGCCCGAAGCGGGCCTGGCTTTGATAAGCCGTACGGAACCTGAGATCCACCGGCCGGGGAAGGTTATTACCGGCGGTATCCTTAATACTGGTAGTGATTTGCAGAGTATAAACACGGTCTGGCGACAACTGATTAACCGGTTTGACAATCCATTCCGTGGAATCAGCGCCTTGTTCTATGACCAAAGCGATCGACGGCTGCAGAGCAATGCCGCCCTTTACTGAAGCTTGATCCACACTACGGTTAAATTTCAGGCGAAATGAGCTGGTGATTGGCACATCCGTCAAACCGCCTTCCGGATAAGCTTCTACCAACTGGAGCTGTCCCGCTTCCCGCGGTGGGTTACGCCCAAAAGGTGTCCCTTTAAATGGATCATTAAGATCACAGCCCTGCAAACCGATCAACAGTATTAGCATAAACGGCACCCACAAAATCGGTGCCCACTTGATAATCAGTTTCATTCTTCGCGGCCTCCCTACCTGATCATCTATTAGCATTGCCAGCAGGGGCCGCCTTGCAGCGCAATAATGCTGCCTGTCGGAAGGCTTTTTTCCGGCATTGCAGGCTTTATTTGCCTGACTTGGATAAATAAAAAACCGGCTGCCCAGAGCCGGTCAAAAAGCAGATTAAAGGACTTCTCAAATGCCTCAAACGCCTCGTCCTACTTTGCGTAAACGTACGGATTCAGCCAAAGCCAACATTTCCTGAGCATGCTTTCTGGTCAAATCGGTGACTTCCGCCCCGCCTAACATGCGGGCCAGTTCTTCCACACGTTCCTTAAAATTGAGCTTACTGATCGAAACAATCGTCCGTTCATCCCGAACTGTTTTCTCTATATAGAAATGGCAATGTGCCATACTGGCTATCTGCGGTAAATGGGTGATACAGATCACCTGCCGGAACTGCGAGATTAGCAACATCTTTTCGCCTACTGCCTGGGCGGCCCGGCCGCCTACTCCGGCATCAATTTCGTCAAAGATCATGGTGGCAATCTCATCAACCTGACCCAGGATTGCTTTCAAAGCCAGCATTATGCGCGACAGCTCGCCACCGGACGCTATTTTGGATAAAGGCTTCGGTTCTTCGCCAGGGTTCGGCGAGACCAGGAACTCAATGGCATCAAATCCCTGCGGCCCAACAGCCAGCTTACTGCCATTCCAGAGCAATCCGTCCTCCGCTTTCCTCTGCTCGAAGGAGATAATAAAGCGCGTCTTCTGCATATGCAGATCTGCCAATTCCTTGCCGATGGCATCTTCCAGCATGGTAGCGGTTTGCCGCCGCTTGGCCGACAGTGCTCCCGCCGCGGTCGCCAGTTCTGTGCTGATCTGTTGGATTTCCGCCTCAATTTCAGCCCGGCGCTCATCATTGGCTGCATAGCTGTTTATTTCGGTACGCACTTTTTCTGCAAACACCAGTATTTCCGGGATTGTTGAACCATACTTGCGCTTCAGTTTGTGGATCTCATTAAGCCGCGTCTGGACTTCCTCAAGACGCTGCGGATTAAAATCAATATGATCCTGATAAGTCTTAATCTCCCGCGCAGCCTCTTCCGCCTGCGCAGCCGATTCACGTAACATTTCCACCACCGGCTGCAGCCGCTGATCAACCGCGGTCATTTGATCTAAGCGGCTAATTGCCTCCTCCAGCTGCGCCGTCGCTGGCACAGCATGATCGTCTCCTTCATAGATCAGAAAATAAGATTGGGCACAAGCTTCGAAGAGCTTTTCGGCACCCGCGAGGACACCGACTTCTTTTTGCAGTTCGTCTTCTTCATCAGGCCGTAAGTTGGCTTCCTCAATTTCAGATAATTGAAAACTGAGCAATTCCAGCTTCCGTGCCTTCTCTTGCTCATCAGTACGCAGTGTATGATATTCCGTTTTCAGCGCCGCCAATTGGTGATATTGCCGGCTGACTGTTGCACGCAATGTCAAGAGTGCTTCCCCGCCAAAATGATCTAGAATATCGACCTGCTTGTCTGGAGAAATCAGCGATTGATGATCATGCTGCCCATGGATGTCAACAAGCAAGGCACCCACTTCCGCTAGCGTGCTGACATTGACGGTTTGACCGTTTATGCGGCATCTGCTTTTTCCGGCGCGCCCCACTTCTCGGGCCATAATCAACGATTCGGCAGGATCATAGGCAATCCCCAGTTGCGACAATACTCCCATCAGCTGATGATTATGTTCGTCCGGTTCAAAGATAGCTTCAATATAGCATGCTTCCGCTCCGGTGCGAATCATCTCAGCTGAAAAGCGGCCTCCCAAAACAAGACCGAGCGCATCAATGATAATCGATTTTCCGGCACCGGTTTCGCCGGTAAGTATATTAAGTCCGCTGTCCCAAACGAGATGCAGATTCTCTATTAAGGCAAAGTCGCGCACCTGGATTTCCCTGAGCACTCGTTTTACCTCCTTAGTTTATGGAGCTTTTCTACCAGGGCTTCGACTACCTGCTTATGTCGCACAATCACTAGTGCTGAATCGTCGCCCGCGATTGTCCCGACAACTTCCCGCCAGTTTAGCTCATCCAACGCGGCGGCAACTGCGGGAGCACGACCTGTCAGTGTCTTAATCATGACCAAATTTTCAGCATAATCAATTCCGATGACCGAATCGTTAAAAATCCGTTCTGCCTGCTTCAATACATCACTGAGGGCACGGTCAAACGGCAATGCATACCGGTAGCCACCTTGGGGCATCGGGATTTTGACCAGTCCAAGCTCTTTAATGTCTCTGGATATCGTCGCCTGCGTAACCTCGATCCCTTCAGCACCCAACACATCGGTCAGCTCTTCCTGCGTCTGAATATCGCGATCCTTAATGGCCGCCAGTAAGAGCGCGTGCCTTTTCCCCTTCACCTCTGAACACCTCCACAAAATGAAAGAACAAAATAGAAATGACCAGCAATATTTTAAAAATCCGCTTCGCCAAGCCTGGACCAAAGACTGCGATAAAAATGCACCCGCTTTAGTCGTAGCAGTTTGGTACAATAGGGCGCATGACTGATTATGACGCTGTCTCCCATCCCGAATTGCTGCGGATTACGGCTGTCACTGGTCATGATCAACTCACGACCATAGCCGGGCCCGATTTGCAGATGCAGTTCTTCCTCACCGCTCAGGACGATCGAGCGCTGGTTCAAAGAATGCGGACAAATGGGCGTCACTACCGTTGCCTGTAAAGTAGGGTTAAGAATCGGCCCCCC
>DHDG01000050.1:0-164 GCA_002399265.1 Firmicutes bacterium UBA4882 | reverse complement strand
GGCCCCCCGGCCGACAGCGAATAGGCCGTTGAACCAGTGGGGGTAGCCACAATTAAACCATCACAAAGGTAATTGGCCACCGGCTCGTCCTGGACTTTCAGTTCCAGACGTACGGCGCGCGACAGCGTCTTTTTTAAGAAGGCAAATTCATTCAGAGCCGGATC
>DHDG01000055.1:16547-22682 GCA_002399265.1 Firmicutes bacterium UBA4882 | reverse complement strand
GAAACCGTCATCGAACAAAAAACGAATGTTCTCGAAGCCCTTTTCTTCTGCGTACCTGGTGAGAATCAATCGCTGAGACAAGATTTGTCAAGGGCAGTTTATACAAAAGAAAACAATAAAAGTATTTTGCCGTTCACTTTATGTATAATGGGAATACTAACTCACTCGGTTATTAGTACTGACTTTTTCATGGTCGCAATATATTCTCCGATGGGGTTAGATGCGTCCGTGCCATATTGCGCAGCAAGCTTTACGATCGCGCTGCCGACAATAACGCCATCTGCGATCTCTGCCATCTTTTTTGCCTGTTCCGGTGTCGAAATGCCAAAGCCGATTGCGCAGGGAATATTTGTGTTATCTCTAATAATTCGAATGATCGAGCGCAGATCTGTCTTGATTTCCGAACGAGTGCCTGTCACACCCAGCGAGGACACCAAATAAATAAAGCCCTTCGCCTCGCGCGCAATTATGGCAATTCGATTTTCCGAGGTCGGCGCAATGAGGGAGATGAAATTAACACCGCTTGCCTCGCACGCGGAGGAAAATTCGGCTTTCTCCTCAAATGGGACATCGGGAAGAATGATGCCGTTTATTCCGATTTCGGCACAGCGTGAGACAAAGCGCTCCGTACCGTAGGAGTAGACCACGTTTGCATAGGTCATAAATACAAGCGGTGTGGAAATATCCTTACGTAAATCACGAACAAAATCGAAAATAGTGTCTGTCGTAATGCCACCATTCAAAGCACGAATATTTGCAGCCTGAATCACAGGCCCCTCCGCCGTGGGGTCAGAAAAAGGTATGCCAAGCTCGATGATATCTGCGCCGTTTTTGCTCATTTCCCGAACAATTCTGCCCGTGGTTTCAAGATCCGGGTCGCCACAAGTGATAAATGGAATAAACGCCTTCCCTTTTTGAAAGGCTTCACTTATTTTAGTCATAAAGCTCCTCCCCTCTGTACCGTGCGATGGCGGCGCAGTCCTTATCTCCTCGTCCGGATATCGTAATGACGATGATCTTGCCCGGCATAGTTGGAGCAATTTTGATCGCGTGCGCCACAGCGTGTGCCGATTCAATCGCAGGAATAATTCCCTCAGTGCGGGAAAGATACTCAAACGCATCGACTGCCTCATCGTCAGTAACAGGGACATATTTTGCTCTGCCGATATCGTGCAGCCATGCGTGCTCCGGTCCAATCCCAGGGTAATCAAGTCCGGCTGAAATGGAATAAACAGGGGCAATCTGCCCATATTGATCCTGACAGAAGTAGGATTTCATTCCGTGGAAAATACCTTCCCGGCCTGTTGCAATGGTCGCGGCCGTCTCAAAGGTGTCTATACCGCGCCCTGCGGCCTCACAGCCAATCAGCTGCACATTTTCGTCACCAATAAAATGGTAGAAACTTCCGATGGCATTTGATCCGCCGCCGACACAGGCAATCACAGCGTCGGGAAGCCGTCCCTCTTTTTCGAGTATTTGCTGACGAGCCTCACGGGAAATTACCGACTGAAAATCTCGCACGATAGTTGGAAACGGGTGCGGTCCCATGACAGAGCCAAGACAATAATGCGTATCACTGATTCTGCTAGACCATTCGCGCATTGCCTCGGACACAGCGTCTTTGAGTGTAGCAGTACCGCTTTTTACGGACACCACTTCAGCACCCAAAAGCCGCATGCGGTATACATTTAGCGCCTGACGCTTTGTGTCCTCCTCACCCATGAACACCACACATTCCATACCCATGAGAGCCGCTGCCGTAGCAGTGGCAACACCATGTTGTCCTGCTCCGGTTTCTGCGATTAAGCGTGTTTTGCCCATTTTTTTGGCAAGAAGTACCTGCCCGAGAACGTTGTTGATTTTGTGAGAACCGGTGTGGTTCAGATCCTCTCTCTTGAGATAGATTTTAGCGCCGCCCAGTTCCGCAGTCATTTTTTCGGCGTAATAAAGGCGACTGGGGCGGCCACCATAGTCGTTCAACAGTGAGATAAACTCCTGCTGAAATTGCGAGTCACTTTTATAGCGGTTATATGCCGCTTCGAGCTCAATAACGGCGTTCATCAGTGTTTCAGGAATATATTGCCCGCCGTGAGATCCAAATCGCCCATTTGGATTTGTCATAATTACTCCTCCTTGGTGTATAATTTAAAGCTCTCGGTGTTCTATCTGCGCGTACTCCTTTAGTGTTGCCATTAAAACTCTGAATTGTTCCAGATTCAGTGCCTGTGCTCCATCGCATAATGCGTGGGCAGGGTCATTGTGAACTTCAATCATAAGTCCATCCGCACCAACAGCAAAGGCTGCTTTACTAAGCGCAGGGACAAAAGCGCGTATGCCGCAGGCGTGACTGGGGTCAATGATAACCGGTAAATGAGTCTTTTCTTTCAGCACACAGACGGCAGAAATATCAAGCGTGTTGCGGGTTGAGGTTTCAAATGTACGAATTCCTCGTTCACACAAAATTACATCAGAGCATCCGGAACTCATGACATATTCCGCGCTCATCAGGAATTCATCTATGGAGCTGGAGAGCCCACGTTTAAGCAGGACGGGCTTCCCCATTTTTCCGACTTCCCTCAGTAGATCAAAATTCTGCATATTCCTCGCACCGACCTGTACGATATCTACATCCTCAAACATAGGTGCCTGCGCCTGATTCATGATCTCTGTTATAATAGGTATGTTAACAGTTTTTTTCGCTTGGGAAAGAAGCTTGAGTCCTTTTTCTCCGAGTCCCTGAAAAGAATACGGAGATGTGCGAGGCTTGAAAGCGCCGCCGCGCAGGATTTTCGCACCGCTTTGTTTGGCCGATTCCGCGATGGCGATAATCTGTTCTGGCGTTTCGACAGAACAAGGCCCTGCAATCACAGTAAAGCCACCGCCGCCGATGGTAACGCCACCGACAGGAATAAGGGTATCATCCGCGTGAACCGTGCGACTTGCGGCTTTGTATTGCTCAGTTACACGACGCGCATACGCAACGATCGGATTAATTTGTACAACTGCATCCATATCTACCGCAGAAGTGTTGCCAATAAGGCATACGGCATCATGATCGGTACCGGGGGCCCAAATTGTGGAAAACCCCCGATCTTCCCACTCATTTCGAAACTCTTTCACTGCATTTTCTGAAACGTCCTTCTTCAAAATAAAAACCATCTTAGTTTCCTCTCACTGCCTGCACAAAACGGTGCATTTTTTCATAATCCTTATACCCATCGGTTTCCACGCCGGAGCTTACATCCACTGCATAGGGAGCCGTCTCACGCAGCGCTTGTCCAATATTCTCCGCAGACAGCCCTCCGGCGAGAAAATAACTGCGCGATACATCTGTGGTCAACGACCAGTCAAAACTTTTTCCGGTTCCGCCGTTGCCGTTGTCCAACAGAATATAGTCTGTTTGCGCGTTGACGGATGCCCGGGCATCTTCTGCGCAGTGGATAGAAAAAGCTTTTATAAGCGGCTTGTTCGTCAGCCCTTTTAAGTGCCTGATGTAGGCTGAATCTTCCTGCCCATGCAGTTGTGCCATGTCAATCACGCCATCCTCCAGTAGCCGGGCCACTGATTCGGGTTGCGCATTTACAAATACGCCGACCGGGCAAATCTCGCTGTCCAGTTCGGATCGTAAAGCAAACGCTGTTTCTGCGGAAATGCATCGTGAACTTTTTGGGGTAAATACAAAACCGACATAGTCGAGCTTCAGCCGATTTGCGTATTCAACATCACATGGGCGGCGTAAACCGCAAATTTTTATTTTTGTCATTGACACGCCTCCCGCATCGCACACAGTAGCGCATTCTTGTCCTTTGCGCGCATCAGTGCTTCGCCGATCAGCACAGCATCTGCGCCGACTTCTTTCAACGCACGCAGATTTTCCGGGCCTGTCACGCCGGATTCTGCCACATAGCATGTTCCGGCGGGGATGCGCTCACGCAACCGCGCGGCATTGTAGAAGTCAACCGAAAAGTCCTTGAGATTTCGATTGTTTACGCCAATGATCTTCGCGCCGGCATCTACGGCAGATATAATCTCTGTTTCATCATGTGCCTCGACCAGAACGTCAAGCCCCAGCTTTGCGCAGATGTCTAAATATTCGACAATGGTTTGTGTATTCAGCAGTGAGCAGATCAGTAAAACCGCATCCGCACCCATGAGCTTTGCTTGATAAAGCTGATACGAATCTACCACAAAATCCTTGCGGAGCATCGGCGTCTTTACTGTTTTGCGCACATCCTCAAATATTTTATCTGACCCCAAAAACCATTTTGGCTCCGTTAGACAGGAAATTGCGTCCGCGCCTGCTTCCTCATAAGAACGCGAGATTGCCAGATACGGAAAGTCTTCGGATATGATTCCTTTTGATGGGCTGGCTTTTTTTATTTCGCAGATAAAAGAGAGTTCCGACTTGCAGATTGCATCGTAAAAGCTATGAGTTGCCGTGTCCATTTCTCGGCATTTTGCTATCAGAACGTCAAGCGGACACACCTCTTTGTCTGCTTCCACCCGAACGCGGGTGTAAGCGGCAATGGCATCAAGAATCGTGCTCATGCGTTCGACGCTTCTATCAGCGTATCAAGAACCTTCATGGCGGCACCGGAATCGATTATCCGCCCGGCAAGAGCAACGCCGTCTGCGATGCTTTCCGCTTTTCCCGCAATATACAGTGCCGCACCTGCATTTAGAAGGACAGTGTCACGGCGCGGTCCCTGCTCACCAGCAAGGATGGCGTGCGTGATCGCCGCATTTTCTTCCGGAGTTCCGCCAACAAGCGCAGCCTTATCGCAACGAGCCAAGCCAAAATCCTCCGGGGAAATGGTAGTGGTTTGATAGCTGCCGTCCGAAATCTCACAGATCGTCGTGGGCGCGCTCAGGGAAATCTCGTCAAGTTTGTCCTGGCCATAAACAACAAGCCCACGCTTAACACCAAGCGTCGTTAGGGCGTGGGCAATCGGTTCCACCAGATATTCGTCATACACACCCAGAAGCATCATGGACGGTTTGGCTGGATTTGTAAGCGGCCCTAAAATATTGAATACCGTGCGGAATCCCAGCTCTTTTCGAATTGAACCCACATATTTCATGGATGTATGGTATTTTTGCGCAAAGAGGAAGCATATGCCGGTCTCCTGAAGCAGTTTATATGCCTTTTTAGGTTCCACCACAATATTGACGCCCAGTGCCTCCAAACAGTCAGCTGTTCCACAGGCAGAGGATGCGGCGCGATTTCCGTGCTTTGCGACCTTTACGCCTGCGGCAGCAATGACCATGGCAGCCGTTGTGGAAATGTTGAAGCTGCGCGAACCGTCACCGCCTGTGCCGACAATATCTAAAACCTCCATACCGGGATGCTCGACAGGAATTGCGTGTCCTCGCATGGCGGCGGCACAGCCGGATATCTCGTCAATGGTCTCAGCCTTTGCGCTCTTGGTGGAAAGTGCAGATAAGAACGCCGCATTCTGCGTCTGTGTGGTCCTACCGCTCATGATCTCATTCATCACCATATTGGCCTCGTCAAACGTGAGATCTCCTTTATTGACTATTTTTACAATAGCTTCTTTAATCATCGAATTTTACTCCTTTTATGATCCGAATATAGTTTTTCAAAATTGTCCGTCCATCCGGTGTAAGAATGGACTCGGGATGAAACTGTACGCCATATATGGGATACTTGCGGTGCATAACAGCCATGACCTCGCCATCGTCTGTTCTTGCGGTGATTGCAAGCTCCGGTGGGATCGTGTTCTCGACTGCGGATAGAGAATGATACCGGGCGACTTCAATCTGTTCCGGGCAGTTTTTAAACAACGGACAGGAAGCGTCGACCTCCGCGATGGACTGCTTTCCGTGCATTAATTGCTTTGCATAGGAAACCGTCGCGCCAAAAGCAGCGCAGATGGCCTGATGCCCAAGACATACGCCGAGGATTGGGATACTGCTTCCACAGGCCTTGATCACGTCAATGCATACACCGGCGCTCTCCGGTCTGCCGGGGCCGGGTGAAAGGATAATACCATCAGGATTGAGTGCCCTAATTTCTTCAACACACATGGCATCATTTCGGATAACTCGAACATTTGGGTTAATTGAGCCTACAAGCTGGTAGAGGTTATAGGAAAAGCTGTCATAATTATCAAT
>DHDG01000055.1:1748-16442 GCA_002399265.1 Firmicutes bacterium UBA4882 | reverse complement strand
AGGTTATAGGAAAAGCTGTCATAATTATCAATTAGTAGAATCATAGAATTTCCTCCTGCGCCAGTTTCAGTGCTTTCACAACTGCAGCCGCCTTGTTGATTGTTTCCTGATACTCTGTCTCTGGTTCGGAGTCCGCAACGATCCCGCCTCCGCTTCGGACATAGACCTTGTTGTTCACCTTATACGCAATTCGGATGGCAATGCAAGTATCCATGTTGCCCGAAAAGTCGATGTAGCCGATTGCGCCGCCGTAAATACCGCGCTTATTTTGTTCAAGCTCATTTATAATCTCACACGCACGAATTTTGGGTGCGCCAGAGAGCGTTCCTGCTGGGAGGACTGCAGCGATAGCATCGATCGCATCCAACCCCTCCTTCAGTTCACCGCGAACAGAGGATCCAATGTGCATGACGTGGGAAAATCGCAGAATTGACATATATTCCTCGACCCCGATAGAACCAAATTTGCTTATGCGGCCAAGGTCATTTCTCCCGAGATCCACAAGCATATTGTGCTCCGCTCTCTCTTTAGGGTCGGCCAATAGCTCTTTTTCAAACGCAGCGTCCTCGTCCGGAGTCGCTCCTCGTGGACGGGAACCCGCAATCGGGAAGGTATGCAGAACACCCTGCTCAAGCTTGACCAGTGTTTCTGGCGATGCTCCCGCCACTTCGATGTTCTCTCCAGCAAAATAAAACATATATGGGGACGGATTCACAGTTCGCAACGTACGGTAGGTGTCAAAGAGACTGCCCTCAAACTCCGCTTCCAGACGGTTGGAGGGAACAACCTGAAAAATATCACCCTCGCGGATATAGTGCTTGGCCTTTTCGACGATTTGACTGTATTCTTCCAGCGTGAAACATGGCGTTACCTCACTTTTGAGTCTTCCGCCAAGATCTTTTCTTGACTGACCTTTACGGAGAAGCTCCGCCATCTGCCGAAGCTCCAGCTTCGCTCGATTATACTCGATCTCTGCATTGTCAAGTCGAATATTTACAGTGAGAATAATTTTTTGCCTGAAGTTATCAAAGGCGATTACTTTGTCAAATAGCATCAGGTCAACATCATTGAAGCCTTCGGTGTCATCGGCGTCAAGATTGAGCGTCGGTTCGGTATATTTGATATAGTTGTAAGAAAAATACCCAACAAGCCCTCCTGTAAAAGGCGGCATTCCTGGAATAACCGGACTTTTATACGCCGACAGCAGTTGCCGTATGTGCTCACCCGGATCGTTGGTTTCGACACGCATATCGCCGATCTTCATGTGTCCGTTCGTACAGGTGATTTCTATCTTTGGCGCATAGCCAAGAAACGTGTAGCGCCCCCATTGTTCATTCGCGGCAACGCTCTCCAGCATATAACAATGGTTGGACACATTTTTTAAAATGCGCATCACCTCCACCGGGGTTGTAAAATCAGAAAGCAGTTCCATACTGATTGGCAGCACAGTATATTTTCCCGATGCAACATATTGATTGACTTCCGACATACTTGGTTTGAGCATTTTTATACCTCCCGAAAATAAAAAAATCCTTGACAGAACATAACTGTTCTGTCAAGGACGAATCAACAATTCGCGGTGCCACCTTGATTCACGGCTTGCGCCGTGCACTTACAGGATACCAACATATCCCAGACAACTGACGTATGCCTTCACGTCGCAGAATACTTGGCAAATGCCTTTCACTGCGCCCTCAGCGGTCCATTTGTTAGTCTGTTTTCTGCCCGGTTCGCAGCACCCCGGACTCTCTGTGAGAGCATGGCTAACGTTATCTCCGCTTCGACGGTTTCTTTATGTTTTTAATTTTTAGATATAATAACAGCTTTTTTGTGGACTGTCAATGCTTTTTTCCTTTTTATTTTGTTCTTCATCTTTTAATTGTACCATATCAAACATACACTTTGCCTACTACCCGCAGAGTGCTTCGCCGTCCGACATATAAAATGGCAGCCGGTTACATCTGTTTTTCAAGATGAAACCGGCTGCCAGAAAAAAGACCCTTTCGTTTTGCAGTCGCCGGATTTCCCCGACTTTGCCATTCGTATTTCATTGATTGCTATTCTCTCATCCAGTCGCAGTGCGCCGCCGTGCGGCGCAGGCGCAAGCATAGCGCAAAGATATCTTTTGCGCGCTTGCCGGGGATGCCCCGGTCCCCAATGCCGCCTACGGGCGGATGGCTTTCAACGAGTGTCCATAAGCGTCTCAAACCGCTTAGGAAAGCGTTCCCCCACAAAAGATTGAAACCAGTCCGGGCAGTGAAACACGGGAGCATCCCAGTAATCTTGTCAGAAGGCCACTGCCATAATACAGCACGAAAGGTTTGGCAATGTTGCCGAAGCTTTGGGTGTCGTTTGCTGAGAGAACAGTCCACACTTCGGGGCACATTGGATGGCGTAGCAAGGTGTCGACGCTGACACCTTCGGCTTGCAAAAAGTACCCAAGGTGTCGTGATTGACACCTTGGGCAGACAAGCCAACTAATATAATGTACCTATAATCACCGTTCCTGTTCGTGGGATTTCGGTTTGTGCTTGCGCTGTGGCTGCTGGTTTATTTCCCGAAGCGTTTCGCGGATAGATTGCCGCTTCTCCGCGGGTATGTCCTCGCCCAGCAGGACCGCAATGTCGCGCTTGCATCGGCGCAAAACCTCTGGCTGGTATTGTGTACCGTAGGCCGCTTGAAGGCGCTGTACTGCCGCCTGTTGGGCATCGGGACGAAGGGTAGCTCTCTCAGCGGAAAGTGCATCGGCATCCAACTCCGTTGCCTGCTCAGTCAGGCGCGTATATTCAGCCAGAGCTTCCTCCAGCTCCGCCGCATATTTGCTTTCGGACTGTTCCAGCTTTTTTAGGGATGCTTCCATACTGCTTGCCCAATCCCGGATCTCTTTCATTCCGGCATCATCAGATTTATCAAACTGCATCAGCAAAAGTTCCTTTTCGGAGCGCAATTCCTCCATGTTTTCCGTCAGCTCGGCGATGCGTTGAGACAGCTCATGGCGTTTTATCGGCTGCAATGCCGATGTGTTTTTCTTCTCGGCAAGGAGGTTTTTGCGTTCTTTTGCCATGGCTTTTAGCTGCTTTACAATGCCGGTGTAGCGGTTGAAGTCCGGAAGGATGTCGGAAAGAGACTTTCTCGCAGCCTGCTTGGAATCCTGTGCGCGAAGCACCTGATACCGGAAGATGAGCATATTCCCGCGCAATCGTTCCAACGCACCGGCAATGGCTGGAACGGTGTTCTTGACCGCCTGCATGAGCTTTTGAACCTGTGCTTTCAATTCTCGCAGCAGTCTGTTGTCCTCCCGTATCTGCCGGTTTAGCTCGCAGCGGTCGGATACCTTACCCTCACACTCCATCCTGCGGGCAAAGACGCCCTCATGGATGGTGGGTTGATCGTCAAGACCACGGGCAGTATGGCTTCGGTGGTCGATGCGCTCATCGGAACCGGCGCGTTCCAGATACCGGTTGCTCACATCTGCCCACGCCGCCCGCCATGAAACAAGCTGTTCCTCGCTGTTCCAACGCTCGGAGATGGGGTTTTGCCTGCCGTATCTGGTGCTCTTGGGGTGCTTGTCAGCGCGTTCATAACCATGTGCGTCAGCTTCGGAGGGCGGCATATACACTTTCTTTTTTCCCACCTTGTATGGATACTGCTTCTCCCAGCCGTCCGACTGCGCCGCCTTAAACTCGACGGCGGTGAAGCCCTGTTCTTCGCCGTTACGGACACACAAATATTCTTTTTCGGTCTTGTGCTGCCATGTACCGTCATCGTTGAGCGGTCGCACGGTCAGCAGAATATGGGCATGTGGATTGTGCCCGTCCGTGTCATGCACTGCCACATCGGCGCACATTCCGTCCGCTACAAAATGGTCTTGAATAAATTCGGTCAACAGCTCCGTCCAGCCCTGTTTGTCCAGCTCCTTGGGCAGCGCCACGACAAACTCACGGGCAAGGCGGCTGTCATTTGTTTTCTCGGCTTCCTCAACGGCGTTCCATAAAACCTCACGGTCTCGCCATGCAGCCGGGGCCATGGGCGGCAGGAAAGTCTGCTGCCAGACAAGTCCCTGCTTTCGGGTGTAGTCATGCTGTACGCCGTCGTAATCGTTATAAAGCTTGGAGCAGCTCATGTAGGCCGACGCTGCCACAGCGGAGCGGCCTGTTCCACGGCTTACGACCTTCGCTTCTAAATGGTAGATTGCCATTGGTTCTCACCTCCGTCCATTTTGTTTCTTTTCACAAAAGAAAAGGGTATCAACATTGCTGATACCCTGTACTGCGGGAAAGCTGCCGGTGGCAGGTTTGCGCAGACATGGGAAAGTGGGGTGGGCCCATTTTGAGCCACCTCACTTTTTCATGTGCAGGCAATGACAGCAGCACACGCATGGCTGTGGCATTGTCTGGAGGCATCCGCAGATGCCGCAGTCCCCCTCGGAGAGCGCAACGACTGCCGCAGGCAGTACCACCGCCCGTAGGGTGGTGAGTAAGTTGCGCCCTTCGGGACTAAAAAAGGAGACACCCCGGTCTCCCGGAACGCCCCCTCGGTTTAAGACTTGATTTCTGCTACCTGGCATAGATAATCCTCCAGCTCTGTAAGCCCCATATTTGCTGCTTGCGGAAATGCTTTTTCTAAAATTGCCCCCTCTTGGATAAGCCGCCGCGTTCGTGCCTTGCGCTCCTTCACCCGATCCCGCGCCTGTGCTTCCTCTAATCTGTGCTTTGCTTGAAGTAATTTTTTCTCGTTTTCGTCCATGTATATCGTCCTTTCCTCGTTGTGCTGTCAAAACAGGCGGTTTTGACAGCACGGTTTGTTCTGCTGACATCAATGGCAAAGAAAAATGACGCCGCTTTTCAAGCCTCGTAAATGAGGTGAGAAAAGCGGCGTCAAAAACACTGCTTTTGGCGTCATATCCTTTGTTAATGACAGCGAAATAGGTGTACTTTGCTGTCAAAAGCTGTTTGCAAAATCCAATGCGGCATCCATGCTCTCCTTATCCTCCGGCGTGGACGCAGCCGGTATAGCAGGGACACCTTGCAATAGGGGCAGCAGACCACCCAGCGGCGCTGCGGCGGCCATGCTCTGCGAGATGGTATCTTCAATGCGTTTGAGAAAAGCATCCTCCTTTTCTCGCGTTTCCAAGTACGAATCATGGGACATACGCTCCTTCCGGGCAAAGTGTTCGTTTACCGCAGAGATAACCGCCCTGTTGATGGATTTGTGTTCAGCATGGGACATATGCTGCAAATATTCCCACGCCTGTCGGTCGGTGTCCTTCTCCAAGTTCAGGCGGATACTAAGACGGACGATTTCGCTCATACAATGCCACCGTTCTTTGTCCTGCTGCGCTGCGCCAATGCTTCATAGCCTTTGGCCGCAGCGCAAATGTCGTCGTTGATGATGACGCGCCCGGCGTCGTACTGCCCGAAGTTTTTGACCATGCAGCTCCCACCGCCGACCACATAAAGGCGCATCAGCTCCGGGTCATATTCATGCTCCCGCAGCCTGCGGAAGATCCCTGCAACATATTCCGCTGCGGTGTCCCGGATGGCGGTCAGATAGCGGTCGCTGATGTCGGCTGTCCCGTGCCGGATCACGCGCTCAATGAGGGACTCGTCAATGGCGGTGCCATACTGCCGCATCAGGCTCTCGCGGACTGCCAGCATACATTGATGTGTCCCGTACTTCTCGGTAAAGCACAGCTTCGTGACCGGTCGGCACTCGTTGATATACATGACATTCATGGTGCCGTTGCCAATGTCACAGAGCATATTCACGCCCTTAAACTCACGCAGCCTGTCCGCCACAGCGGAGAAGCCCTGCGGGAATACATCCGCACCGGCAAACTCCACATGGTAGTCCGCGCCTTTGAACTTGAAATCTGCCGTCTCGTTCTGCATGAGGTATGCCTTAAAGCTGTCCTTCTGTTCGCCGACCCATGTGAGGGGCAGACCGGCGGCGAGGTGGACGCAGGCACTGGTCTGCTTGCGGATGTGCAGCTCCCGTCCGATGGCGGCAAGGGTGAGAATGTAATAATCCATATCCTGCATCTTGTCAGCGGCAAACTCCTTGTGTTCCTCACCGATCAGATAATAGCGCCCGCCGTAGACGAGAAGATTGGTTTTGAAGGTCGGTTCTTTGTCGTAGGCTGCAACGCCTGTCTTGAAACAGGTGTGTGCCGTCTTGATATTGCCATAGCCATGGTCAATGCCGATGATAACCGGCGTATCGTGATGGATGGGATTGATAAGATTGATACTCATAGGTTTCCTTTCTGTCGCTTGGCGGCAATACAGTTTTGAATTTGGACGCAAAAAGGGCGGGTCACAGGATTTTTCGTCCCATGACCCGCCCAATGTCGGTTTTGGCTGTTACGGCTGCTACTTGTGACAAAAATTGTCATCAGTAATTCGCTATGATTTCGTCTGCCGTTACGGTAATGACTTGTGGAGAAATGCCTTTTTCGTTACGGTTGAGCTAAGTGGTCATTTTGACCCTTTAGCTTATCCGTAACGCTTTTAGCCTGTCTTGGTTCTGGCATTCCCACTCGCTCTTCCACATAGACGATAGCCTCCTTATAGGAGAAGCGGGCCGGAATACCGTTCCGACCCGCCTCAAACATTGTCATGCTATTTTCCGCTCTCGCTTTGCCGCGTTGCGTTCCTTTTGCATTTTGCGATTGGCTTCTTCTCTGCAAGCATCACCGCAATACTTGACATCAATTCGTGAGGTGGTAAAGGCCGTTCCGCAGGTTTCGCAGACGCACTCCCGGCTTCGGTTTGCCGCTGCCTCCTGCCGGTAAAACTTGGAGCGGCAATTTACATCGCAAAACATGGTGTTTGATCGTTTCGATTCAAAGGCCTTGCCGCAGCATTTGCAGGAAAGCGTAAACGGTCTGCCCGGTACAGTCTCGCCGGATTTAATTTTCTGATACCGTTCCCGACTGCGGATGCGCTCCTTCCGAAGCCGTTCCTGTTCGGCAAGTTCTTCCGGCGTCAGCTCTGGGGCGGGCAACTCAAACCGACCAATGAACTTAAGATGGATTTCGATCTCCTGTGTCCGCTCCTCACTGATTCGTTCCGGTGCATGGACGATGATTCTGTCTATAAACTCGTTAATCATGGGCGTGGTCAGCTCGGAAAAGTCCGTGAATCTCTTTGCCAACGTCAGGAACTGTTCTGCCTTGTCGGTATCCTCCGCATATGCAGTGAGCTGCGTCTCCGCCTCTGCGACTGCTGTGCGAAGTGACTGCTGTTCAATCTCATACTCGGAAAGCAGGCTGTCAAAGCGTTCCTCTGAGATCCTGCCCACGGCAAAGGATTCATAGAGCTTCTTGATGATGCTGTCTAAATCGCTTACCCGCTTTTTGTCTTTACTCAGCTTGCGCTTTGTGTCCTTGGCGGCCTCTGCCTGCCTGACCTGCGATGCTGACCGTACCTTTTCCATAAACTCCGCCTGATTGGAAATAGCAAAGGTACTTGCAGCGCGGATGGTATCGAGAATCAGCATCCGCAGGGATTTCGTTGTAATATAGTGGCCGCAGCAGGCCTTGGCTTTTTTCTGGTGTGCCAGCGTGTAGGTCGAGCAGTCAAAAAAGTCCGATGGATAGTTGCCTTTCTCGGCACTTCCTCTGGTGCGGTGGTTATACATTTTCTCACCGCAGTCGGCACAGTACAAAAGTCCGGTCAGCGGGTTTGCAACGCCGATGGTGTCAATCCGTTTCGGCGTTTTTCGCAGCTTTTGGGCAAGCTGCCATGTCTCCCGATCCACGATGGCTTCATGGGTATCCTCAAAGATAAGCCAGTCCTCTTTGGGGTTCATAATGGCGTTCTTATCCTTATACGATGCCTTGTGGGAGCGGAAGTTTACTGTGTCGCCCATATACTCCGGCTTGGATAAAATCTTTCCCACGATGAATCCGCTCCAGCTATACGGATAAGGAAATTCCTCTTTGCTTTTCCAAACTCCGATACCCCGTTTGGCAAGGTAAACGGCGGGCGTTTCCACCTTGTCATCGAACAGCTTGCGGGCAATCTCATAAGGGCCGAAGCCCTCAATAGTCAGTCGGTAAATCCTGCGGACAACAGCGGCGGCTTCCTCGTCGATCAGCCACTTGTATTTGTCCTGCGGGTCTTTTTTATACCCATAGATGGCACAGTTTGTGGTTGGCCTGCCGGATTCTCCCTTGATGCGGATGGAGGCCTGCTGCTTGCGGCTCAGGTCGCGCAAATACCACTCGTTCATGATATTCAAAAATGGCGCGAACTCGCTGCTGCCGACATCGTCACTGTCCACGCTGTTTGCGATGGCGATAAAGTGGACGCCGTGCTGACGGAAGAAAACCTCCGTGTAAAAGCCTGTTTGCAGATAGTCACGACCGACGCGGCTCATGTCCTTTACAATGACACGACCGATCTTTCCGGCTTCAATGTCTGTCACCAGCCGCTTCCATGCGGGCCTGTCGAAATCCTTACCGCTGTATCCGTCATCGGTATAATGGACGCAGCTACCATAGCTATTTTGTGCAGCATAGCTTTCGAGGTATTTTTTCTGATTGATAATGGAATTACTATCGCCCGTCAATTCATCGTCACGGGACAATCTCTCGTATAATGCGGTCATTTTATCCGCAGTCTGTTTCACGCTCATTAGGCGCTCCTTTCAGACTGTCGGCTCATTTGTGGCAAGTTCATTTTACCATACTCCGGCGTCTTTTCCAACACCTCATTTCGGATCATTCGCAAAACTTTATCCTCCATCGTCTCCTGCCCGTTGTCGCAGAATACGACCTTTACCTTGTAGGTGGTGGAGCCGATCCGCCGGGTCACATAGGTGAAATTGTTCTCGCTGGTTTTATGGGTGTTAATGGTGTACCTCTCTTTCCGTTGCGCTGAGGGCGCAACTCCTGTATAATGTGGGTGATAGGTATTCCGGCTGCTGTAATCTACCGGCGCATATTCAGTTGTCTTAATTGCCTTTGGGGCAAGCAAAAGACCGACCCCGGCTGCCCATTACTGGACAAGCCGAAGCCGGTCATGCTGCCGATTATGCTGATTGCTGCGCATTCCTCCCCGAGAGGCCAAGGCTGTAATCTGTTGTATTTTATGCTTGATTACTAACCTCTCTATATATAGGAGAATGCAGACACTTATTTCGGAATAGGTTTTTGAAAACAATTCAGAAAAGACAAAGATTTTTCGAGGGGAGGTGGCTTTGATGGATGCGTATGGCCGTTATGACACCGGCATCGAGCCATCCAACAGGCGACTGGAATGGCAGCTCGCGCAAGAGCGAGAAACAGAATATTCTCTACAACTGGAGCAAGACGAGAGCCGATACCAAAGGCTGCACAAGCCGAAGCTGTCACGGGAAAAGGCAAGACTGGCGTTAAGCTCCAACGAGGTTGCGTTGGAGCGATTAGAATGTGTTGCCCGGACGGTGGAGGACTTTGAACTGATCCTCGCTATTTGGGATAGGCGGGATGCGAACAGAGAACGCAGGGAACGATACCGTGAAGTACGGCGGGGAAACAATGTACCGTTAGAATACGGCGCGGCCTATGACGGCGTGATGTTCCCTCGTTTTTTGATGAATCCGGCCTATCGTCAGCTATGCAGCGGCAATTTTCTGGATGTGCTGTTTGACTGCCCCTATGAGATGCACCAACTGACCGCAGACAATTTCAAGTCCGACCTCGTCTATAAGCTAAATGAGAACCAGAAGGAAGTCCTGTTTTTCCTTGCGCTGCGTTTGTGCTCTCCGCAGCAGCTTGCCGCCATACGCGGGCAGACCGATCGCAACATCCGCAGTGTGCGGGATGGCATGCTGCAAACGCTGCAAAAACGGCTCTATCGGCATTTGAAAAAGTGGCAAACAGAAAGCAGACAGCTCACGCTGCGAGAAGAAGCCTTTATTGGCAGGTATGAGGCCAACGCCCTTGACGAAGATACAAGCGGCTGATATGATAGTAATATAATTGTGGATGATAAAGATTACTTCGGAGGTATCTGATGAACAACCTGTTTGAGCGTTCAAGCTCCAGTTGGGTAAAATATAGTGAATATGAGTGCAGGCGGGCAAAGGACGGAAAGCAGTATGTGACCCCCGCCCCCAATGCAAAGCCGGAGATCTACGACCCGCTGAAGGATGCTGAGGCAATGGTGTTGGAGGCGCTCAATGTGGGGATGCTCTGCATGAACAAGGCCGACGAACAGACCATTCAGGCTGCGGCGATGGATTTTGTTTCCCATTATGGTCTGTTGGGACTAATCACCGCGCTGCCGACCACGCCCACCTTTATGGACTATGAGGCAGTCTATCTGCCGAGCAATCATTTTATCAAGGACGAAGCGATGGACACGGACAAATATCTGTCTCACTTTCTGCCCTTTGACAAGCTGGAGCTGAGGAAAAAGGGCAAGGAATCCAAGTGGGACATTTCAGACCGCACAATGATTGCGCTGACCATGACCTTCTCTAATCGACCCATGGCATTGCAGATCGCTTTCCAGCGAGAATATGCGGAGCGGTATGACTGGCTGATCGCGCAGTTTAAGGATTGGGCTTTTTCCTTCTGTTCCAGCTATCTGTACTATAATGATTATGACGCGCTGGACGAGGACGGGCGCAACCTGTACCGCATGGGCATAGCGGCCTTCAACGGCATTGCGCCGAGCTATCATATAGAGCTGCTGGATAAGCCGACCATTGTATGGGACTTCCATTCGCTGCTGCTGGGCATTCAGATGATGTTCAGCTTCATGCTGACAGATGGAGATAAACCGCTGAAGATGTGCAAGCACTGTCAGAAGGTGTTTGTGGCCAAGCGCCCCGGCACAGTCTTTTGCTCTCCGCGCTGCAAGAATCAGTACAATGTCTATAAAAACCGGAGCAAGAATAGCACCGTGGATACAGAGGACGAATGATTATAAAAGGAGTGACGAAACATGTTTCATGTGCTGCTGGTTTTGCCGGTCATCCTCATTATGATGGTGATAGCCGCCGTTGTTCTGTTTGGAATTGTCGCAATCGTAGCCGCCTGCATCGGCGGGACTTCCGTTGCGATTCTGATTAAGAACACGCTTGTAAAAAAGTTGCTTTTCGTTGGGTTTGGGGTGTTGCTTTGCGTTGGGGTACTATGCATCATCCCGGTGATTTCTTTCTATTTGGACTTGACCACAATCTTTTTCTCCGCTGCGTCCGGCGTGGTTTATTTCTGCATGACGCTGCTTGCAATATGGGGCATCCGTGTGTCCTGCACCGTCAGCAGCAAGCTTGGGAAAACATTGCTTATTGTTGCTTTTTGTTTGGTTCTGATTGCAGCCATCTCCTTGGCGATATTCACAGTACTGGCAAATATTCTTTTATAGTCATACTGAAAACAGTCATACATAACACGAAGGGAGGCCATGATTATGGCAAGAGGAAAGTATAAACGGAAACGGGAGCGCAAGCTGTTGCAGGCAGTCCCCATCGCTGAGCTTAGCTTCGGGACGCGGCTGACGAACATTTTGGAGAAGGCTGACATTCATACGCTGGCGGACTTATGCGCACTGTCCGGCGAACAGCTCAAAGCGACCCCGGGCTTGGGCGAAGCGTCCTACAAGGCGATTTGCGAAAAGTTGGCGGAGCGCGGGATCACGCTGACATAGATTACGGCTGATAGTTCGCAAATTATTCATTTTTTGAATAGGCTGTTTTGCTTGACATATTTCTGCCCCGTGCGTATAATAATAATGAAGAGCAGAGATGCTCAACATCAGGCGTTTCTCAGCCGATAAGCGAGAAGCTGTAAAATCAGGTGTTTCCCCACCAACAAGTGGGAAGCTGTAAAATCAGGTGTTTCCCCACCAACAAGTGGGAAGCTGTAAAATCAGGGGGTGGGGTTTTCCCACCCCCTTTCTTTTATAGACGAATCGAAAGGATAATATGGAAAAAGTAAAAATATTCAGCGTGTCGGATCGTTACATAGCATATCTCCGGCAAGACGCTCGACTGAAAATCGTTTTTGACAACAAAGAGAATGTCCGTTCACACACGAGAAAATACTTAGGCGTTGTATTCCGTCATGACGAGTATAATTACTTCATTCCGTTTTCTTCGCCCAAAAACAGCGACTATATTCTGCAACCGGACGGGACAAACCAGATTCGCAAGAGCATTGTACCGATTGTACGTATGATAACAACCGATACGGCATCAGGGAAAGTGGAATTGAAAGGAACTTTGAAGCTAAGCAACATGATCCCTGTTCCTGACAGCGAACTTACTCCGTATTCCATTAACGATGAAAAAGACTTGAACTATCGAATGATTGTGGAAAAAGAATATGATTTCATAAAGTCCAATATTTCCACAATTTTGAAATATGCACAGGTCATATACAATCAGAAAACGAAAGCTGCCACATTATATGCTACCCAACCGGCACCGAATTACATCAAAAATACGGTTGATTTTCAATATGCCGAAGTACGTTGCCGCGCATTTCTCGCGGAACAGCTGAAAGCAAATAAGCAATCACCTGAAAATGCCGACACTCCCATCCAAAAAGAAAGTTTGATCGAACAACTCCATCGTCCAAACAACGCGCAACAACGCAGACCGCAACAACCAGCTGAAAAAGAGTCTGTACTTGCTCGGTTAAAGCAGCCGACAACACCCTCAACGCACACACCGAAACCAAAAAAACGGAGCAAAGATTTTGAACGATAAAAAACACGCTCATGGACTTCAAAATCCATGAGCGTGTTTGGCTATTCTAATCAGAGAAGATAAAGTCATTAAGCACAATTTCTTCCGCCCGGTTGTAAATGCTGTTCATCCGACCCACCCATTCCATTTGAGCGGACGCTTTTAGCTCTTCGGTCACGCCTTCCTGTTTTGCCATTGCTGGAATGAGGAGTTTCATGCGCTCGGTGCTGGCTTGGTCAATCTCTGCAATGTGTGCCCACAAGCTGCCATCCAGCACCATGCTTTCAAAAATGGTGCGATGATGCTCTTTCAGATACCGCTTTCTCATGCGGCCATACTTGCCGATGGGATGGGCCGGCGCATCCGGCGCGGCCAGATTGGGCAAATAATAATCTCCGGCTTTGGTATATGTCAGTTCCATTTGGGCCTCCTTTGTGGTTTGTGAATTACCGTTAGCAGGTGTGGAAACCGTGGATACGACTGGCATCGCCGCCTTTCGCACAACTGCTGTTTCATTCGCCACAAATGAGCCGCAGTCATGATGTAATTAGTGGTGGTGAAACCACCCTTTACAGATTACATCATGGTTTTGAATGCTGTTAGACTCACCTTGACTGCCATCATCTTGACTTAGCCTTGCATATAAAATTGTGTACTTATCATTTGCCATTTTTACGGCTCCTTTCTTTTGGCAAACTGAATACGATGGGTGCGGTAGAACCGCAACCACATCATACCCAAACGATTTGCCAAAGTCTACTGAATAGCTGAAACTATTCAGCCCTTTTCATTACATCCAAATTAATCAGCTTAATGATTTTTTCTGTGGGTGTAGCTGTTGCCACCGTTGGAAATACAGAAGTGACAAAGAAGGTTTGACCGTTTATCTTCATCTGCCGTTCGGTACGCATACCAGTGTCGTCAAAATATACTCCGGCATCACGATAAATAGGCATTACTTTTCCGTCCTGCTGCCTTGTTAACGGCAAGGTTTCACCATAAAATCCAGCATTTTTATTCATTGAATACCTCCTACATTTTCATCTCAAAATCATATCCGCTGTGGTCATCCTGCTTTTGACCAACGCCTTTTTTATGCTCCTTGACTGTGAGTCTTGTGGTGCTGTCCCTTACAGGAGTGGACTGACCAAGAGACTCCACAGACCTACCAAGGCTGATAATATTACCGCCAAGGGAAGCAAGCTGATGAATATCCAAAGGCAAACTGTCCCGTTTATGCTGGGTAGCTTCAGCTTGGGCAGAGAAAAATGTTTCTCTTTCTTGCTCCCAACCTGTGATAGTGTTCTGTTCATCTCCCACAATTTCTTGTCCAGTTTCTCCAAATCTGACTTGCTGGGTAGGCTGCTCATCTGGGTTTCGAGACTGTGGTTCTGCTGTTGCAAGGCTTTCAGCTGACTCTGCAAATCCTCTATCCCATCCCAAATGACGCTCTGATTGTAAAACAGATTGTCCAATTTCTCCTGTGTCAGAGGAGAAGGCGTGGGCATCGGCTCTTGGGGTGGCTGTGATTTGTTCCGCTGTTTGAGTTCTTCCAGCGACAATTTCCTGTCTGATTCGTAGCTCAAGTTCCATCCTCTCCTTTAAATATTTTGATTCGTGCAGGCGGTTATCTCGGCATTTCATGCCTTTGGGAGTGGTGTAGGTAATGCTTTTTCGGGTATCTGTCCACTTGACACCGTAGCCCTCAAATTCCATCAGCTGTATAAATTCGTCCTTGTTGCCTGCATATTTCATACACTCATCAATGGTATTGACCAGTCGCATTTTCCAGCTTTCACCCTTGGCTGCTGCGTGGTATTCTGAAACACTCATTGATTTTGTATGCTCATACTTTTGTTTCGGCTTGCAAATCTCGAAGCCATATTCTATACACAGCTTGTCATTTAACTGCCGAATGGGTTCTATCTCCGGGGTGCTGATGTGAAACTTTCTGCCGGAGTCAAAGGCAACCGAGTTGATAATAAAGTGAGAATGAATGTGGTCACGGTC
>DHDG01000055.1:0-1473 GCA_002399265.1 Firmicutes bacterium UBA4882 | reverse complement strand
TTGATAAATTCGTGGTAGACAGTTTGGGGGGAGCAGTTCAGCCCCGACACCAAACGCTCACCCTCAAACAGTGTCTTTTCGGTTTTCATGGCATAGTTCATCACAGCAGACATACTGGCTCGTGACTGCTTTTTCTTGAACTTTGCAAAGCTGACAACGGCTATGCTGACCACCTCCTACGTTCTAAAATGTCTTTGAGGTGGCTGTTGATTGTAACCATTTCCTCCTGCACACCTGTAAGATTGACAGCAGTAATTCTTCCGCTATGGGCAAGCACAGCAATCTGATTGAGGTTTCTGCCCACGGCTTTCAGCTCTTTTAGCACCTCGGCAAGGCCCGTGATGATAACAATCTCCTTGCCGAGACAAGTAGTTGTTACATAGTCGGTAATATTCTTATTGGCTTGTTCCGCTTTTCGGTGAATTTTGTCAAAATCCTCTTGGGTTAGTTTAATACTTAATCTTCGCTTTTTTGTATCCATATGCGATGTGCCTCCGTTCTTAAGTGGGTCTGGGCTTCTGCCCAGCCAGCTGCATCGGCGGTCGGGGGCAACGCCACCGACAAGCCGTTTGCGATGCTGGCTCTCTCCGAGGAGAGAAAGTGGTAGCGGTAATTTATGCGGTTAAAGGGGTACCTGGCAGAAAAAATATCGGCACTTGCTCTCTTGGTTTCTGTTTTTGAAGATAAGGTGGTGTTATGCCATGCCACCGACAATATCACCACACAGGGGCAGACAGGGGGCAACGGTGGCGAATGGTTTGATCCCACGAAGTGCCGATAGGGTCGAGAATTATGACACCCGCTTTTGGTCGGCACTATCGTCACCAATTCTGACGATTTCGATAATTCTTTTCCCGTTGCTACGTCGTGCAGAGCCCAGTATTCCAAGCTTTTCAAGGCTTTTGGATAATCTCTTGATATTTTTAGAGATGGATTTGTTTGAAAAATTATCGTCACTTATTTCACTGAGCAGGGTCGATAATTCCGTTGCATTTCCAATGTAGCTATCCTTGTCCGCCATAAATTTTCCAATGGCTTTTATGAAACTTAAATCCTTTAAGTTGCCTTCAGAAAGACTGTCTGAAAGCTTAATCCAGATATTATCCTCGCTGCGTTCCAGCTCCAATTCTCGACTTTCGATATCTCTCCCAACACAAGAAAGGGTTGCTGTTTTTTCACCACGCTTGCTTTGGCTTAGTGTAAACATGGTATCCACTGCACCCTGCAAACCTGTTGAGCCTGTGATCTGATTAAACACATCACCATCTTTTTGTTTTCTGAAATGGTGAATGAGTAAAATACCAATCTTGTAATCATCGGCAAGATTTTTGAGGATTGTCAAATCAGAATAATCATTGGAGTAGGTGCTTTCGGTATTGGGACTGCGAATTGTTTGTAGGGTATCAATGATAATCAGTTTTGTGTCTTGATGTTCTGCAATGAAATTTCTAATGCGAGTTTCAAGCTCGCCAC
>DHDG01000039.1:141682-168602 GCA_002399265.1 Firmicutes bacterium UBA4882 | reverse complement strand
TTCATCAACAGGGCGATTAGCGCTTACTTTCCCGGTTCAGTCTTCAAAATTGCGATCGCAGTAGCGGCGCTTGAAAATGGCATCTGCACTCCAGAAAGCCGCTTTGTTGATTTGGGAACCATCGATATCGGCCAACACCAAGTTCATTGTCATCGCAAAGAAGGGCATGGTGAATTGAGTTTCGGCGACGCCTTCGCTGAGTCCTGCAATACGGTCTTTGTGGCGGTTGGACAGACACTGGGTGCTAGGGCCATTGTGGCGACTGCTGAGAAATTGGGGATTGGTAAACTAACTAATATTGGGTTGCGCGACGAGAATGCCGGAAGTCTGCCGGTTGGCTGGCCGCTACTGCCGGCCGATATTGCCAATCTGACCCTCGGTCAAAAAGGGGTCTCAGCAACACCGTTACAGGTCGCCTTAATGGCGTCAGCCATCGCAAATGGTGGCATACTCCATGTTCCGCGCCTGGTGGCTGAATTACGCACCAATGATGGGGTAGTCGTGCGCACTTTTACTCCAGACGCAGGGCAGCGCGTGATGAAACCTTCTACAGCTCAAAAAATGCAACAGATGATGCGGCAATGCGTCAGCCAGGGTACTGGCATGGCAGCTGCTGGCATTGAAGGGGGGAGCGCCGGCAAAACTGGTACGGCGGAAACAGGTCGCACCACCCCCGAAGGCATGCCAATTAACAATGCATGGTTTGTTGGCTTTGCGCCAGGTACTCCCGGCCAGGAACCGTCGCTTTGCATGGCAATCCTGATCGAGGACGGTCAATCCGGATCGGTGACTGCCGCCCCCCTTTTCGCGGAAATTTTGGCAGCATTTGTCGCTTTAAAAGAGTGACGTCCGCGTTTTTTTACGCATAAGGTAGTTGAGAGGGTATTCGGGGGTGAAGCTATGGACCTTCCAATTTTGGCATGGGCTTTTGCATCTGTTGCCGAAGGTTTTCTGTTTTTGCTTTCGTATGTCACCAACAATACCGTTTTTCCGTTGCCGCTTAATGAAGAAGAGGAAAGCGCGTTGCTCGATCGCATGGCCGAGGGCGATGAAGAAGCCCGCTACCAGTTGATTGAGCGCAACTTGCGGCTCGTTGCCCACATCGTCAAAAAATTTGACGGCACGGGCGAAGAAACAGATGATCTAATCTCAATCGGCACGATCGGATTGATTAAGGGGATTGCCACATACAAACGCAACCGTAACACACGCCTGGCGACCTACGCAGCCAAATGTATTGAAAACGAAATACTGATGCACCTGCGCATGATCAAGAAAAATCGCAATGAGCAGTATTTCTTTGACCCAATTAACTCTGACAATGACGGTAATGAAATGGTCGTAATGGATACGCTGGGGACTGATCCTGACGCCGTTAGCGAAAAGGTTGAGACGGCGCTGGAAGAGGAAAAATTGCGGGAAAAAATGCACACCCTTGGACGCCGGGAGAAAAAGGTGCTGGAATTGCGGTACGGCATGAATGATGGCGTCCGTAAAACGCAGCGCGAAATTTCGAAACTGCTGGGAATATCGCGTTCCTATGTTTCGCGCATTGAGAAAAAAGCCTTGCGCAAATTATATAAGGAAATGCTGCAAGAAGGTTATCAATAGCATGCAAATAGCGTGCAGTGTCAACCACCATATGATATAATCATGACCATGCAAAGAATTTCGGGCGTGGAGGCAGTATGTTTACAAAGCTCAAGCCGCGGCATTGTACGCCGTCTGTGATGGAATTGGATCTGGCGCATTTAAAGAAGCAGGGTATTCAGGCTATTATCCTCGATCTCGACAATACCATTGTGGAATGGGGCGTAACGCACGTTAGCCCGGAGCTGATCGCCTGGGTTGCTAAACTGAAAAAAGATGGTTTCAAACTATGTATTCTTTCGAATGGGATGCCTTCCCGTGTGCAGCTGGTAGCCCGTAAATTGGGGATACCGGCTGTTCCGCGCGCCATCAAACCCCGGCGGGGGGCCTTCCTGAAAGCGCTTTCCCTACTCGGAACGTCTTGTGATAAAACTGCTGTCATTGGTGATCAGCTGTTTACCGACATCTTCGGGGGCAACCGCTGCGCGCTTTATACAATACTGACGCCGCCGCTGTCAAACAGAGAATTCCTTTATACACGCATGGTGCGCATCATTGAAAAGATGGTGCTGAATTATATGAGACGGACTGGAGTTTTGTAATAATGGACAAGCACGCAGGATTGAGATGTCCGGGCTGTGGCGCGCAGCTCCACAGTGATTCGTCGGAAGAACGCGGCTTTGTACCGGCGCATGTTTTGGGGCAATCCAATTCAGAAACTTTATGCCGGCGCTGCTTCCGCATCCGTCATTATGGCAAAGCCGAGCCGGTACGTCTGACCGTTCAGACAGTATTGGATGCTGTCTCAAAGGGGGCGGC
The DNA here is from genome assembly GCA_002399265.1 of Firmicutes bacterium UBA4882. Classification (GTDB taxonomy): domain Bacteria; phylum Bacillota; class UBA4882; order UBA4882; family UBA4882; genus UBA4882. The sequence goes on along the minus strand of DHDG01000039.1, from coordinate 166,193 downwards.
CTCTGCCAGGGCGGTATTCTTTATTGTTGATCCGTTTGACTTCGAAGGCACCTGGCATCCCGAATGGCTGCCGCTATTCGGAAAACGCCCTTATTACATATTGATCAATAAAATCGATTTGCTGCCGTCAGTGTCGAAATCAGATGAAATTGCAGCCTGGGTGCGGCAGCGGGTAAAAGGTACTGTACCAGCGCCAGCCGGTATCATTACCTGTGGGACAATCCGCGCCCGGGATCTGGACGCCGTTAAAGTCCTGATCCGTGAAGAAAAATTGGAGCGCATCGCGTTGGTCGGAGCGACCAATGTCGGCAAGTCTTCATTACTACAGGTCCTGTCTGGCGTCACCGGGACTGCCCCGGGACAGGGATACGGATACGGGCACGGAAAGGGAGCTGGACACGGACAGGGAGCGGCAGGACACGGACAAAACGCCAGCACTGCGCCTTTGGTATCGCACTTTCCTGGTACTACCCAGTATACCGTTACCGTTACCGGCAAAGACGGGATCAACTGGATTGACACTCCGGGAATCGCACCTGGCGATCGGCTCAGCGATTTAGTTTGTCCGGACTGTGGGGCAGAACTGGCTTTTGCTGGCAAAAAACTGCAGGCCAGACTGTATCATTTGGAACCGGGACAAGCAGTCACTTTCGCAGGGCTGGCGGCATTCACTAATCAGGCCGCTGAGGTGCGTACTCTGCTGTGCTACGCTGGTCGCGAGGTTGTCTTTCATCGCACCAGCTCTGACCGGGCTGCTACTTTTCTGCAAAATCCACCAGATTGGCTCGCCTTGCCATGTGCCGCCTGCCGCACGAAACTGGCCGCGCCTATTACGCAGACTTATCAAATAAAGGATGGGGAAGACCTGGCTGTCGCCGGACTCGGATGGGTTTCTTTACGTGGCGGGGACGCCTCCCTGGCGCTGACTTGTCCGGACGGGATACTGGTACGCAGACGCCCCGGATTGTTTGGACGGCGGTAAGAAAAACAAGCTAGACAGGATGTCTAGCGATCCTCACCTGGCTACACACGGAACACGATGTTCCGCCAGTACCAGGGACGTAAAACAGGATGTTTTTTCTTGTTTATTCCGATCAAAAATTCTCCTGTGCAGGAAAAAGAAGCTAATATGTCGAAAAACGCCAGTATTCATCTTGTAGATCAGAGGTGACCATATTGGCAGACACAGGTAGAAGAAAGCTTGGCGAGCTGCTAATCGATTACGGATATATTACTCCAGAGCAATTGGAGAATGCTCTGGTACTCCAAAAAACCGATGGTCGGCGTATTGGACAGATTCTAGTCGGACTTGGTCTTTTGACGGAGCAGAGTCTGATTGAAATCCTCGAATTTCAGCTTGGCATCCCCCATGTCAATATCTCGCGCAGATTGATTCCGCCTGAGATCCTCGCCCTTGTTCCAGAGGAACTGGCACGCAAATACAAAGTGTTTCCGATTGAAAAACATAATAAATCCCTGATGCTCGGCATGGTCGATCCCAGCGACGTTTTTGCGATTGACGATCTGAAGCTGAAGCTGGGGCATGATATCCAGCCCTTCATTATTTCAGAGGGCGATTTGAGTCGCGCATTTACAACCTATTACGGCATGGGCGATCAAGCCGTGAGGGTCTTTAAAGAACTCGAAGATCAAATTGAGATCAAGGATGCCGGAAACGCAGAGGAGCAGGCTGGCGACGCCGGAGCCGAAGACGCGCCGATTGTCCGACTGGTTAACATGCTCATTACTCAGGCAGTGAAACAGAAGGCGAGTGACATTCACATTCAGCCGACTGAAGGCGATGTGCGCATTCGGTTGCGTATTGACGGTGTCCTGCGAGATATCATGACTTCGCCGAAAGCGACCCTGCCAGCACTGATTTCCAGATTAAAAATTATGGCGGCGATGGATATCGCCGAGAAACGTGTTCCTCAGGACGGTCGCATTCAGGCGGTTGTCGAAGGTGAAGCCTTGGACTTGCGTGTTTCCTCACTGCCTACCGTGCATGGCGAAAAGATCGTTATGAGGCTGCTGTTTAAGAATAACACCGTTAAGTCTCTTGACCAGCTTGGCTTTTTACCTGACACAATCGAAAACTTCCGCACAATCTACAACTTGCCCTACGGAATTATTCTGGTAACCGGTCCTACCGGAAGTGGTAAATCCACCACATTGAGCGCCGTACTGAACGACTTAAATTCCCCTGATAAAAACATCGTAACTGTTGAAGACCCGGTCGAATATGAAATCAAGGGCATTAGCCAGGTGCAGGTAAACCGAAAGGCAGGATTGCTTTTCTCAACCGCCTTGCGTTCTTTCCTGCGTCAGGACCCGGATATCATGATGGTCGGTGAGATTCGTGACGGTGAGACGGCTCGTATTGCCGTTGAGGCCGCCATGACAGGTCACTTGGTTCTTTCCACATTGCATACCAATGATGCGCCCAGCAGCCTGACACGTCTCATTGATATGGGCATCGAGCCGTTTTTGGCAGCCTCTGTAGTCATCGGAATTCTGGCCCAGCGGCTGGTGCGCGGTCTCTGTAAGAATTGTGCCGAGCAGTATCTGCTGCCGCCGGAACACGAAATGCGTTCGGCAATTAGCGGCGCTCTGCCGGAAATTGATCCACGGCAACCGTTAACCTTTTACCGCGGACGCGGTTGCCGTATGTGTAACAATTCCGGCATGTCCGGGCGTACCGGTATCCACGAAGTATTAGTAATGAATGACGCCGTGCGTGACGCAGTGCGCCGCAATGCTTCCAGCGATGAACTGAAAAAGATAGCCGTGGCCAGCGGCATGCGCACGTTACTGGGCGATGGCGCTATCAAGGCCATGAAGGGCAAGACGTCACTCGAAGCAGTCTGGGCTGCCGCTTATAGTGGCGATTAGTAGCAGACCAGGGTTCAGAATTGCACACGAGTTGCCGATTAATCATCATGATGGATAAAGAGGGAGTGAGACGTTGACATGGATATAGACAGTCTGCTGAGAGCTTCTGTTTCCGAGGGTGCCTCGGACTTGCACCTTACAGTGGGACTGCCGCCGGTCTTAAGGGTAAATGGCGACTTACTTCCTATGGCTAATACACCGGTGCTTTCGGGCGATATGATTCAGGCGCTGCTATTGCCCATTCTACCCGAAATTATGAAACAGCGGTTGGAGCAGCGTGGCGAGGTCGACTTTTCCCATAGTGCGCGTGGATTGGCGCGTTTCAGGGTCAACATTTTCAGACAGCGTGGAACACTGGCCTGCGTAATGCGCCTGATTCCAACTGAAATTAAGACTCTGGACGATCTGGGGCTGCCGCCGGTATTGCGCGCTTTTACCGAGAAAACCCGCGGTCTGGTGCTTGTCACTGGTCCGACCGGCAGCGGCAAATCGACCAGTCTGGCTGCTCTGATCGATATCATTAATAATGAGCGTCGTACCCATATTATTACGCTGGAAGATCCGATTGAGTTCCTGCATCGCCATAAACGGAGCGTTGTCAATCAGCGCGAGATTGGCCTTGATTCGCGCAGTTTCGCCGACGCACTGCGCTCGGCTTTGCGTGAAGACCCCGATGTCATTCTGGTGGGCGAGATGCGCGACCTGGAAACGGTCAGTATCGCGATCAGCGCTGCTGAAACAGGGCATCTGGTCTTCGCGACTTTGCATACCAACGATACTGTGCAGTCAGTGGACCGTGTCATTGACATGTTCCCACCGCACCAGCAGCAGCAAATCAGAGTACAATTCGCCGCCACGATCGTCGGGATTGTTTCGCAGCAATTGGTTCCAAGGGTGGACAGGCCCGGACGCGCCGTCGCCTGCGAAATCCTAGTGGCTACTCCCGCTGTTCGCAACCTGATTCGGGAAGGGAAAACCCATCAAATCTATTCGCTGCTACAGACCGGAAGCAAATTGGGGATGCAGTCGCTGGATGCTTCGCTGCGTGATCTCTATGCTCGCCGGATTATCTCGCTACAAGAAGCGCTAATGCGGGCCAGCGATCCGGAGGAATTCAAACGTCTGGCGTGTGTTTAGCGGAATATAAACTTCTGTGCATGCCTAAGTGAGTGTATTGGTAAGCGAATGTTAAAAGGTGGTGACTGAATGGCGACGACTTATACTTACAAGGCTAGAAATCGATCCGGGCAAATCACAACAGGCAAGCTGGATGGCATCAGCGAGCGCGACATCGCTCTGAAGCTGCGCGAAAAGGATTTATTGCCAGTCTCCATTCAGGAATATGTCGCGTCCGGTGACGTCATGGCATCGGTACAAAAATCAAAAAAAATACCGCTGAAGGTGCTGACGATTTTTTGTCAGCAGTTTGCTGTCATGATTAACGCCGGCCTGGCTCTGATGCCCTGTATCAGCATTCTCCAGCAGCAAACCGGGAATAAAGTTTTTAAAGAAATTCTGGGTACTGTCCGCACCGATCTGGAAACCGGCGACAGCCTGTCAAAAGCCTTGTCACGGCACCCTAAGGCCTTTCCGCCCATTATGATTAATATGGTTGAAGCCGGCGAGGCCGGCGGCGTATTAGATGAGGTTTTGAACCGGGTCTCCGAGCATTTTGAAAAAGAAAGCGCTCTGAACCGTAAAGTAAAATCGGCCATGACTTCGCCGATAATTACCATTGTGATCATGATCGCGATTACGATTGGCTTGATTATGGGAGTTCTGCCAACGTTTGCGGGAATGTTTGAAGGGACCGGCGTGGAATTGCCTGGTATCACGCAATTCCTGCTCAATTTTGCCGATTTTCTGAAGAAGTATATTATTTATGTTATCTTGACGATTGCTGTCGTGGTATTTGCTCTATCAGCCTACATCCGCACTCCGGCCGGGCGCCTGCAGAAGGATACACTAATGATGCGGATGCCGCTGTTCGGCCCCATTACGCTGAAGACAGTTGCCAGCCGTTTTACCCGTACTTTCAGCACGCTTATGGCAAGCGGTGTGCCAATGTTGCAGTGCCTTGAGATCACCAGCCGGGTGGCTGGTAATGCGGTGGCGGAGGTTAAGTTGAAAGAAGTCAGCGAAGCGGTTCGTAATGGCATGCCGCTCGGGCAATCGCTGGATCGTAGTGGGTTATTTCCTCCCATGGTGGTACAGATGACCATCATTGGCGAAGAAACCGGCTCGGTAGACGCTTTGCTGACTAAAGTGGCTGAATTCTACGATCAAGAAGTGGATATTGCTGTTGGCAATCTTACCGCCGCCATTACGCCACTGATCACCATTGTACTGGCGGTCGTGGTTTGTATGATTCTATTAGCCGTCATGCTGCCAATGGCTAAGATGATGGAGATTATGTAATCTCCAAAAAACGAAAATTTTGATCAAAAAATGTAAAGGAAAACACTAAGCCTGTCGATACACTTAGTAACAAAGAAACCGCAGTTTTGTTTTTCTTTACTTAAGATTTCCGAAAGGAGGTGAAACAACTAATGAAGAGAATTCACGAGACTTTACGCAATGAGAAAGGTTTCACCCTGGTAGAGCTCTTGGTCGTTATCGGTATTATCGGTATTCTGGCCATGATGCTGTTGCCGCAGTTTGGTGGCATGAGGGATCGGGCTCGTATTGCTAGCTGTCAGTCCAACCTGAAGAATATTAGTACGCAGATAGAGTCATTCTATGCTGACAGAGAACGTTATCCGGATGGCACAGAATGGACGGATAATTTTGCCAGTCTCGGCATTGCTTCATGTCCGCATGACTTGTCAGCGTACACTTACACTGCCGGTGCCACCGTTTCCGGGCCGGCGTCAGGCGCAACCGACATTTACGCAGCGACTGATATCACTTCCCCAAATCCTGCATTAGTAGCTGGTGCTGGCGTTCGTATTGACACCTATTTGGTACAATGTACTTTTCATGATGGGTCAGGTGCTACAGAACCTGAAGAGACCCAGCTTATTGTAACACAGGAAGGCGTAGAACGCAGACCGCAATAACATGGTTGTTGTGGGGCGGGGCTGTCAAGCGGCCCCGCATTTCCTTTTTAGGGGTGAAAAGAATTGGCTTTGGATTTAGCCGGTCTTTTTTTAATCGCCGTGTTTGGATTAGTTGTCGGCAGTTTTTTTAATGTTTGCATTTACCGCATACCGCGTAAAGAATCACTGGCTTGGCCTTCCTCGCACTGCCCAACCTGTAGCCATCCTTTAAGCACTTTGGATTTGATTCCGGTATTTAGTTTTATCTTTTTACGCGGGCGTTGCCGCTATTGTAAGGCTCATATTTCCTGGCGCTACCCTGTTGTTGAATTACTAACCGCCGTGCTATGGATTTTGGCGTGGTTGAAATTCGGACTTTCTTTGGAGTTTTTGTCTGCTGCGGTTTTTCTCAGTCTCGGTATTATTATTACTTTTATTGATTTGGATCAGCAGATCATTCCCGATGTAATTTCGCTTCCGGGAGTCATAATCGGGTTGCTGCTGGCACTCTTGAGTGGCCGGCCTCCAATTACCGATGCCCTCATTGGAGCTTTTGGCGGGGCGGCTTTATTGTTTCTGGTGGCCTTCTTGAGCCACGGCGGGATGGGTGGCGGCGATGCCAAACTGTTGGCCATGATAGGTGCCTTCCTTGGCTGGCAGGGAGCAGCGGCGGCTTTGATGATCGGTTCGTTTGCCGGAGCTATTATAGGATTATTGCTGATCGCGCTTAAGGTTATTAAAAGACGCGATCCGGTTCCATTCGGACCGTTTCTGATTTTCGGCGCAGGGATTTATCTGTTCTTTAGCGAATTCATTATTGATTTTTATGCAATGCTTGTGTCCGGATGGCTATAACTGCTTGGGGGGGACATCGCTGTGGAACTTAAGAATCTTACCGAGGATGTCGTAATCGAGCTATATGATGAGATTATCAGTGGAAAAGCCGGAATTTGTAGTTGCGACAAATGTCGGCATGATACGATTGCATTGGCATTGTCGCATCTTAAGGCCCGTTATGCCGGTTCTGGCGAGGGCGAGGTTTTGGTACGTCTGCAACTTTCTGATCCCCAGGTACGTGCCGACGTAACGATGGCCTTATTATCCGCATCCCGAACTGTGCAGGGGCGGCCACATCGTCGTGGCATTTAGCAGCCCAATGGCATGTCTATGGAATAAACCCATCATATATCAGGAATGACTTTCGCTCGATAGGTATATTATTGAGCGTTTTTTTGTTTCGATGCGAAGTAAAGCCTGATTTTTGCAGGATCTTTTCCAAAATGTGTCGAACCAATGCTGGAAGTACAGTATAATTTGGCCTTTATTCCTTTTTATGGTTCAGTTCCAGGGCTCTCAACAACTGTGTTCATGGGGGTAATAGACAGATGACAAATATATAGACATATCGGGTATTCAGCCATGACCAAAAAAGCGACTTGGATTGGCAGAACGCCAGATTACTGGAATTCGCCAACACAAATGGCCTGTCGGTCAACAATGCAGTTACTGAGGTTGGTTATGGCCAAAATGGGCATCGCCAGAAGTTGATGAAGTTGCTGCCGATCCCAAAATTCGGAACATCATAATCGAGCATCGAGATCGCTTGATGCGCTTTGGGTTCGAATACATCGAATCCGCATTGATGGCTCAGGGACGGCGGCTTTTGGTTTTGGAATCCGGCGAATTCAAGGATGATTTGGTACGCGATATGATCGAAGTACTCACATCTTTCTGTGCACGGCTCTATGGGCGGCGTTCTGCCCGTAACAAGGCGCAAAAAGCGATGGAGGCTATCGAACATGCTGATTAACAGCGCTTACCGATATGAACTGGATCCCAACTCACATCAGAGCATTTTGCTTGCCAAACATGCCGGGGCAGCCCGATTCGCTTATAACTGGGGGCTTTCCCGCCGCATTGCTTTTTGGGAGCAGGAAAAGAAGCGCATCAATGCCATCGAACAGCACAAGGAACTTAATGCGCTTAAAGGAGTCGATTTCCCGTGGATGTACGAGGTTTCGAAATGCGCGCCCCAAGAGGCTTTACGCGACTTGGAACGAGCATTTCAGAACTTCTTTCGTGGGTTAAAAACCGGGCGCAAGATCGGATTTCCGAAATTCAAGAAGAAAGGCCGTCACGATTCTTTCCGGCTAACGGGCGCAATTCATGTTTTCGAACGTCATATTCAGTTGCCGCGCCTTGGGAAGATACGTGCCAAAGAGACTACGGCGCTTCAAGGCCGCATTCTTTCGGCTACCGTAAGCCGCAAAGCGGATCGCTGGTTTGTCAGCTTGGCGGTCGAAATGGAAATTTGCGATCCGGTCCCGGTTAAAGGCCCAGCCGCTGGCATCGATGTCGGCTTAAATCATTTCGCGGCCATTGTCAGCGGCAGTGAGAGCGTCAAAATCGAGGCACCTAAACCGCTGAATCGCTATCTTAAGCTACTTCGCCGCAGACAACGGAGGCACAGTCGTAAACAAAAAGGTTCCCGGAATCGTAAAAAGTCTGCCTTACAGCTTGCTCGACTGCATCGACGTGTCCGCAATATCAGGCAGGATTTCTTGCACAAGCTCACTACGGAACTGGCGAAAACCAAGTCAGTGATCGTGGTGGAAGATCTGAATGTCAGCGGTATGGTGAGGAATACGCGTCTGGCCCGGTATATTGCTGATGTAGGCTGGGGCGAATTCCGTCGGCAGCTTGAGTACAAGACCAAGTGGTACGGCTCACGAATGGTGGTAGCGAGTCGATTCTACCCCAGCAGTAAAACCTGTTCAGCATGCGGTACTGTACAGGAAGAAATGCCGCTTTCTATCCGCGAATGGACATGTCCAGTTTGTGGAACGCATCACGACCGGGATATTAACGCGGCGAAAAACCTCTTGGCACTGGCTGGTTAAGTGCCACTACCGGGAGTTCCCCGGGAAGTCACGCCTGTAGACATCGGAGGTTCAGCCTTATGGCGGTGCCGGTGGAAGAAACAGGAATCTCTGAGATAAATGTCTATGAAGAGAGGAACGGGATCCAATTGGCTAAAGCCCGCGGTATCGGTTTAGATATTGGCACCAGCGCCATTAAGGCAATTGAATTGCAGCAGTCACCCGCTGGAATGGAGTTACTGCATTATGCCGTTCTACCGGTGCCGGCAGGAACTATTCGAAACGGTGTGATCACCAATCCTGCCGATATCGGCGCTGTCATCAAACATGTTTTTAAAACTGGTAAAATCCATGACAAGGAAGTCTATGTAGCCATTGCCGGGCAGAGCGTTGTCGTTCGGCAGGTTCGTTTCCCCGATATGCCGGCTGATGAAGTACATAACGCCATTCAATGGGAAGCTGATAAGTATCTTCCGTTTTCGCCAGAGGAGGCCGTGATTGACTTTCATATCATTGGGCCGGCGGAAAACGAAGGCGAAATCGAAGTAATGTTAGTTGCGGCCCAGAATGAATTAGTGAACAGTCATGTGGCTGCTATTGAGGTAGCCGGATTGACACCGGTCGCTATGGATGTGCAGCCTTTTGCCATCCTGCGTTCGCTTGGATTGGAGTCATTGGAAAGCCAGCGCTGCAGTGGTCTGATTGATATTGGTGCCGGTACAACCGATGTGGTGATCTTTAAGGGCGACAGCCTTAAGTTTACCCGCATTATTCCGTTTGGCGGCCAGCGATTTACGGAGGCAGTAGCGGAAGGCATGAACTGTGGTTTTAGCGAAGCCGATGACATGAAACTGCAAGCCGGGAAAGTCTTTTTTGGTGATGAACCCGAGATAAACGATCCCAATAATCTGTCAGTAAAGATTTTCGGGATTCTGCGACCTGTACTTGAAGAGTTTCTGCTGGAAGTCAGACGCTCAATAGATTACTATAAACTGCAAAACCGCGGCGAGTCAATCGACGAATTAGTCCTGACTGGTGGCGGAAGTAAGCTTGTGGGCCTGGAGCGCATGTTGGAAGGCGAACTTGGCATTCCGGCGCGCATCGGTAACCCCTTTGAGAATATTAAAATCAATCCCCGTCAGTTTAACGTAGCCACACTGACAAACCTTGCGCCGATGCTGGCGGTAGGTATCGGTCTGGCGCTGAGGGGGGTCGAAGAGGCATGATCCGTATTAATCTGCTTCCCTCGGCCCAGCGGCGGCCTAAAAAGGCCGATCTTACCATTCCGGTTATTATCGGTGTAGCTGCCTTCGTGCTGCTAGGCGGTATAGCGTTTTACGGCTGGCAGACTTATCAAATCAAAAAAGCAGAGGAACAGAAAATTTTGCTGCAGAGCGCTTTGGACGACTATAGCAGGCAAAAAGCAAAACTTGATGAAATCAAACGCAATCTTTCGGAACTGGAAAAACGACTGCAAGTTAAGGATACCATCATGAAAGACGCGATCGATGTTCCGTTATTGATCGCCGAACTGGGTGCTTTTATTCCGAAAGATGTTCAGATACGTTCAGCAAGCATGCAAAAAGGATCTTTGCGGCTTGAAATTACCACGACGTCTTATTTCTCAGCCGCCAATCTGCTACAGAGCCTGGAAGCGGCACCTTCTTTTAAGGATGTGGAGACCACTTCCGTTTCGAAAGGAGATAGCGGCGTAGCTTTCAGCGTCAGCTGCAGTCTTGTTGAAAAAGGGGGTGTGGCTGATGGCGCGTCCTCTTACTAAACAGGAAATCATTTTGGTGGCGGTCATGTCAATCATTGCCTTGGGTGGAGGGTTTTATCAATTCATTTTGTCGCCAACCATGGTTCGGGCTGAACAAGTTAAAAGCGAAGTCAGCGCAATGGAAACGAAAATCGAGCAAATTCGCAAAGAACTGCGCGATCAGGAAGAACTGGAAATAAAATATGAGCAGGCGAAGTCGGATTTGGCCTCTTTTGAAATGCTGATTCCGAACGATAAAGAAATCCCGGCTCTGCTCAGAGAATTGGAATTAATTGCGGATCGATGTAATGTGCAGCTTTCATCTATTGCTGTCAGTAATCCGATTAATAGAAATACCCATCTGGAAATCACACTTAATCTGCCCATTAAAGGCGAATATCGGAATGTATTGCGCTTTTATGACGAAGTGACTTCAGCTAAGCGCCTGATTATCGTGAAAACTTCAAACATTAATCCAGGCGAAAATGAATACCAGGTCAGTATTCAAGCAGCCACCTTTATGAGAGGGGGTGCTGTTGATGGCCAAAAATAAACCCCATAGAAAATCCAAGAAAAGTCTGGCTAACAATCCATTGATATTGGTACTGGTTTTAGTGCTTTTTGTAGCTGTAGGGGCTAATTCCCTGGGTTTGCTCGACGGGCTTTTCGGTGGGGGGCAGTCGCCAGCGCCGCCACCAAAGAAACCGGCCACTAATACGGCGAATCCCAGTCAGTCGGGTGGCACAGCCGCAGGGTCACAGGCGACAGACAGCGCCTCAGCGGCAGCAGCGGCCGATCCTGCCGCTCAGGAAATAGCGAAGCAGCCAGGTAGCGCAGCGAAAGTGCCTGCCGCAGAACCTGCCGTAATAAGGAAAGAGGAATCCAAACCGAAACCAAAGTGGGATGTACCTGAGTTTGCCTTCGCTGTCGGCCGGGAGAATCCCTTTGCTGAAGTGGCGGCCCTAAAAACGAAACCGGCTTCCAGCAGCAATACTGCCAGTGCACCTAAGACAACAGTGCCAGTTAAGAATCCAGTGTCCAGTCAGACACCAGGTTCGGCAGCGAGTCCGACACCGGGTCAGACCAAACCGGCGATCGTCGAGAAACCGAAAGAGCCTTGGGAATCATGGATCTTTACCGGTCTCAGCGAACACGGTTCGCTCCGTTTTGCGATTATCGAAACCCCAGAGAATGCCTATATCGTCAGAGAAGGCGATCGGATTGAGGGCATATGGCTGGTTGAAAAAATAACTGGTGCTCAGGTTACGCTGCGCAGTTCGGCGCGAACTATTGTATTGGTACTCGGGGGTGAAGGAAAATGAAACGCAGAATCAGGTTCTTGATGTTGTTAATTTGTGTCTTGGCAGCTTTCATTTCCATCTGGTCTGCCGCGCTTGGTGATGAGGCAAAGCATAATTTTGAATGGCGCGGTGCTGATTTGCGTGATGCTTTGCGGCATGTGGGCCGCGTATATGGAGTTAACATTGTCCTTGATGCCAGCATCAAAGGCGAAGTCACGATGACATTAAATAGCGTCACTTGCGAGATGGCCATTCAATATCTGGCGCGTTCGAACGGGTTCAACTACCGCAGGATTGATGATTCATACATCGTCGGCAATGAAGCTACATTAAAAGCAAATTATGATGTTACCACAACAAAAGTGATCCGGATTTATTATGCCGATGCCAAGAGTATTTCCCAAAGTATTTCCGTAGTCGTCCCCAGTGATAAGGTTAAAGTAGACAGCACCACCAATTCTTTAGTCGTAAACGGCACACCTTTGGAACACGAGAATATACAGGAGATCATCAGACTACTCGATGTTAAGGCACCTCAGATTGCCATCGAAGCCCGTTTGGAGGAGATGAGCGCTGACGCCAAAAACGAGTTTGGCATACAGGCATCCGTAGGAGGCCAGATTTCCTGGGATGTTACGGGTGTTAAACTACCTGATATTAACCTGACATTGCAGGCAATGCAGGAAGAACATAAAAGCCGGACAGTCGCCCGCCCCAATATTACTGCTTCCAATGGTCAGGAAGGCAAGATTTTGGTCGGCGAGAAAGTCCCGGTTAAGATTACTCAGGAGACTGAAAAGGGCACCACCACAACTATTCAGTTCATTGAGGTCGGTGTCAAGATGTATATCACGCCGCGCATTAACAAAGGCGGCGACATTACCCTTTATTTAAAGCCGGAGGTCAGCACGATTACCTCAACGACTGCCGAAGGTTACCCCAGTATTTCCACACGCGAAGTCGAAACAGTGTTGCGGGTCAAAGATGGCGAAACGATTATTATCGGCGGCCTGATGCGGCAGACTGACCTCGATACCATCTACAAATTGCCGATTCTTTCAGATCTGCCGATTATTGGTAATTTCTTTAAATTTAACAGCAAAAGCACCACTCCTAAAACCGAACTGGTCTTTTTCATCACTCCGAAAATTACCGATCAAGGCTCTTTAGATATTAGTGAAGAGGTTACTGAACCCAAACTTCCTGTAACGCCGGCGGTACCCGAGACTTCGGAACCGGCGGCGCAGCCGTCCGAACAGGCTACGGGAGGACCGGAAGGTACGGATGTTGGCACTGTCGTAATTGAAGCGCCGGTTGAAGAAGCGCCCATTATCGTGGTAGTTCCCGCCGAAGAGGAGCCGACTGAGGCGGCGGTTACTGAACCGATCATCGAGCCGATGCCGGTTGACCCGGTCGCTGATCCGCAACCGGAAGTGCAACCTGAACAACCGATTCAGGTCACGATCAGCGAGACAACCTATTTTGTCAAAAAAGGCGATACGCTTTATTCGATCGCCCGCAAATTCGGCGTTGCTGTTGAGCCAATCTATCAGATTAATAACTTGAATGCCCAGTCCAAACTGGAGATCGGGCGGGAGATCCGGGTTCCTATTCCAAAGGAGCATCTTTATACTGTCAAACCAGGCGATACTGCCTGGCGCATTTCCAAGAGGTATGGGATGACAGTGGAGATTCTCTGCGAGATTAATAATTTGAACGATCCCTCGAAACTTTCTGTGGGACAAGTCCTAATACTTTCTTGTCCGGTTACCGATATAAAAGATGAGAGGTTCTAGGCACTAACGACCGCAGCTGAGGAAAGGTGGTGGCAAAGGTGCTGAAACGGATAGGAAACCAAAAGGGATTTACGCTAGTCGAAGCTTTACTTGCGATTGGACTGCTTTCTTTGGCATTGCTAACCTTGATGTCGATGTTTACAGTGAGCGGCCGGATGATTATTACCAGCCGTCAAAGAACCGAAGCCACCTATCTTGCGCAGGTTCTGATGGAACGGCTTACTAATGAGACACTGGCTACCGTAGCACAATTTAACGGAGTCGACACCCGTAACGCCACCACTTTTTCAGCATCTGCCACTAATGGTATTGTTACCTCCTGGAAGGATCAGTTGGAGAATGAATTGCGTACGGATGCTTTTGGCACTGTGCAGGTGGAAAGTCCCGCCATTATTGACGGAACTCCGATGGATGGATTAACACGCACAATTGTAAGAGTGTTCTGGCCGAGCGGCCAATCCGGGTTATCACAGGTTGAGTTATTTCTGCTGAGACGGTAATTCTTATTAATAAGCTACCTGACTGATTCTGGTTTACTTACGGCCACCTCGCAATAGTATCTCCAAAGGGGGAATGACCGATGCGCTTAAGGCGTATTCAAGAAGACCATGGCTTTACTCTGGTTGAAGTACTGCTGGCAGGAGCCATTTTGGCAATAGCGGGTACAATTGCATTGCAGGTAGTATCAAATGCGGTGACCTCCTCCTCTATTACTAAAGTGATGCAGGAAACTACTGAAGATGCCAGAAATCTAATGCAGGTTGTGACGAACGATCTCAGGGAGGCCGGTTTCGGCGTTTTTCTGGGCGATCTCTCTAATGTCAGCGTTAATACATATTTTGAGCATGCCTTTGAATCCAAAAATGGCGCTACTGAAACCGCCTCAGACGGTATTACTGTGCGTGCCCTGAAAATGGGGGGATCAATCCGTTCAGATATGCCGCCTTCATCATCTGAGCTGAAAGTGGATGATGTTGAGGCTTTTCTGCCGTATGATGACGGCTACGCCATCGTTTATCAAAACGGGGAATTCCAGGTGCTTCAGATTTCCAAAGTTCAAGATTCTGCATTGATGATCCAGCATAATAAAGATAAAACAAAATGGTTGATCCCGGCAGGCTCTCCTGTTTTCAGAGTCGATCAGATTGAATGGCTTCCTGAAGAGGGCGATAGGGTCAAGCGCATTGTCAACAAGTCCGACCTTACCACTGGCAAGACGACCCATGAGTTTTCCAATGTCACGCTTTTAAAATTCACCTATGTTATGCGGGACGGTACGGTTAAGGATTCCCTGGATGGAAATGATGCCCTCAATTTAATGTGCATCAATGTCTTTATTGATGTTTATCGTGTTGGCGGCCGTGAAGGTAAAAAATATCATGCGCAGCTTGAGCAAACCGTTGCACCCCGCAATTTATAAGCAGGGGAGTGAACGAACAGCATGACAATTGCACGTTTAGTTTCTCACAAAAAAAATGAGGCTGGTGCCACCAGCCTTACTGTCGTGATTGTTATTTTTGCTATTATTGCTGTTGTTGGGACCGCTCTGCTAATGTTTGCAGATGCCGAAATTCTTCAGTCACAGATCCATCGTGCAAAAAACGATGTTTTCTTTGTGGCTGATTCCGGAAGACGTGTAGCCGAACGGTGCTTTCAGGACTATATGCTCGGTTCTGTCAAACAAAACCTTCCCAATACTGCGGCTAGCGAAGACACAATGGAAGCTCTTGTTACCTCCCAAAAAACATTGCTTCTTCTGGACTTCGGAGGACTGGGTACTTTTCCGGTGGACGCCAACGGTAATCTGATTGGCAGTTCCGATATTGCCCAGCGTACCTATCTTGTAGATATGAAGAGTAGTGCAACCACCGCTCGCTTGGTCCTGGTAGACAATAGCTCAACCCAGAAAACCTGGAACCCAATTGGGGAATCCGGTGATGGCAGGGAATTTTACGCCAGGATTTCAGTATTTCCAAACGGCGTGCCTTATAAAGATCAATGCTATAGTTTCCCTTTGCGTTTTGAGATTGAGGTGGAGGCAACCGCCCCGCTGGCCAAAGGAAAAGTGGCGCGGTATACGACCTACGGGCGTGGAACAGTTACCCTTTTCGTGAATAATCGTAATTTTACCGACTATCTGGAATTCACCGACAGCTATTATAGTAATGTTAGCGGCGAAGTCTGCATGAATGCCCGCGATCAGTATTATGGTCCGGTGCATACCAGCGGCACTTTTCATTTTGCCGGCATGCCTGGAACCTTGTTCCAGAATGTTGTCACTACAACGCAAAACGAGGCTTTGTTCTGGACTGGCTCTTCCTGGGGATCCAGTAACAAAGAGTACTATCCCCCTAGTGCCAAGAATCAGAATCAGTATATCGTATGGCCACAATTTCAAAAAGGCTATTTTTGGGGTGTTCCAATGGACCCTCTGAGTTATGAAGGCGGTTTTCTCTTTTTCCAATCTAGAGTCAAGGGTTCTTCTTTCCCGCCCAACGATTTGGGACTGAGCACGCGCAATATTTATATGGATGTTGGCGGCAGTACCATTAATGGCGGAGGTATCTGGGCGGTTGGGCCTTGCGCAATTGGGCTTCAAATTGATGGTCATAAGCAAAGATATTATATTACACATTATGCCAGTTCGGGAGAGGTTATTGGGGACTCCGAAGTGGTAGTTGATTATGATAACATGGTTACTTCTGTCAGGCGCAGAGGTGAAACGGTGTTTACGAATTATACCGGTTTGCCTGACGTGGATCCCGAGGGCAGCGGTTCGCAGATGGGTATTTACGTTGACGGCAGTCTGCAAGGCCTTTACGGAATTGATGCCATTAATGCTCCTTGGCTGCCCGAGCCGCAGAAACATCACATCGCAGATACTACCGAACTCACCATTCTGTCCAAAAATGATATTATCATTACTGGTGATTTGCGTTACGAAAATGCCGGGACTACTGGTACATCCAATATTCTGGGCATAATCAGTGAAAACGGCAAGATAGTTGTTGACTATCCTTCTCCTCCCCAAGACATATATATTGATGCCAACATTTTTGCCGACAAAGGTGAATTTGGCTGCGCCGATTGTAACGGGGTCAAGAAAGGTTATGTTTATTTATTTGGCTCCATCGCAACGAAAAATGCTGGTAAATTTGGTACGGACACTACCGGATATGGGCGCTATTTTACTTGGGATACTAGGGCTGCGGTTAATCCGCCCCCCAATTACCCAAATGTCCAGCCTTGCTCAATTTTTTTCGAAAGGCCTGATAATGGGAACTCCACTTGGAGAGTGCTTTGGTCGCAATACACAATGGAGGACTGAAAAGTCCTCTTTTTTCATCAAGACACAAGCCGTGCGTTAAGAGTGAAGGAATATGGCAGCAGTCTGTGGAAATTAACAGGTCGATGCTGGTCTTCATTATGAACGGCTCGTGTAATGTGTAATTGAGTTCGCGATTTAAGTTTTCGGTGAAAGGGTGGAAGAGATTATGAGACTTACAAAGATGAGGCAAAGAATGGCAGAAGCTAAAGTTGACGGGGCGATTATCATGGAGCCCAACAACAGGCGCTATCTGAGCGGCTTTACCGGCTCTGCAGCCAATCTGCTGGTCACATCCGATCAAGCGCTTCTGGTTACTGATTTTCGCTATATAGAGCAGGCCACCGCACAAGCGCCGGCTTTTAAAATTGTCAAGAGCGCCGGCGGGACGTCCTTACAGCCGCTCGTAGATCTAATCGGCGGTATGAAGCTGCGGCGCGTGGCTTTTGAATCGGATTATTTAGTGTTTGATGGGTATAATTATCTGCGGGAAGCTTTGGGTGCCGAGGTTTTGGTGCCGTTGAAGGGTATTGTGGAAGGAATTCGTCAGATAAAAGATCAGAGTGAAATCGAACTGATCCACAAAGCCCAGTCTATCACCGAACAGGCTTTGGAAAAAACTCTTCCGCTGATTAAGCCGGGTGTATCGGAACGGGCAATTGCGCTGGAACTGGAGACCTGGATGCGCCGCTTGGGCGCTGATAAAACCGGCTTTGATACTATCATCGCTTCTGGCCAACGGTCTTCGTTGCCGCACGGGGTTGCGAGTGACAAAATGGTTGAGCAAGGCGACTTTGTGACAATCGACTGCGGAGCTGTTTATCAGGGGTATTGCGGCGATCTGACCAGGACCTATGTTGTCGGGGCAGCTACCGCTGAGCAGCGGCGCATCTATGATATCGTTCTGCAGGCCCAAATGGCGGCCTTGGATGGACTGAAAGCTGGCATTACCGGACGCGTCGGTGACAGTTTTGCGCGCACCATCATCACCGAAGCCGGTCACGGAGATCAATTCGGCCATGGTCTGGGACATTGTGTCGGTCTGGCTATTCATGAGAATCCGCGGTTGTCTCCAGCTGAAGACGCTGTGATACAGGCTGGCATGGTAATAACGGTGGAGCCCGGCATTTACATTCCTGGCTGGGGCGGCGTGCGCATTGAAGATACCGTGGCAGTTACTGAAAATGGCATCACAAATTTGACTACCATTGCCAAAGACTTGATGATACTATAATATTGATATTGTTCATTGAATTTTTGTATAGTAAGCTCCAGTCTTAGGAATTCCAGTTCAAATGGAGGGGTTTTATTGATTTCCGTAAACGATTTACGTACTGGTTTGACTATTGAACTCGATGGCGATGTTTATGCTGTGGTTGACTTCCTGCATGTCAAGCCTGGCAAAGGCGCTGCTTTTGTCCGCACCAAACTCCGTAACGTTCGTACCGGGTTTGTGGTGGAACGCACCTTCAACGCCGGCGAAAAAGTACCGCCAGCGAGGGTTGAAACACGTGATATGCAGTATCTCTATGCATCCGATAATCTGTTCACTTTTATGGATACCGAGTCTTACGACCAAATTGCTTTGCCTGAAGAAAAACTGGGTGATGCCGTTAAATTCCTGAAAGAGAACATGACTATTTCGGTGCAGATGTATCAGGGAGAGGCCATCGGCATTCAGCTACCCAATACTGTTGAACTGGAAGTAGTGGAGACTGATCCGGGATTAAAAGGTGATACGGCTGCTGGCGGCACCAAACCTGCCACACTTGAGACCGGGGCAATTGTGAACGTGCCTCTATTCATAAACATCGGTGATGTCATTGCTGTTGACACACGTAGCAAAGAGTACCTGAAACGCGCCTCGAAGTAAACCGGATCATTTGACACTAAACAATGAAGCCACTGGGCCCTGCCAATGCGGGGCCTTTTTTTATGCGGTTAAAAGGAAGCAGCTCTTGCCCATCCTGCGGCTCGTGGCATATTTGGGAGGTATTGTCCATATGGATGAACGGAGGGGGGACTGGCGTTGGCGCAGAACGTGACCCGCGCAGGCAAGAGCAGGACGGATTTTCGCGATGCGATCCAGCCTTTCTTAGCGCCCTCCCTGAGAGAAAAATGCGCTACCGTCCTGGCGGGATCGGTGCCAGGACTGGAGGAAATCCGCATACGCTGTGGGCGGCCGTTAATGGCGATTGGTGGGAATGGCGATTTTTTTATTACTCCGCAGGGCACAATCAGCCAAAGCCCAGCGCAAGCTTATCTTCCTGACAGAGAAGATCTGGACCGTTCACTGCAATTGCTGGGTCAGGGTTCCGCTTATGCGCTGGAAGAGCAGTTGCGCAGTGGCTATATAACCCTTCCGGGCGGACACCGGGTTGGCCTGTGCGGCAAAACGCTTGTGGAAAGCGGCCGGGTTATGCGTTTGATCAATATTTCCGGTTTAAATTATCGTCTGGCCCGCGCGATCAAGGGATTGGCGGATCCAATCACCCGCTACATAGTCGTGGGCGGGAAACCAGCGCACACGCTGATCGTCTCGCCGCCGCGTGCTGGAAAAACAACCCTGCTGCGGGATTTAGTCCGTCAATTCAGTGTCGGCATTGCTGAACTGGGTTTTCCGGGAGTGAAAGTCGGGCTGGTGGATGAGCGGTCCGAGGTAGCCGCCTGTTATGGCGGTGTTCCGCAAATGGATGTTGGATTCCGAACGGACGTCCTGGATAGCTGCCCGAAAGCGGAAGGCATTTTGATGCTAATCCGATCAATGTCTCCGCAGGTAATTGCGACAGATGAACTTGGCGGCCGGAAAGATATTGAGGCGGTTGAAGAACTGATCAGCGCTGGAGCATCGCTGTTTACAACGGCGCATGGCAGTGACCCGGAGGATTTGCGCGGACGGCCCGGTCTGGCAGCGCTCATGGAGTGGAAGGTTTTTGAACGCTACATTTTTCTGGGACGTTCCTTAGGGATTGGCACTGTAGAAAAATTGACTGACCGGAATTTAGGCAGCCTGATCAATGATAAATTTGTGCTGCGGCCGCGGCCGGGGAGCGGGGATTAATGAAAATTGTCGGGGCAATGATGGTTATTGGAGCGTCAGCCTGGCTCGGCTCACTAATCGCGAATAATTACCGCCAGCGTCCCAGGCTTTTGGGGCGTTTTGCTCAGGCGGTGGAAATGCTGCGCTCGCAGATTAGCTACTCTTATACGCCGCTGCCGCAGGCTTTTGTGAAGGTAGCTGAAAACAACGCGGGATATGTGGCTAAGATATTTGGCACCGCTGCGGGTTTAATGTCCTCCGGGCAGGGCTTATCTGGCGGAGAGGCATGGAATCAGGCTTTGGCGCACTGGGGACCTTTTTTACCCTTGGACCAGGACGATTTGATTCTGCTAAAAGACGCTGGAAATGCGCTCGGCCTGACTGACAAGACTGATCAGGAGCGACATCTGACGCTCGCGTTGGAGCAAATCCGCCACCGGATCGAGCAGCTGGAAGTTAGTGCCAGCCACACCGCCAAAGTATGGTTCTACCTGGGACTGTCCGGCGGGGGAATTCTGGTTTTGGTACTGCTCTAGGTGTGCAGCTCTATGTGCAATGCTCCAGGCCATTAAAGGGACGTTTTCAGGAACGGAGGGGCTGATATGCTGGTAGACGTCAATCTGATTTTCAAGATTGCCGGGATCGGAATTCTGATTTCTATTCTGAACATGGTCCTGAAACAAGCCGGTAAGGATGAACAGGCTCAAATGCTGACGTTGGCGGGAGTTGTGGTAGTCCTGCTCATGGTGGTACAGCTATTAAGCAAATTGTTTATGGATGTACGCGGAGTGTTTGGGTTTTAGCATGGAACTGGTGCAGATAATCGGAATCGGCCTGGTAGGGACCTTCCTATACCTGCTGGTAAAAGAACAGAAGCCGGAAATTGCGCTACAGATCGGCCTGGTTGCTGGTGCCCTTATTTTTTTCTTGCTGCTGGGGAAGCTGACGGCGGTCATTTTTACGATTCAGCAACTGGCTGGCCGCGCAAACGTTAATCCGGTTTATTTGAACACAATTTTTCGGGTTTTGGGTGTCGCATACCTGGCGGGCTTTGCGTCGCAAATCTGCCGGGATGCTGGCCAGGGTTCGATCGCCACTCGCATCGATATGGCCGCCAAAGTGCTCATTATGTTTATGGCAATCCCCATTCTAAGCGCGATCATTGAAACCGTTTTGAGGTTGTTATGATAAAAATGACACAAAAGAACCGTCCCCTTGTGACACAAAAGAAACGCCCCTTTGCGCGGGTGACCCTTTTGTTAATGGCGGTCTTGTGCTCGCTGACCACCAGCACAGTGTTGGCAGCCTCGCCGGGTTCTGAGACCGCGTCAATCGACCCGAAAGACGTGTTGGATGCGCAAATTGGGTCATTGGATCTGAGCGCGATGGATCACTTTATGACCACCCTGGACAGCGAGACCTTGGCGCTGTTTCCGGAATTTGATTTGCGTGCGCTTGCCGCCGGGCAAGGCGTTGATTGGGGGAACTTGTTTTCCCAGCTGTTTCGGCAGCTCTTTCGGGAGATTGTTCTAAATGCCAACCTGATCGGGCAAATGGTGGTTCTGGCAGTCCTGTGTGTTGTACTTCGACATATCCAGCTCAGCGAGGGCAGCCCTGGAGAACTGGCTTTCGCAGTCTGTTTTTTGACTCTGTTTGTTTTGGGCATCCATGGCTTCGGCTTCGCCCAACAGACGGCTGTTGAAGCTGTAAACCGGATGTCGAATTTCATGTATGCGATGCTGCCCATGATGGTGACGCTACTGGCTGCAGTCGGAGGGATCGGTTCTGCGGCCATGATTCATCCGGTGATGGTGGCTATGATTGGCCTAACGGCACGCCTGGTCTGTACAGTCGTCCTGCCGCTGGCGCTGTTCAGTGCCGTAGTCGGTGCGGTCGGGCAAATATCTGACAAATATCCGCTCTCCAAAATGGCGGGTCTGCTGCGCACAGCCGCGACAAGCATCCTTGGTTTGGGACTCTGCATTTTTACAGGAGTGATCACGGTGCGGGGGTTGGTGGCGTCAGTGGCTGACGGACTGACTATCCGGGCCGCTAAGTATGTCTCCGGCTCTTTTATCCCGGTAGTCGGTAAATTTTTCTCCGATACCGCGGAACTGATTACCGGGTGCTCGCTGCTGTTGAAAAACAGCCTAAGTGTCTTCGGCGTTGCCGGGCTGATCGTCATCTGCGCTTTTCCAGCAGTGAAAATCTTTGTGTTAGCGCTGCTCTATCGCCTGGTGGGAGCATTGTTGCAGCCGCTGGGAGAGCCGCGGCTGGCAGATGCTTTGACAGCGATGGCAAATGCGCTGACCCTGGTCTTCGCCGCAGTAGCCGTAGTCGGTTTGCTGTTTTTTGTAGGATTGAGTATTATGACCGGGCTTAGTAATCTGACGGTGATGGCCAGGTGACAGCCCGTACTAATGGTGAAAACGCATGGATATTTTAAGACAATGGCTGAAATCCGTGACCGTTATTATCATAATCGGAGGGTTTCTCGAAAACCTGATGCCTGCGGATGATACGCGCAAATTCGTCAGAATGGTTATCAATCTTCTTTTGGTGTTGGCGCTCATTAGTCCGCTAGTGCCATTAGTGACTAAAGGAATACAGGCTCCGACGCTTCCGCAAGTGATGCTGCCAGCAGCCAGCGATACGGCTGAGCTTGTCACAGCCGGTCAAGATCTGGCACGCCAATCCCAAAATCTTTTTCTGAGTGAAGGGCAGCAACAATTGGAAGAGCGCATTAGCGAAATAGCGCAGATGATCGACGGAGTCACATCAGCTTCTGCGGTGATACAAATGGGCGGCTATGATCAAATTTACGGCGTTTCGTTGACAATCGAGTGCCAGGCCAGTGACTATGACGTTGCTGCCGACCGAATCAGAAGGACCGTGGCGGCTCTACTGGATGCGGATCCGGCGTTGATTACGATTTTTAGGGCGAATGCGAGCTCGAATGTAAGGGGGGGATTGTTCGATGAAACTCCCGGCAGCGGAAAATGATACTCAAAACCTAAAATGGCCTGCTGGGTTGCAGGTGCTGCTAAAAAAGACGGACATTTCCATCGTCAAAGTACTGGTGGCTGTCCTTGCTATTGGCATTGTGTTTCTGATTTGGCCGCGTCAGAGTGAGCAGGCCGCTCCGCAGCCTGCCCAACTCGTCGATGCACCTGGCAGCGCAGTATATGATCCTGTCAGCGTGCCGGGGGAGGAAGATACTCTGGAGCGGCAGTTGGCTGTCTTGCTAAGGAGCATCGCCGGGGCAGGGAATGTGGCGGTTGACATCAGCATTAGCAGTCAGGGAGAAATCCGTTACGGTACGAACAACAGGACCGAACGCCGCACAACTCAGGAACAGGGGCAGGATGGCTTGAGCAGAGTTACGGAAGAAGAAGCTTTGTCGCATGAGCTTGTCATGGAGCGGGATTCGAAAGGACAGGAATCTCCGGTAATAATCGGACAGATGGGGCCGCAAATATCAGGTGCCGTTGTTATTGCCGACGGGGCTAACAACCATGAGGTACGTCTGGCTTTGGCAAAGGCAACCGCCGCTCTGTTAAATATACCGCTCTACCGCGTAGAGGTACTGGCGCGCGAAAGAGGTGACTAATGTGAAATTCACCGGCTTTAATGCCGTTGGCTTGCTGCTGGTTGGTTTACTCGTGACCGCCTTGTTAATACTGGCGCTTTTTCCGGGAGCCACTCAGGTGGAGGACCGCGGGGAGGACCGCGGGGAGGATCGGATGGCGGGCCAGGGGGAGAGGGGTACTGATGCTCTATCAGCTCTGACCGCGGATATTGCCGCCCAAAGCAGTGCTCAAAGCAGCACCCAAAACGGTAATCAGAAAAGCGGCGTCGATATCTTTGCTGACCTGCGCTTTGAGCGTGAAAAAAGCCGCAGCCGCAAACAGGAATTGTTTGCGAATATTTCCGAGGATCCGGAAAGCGCCAGTGATTTGAAAAATGCCGCCCAGCAGGAATTGTGGCGCCTGACCAGACTAACCGCGCTGGAAGACGAATTGGAAGGAATCCTCAGAGCACGCGGTTATCAGCCGGTGATTGTGCTGTTGCAGGATCGCAACGCCACCGTACTTGTCGGGCAAAATAGTCTAAAGGATGCAGAAGTCTCAGACATTGCCGGAATAATCACGCGCATCACCGGAATTCCTGGCGAAGGGATCCGCATTTACGAAAAAAGACCTTCCGATTAAAAAGGGATTATTCTCATCTCTGGTGAATAAAACTTAACTGTAATCAAGACGGTAATAATAAGTCATGGTTCTATTGAGTTCAGGAGGTGTTTTTATGGCTGAAATGCGTCGGGATGCAGTCGGCAGCGTACGCATTGCCAATGAAGTTGTTGGTTTAATCGCGAGTTTAGCCGCAACTGAGATTGATGGAGTAGTGAAGAGTGGCACCAGTGCCAACACCGGTTTTGCCGGGTTGCTAAATAAAAACCGTGGTGTTAAAGTAGAGGTTGG
>DHDG01000039.1:126861-141468 GCA_002399265.1 Firmicutes bacterium UBA4882 | reverse complement strand
CATATCCAGGGAGTCCAATTCCAAGACGAGAATAGTGAAGAACGGGTTCGTTGATCAAAACGGGGGGACGGTATGATGCGTACATTTGATCGTATTTTTAGCCTGATTTTGGGTTTGTTGTTTTTAGCGTTGTCAGCAGCTCTATTGGGTAGTTCACTCGGTTTGGGCCACGCTACAGCCGTTTCGTGGCTCACTGCCGTTTTTCAGGACAAGCTACTTTCCTTGTTGTTTTTTGTAATTACGGGTGCCGTGGCCGCTTACCTTTTCGCGATGGCTTTCCGGAGCAGAGCAACCAATGAGACGGTCCAGTACACTACGCCGATGGGCGATGTCCGCATTTCGATTCAAGCCATTGAAGATTTGGCGTTGCGGGCTGCCAGGAAAATCCGCGGCGTACGGGATGCTGATATCTATGTGAAACGGACGGATTCTGGTATGGCGCTCATCGTCAGAATTGGTGTGGCACCTGATGTATCGATCCCCGAAGTTAGTAACGAGTTGCGGACAAAACTGGGATCCTACATTCGTGAAACTGCCGGTATGGATATTGCCGATGTCGAGGTGACTATCAGGAAGATTGCGGCCGATATTCGTTCACGGGTTGAGTAACGAAAAGAGGTGTCTGGTATGGACGACTTGAAAAAGCCCAATTTTCTGGCCTTACTGATCGCCAATAAAGGCCGCGTATTCGGGATTGCCACCGGCTTTTTGGTGGGAATTGTTTCAGCTATTTGGGGTATTTGGGAAGGCCTGTTCCTGCTTTTATGTCTAATCTTAGGGAATTATATTGGTAAGTATTTCGATAACAAGCATTCACTAAAAGAGGTTATCGAGCGGATTTTCCCTTCCAGCGATTAATCGCACCTTAATGAAGTTGCCTTAGTGGCAACAAACGCGCAAAACATATGCAAACATACACAACACGTTAACCGAAAGGAAAATTACATGACCAGGCGACAGGCTCGAGAAACAGCTCTGAAGGTGTTGTTCCAGGTCGACATTGGAAAAATTGAAGTGGACGAAGCCATGAAGTTTATGCTTGCTGAGGACGATTCCGCTTCAGAGATCGATGTCAGTTTTCTGAAAAGGCTGGTGGAAGGCACAGCCGCCAATTTGCCCGAAATCGATCGGGTAATCGCCGAGACTGCTGTGGAATGGAAGCTAGAAAGGATGCTGGGTACAGACCGCAATATCTTGCGTCTGGCGGTTTTTGAAATCTTGTTTTGCCCTGACATACCTGAGAGTGCCACAGTTAACGAAGCGGTTGAGTTGGCCAAAATATACGGTGACGATCATTCGGGTAAATTCGTCAATGGAATTCTGGGCAATGTGATTCGGAGCGGTCGGCGTGTTGATACTCCGAAAGGATGATAACGCCATTGAAAGCCGGAGACTGTGTTCTTGGTATTGACACAAGCTGTTATACTACTTCGACAGCACTGGTTTCAGCCAGGGGTTTGGAATGGGAAGCCAGAACGCCGCTTTCAGTTAAGCCGGGAGCAAAGGGCCTTCGTCAATCCGAGGCCCTTTTTCAACATGTCAGGAACTTTCCAGCGCTGATACGAAATATGCCTTACAAACTTGCGATTACGGCGGTTGCCGCCAGTGTTCGTCCCCGGCCACAAGAAGGATCTTATATGCCAGTCTTTGTGGCTGGTTCCTCATTCGGGGAAACCTTGGCCGCCACTCTACGCGTACCTTTTTTTCAGACGACCCATCAGGAAGGGCATCTGGAGGCCGCGTTTCAGAGTGCAAGGCCCCATGGAATGGATCCGCTTGAAAGCACGCCGGGGGATTCGCCGGGTGGCGTGCAGAACGGTACGCTGGGAGGTTCGCTGGGAAGCGAAATGCTGGCCGTTCATATATCCGGCGGTACAACAGAATTACTGCGGGTGACCCGGTGCCAAGCCATCTGGGAGATTGATTTATTGGGTGGCAGCACCGATTTGAGTGCCGGGCAGTTTATTGACAGGGTTGGACAAGCTCTCGGCTTGCCATTTCCGGCGGGCCCTCACTTGGAACAGCTTGCGCTGCAATCGTCGCCGGAAACGGAAGGAACATTCAAGATCCCCGCACCATGCGAACAGTATCAGATCAGTTTTTCAGGACCCACCACAGCAGCTTTGCGTGCTATTGAAAAGGGAACACCGCCCGCAGAAGTAGCGGTTGCCGTATTGCAGTGTATTGCGTCCGCACTGGTAAAAATGCTCCGCAAGGCTGTGGCGCAGGAGCAACTGTCCTCGATTCTCATTGCCGGTGGAGTGGCTGCCAACCGTCTCATCAGAGCGAGATTGGTTGACGTTCTGGAGCAACCCGGGATCGGTGGCCGGGTGTTTTTCGGCAGTCCCGTGCTTTCCGGCGATAATGCCGTTGGTGTAGCCTATATCGGCCGTGCCCATTTGGAGGCAATTGGAGGTGACGCACATGCCTAACAAGTTTATAATAATCGACGGTTTTAGTTTGGTGCACCGTGCCTTTTACGCGCTGCCGCCATTTACTACCAAGGCAGGAATTCCGACTAACGCCGCTTATGGATTTTCCTTGATGCTCTTACGGTTATTGGAAGATGAAAATCCGGACTATTTCGCGGTCGCCTTTGATCGCGCCGCACCAACCTTTCGACATGAGGAATTTAAGGATTATAAAGCAACCCGCAAAAAGATGCCTGATGAATTGCGCAGTCAGTTCCCGCTGATTCGCCAAATTCTGGAGGCCTTTAAAATCCCGATCTATGAATTGGATGGCTATGAAGCCGATGACGTCATTGGAACGCTTGCCTGTGAGGCTGCGCGCAAGGATTTTGACGTTTTGATTTTTACCGGTGATCGGGACGCTTTCCAGCTGGCAGATGAAAATGTCTGTGTTATGATCACACGCAAGGGAATTAGCGAGACCGAGAAAATTGGCCCGGCTGAATTGAAGGAAAAGTATGGACTCATTCCGGGGCAAATCCCCGATTTGAAAGGCCTGATGGGGGATACATCCGACAATATCCCCGGGGTTCCGGGTATCGGGGAGAAAACCGCGCTCAGGCTCTTGCATGAGTTTCAGACGATTGACAATCTCCTGGAAAATAAGGAGCAGGTGAGCCGACCCAGAGAACGGAATTTGCTCAATGAATATGCGGAACAGGCACTCGCCAGCAAGCGGCTGGCCACGATTTGCTGTGACGTACCGATCGAAGTTGATTATGAAGCATGTCGCTTCAGCGAGCCTGACAAGCAAGCGGTCATCGAGGTTTTCAAAGAACTTGAATTTAATTCGTTGGCTGCCAGAGTCAGCGGCGGCAACGCGGGCGCTAAAGATAAAGGCCAAACCACTGCGCAGGCTAAAGATGCGGCTAAAGGCGCAGCTGGGGATGCAGATAGCGCCTTGACGGCCACTGCGGCGCTGCGCACGATCCGACCGCCGGATATGAAAAATTGTTCAGCAGCGGATCTGTCGACGATCGTGGCTCAAGCCAAAGAAGCGGGCGACTACGCGATTCAATTTTGGTCGTTGCGTACCGAATGGGGTCATGTCGAACCCTTTGGGTTGGCTGTCGCCGCCGGCGAAGAATCGTACTGGCTACCACTTACAAATCCCGCTACTGCGGTCGCGACACTTTTTTCATCCGTGCAAGACTCTGTGACCCCCGATGCGCTGAGCAGTCTATTCAATTGTGGCGCGCGTTGCTGGGGACATGATTTGAAGAGCCAGTTCCGCATACTGGACGCATTCGGGATTGAGGTCCAGGATAAACTTTGCGATACAATGATCATGGGCTACCTGACCGATCCTTCCGCTTCCGGCCAATCCTTGGAAAACCTCTGCCGGCGGCTGCTTGATGCTGAACCGGGCGGATGGCGTGACCCGCGCGGTAGATTTCCCGACCCACTTAATCCCACTGATAAAGTGTCTGCAGATATCTATCAGGAATGTGCCGGAGTTCGACTGGCAGCAGTCAATGAATTAAGCAAAATTCTCGTTAACGAGTTGACCCGCACTGACATGCTGGACCTGTATCTGAGCATCGAAGCCCCGCTCATCAGGATATTGTTTGACATGGAGAAAAACGGCGTGGCCATTGATGTTCCATTTCTCAAGAACATGGGCATCGAGTTTGGCGCACGCATTAATACACTTGAAAACCAAGCTTATGATCTGGCTGGCGAGCAGTTCAACCTAAATTCGCCGAAGCAGTTGGGTGTCATTCTCTTTGAAAAGCTGGGTTTACCTGCTGGCAAAAAGACCAAAACCGGATATTCGACCGATGCTGAGACTTTGGAAAACTTGTCCGGAAAGCACCCGCTGGTTGACACGATTCTGGAATACCGCAGCCTGATTAAGCTCAAATCAACTTATATTGATGCTTTACCGGCATTAGTCTCGGGAAGAACTGGCCGAGTACACACTACTTTCAACCAAGCAGTCACTGCCACCGGCCGTTTGAGCAGTACAGACCCTAATTTGCAGAACATCCCGATCCGCACGGACGAAGGTGAGCGGATCAGGCGCGCGTTTATAGCTGGTAATCCCAACTGGCTGATTATGACAGCGGATTACTCGCAAATCGAGCTGCGCGTGATGGCGCATTTATCACAGGATCCGGTACTGATTGATTCTTTTTGCAGCGGCGAGGATATTCACCGCCGCAGCGCTGCTGAAATTTTCGGGGTTCCGATTGAGCAAGTCGACGATCGACTGCGGGACCAGGCCAAAGCGGTGAATTTTGGCGTGATTTATGGCATCAGCGGATTTGGCTTAGCCAAAGGGGCTGGTGTATCGCGTAAAGAAGCGGAGTTATTCATTGAGCGGTACTTCCAGAGGTATCAGGGCGTAATGCGGTTTATTGACGAGACTATTAACCAGGCCCGCGAAAACGGCTACGTTACCACGATGTTCAAAAGGCGGAGATACCTTCCGGACTTGTTGGCCGCTAACCGCAATATTCGAGCTTTTGCTGAAAGAACCGCCCGCAATACTCCTGTTCAGGGCAGCGCGGCGGATATCATCAAAGTGGCCATGATCAGAGTTGATGAAAAACTCAAAGCCCGGCAGTTGCAGGCTAAAATGCTTCTGCAAGTCCATGATGAACTGGTCTTTGAAGTGCCACCGGAAGAAGTAGATACTGTAGCCGCCATCGTGAGAGAAGCTATGGAAAATGTATGTGAGTTTTCTGTTCCGCTAAAAGTAGATATCAAAAGGGGCGTTAATTGGGGCGAAGCCAAGCGTCATTAGCGGCAGCCAAGCGGCCATAAGGAGTAGATGATCAATGCCGGAGTTACCAGAAGTTGAAACGATCAAAAGAGGGCTGGAACCGCATCTGATAGGCAGGACCATCATCGATGTCCGGTTTTTCTGGGATAATACGGCTCAGGGAATGTCGCCCGTAGAAATGACCGCCAAACTGCGCGGACAAAAAATAAAGGGCTTAGATCGCAAAGGCAAATTTCTGGTACTGCGTTTTGAGTCCGGATCTGGTCTGGGCGTGCATCTGCGGATGACAGGTAAGCTGATTGTTTGCGATCCAGCGGAAGACCCATCCAATGATAAATGCGCCCGGGCAGTCCTGCTTTTGGACAACGGCAGCCGGGTACTATTTAGCGATGTCCGTAAGTTCGGGCGTTTCTACTGGATCGAGCGCGGAGAACATCCGTTTTGGCAGAGACTTGGACCAGACGCGCTGTATGAACTGACTCCGGAATACTTCCGCAAGATGGTGCGGCAACGCAAACGTATTATTAAAGCCATACTATTGGATCAGTCTCTGATTGCCGGAGTGGGCAATATCTATGCGGATGAAAGCCTTCATCGCGCCTGTATCAGCCCCTCAACGAAAGGATCGGATCTGACCGAAGCGCAAGCTGATCGACTCTATCAGGTGCTGAAAGAAGTGCTCAATGAAAGCATTGCCTGCAAAGGCACTTCCTACAGGGACTACGTTGACGGACTCGGAAAGCCCGGGTCATTCCAGGAAAAGCTGGCGGTTTATGGCCAGAAAGGCCAGGCCTGCAAAAAGTGCGGGGCTGAGATCTGCCGGACAGTAGTTGCCAACAGGGGTACCTATTATTGTCCTCATTGTCAGCCAGATCCACAGTAAAGTGAGGTAGTGATGTGATATGCTAACCGTTGCTTTGACCGGAGGGATTGCCAGCGGGAAAACTACCGTGGCCGGGATGTTTCAATCTTTAGGTGTGCCGTTGATTGATAGTGACTTACTGGCGCATCAGGCGATTATGCCGCAGGGCGAAGCTTATCAGGAAGTGGTAGCACATTTCGGTTCGGAGATTCTGAATGACGACAACGACCGCACCATTAACCGAGGCCGGCTGGGAGCCATCGTGTTTGGCAATAGCACCCGTCTCCAATTGCTGAACAGTATTGTGCATCCGGTGGTCATTCGCAATATTGACGCGCTGTTGTCAGAATACCGTACGCAAGGGCACAAAGTGGTGCTAATCGATATTCCGCTGCTTTATGAGGCAGGCAAAACGGATGACTTTGACTTCGCAATTCTGGTCTATGTTCCGGCGGATATGCAAAAAGGCCGACTGCTTGACAGAAACAGGGAACTTTCCGGCGCGGAGGCTGAGGTACGTCTGAAAGCGCAACTGCCGATCGAGTTTAAGGTAGAACGAGCCGATTTTGTCATCGATAATTCCGGCTCCCGCGAGCAAACCCGTGCCCAAGTCGAAAAAGTCTGGCATATTTTATGTTATACCGCGGAACGAATAGAATGATCATATATCTTGATTTAGCTTCATAGATATGGATTTATCAGTGAAACTTTGAACGGGGTGGATTTTTTGCCGACAATGCAGCCTAAAGGCCGTTTGCTCAGGTGGATCATTTTCTGGGTGTTGGTGGCTGCCGGTTTTTTTGGCGGTAAATGGTTCATGCGGTTCTTATATCCCTTGCACTATGCCGATACCATTAAGATTGAGGCGGACAGGAATGGCCTGGATCCGATGCTGGTACAAGCAGTGGTTCGCGTGGAAAGCCGCTTCAACCCGTCGGCAAAATCGTCCAAAGGTGCCATCGGACTGATGCAGCTGATGCCGGAAACCGCCGATTGGATCGCGGAAAAGAAGGGCGAGCCTCTGCCCAATACTGAGGAGCTCTTCAAACCGGCAGTAAACATCAGACTGGGTGTAAGCTACCTGAAGGATTTGCTGCAGGAGTTTGACGATAGCATTCCAACCGCGCTGGCCGCTTATAACGCTGGTCGCGGGAATGTGCGCCGATGGCTCGATGTCAAAGTATGGGATGGAAAACCCGAAACGCTGAATAATATTCCTTTTCCCGAGACACGCTCATATCTAGAGCGCATTTACGCAGATTGGGACTGGTATCATAAGCTGTATCGCTGAAGCACAAGTCAAACACAGGCCAGTCCAGCCCGCATTTTCTGGCATAAAGACTAATTATGCCGAAATGAAAACAAATTATACCGAAAAATGTGATAATAAAAAAGGGATATTCATCCCGGGCGCGAATTCCACGAGAAAGACCGATTTATGGAAGTTAGGTGTTCGGGATGACAGTTAACCTTGACTTTATTATGAATACCAACAGGGCTCGTGCCAATGAATTGCTTAAGGGCGGGCTTTTTGAAGAGTGTCGCATCCTGTGCCAGGAGAACATCTGGCATTTTCAGAAGATTGCCGAGCCCTCAAGCCGGCAAATCGCCTCCGCTGCCAATTGCTTAGCTATGCGGGGCGAATGCGCATTCCGGTCAGGTGATTTTGCCGGCGCTAGAGCATTTTATCAAAAGGCGGTACATCTGGCTCCGCGAGAGAGTGCCTACTGGCTGCGTCTGGCTCAGAGCAGTGCCTGCCTTTTTGAGGATACGGGAGATCCCCGGATGGCCTCCGAAAGCGCCGCAGCCGCCCAAAATGCTTCTTTGTTGCAGGCCAGGTCAAGCGCAGCTTGCTAGATTTGGAAACGGAACTTTGGGGACGGTTCTAAAAGTGCCATTTATCACTATCTGGAATTTGGCACTTTTAGAACCGTCCCCAAAGTTCCCTCCATCTGACGGTTCTTGTTACTGATTGTATGATGTGATAAGATTTATTGATGATTGTTGGCATCAGGAGGAACTTGCGATTGCAGAACAAGAAGTTAAAAATGGGACTAATTTCGCTGGGCTGTGCCAAAAACCTGGTTGACAGCGAGGTCATTTTGGGTTTTTTTGAGCAGGCGGACTTTACCAGAACTACTAATCCAGAGGAAGCCGATATTTTGGTCGTCAACACCTGCGGCTTCATTGAAGCGGCCAAGCAGGAGTCGATTGATGCCATTTTGGAGATGGCGCAATATAAGGACCGTGGTAGATGTCGGGTACTGGCAGTGGCCGGTTGTTTGTCAAGGCGTTACGCTGATGAGTTGACCCAGGAAATACCTGAGATTGATGTGCTGGTCGGAGTGGCTGAATACCCGCTATTACCGGATTTGGTAAAGAAAGCTCTTAATGGCGGAAAACATAGCTTGGTTCAGCAATGCGGCTTTATTTATAATGAGAATATGCCGCGGGTTTTGGCAACGCCACCATTTATGGCTTATGTCAAAATTGCCGAAGGATGCGCTAATCGTTGTAGTTACTGCGCCATTCCCTTGATCCGCGGTCCGCTGAATAGCCGTCCCATTGCATCGATCACCGCTGAGGTGCGCCAGCTTTGCGCAAAAGGTGTGGCGGAGATCAATGTGATCGCGCAGGATACGACTGCTTACGGTCTGGACCTTTACGGCAAACCCTCATTGGCGGATTTATTGGAGCAATTAGTTGCTATTCCGGACGTTCAATGGCTGCGGGTGCTTTATGCTTACCCCAACTTGATCGATGACAGGCTGCTGGAGGTATTCGCCACCCACCCGCAAATCTGTCGCTATTTGGATTTGCCGCTACAGCACGCCGATTCTGAGCTACTGTCCGCCATGAGACGGCGCGGCCGCCCCGAACAATATCTGGACTTGCTTGGCAAAATTCGGGCTGCAGTTCCCGGGATTGCCTTGCGAAGCTCGTTTATCGTCGGGTTTCCGGGAGAGACTGAGCAACAGTTTCAAACCCTACTGGATTTTATGGCCGAAGCGGCGTTTGATTACGCCGGCGTATTTCAATATTCGGCAGAAGAAAACACCCCGGCAGCCGACTTGCCAGGGCAGGTGTCAGGGACAGTCAAAGAGGAACGTTATCATAGAGCGATGCGCCAGCAAGCTGCTATTACCCGCAAGGCGCTGGCAGGCAGAATTGGCTCCGAGTCTGCATTTTTATGTACTGGTCAAAGACAGCAAAACGGGGACAACCTAATCACGGGGCGCGTCGAATGGCAGGCACCTGACGTGGATGGGATTACATTGCTTGAAGGAAGCTGTGCAAAGTCCGGCGAATTGATTAACGTAAAAATTACAGGAAGCGGTGATTATGATCTACGCGCCGCCAGAGCAAACGAAAACCCCAAAAAAGAATAGACATTTAAATTTGGCTAATTTATTGACCGCGTCCAGAATTATTATTGCGCCAGCAATCCCTCTGATTCTGTTTTCAGGCCTTCCTAACCGCGATTACTGGGCTGTAGCTGTTTTTATTGTGGCTGCGTTAACAGATGCATTCGATGGCCGCGTGGCCCGGCAGATGCATGCAGTCACCACCTTCGGAAAGCAGTTTGACCCGCTGGCTGATAAAGTAATGATGTTTTCGGCCATCATTCCGCTGACCATTCAGGGGCGTCTGCCATTATGGGTGGCCCTTGTAATAGTTGGCAGAGAAGTTTTTGTAACTGTACTGCGGACTTTGGTCGCCCGCAGGGGAGGTCCAACTGCAGCATCATGGCTGGGAAAGGCCAAAACCGGAGCCCAGAATGTCGCAGTATGCTGGGTTATGCTGGAGGAGATTTTGCCCTATGGCTATATCGCAGTTGGCGTGGCTGTTTTCTTCACAGTTTTGTCCGGACTGCACTATGCCTGGCATTGGATTCCGCTGCTTTGGAAAGAAGAGCAGTCTGTTAATCTGCGGCGACACGACGCCGGTTCCGATAGCGATGCTTCTGGGGTTTCCAGTTAGTGCCACATAGCGCCACATGATGCTGCCACATAGTGATTCCACATAGTACCACCGCATAGTTATTTTGCATAAATCAGGTTGTCTTAACCAAGACAGCCTTTTTTTGTGCAGAGATAGAAAATGTAGATCTTTAACACTTTCTTAACATTGGTTGGGGTTTCATTTAAACTTGGTATCTTAGAATTGGGGTGTGAGTCAAGCACAGAAAAACAAAAAGAGTAGAGTGGAGGGACAAAAACAAAAAATGAAACGCTTTCTCGTGTTATTGGTCTCAGTACTCGCTTTATCCCTGGGTATTGCGGGATGCGGCCGTCGGAGCGGCAGTCTCACAGTTGTTGGCTCAACCTCAGTGCAGCCCTTTATGGAAATGCTAGCCGAGAAATATCAGAGCGAAAACCCCGACATTCAGGTCAACGTACAAGGTGGTGGTTCTTCCGCCGGGGTGAAGTCGGCTATTGATGGGATCGCAGATTTAGGTATGGCCTCCCGTGAAATTAAAGATTCTGAACTAGCCGAAGGTATTACACCGATTGTTATCGCCCGAGATGGTATCGCCGTTGCAGTGCATCCTGAGAACGCCGTCAGTGACCTGACAATAGAAGAAATCCGTGCCATTTTCGCAGGCGAAATCACCTCCTGGGAAGCTATTGGCGGTGTCGGCGACATCGTAGTGGTCATGCGTGAAGAAGGTTCCGGCACACGCGGCGCTTTTGAGGAAATCGTCATGAACAAGGTCGAAACCACCAAAGACAGTATTGTACAAGGTTCTACCGGTGCAGTTATGTCAGCCATCGCAGGCGAACCCAACGCCATCGGTTATATTTCATTGGCTAATGCTAATGCCACTGTAAAACTCCTCGATGTTAACGGCGTTGAGACAACCAACGAAAACATTCTTAATGGCAGCTATGCGATTGCCAGACCTTTCAGTGTCTGCACCAAAGGCGACGCGACCGGCCTCGCCAAGGATTTCATTGACTTTATTATGGGCGAAGTTGGACAGCAAGTATTGGCAGATGAAGGCCTGGTAGTCGGAAAATGAAAAAAAACAGCGTGGAAACACCCAGCACCCACACTATCCACAAAGATCCGGGAGCCCGGAAAGAAAAGACAATCCACATAGTTCTCCTGCTTGCTGCGACTGTTTCCTTATTAGCGCTGTTCTTAATCACAGCGTTTGTCGTCGGTGAAGGTTGGCCGGTCATGGTTAAGCATGGACCGCTCAACCTTATTCTTGGGACAGATTGGACGCCCAGCCGCTTGTCTTTCGGTATGCTGCCACAGCTTACCGGAACATTGCTGGTGACCTTGGGCGCATTGCTAATAGCTGTTCCCCTTGGCGTAGGGTGCGCAATATTCCTGGCAGAACTATCCTCTGAAAAGGTAGCCAATTTATTGCGTCCCTGCATTTCTCTGCTGGCAGCGGTACCTTCGGTAGTCTACGGTTTTCTGGGTGTAATTGCCCTGGTGCCGCTGTTACGCAGCACTTTTGGTGGCAGTGGATATAGTTTGCTGGCAGGATCGATTGTATTGGCAATCATGATATTGCCGTCAATCATTAACATCTCAGAAGATACTCTGCGGGCTTTACCTATAGATTACCGCGAAGCCTCCCTGGCTTTGGGATCCACCCGCTGGCAGACAATTTGGCGCGTTTTGCTTCCAGCGGCCCGTCCCGGTATTGTCGTCTCCATCATCTTGGCAATGGGAAGGGCTATTGGAGAAACTATGGCGGTCATGATGGTAACAGGAAACAGGGCTAAAGTAACGGGGGCGCTGCTGGATCCCGGTGCAACCATGGCAGGTACCATTGGACTGGAATGGAGCTATGCCGCAGACGAGCACTCGAGTGCTCTTTTTGCCTTGGGAACTTTCCTGTTTATTGTCATTATGCTGCTTAATGGGGTCGCCCAGCTTGTCACGTCCAGAGGGAGGGTTTCGCAATGAAAAAGCGTAATCTGGCCCAGAGAACAGCGTTCTTACTAATTGGAGCTTCAGCCGTAATTACGTTTGCTCTTTTCGCCCTGATCTTAGGTTATGTCTTGATTAAAGGGATGGCCAATATCAACTGGGAGTTCCTGACTACCTATCCGGCGCTTATGGGCCGGGAAGGTGGAATTTTCCCGACCATTATCGGCACGCTGGTGCTTACCGGGGTAGCATTATTGATTGCTGTCCCCCTTGGCGTGGCTGCAGCCATTTATCTTTCGGAATATACCAAGGGTGGCATTGGAATTCGTATCATCCGGTTTGCGATCGAATCCCTGGCTGGTATTCCTTCCATTATTTATGGGCTTTTTGGATTTGCCTTTTTGGTAACATTTTTGAAATTGGGTTTTTCCGTTTTATCCGGGGCAATTGCTCTGGCCCTGATGGTTCTGCCGATTATCATTCGCACTACCGAAGAAGCGATCCGTACTGTGCCGGATGATTATCGACAGGCTTCCTTGGCTTTGGGCGCTACGCGGTGGCAGACGACCAGCCGGGTAGTATTACCGGCGGCATTACCGGGAGTTGTCACAGCGGTGATGCTGGCTTCGGGTCGTGCAGTCGGAGAAACAGCCGCGGTCTGGCTGACAGCCGGAGGCGCACTGAAACTGCCGTTTTCTCTGCATGATCCGACCAGGCCGATGACTTTGCATTTATATTATCTGGCCGCTGAAGGTTTGTCACTGGAAAGAGCCTATGCCACCGCCGCCGTTTTGCTGGTTCTAGTGCTGGTGGTCTATTCTTTAGCCATCTTTTTCAGACAAAAATTCGGCATGAAGCGCCGTTAGTCGTTAACCTAACAGATAGCGACGAAGAAGGGAGCGTGCGATGATGCAATCTGCAAAAATTTCAGTTCAGGATTTTTCGCTGTACTATGGTGCATTTCATGCCCTCAAGAAAATTTCATTGGGTTTTCCGCCACGTAGCCTGACAGCGCTAGTCGGTCCGTCCGGATGTGGTAAATCAACCTTGCTGCGTTCATTGAATCGCATGAACGATCTGATTGCCGGTGTACGCGTAGAAGGCCGGGTTTCTCTTGAAGGCAGTAATATTTATGATCCGGATGTTGATGTAGTACCATTGCGCAAAAAAGTGGGTATGGTTTTCCAGCGCCCCAATCCCTTTCCCATGTCAATCTTTGAGAACATTGCCTATGGTCCGAGGGTACATGGTGAAAAAAAGAGAAGCCGTTTGCAGGATATTGTCGAACAGAGCCTGAAATCAGCGGCCCTTTGGGATGAAGTGAAAGACCGCCTGGACAGTCCGGCCCTAAAGCTATCTGGTGGTCAACAGCAGCGTCTTTGCATTGCGCGGTTATTGGCGGTAGAGCCGGAAGTATTGCTGATGGATGAACCATGTTCCGCACTTGATC
This sequence comes from Firmicutes bacterium UBA4882, assembly GCA_002399265.1. Classification (GTDB taxonomy): domain Bacteria; phylum Bacillota; class UBA4882; order UBA4882; family UBA4882; genus UBA4882. Next base: position 128,065 of record DHDG01000039.1, on the reverse strand, counting down.
CAATTGCCACGGAAAAAGTGGAGGAACTGGTAATGGACTTAAAGAAAAAGTATACTATAGTTGTAGTAACTCATAATATTGCGCAAGCAGCCCGTATTTCAGATTACTTGGCATTCTTCTATCTCGGAGAAATGATCGAAAGTGGTGTTACCAGGCAATTATTGACTAATCCGACGAAACATCAGACCGAAGATTACCTGACTGGCAGGTTCGGTTAAGCGGAGTAGTATAGCGGAGTAGAATTAAAAGGAGGAATTATGGATGACCCGCAAAGACTTCGATCAGTCTCTGGGATTACTTGAGCAAAAAATGCTCCATATGGGCAGTGTTGTCGAACAAGCTGTTATTAATGCCGTAGCTGCCTTAAGAGATCAAAATCTGGAGCAGGCTGAGCGTGCGATTCTTGAAGATGAGCAGATTGATGAACTTAGCCGCGAGCTGGATGAAGAATGTGTCCAGATCCTGGCCTTGCATCAGCCGGTCGCGCGGGACTTGAGAGCGGTTACTTCTATTTTGCGCACGGTCATTGATCTGGAGCGCATTGCAGACCACGCTGTTAATATTGCTGAGTACACCTTAAAAATCGGTAATGAACCTCTGATAAAGCCGCTGATTGATATTCCGCGGATGGCTGGTATGGCAATGGAGATGTTGCATTCGGCGCTGCAGGCTTTTGTGGCGCGTGATGTCGCGAAGGCCAGAGAAATTCCGCTTCAGGACGATGCCATTGATCAGATCTATGCGGATCTATATGATGAATTGCTGGGCTTTATCATTGCCGGAAGCGATAATAACCGCTGGGAAGCTCAGTCAGTGATCCTTCTGTTTACCTCGCACTCTCTGGAACGCATTGCCGACCATGCCGTTAATATCTGCGAACGGCTGATTTATCTTGAAACAGGAAAAATAATGCATTTCTAAAAGCCATAGGATTCCTCCGACGAATTTCGTAATGAAGCCGGGGTGATGATGTGCTCAAACGGCGCATTTTAGTAATAGATGACGAGACTGCCTTAGTCGAATCAATTTGCTTCAATCTGGAAAGAGAAGGTTTCCAGACATTTTCCGCTTACAATGGCATCGACGGACTGGAAGCCATTCAGGCAGTAAAACCGGATTTGATTGTGTTGGATCTGATGTTGCCAGGTTTAGACGGCCTGGAAATCTGCCGTCGTGTACGCAAAAGCGAAGATATTCCGATCAT
>DHDG01000039.1:120505-126686 GCA_002399265.1 Firmicutes bacterium UBA4882 | reverse complement strand
ATGCTCACTGCCAAGGAAAGTGAAGTCGACCGCATACTCGGTCTCGAATTGGGTGCGGATGATTATGTCACCAAGCCTTTCAGCATGAGAGAACTGATGGCGCGTGTCAAAAGTGTTTTGCGGCGTTTTCAGGTGGCCGCCAATGGCCCGGATGTTCTTATTTCCGGGGATGTATCGCTGAACAAAGCGACCCGGGAAGTAACTACGCGTGGGACTGATGTGACACTAAGCGTGAAGGAATTTGATCTGTTGGCGATGCTCATGCTCAACAGCGGCAGAGTCTTAACACGGGAAATACTATTGGACGGGGTCTGGGGCACCGATTTCTTTGGCGAACCGCGTACAGTCGATGTGCATATTCGATGGCTGAGAGAAAAAATCGAAGAGGATCCTGCCAATCCAAAATATATTCATACAGTGCGGGGAGTGGGTTATCGATTTAATCCCCCAACGGAGCAGCAATCATGAAACAGACATTAAAAAGACGCGCCTTATTTACCTATATTATATTGTCTATTATTACCACAGTCTTGTTGGGCTATTTTCTGTTGCGTGCCGAAGAAAAGCGGTTTACTGAGGACTTAATCACTGATCTGACGATACAGGCGACTCTGATCTCAGAACAAACGAGTCTGATATGGTCCGGTGCGACGTCCCAGGAAACGTTCGCATTGGATTGGCATGTTCGGAGACTGGCGGACGACGCTGGAGTGCGACTGACAATTATTCAGGCTGACGGACAAGTGGCGAGCGATTCAAAATCAAATCCGGACCAAATGGATAATCACGCCGGGCGTCCCGAGTTTGTTGCGGCTTTAATGGGCAAAACAGGACAGGATATCAGGCTGAGTACCACTCAGGGAGAACAGATGCTCTATGTTGCGCGCCCGGTTTTCGATAGCGCTGGAGAAAATGTGATTGGCGCTGTGCGCGTGTCCAAGGATCTCATCGTAGTGCAAAATATCCTTGGCAGGATTCGCCTCATCTATCTGGCAGGGATCCTCTTGGTTTCTTTGCTGGCAGGGATCATTGGCTGGCTGTTTAGCAGCCGGTTGCTGCACCCGCTGGATGAATTGCATAGCGCTGTTTTAAAGGTTTCCCGAGAAGATAATATATCGGCCAAGGTAGCTGAACCGCATGAAGCTGAATTATTCGACTTAGCCAATGCGGTGAATAAGATGTCTGATAAAATCAAAAGGCGCATCGAAGATCTGCGTAACCAAAGGCAGCAGCTGGAGGTAATTCTGGCGAATCTCGCCGACGGAATTATTGTTTTCAGTGAAGCGGGTAAGGTGCTACTGATCAACCGATCTGCCTGTAGTCTGCTGGAGGCTAATCCGGAAAAGTGTCAAGGGCAAAGCGCGATCGAACTGACGCTGGATCATCGTTTTTCCGCGATTGTCAATCAAGCGCTGGCCGGACAGAGTATTGCAGAGGAAATTGTGATGCGGCGGTCAACTGCCACGGCCATGACCGTGCAAATATCAGCCGCACCGGTGAAAGATGGTACCGATGTTTTGGGCGGGGCGATTGTGGTGATACGGGATGTCACCATTTTGAGAAGACTGGAAAAAGTACGCACGGACTTCGTTGCGAATGTTTCTCACGAACTCAGGACGCCGCTGGCTTCGATCCGGGCAGCCGCAGAAACACTGCAGAATGGCGCAATTGAGGATCCGAAGGCTGCGGACCGCTTTACCGGTATCATAATTTCGGAAAGCGAACGCCTGACTAATTTAGTGCATGATTTATTGATACTGACAACTGCAGAATCACCGGAAGTGACGCTCAGGAAAGGGCCAATTGCCGTTGATGATCTGATTCGTCAGGTGGTTGATCAAATCATTACCGGGCGTCCGGAAGGGAGCATTCCAGAAGTAGAGGTTCAGATACCTGACAAACTGCCCCTAGTAGATGCGGAACAGGAAAAAATACAGGAAGTATTGGTGAACCTGATCGAAAATGCCATTAAATACACTCCTTCAGGGGGGCGCGTTTTGGTGACAGCAAATTCTCAAGATAGTTTTTTGCGGGTTTCTGTTACCGACAATGGTCCTGGCATTCCGGAAGAATATGTGAAACGCATATTTGAGCGGTTTTACCGCGTTGACAAAAACCGTTCGAGGAGTATCGGAGGTACCGGCCTGGGCTTAGCCATTGTCAAGCATATTGTGGAGGCCCATGGGGGGCAGGTTGGTGTGGAAAGCCTACTTGGGCGAGGTAGCACTTTCTGGTTTACTTTACCTACTAATTAGCAACCCTGAAATTTTGGGCAGGGAAACGCCCCGGGATGCCGAATTAAAAACAGATTGATAAAAGGGGAGCGTGAGAAAGTGGAACTCAGAAATGTTATTGCCAAAGACCGTGATGCAATTATTTCTTCATTGGTCAATTTAGTGCGTTTTCGCAGCCTGAAGGCCAGCTCTGACGGGCCAGGCGCACCTTTTGGCAGGGGTATTGCCGACGCGCTGGAACATACGCTGGCATTAGCAAAAAGCATGGGCTTTCAAACCCGTAATGTTGATGGGTACGCCGGTCATGTGGAATATGGTGCAGGCAAAGATATTGTGGCTGTCCTGGTGCACCTTGATGTAGTGCCGGCGGGCGGAGAATGGACCTTCGCTCCTTTTGACGGTGTCATTAGTGACGGTAAGATTTATGGACGCGGTACTGAAGATAATAAGGGGCCGGCGATTGCGTCGCTCTATGCCCTGAAAGCTCTGAAGGACACGGGCATCAAACTCTCCAAGCGAATCCGGATCATTTTTGGCTGCGACGAAGAGAGTGGATGGGACTGCATGAAGCATTACCTTGCCGCTGAAGAATTGCCGTCATGCGGGTTTGCGCCGGATGCCATGTTTCCCATTATCGGAAGCGAGAAAGGCATTGCCCATTTTGATTTGTCTCGGAAGTTTGGACCTCCTCAGGGAGGTGGCGTTTGGGTTAAAGAGTTGCGTAGTGGTGATCGTACCAATGTGATACCTGCTACTGCTGTTGCCACTGTGGTAGTACTCCCCGAAAAACGCGCCGCCGTTGCCGAAGTTGCCCGCCGGTTCGCGCAGGGTAAGGAAAAAATCAATGTAGATGTCGTGGAGCATGGTCTCGATACTCTTGAAATAATGTTGCACGGCGTTGCCGGACATGCCAGTCTCCCACATCTGGCTGTCAATGCCTTGACCCATATGATCGTGCTGCTGTCCAGTCTGGATTTGGCTCCGGGAGCTTCTTCCGACTTTATCAGGTTTTTTGCTGAAAACGTGGGCTATGATTATCATGGGACGCTGATGGGCGTTGGTTTGGCGGACGAAGTGTCCGGTAAGCTTACACTAAACTTGGGCGTGATGGATCTTAACGAAAAAGGTGCCACTGCCCAAATAGACATTCGCTATCCCGTAACCTGCAAATTTGAGTCCGTGCGGGGGCCTATTGCGGAGCGGGCAGCTGCCGCAGGTCTGGCTCTGGATCGCGCCGACGACAAGGAACCGCTTTATGTTCCCAGTGATCATGAGTTGATCCAGAAGTTGGCCAAAGTGTACAATGCAGAGACCGGGCTAAAGCCCGAGGTAATTTCCATCGGCGGAGGAACATACGCGCGGGCTATTCCCAACGCAGTGGCATTCGGGCCGGTCTTTCCGGGACAGGTCGAATTGGCGCATCAGAAAGATGAGTATATGACGATTGAGGATCTAATGATGTTGACCAGAATCTATGCGCATGCTATGGCGGAACTGGCGGTTTAGTGCATAACACTGGCGGTTTTGTCGCATGCTACCAATGGAGGTGCATCGACTTGACCAGTGTGAAATGCAAAGTATCCAGTTGCCATTATTGGGGAACCAATAATGTCTGTGAGGCCTCAGAAATTAAGGTTAAAAACAACTTCCACGGCGGAGCCGGTATGAATACTAGTATGGAAGTAGGGGAGATCGGAAAGAAAGACGAGGCCGGGAAATCATCGGAGACGATGTGCGAGACTTTTAAGCCGACCAAAAAAGACAAGGCCCTGCAGGCCGATACTGAGACGGAAGGGTTCCGACCTATATTTTAACAGCTATTCCTGCAATTTCAATCAACCGCCTTATCTAATCAAGATAAGGCGGTTTCTTAATGCCCATCCATTTCCATCGTTTGCCCCTGCAATCCCATGCGGTGCTGTGCTATAATAAATTATCAAGCTGTCCGAGTTATGTAAACTAGCCATGGAGGGAGAGCATCATGAATTTTAAAGGTTTACAGGCAAAGTGGATTCTGTTGGCCGCTCTTCTTACGGGAGCCCTCTTGTTCGGCGGCCATTTTGCTTATCAGCGCTATGCGACGGAGACTCCGCTGCGTGCAGCGGTATTAGCGCAACCTGGCGTAAAGGACTTTGCGGTTGCTAAGTCGGGTTCAGGGTATACCTTGGAAATCACGATTGGTCCGATAAGTGATTTGCAGGGCGCTATTGAATCCGTTGTCCTCATGATCGAAGCCACCGGTAAAGCACCAATTACAGCCATTAATATTACAGATAATGCTAGTCTCGCACTGTCCGAAGTGTATTATGAAATGCATTTTGCGCTTGAGGAAGCAGCCGATCGTGGCAACTTTACGCAGATGAAAGAGCAGGTCGACACCATCGCCCGGGAAGCAGGTGTTGATACTGTCAGGATCCAGGTGGCTGACAGGGAGCTATATGTCCAACTGCATCAAGACGGCCATTATCTGTACCGCATTATCAACCGTAGCCGCACCGCGTTTACGGAAACCGAATTAGCGAGCATGGCCAAAGGGGTGTTATGGTAATGAGACGCGAAATTATATTAGGTGCCGCTATCGCTCTGCTGGTCTTCTTGTATGCGATCGGTTTTGATCCTACACCAGTGATTATTCTAGGCGGATTTTTTATTGCGATGCAATTTATCAAAATTAATAAAGGGAGCAAAACTTTTCAGGTGGTAGGGGGAACGGCGGAAAGCGAGCCGGTTATGACTGTTTCCTTCGCAGATATTGGCGGCCAGGAGGTTGCCAAGCGTGAGCTGCTGGAAGCGTTGGATTTTGCCAAAGACATTTCCAAAACTAAAAAACTTGGGATCAGACCGCTCAAAGGAATCCTGCTGGTGGGTCCGCCTGGTACTGGAAAAACAATGTTGGCAAAAGCTTCGGCCAACTACACGAAATCAGCCTTTATTGCCACGAGCGGTTCGGAGTTCGTGGAAATGTATGCTGGTGTTGGCGCGCAAAGAGTTAGAGCTCTGTTTGATAAGGCCAGGCAAGTTGCTGAAAAAAGCGGGAAAGAAAGCGCCATTGTTTTTATTGATGAGATAGACGTACTAGGCGGAAAGCGCGGACAGCACAGCAGTCATCTAGAATACGACCAGACCTTGAATCAGCTGCTCGTTGAAATGGACGGTTTGCGGCCGTCTGATAAAGTACGGGTACTGGTGCTGGCTGCCACTAACAGAGCGGACTTACTTGATCCGGCGCTGCTCAGACCAGGGCGTTTTGATCGTCAGGTACAGGTGGATTTGCCTGATAAAAAAGGGCGGCATCGCATTTTGGGAATCCATACTCGTAATAAGCCACTCGGCGCGGATGTCGATTTGACGCAATTGGCCAAAGAAACCTATGGGTTTTCTGGTGCGCATCTGGAAAGCCTGGCGAATGAAGCCGCCATTCTGGCATTTCGGGAAGGCAAAGATTCGATTGCCATGGCTGACTTCAAAGAAGCGGTCGATAAAGTAATGATGGGCGAACGGTTGGATCGTCGCCCGATAGATAGTGAATTGAGCCGGGTGGCGATGCACGAAGTCGGGCATGCCCTGGTGTCAGAGTTGCTGAATCCCAGTTCGGTGGCAGCGGTAACAGTGACTTCCCGCGGGCGCGCTCTGGGATACATGCGTCCGACACCGGAAGATGATCGTTTCCTTTATACCGCCGCCGAGTTGCGTGATCAAATTGCCGTGACACTAGGTGGCGCTGTTGCGGAACAGATTGCTTTCGGCAGTAGAAGCACAGGCTCGGCCAATGATTTTGAGCAGGCTACCAGGCTGGCGAGGCAGATGGTGACTGCCGGACTCTCGCAGCTGGGGATCGTTAGCAAGGAAGATCTGCCTCCGGATAAAATGCACAATGCCATTAGCGAGATTATCGCTGAAGAAGAGCAACGTGCGCTGGGCTTGCTTCAGGACAAACTAGACTTTAT
>DHDG01000039.1:119748-120368 GCA_002399265.1 Firmicutes bacterium UBA4882 | reverse complement strand
ACTAGACTTTATGAGTAGAGCTCAACGGATTCTGATTGAAAACGAGCGACTCTCCGGTGAAGAATTGCGGACTATCATGGTCGCCTGAGCAGGGGCATTTTAGGCGGTGTAGAATAACTGCTTGATGTGCGCTTGAATGAAGGCTCAAGCGATTTGTCTTGATTTACGGGGGAGTGGAGAGATCATGAAGGCTGAAATTATCTGTATCGGAACGGAATTACTACTGGGAGAAATCATCGACACCAACGCGGCTTATCTGGCTCGTGAGTTGGCAGCAATGGGAATTGATCTGTACCATAAGTCCACTGTCGGCGATAATTTGAAGCGGGCGGTTGAGACCATCCGGACCGCCACGGAGCGGGCGGATCTGGTGATCATTTCCGGAGGTTTGGGTCCGACGCTCGATGATTTAACACGCGAGGCGATTGCCATAGCCGTGGGCGAGCAACTGGTTGTCAATCAGGAAGCGCTGCGCCATCTTACGGAACGTTTTGAGCGCATGCAAAGGCCCATGACGGAAAACAACAAGCGCCAAGCGGAATTTCCTGAGTCCGCCGAAATGGTTGCGAACCCGATGGGGACTGCCCCGGGAATTTGGCTTAGGCTGAACAATAGTGGTT
>DHDG01000039.1:105048-119684 GCA_002399265.1 Firmicutes bacterium UBA4882 | reverse complement strand
CCGATGGGAACCGCCCCCGGGATCTGGCTCAGGCTGAACATGAGCGAAAGTAGTGGTTGCGCCATCGCGGCGATGCCTGGTGTTCCCAGAGAGTTGAAAGTAATGATGGAGCAGGAAATTAAACCGCGCATCCTGAAAATGATGCCGCCTGGTGAACACAAAATCCTGCTTTCAAGGGTGCTGCGGCTGGTTGGTATCGGGGAATCCGCCATGGAGCAGCTGATCATGCCTTTGATTGAAAACCAGAGTAATCCAACCATTGCGCCATATGCCGGGAATTATGAAGTACGGTTGCGCCTGACAGCATCCGAACATGAAGAGTCTGCAGCGATACAACTGCTGAATAATCTGGAGCAACAGGTGCGGGACATTCTCGGGAGTTATATATATGGGGTTGATGATGAAAGTCTCGAGACAGTGATCATTAATGAGCTCCTGCGGAAGGGGCAGACTTTGGCAGTGGCCGAGTCATGTACCGGCGGGCTAATCAGTCACCGGCTGACGAATGTTCCGGGAGCTTCTGCTGCATTCATGCAAGGGGCTGTAACGTACGATAACAGCGCCAAAATTGCGCGGCTGGGGGTGCCAGAGCAGATCATTGCGGAACATGGTGCGGTTAGTGCTGAAACAGCCACAGCGATGGCGATGGGAGTAGCAAAGACGTCGGGTTGCGATTACGGCCTGGCGTCTACTGGAATCGCGGGACCAGGTGGCGGCAGCAGTGCTAAACCGGTCGGCCTTGTCTATGTCGCTGTTTATGGTCAGGGACGCACCGCAGTAAACGAACGGCGTTATGCTTCGAGCCGAATCAGCAATAAGGAAGCTTTTGCTCAGACAGCGCTGGCAGCGCTCTGGCAGTTTCTGCGGTAAGGTGCGGTATATAGTTCAGGGAGGAGCGGAAGAAGATGGTGATGCTGCAGAAGATTAAGACTCATTCGGCCAAAGTTGCGTCGGCGTTAAAGCCTGCCATGCCTCTCTTCCTGTCTCTATTTATGGCGTTGTTGTTTATTCAGCTCTTTAGTCCCATGAGTTTCAGTATGGGTGCCATTCAAGTTGAGGCGCGTGCTTCGGTGCAATTACAGGGTGAAACAGTGTTTGCGGTTCCGCCATTTGGAGAGGTCAAAGCCTCTACGCACTGGACCCCATTGCGCATTACGCTTTCACTGAGCGGATTGGATCTTCCCAAACTGGAGCAGGCTGTCACAACTGCACAGGATCGGGAAGATTTTGTACAGAACATTAGCGCTGAATGGCCCAGGCAAGTCTGGACATTTACCCTCTGGCTTTTATTTTTGGCTACCTTGGGCGGACTGTTTGCCCACTTTCTCATACGCGCTTTTTCGCACAACTATAATCATGATCATGCTCATGATCATGAAGGACGTGATATAGCGTCCGCGCATGTTTCACGGCTGCAGACAGGAAAACTACGCTGGCGTCCTGTGATTTCCTGTATTCTCGCCGGGTTTCTGGGCAGCGCGGTCCTGATTGCGACAACCGCTGCTACTTATAATCGCAAAGCTTTTGAACGTCCCAGATATGTCGGTGTTTTGCAGGCAGCGCCCTGGATTATTAATTTTATTGATCGCGGTTTGGATCATATTGATGAAGTCGGCCGCAAGTTGGAGGTCATTTCCCGCAATCTGACCACGGTTTTTGAATCGATGGATGGTGTCGATTCTGTTTCCGCTGGGAATGTGGATTTGCGTGTCCTGCATGTTTCTGATTTGCACAATAATCCGGCGGGACTCGATTTTGTACTGGAAGTCGCTGAGAATTTCGGGGCAGACCTGATCATTGATACCGGAGACATGACAGACTACGGAACTGCTTTGGAAGCCTCGCTCAGTGAAAGGCTGGCCAAGTTGGAAATACCTTATCTTTTTGTGCCAGGGAATCATGATTCTGAGGAAGTTGTCAGATACCTGCGCCGGCTGCGTCCGGTGACAGTTTTGGACGGGAAGGAAGTCAGGATTAAAGGCCTATCCATTTGCGGGGTGGGAGATCCTGCCAGCAAAAAAGAGGACTTGGTGGCCGCGCAAGAGGATTATCAGGCACAAGATCAACTACTCGCAGGGGCCATGCGGGAACGTGAACGTCCTCCGGATATTCTGGCAGTGCATAGCAAACAGAGTATAGTTTCAGTAGAAGGTTTGGTGCCGTTAATCCTGACCGGACATAGCCACCGGGCGACGGTACGTCAGAACGGAGAAACCGTGATTGTGGATGCGGGCACAACGGGCGCAGCCGGAATTCGGATGCTGCAAAATGAAGAAGCGGTTCCCTATAGTGTGGCGTTACTACACTTTCAGTACCGCGATCCTGAGGATGAAAGCGCCGGTATGCGTCTGACTGCGGTCGATGCCATTAGAATTCATGAACTACGCGGGAGCCTGATGCTCGAGCGCCACGTACTGGCGGAGCCTTAGGACACCGTCACCGCGTCTCAACACAGAGGGACGGTTCTTTTGTGTCATTTCTGCCTCTTTTGTGACACAAAAGAACCGTCCCTCTGTGTCACGGCGGTAGATCGGCAGGGAAGGGCTGGAAAGAGGCGAATATTAACTTAGCGAGTAACTGCTGATTGGCGTGATGAAATGCGTTTATTTTATGCGGTATTTATTCCTGGTAAAATAAGGGAATCGATCACCCGGGCTGCCGGACCCTTGCACGAAATTGGCATGCGTGCCAATTGGACAATTCCGGAGAATTGGCACTTTACATTGCGCTTTATGGGGGAAATGGCCCCGGATAAGTTAAAGTCACTGGAGCAGGCTGCGAATGATTGTGCGACTCGCGTCCCGGCATTTGATTTGGAGCTTTCAGGGATGGGAGTTTTTGAGCGCGGTGGGATTGCCAATCTGCTGTGGATCGGAATTGGCGCAGGCCGCAAAGAGTTAGCGTTATTGGCTGCCGGACTGGATGATGCATTAGCAATGCAAGGATATGGAGTACGGGATAAGGCGTTTAAGCCGCATCTTACGCTGGCCAGAATTAAAGAACGTAATTATTCCTCCGGGTCCGACAGCATGCTTGGAAAAGCGCTGGCCATCGGACAAAAAATGATTACGCCAGGCCTTGGATGGCCAGTCACGTCGTTCGCACTTGTTGAAAGCACCCTAAAACCATCCGGACCACAATACTCGATTATCAGCAAATATGATCTACAGTGACAGAGCCGGGAGACAGATGAACCGTCCAACCGTCCCCCTGTCTCCCCCCTGTCTCCGAATTGTGGCAGGAATTGGCGCACGCCTGACGAATTTTCTTGCAGAGGGGGCGCTTAGCATGCAAAAGAAATTAGCCATTTACACTGTAGTTCTTGCCACAATTTTAATGGTTGCCGCATACTCCGGAAATGTTTCCGCCGCGGCAGGCACATATACTGATCCGCTTGGCAGATTTACGGCTGGTATACAAACCGGGTGGACTCTGGATCGCATTTATCCCGACAGCACCACCGTACAGTTTTCCAAAGGAACAGAGCGATTTGAAATCCGAACCGCTGAACTGACCCAGACCGATCCGATTGCACAGGCGCGGTTGTTTTTTAACGGCAATGGCCCGGCGGTTTTTGATACTGATGCAGATGGCCTGTTGTACGCTGCTTATTCCGAAAATAGCCGTATATACTACTGTGTTTTTGTATTTCAGGATAGCATTGTATTTATGCTGCGGCATTCAGCGCCCATCGGTTTTGCAGCAGGCGAAACAGTTGTGCGTCAATGGTTGGCAAACTTTCAGGCCGAGCCATGGGCTTCTCATGTACCCTTGCCCGATCATTGGGTTACAGTTGAACCGTTCTTGCATCGAGATCCGCGCGGTAAGTTTACTATTTCATTACCCGGTTTCTGGGTTCCGACCGCCATTAACGAGAGCATTGGAGACGCGGTCTATACGACAACCTTTGTGGAATTGGGCGGAAACGGCTCAATTAGTATTCGTGTTTATCCCGGCCGTATGGGAGATCTAGTCAAGCATATGAGTGGGTGGACGGAATCGTTGGCGGCGGATCCCCGCTATCCAGGTTTTGTCGTCTTAGATTCGGTTGAAACTGCAACACTTGGTTCGGTACCTGCGTCTTTTGGCTCTGCAGAATATGGCGATGGACTGAATCGTACCACCGTACGCTTGATGCTGGCGACCCAGAATGGAACCAATTATTCCGTTATTCTGAAATACAACGGACATATGGCTGGTCTTTATGAAACACGGCTGATCGGATTGTTAAAAAGCATGCGGTTATGAGAGGAATTCCAACTGTATTCAAGAATATATGGCTACTCTTTCGTGTAGTGTCACCCGCTTTAATTTTCCGTTCAGGAGGTTTTTAAATGCGTAGAGAGCCTTTGGGCAGGCGGTTGATAACTTGCCTGATCGTCGCTTTGACAATAATGGGTCTTTCATGCATTCACGTTTCAGCTGTATTATTGAAATTAGGCGCTAAAGGCCCTCTGGTATATCAGGCGCAGGATTGGTTGTATATCCTGGACTATTTGAAAGTTGTTCCGGACGGCAATTTCGGTCCGGTAACAGAAGGCGCAGTCAAGTCTTTTCAAGAAGATACTGGACTGGAGCAGGATGGTATTGTTGGCAACGACACATGGGTGAAGCTGGAGCAAGCCGCTCAAAAGCAAATTAACTCCTCCTATACTGTAAAGGAAGGCGATTCTCTGGAAGCAATCGCAAAGAGGTTCTCACTTGCTCCTGAGGAGCTGGCGGAATATAATCAACTAATTGACTTGACTCTTGTTCCAGGGCAGACATTGGCTTTGCCGCCCCGTAGCGATATCAGCCGCGGGGGTAACTATCTGGAGCTGGCACCTTGGGAAGAAGTGCACTGTTTTTACAAGGATTACGGTGTTGCCAGAATTATCGATGTCCAGACTGGATTATCATTTTTGGTACAGCGCCGGGGCGGAACCAAGCATGCGGATGCCGAGCCGCTAACCAAGCAGGACACAGCTGCGATGAAGCAGATTTATGGTGGCAAATGGAAATGGGATCGCCGCCCGGTTATATTTGAGTATCAGGGACGCTGGATTGCCGCGTCTATTAATGGAATGCCCCATGGTGGAGAAAGAATCAATGACAACAATTTTGCCGGGCATTTCTGCATTCACTTTCTGGGCAGTAAATTGCACAGCTCTGGCAAGCAGGATCCGGTACATCAGGCCACCGTCTTAAAAGCCGCCGCTTACGGGCGCTAAGCAGCTAAGCCAGTTTTCTGCCAGACTAGGCTTCTGTAATTGACCGGACTTTTGTCAGGCAAGACCGTTGTCAAAAATAACGGTCTTATTTTTTGTCGATTGATCAAGGATTTCTGGGAAAAATGTCGTATAATAATGTTTTGGACAAGTGCAACTATAGGGAGGAATAGCCGTGAAAATTCTGGTCGTCAACAGTGGAAGTTCATCTTTGAAGTATCAGCTGTTTGACATGGCTCAAGAAACTGTATTAGCCAAAGGTTTGGTTGAACGCATCGGTTCTCAGGGCTCGGTCCTTACGCATCAGGCAAATGGTAAGAAAGAAAAGATGGAATTTGAATCGCCGAATCATGAAGCTGCCTTGCGCAAGGTTTTTGATGTGCTGACACATACGGGGACCGGTGTGCTGAAAGATATTAAGGAAATTGATGCGGTAGGGCACAGAGTGGTTCACGCTGGAGAAAAATTCGCGTCCTCAGTGCGCATTACTCCTGAGGTTGTGGCAGCCTTGGAGGAATGCTCCGAACTGGCACCACTACATAATCCGCCTGGTATTACTGGCATTCGCGCTATCACCAAAATATTGCCAGATGTGCCGCAGGTCGGAGTGTTTGATACTGCCTTTCACCAGACAATGCCTAAAGAGGCATACATCTATCCCATTCCATACGAATATTATGAAAAGCACAAGATTCGCCGCTATGGTTTTCATGGCACCTCGCACCGCTATGTCTCAATGCGTGCGGCAGCCATGCTTGGGAAACCGATTGCCGATCTGAAGCTGGTTACTTGCCATCTTGGCAATGGTTCCAGCGTAGCGGCTGTCGATGGCGGGCGTTCGATCGATACCAGCATGGGATTTACACCCTTAGCCGGTATTCCTATGGGAACGCGTTCTGGAGATCTCGATCCGGCTATAGTTACGTTCATTGCTGAAAAGGACGGGGTTACGGATGAACATGTAGTTCAAAAAATTCTGAACAAGCAAAGTGGCGTGCTAGGGGTATCCGGCCTCAGCAACGACTTTAGAGACCTGGAAGTGGCCGCTGAAGAGGGCAATGAACGCGCCGCTCTGGCGCTCACCATTTTTGCGAACGGGTTGCGCAAATATATCGCAGCTTACGCTGCCGTAATGAACGGCGTGGACGCCATCATATTCACCGCCGGGATCGGGGAGAATTCTAAGGAAATGCGGTCACGGGTATGTCAAGGATTGGCGTTTTTGGGTGTCGAAATCGATGAAGAGCAAAACGATTGCCGCGGTGTTGAAAGAGACATCAGTACTCCCCAGTCTAAGGTGCGGGTTCTGATTATCCCAACCAACGAAGAACTGGTGATCGCCAGGGATACGCGTGAAATTGTGTTTTCTTGACAATATTGGTCTCGCTTCGTATAATACAGAGGTGACAACTCGAATGCTTATTAATATCTCGGCTATCAAAGATCAACACGGTGCCTCGGTACGGGGGTCATTGCAGGAAACTCTGGATCTTGAGCTGCCCGGTGGTGCCGATTTGACTGGTCCGGTAAGCATTAGCGCTGAAGTTACGCATGCGGGGGAAACATTTCATGTTCAGGGCAAAGTCAGCGGCAATTTTCAGGCCGAATGTGATCGATGCCTGACCGGTTTTAAAGCGCCTTTTCATAGTGAATTTCAGGGTGAATTTGTGCGGACGCATGCCGGCAGAAATTCAAGCAGAACAGATTTTGATTCTGAAAAGGATCTTCCTTCCGCAGAAGATGATCTTTATCAGTTTCAGGGCGATGTCATTGATCTGGCCGAGTTGGTTAGTGAAGCCATTTTGTTGGCCATGCCAATGAAATACTTATGCCGCACGGATTGTCAGGGCCTTTGTCCCAGCTGCGGGATGCCTAAAGGCGCAGAGTCATGCGGTTGTGAAGTGGAAGAAATTAATCCCAATTTTGAAGCCTTGCGTAAATTGCTAGGCCGGGAGGAGGTGTGAGTAGTGGCAAATCCCAAAAATAGAATGTCCAAATCCAATTCACGTTCCCGGCGCGCAAACTGGAAACTGGTTTTGCCGAATCTGGGACTGTGCCCGCAATGTCATGAACCGAAGTTACCTCACAGAGTATGCGGCAAATGCGGCTATTATCGTGGTAAAGAAGCAGTCGATGTTAATGCTGAGTAATTTTATTACCGAAAGATAAAGGCCATTGCGAAGGCCTTTATTTTTTAGAGGGGGACACAGGGGGACGGTTCTTCTGTGTCATCCCGGGTGTGCCTGCCCGCGAAGAATGACACAGAAGAACCGTCCCCCTGTGTCAAAGCATCCCCCGAATAGTATTAGAGGGATGGAGGCTTATGATGAAGATAGCAGTCGATGCGATGGGCGGCGATCTCGCCCCAGCAGCAATTGTGCGGGGAGCGGTGGACGCATTTCGCCAGCATGGTATTGAAGTAATTCTGGTTGGGAAACGCGCGGCTATCGAAAAAGAGCTTTCGGAATGCGGTGCTTCCGACCTGAAAATTGAGATCGTGCATTGCGAAGAAGTTGTTGGGATGGATGAGCACCCGGCTTCTGCTGTGCGCAAAAAGCGGGATTCTTCCATTGTAGTCGCCACCAAGCTGGTTAAGGAGAAAAAGGCGGACGCAGTTGTTTCCGCCGGCTCAACTGGCGCGCAGATGGCAGCTGCTTTATTCTATCTCGGACGGATCCCGGGAGTACTGCGGCCGGCCACGGCTATTCCGATGCCGACTATCGACGGGGTGTCAGTCTTGCTGGACTCGGGTGCAAATGTCGACAGTGAACCGGAAAACCTGGTGCAGTCCGCGGCTATGGGTGCCATTTATGCGGAGGCTGTTTTAGGCATTAAGAACCCCAAGGTAGGCTTATTGAATATAGGCGAGGAAGAAACCAAAGGCAATAAACTGGTAACCGAAACATATCCGCTGCTGAAAAACAGTAACCTCAATTTTATCGGTAATATTGAAGGCAAGGACATCAATTTTGGCAAAGCTGACGTAATTGTGTGTGACGGATTTACGGGAAATGTTGTCTTAAAGACCTGTGAGGGATTGGCAACTGCAATGTTTACGCTGATCAAGAAGGGTATTCAGAGCTCTCTGATTGCCAAAATTGGTGGCTTACTGGTGCTGCCCGCGCTGCGGGGCCTGAAAAAGAGGTTAGACTATGCTGAGTACGGCGGAGTGCCGCTTCTAGGTGTGGACGGTGTTTCCCTGATATGCCATGGGCGTTCGGACGCCAGAGCGATCTGTAATGCTGTCAGAGCTGGTGCGCGCGCTGCCAAGCAAGGTATTGTGGCCGCGATTAGCAGAGAGCTTGGGAGATAGCAGTAAAGGGTATTGCATTTTCGGGATCTGTCCTGTAATATGATATTGTTAAGTTGAGAAGTATAGTTTCCTTTCGGACGAAACGATTTCTGTTCTCGTTCCGCCAGTCCAGAAGGCATTAGTTTGATGGCGTTATTGGAAGGAGGTGACGAGTATGAACGTATTCGCGCAGGTCAAAGAGTTAGTTGTGCAGCAACTTGGCGTCGATGAAGAGCAAGTCACCATATCCGCTTCTTTTATCGAAGATCTGCAGGCTGATTCATTGGACATTGTGGAATTGGTAATGGCCCTCGAGGAACGTTTCAACATACAAATTCCCGATGAGGATGCGGAAAAAATCGTGACTGTCGGGGACGCAGTTAATTATATTAAAGATAACCTGAACGAAGATTAAGAAGAACTACTAGTCCCGCGGCTTGCTGCGGGACTTTTGTATTTCGGGGTAATCCTACAAGACAGCATGGCGGTTGGTACAGGAAGGGAAAATGCCTGCACCATTCGAGCGGACGGAGATCGAAGACTAACATCGTGTTGTGCACGGCTCAATGGGCGATGTTCTGCCCGTAACAAGGCGCAAAAAGCGATGGAGGTTGTCGTACATGCTGATTAACCGCGCTTACCGATATGAACTGGATCCCAACACCCATCAGCGCAGTTTGCTTGCGAAGCATGCCGGGACAGCCCGATTTGCCTATAACTGGGGGCTTTCCCGCCGCATTGCTTTATGGGAGCAGGAAAAGAAGCGTATCAATGCCATCGAACAGCACCGGGAACTGAACGTTTTGAAGAAAGTCGAGCTTCCGTGGATGTATGAGGTGTCCAAATGCGCTCCTCAAGAAGCTTTGCGTGATCTGGACCGGGCGTTCCAAAATTTCTTTCGTGGACTGAAAACCGGGCGCAAAGTTGGATTTCCTAAGTTCAAGAAGAAAGGCCGACATGATTCCTTCCGGTTTACGGGCGCAATTCACGTTTTTGAACGTCATATTCAGATGCCGCGTCTGGGGAAGATACGTGTTAAGGAGATTACAGAGGTTCAAGGCCGGATTCTTTCTGCTACTGTAAGCCGAGAAGCAGATCGTTGGTTTGTCAGCTTGACGGTTGAGATGGAAATCTGCGATCCGGTCCCAGTGCAAGGTCCGGCCGCTGGCATCGATGTCGGCTTGAGCCACTTCGCGGCCATCGTCAGCGGTAGTGAGAACGTCAAAATCGAGGCCCCCAAACCGCTGAATCGCCATCTTAAACTGCTTCGCCGTAGACAACGGAGGCACAGCCGTAAACAAAAAGGTTCCAAGAATCGCAAAAAATCCGCTTTACAGCTCGCTCGGCTTCATCGACGTGTCCGCAATATTCGGCAAGACTTCTTGCACAAGCTTACTACGGAACTGGCAAAAACCAAGTCAGTGATCGTGGTGGAAGATCTGAACGTGAGCGGAATGCTGCGGAATGCGTGTCTGGCCCGGCATATCGCCGATGTTGGCTGGGGCGAATTCCGGCGGCAGCTTGAGTACAAAACCAAGTGGTACGGTTCCCGGCTGGTGGTAGCAAATCGATTCTACCCCAGCAGCAAAACGTGTTCAGCATGCGGTGCCGTACAGGAAAGAATGCCGCTCTCCATCCGCGAATGGACATGTCCCGCTTGCGGAACGCATCATGACCGGGATATTAACGCGGCGAAAAACCTCTTGACACTGGCTGGCTAAGTGTCACTACCGGGAGTTCCCCGGGAAGTCACGCCTGTAGACATCGGAGGTTCAGCCTTATGGCGGTGCCGGTGGACGAAGCAGGAATCTCTGAGACAAATGTCTATAAAGAGAGGAACGGTGCAAAATCTATGGATGAAACTCGCAGGACAACTATTAATGATTTCTTGGCCCAGCTCGGTCTGCCGCCGGGAGATCCCAGTAACTTTCACCGCGCTTTGACGCACAGTTCTTATGCCTACGAGGCCGGCACAGCCGATAATGAACGGCTGGAGTTTTTAGGGGATGCTGTGGTGGGCTTGGCAATTGGCGCCGCACTCTTTCAAATGTATCCGAATGTTAACGAAGGCGCTTTGGCCAAAATGCGAGCTTCCATAATCAGCGCCACATCTCTTGGCGCTCAGGCGGCACGACTGGGTTTTGGTCAATACCTCCTGCTAGGAAAGAGTGAAGCGCAAAGCGGAGGGCGCGAACGGCAGTCTATATTAGCGGACGCTTTTGAAGCCTTTGTAGGTGCTGTTTATCTGACTTACGGCTGGGATACCGCGCATCACTGGCTAATTGATCAATTTCAAACCGCTTTACAGGAAGCCAGTAAAAGTCAGGGCGACTTCAAGACTGAGCTACAGGAAATCCTGCAATCCCGCGGGAAAGGGGTTCCGGAGTACCGCCTCCTTAGGCAGACCGGTCCGGACCATGACCGGCAGTTTACTGTCGGAGCCTATGTCACTGGTTCTTTAAGCGGAACCGGTATGGGAAAAAGCAAAAAAAAGGCTGGTCAAGAAGCCGCCAAGGCAGTTTTAGGCAAGCTTGGTGAGGATTCTTGAACAGTTTAAAGAGGATTTTCGAGGCTTATAATGGAAATATAACAGTGCTTGGCGCTTGACGCCTAATGCTTGACGTTGACGCTGGACGCTTAATGCTGATCGCCTTATTCCAGGCGGCAAGGAGGTATCCCTGTAATGGAAGTACTTAAAGTATCGTCACATTCTAATCCAAAATCCGTAGCAGGTGCGTTAGCGGCTGTAGTTAGAGAAAGTGGTCTGGCAGAATTGCAGGCCATCGGTGCGGGAGCAGTTAATCAGGCTATTAAGGCAATAGCCATTACGCGCGGATTTGTGGCACCAAACGGTATCAACCTTGTCTGTGTCCCTGCTTTTTCCGAAGTGGAAATCGACGGCGAACAGCGCACTGCCATCAAATTTATTGTACAGCCTCGCTAGTTCTCAAAAATGCTAATTTAGGTGGCCAGTTAAGCTGATCATTTACTCTGCCGGTTTCGTTAGGCGAGAAGCGCGAACGAAGCCGGTTTTTGTTTTGTCCAGGCGCAAAGCAAAGCCCTCTTAACCTGGATATCCTGGATCGGTTCTGATAGGTCTATAACGGACAGCCCTGCCATATAAATGTTACGGGCGCAAAGGGGGCTGTTCTTATATGAAATCCGGCAATCAAAACTACGATTTAAATCTTTTGCAGCGTATTCGCAAAGGCAATGATCTGCTGGCCAAAGAAGAATTAGTAGTTAAGTATCTGCCGATGGTCAAACATATTGTGCGTAATCAAGTGGCCAGTTGCCTGGAATTTGAAGACCTTGCCCAGGAAGGACTAATCGGGCTACTCAGGGCTATTGAGGAATACGATGATCAAAAATATGATATCAAATTCTCCACCTTCGCCTATATCTGCATCCTGCGCAAGGTATTCAACGCCATTAAGCAATATTACAGCTCCAAAAATAAAATCCTGAACAACGCCCTGTCTTTATATGCTTCCTGCGGCCCTGAGGAGTCAAGGACTCTAATCGATTTATTAGGCATGGATCATGCTGACCCCCTTGAAATCGTGGAGGGACAATGGGTTGGCGAGCGGCTGGACGCCGTTATGCAAGTGCATCTATCGCGCGTGGAGTACGCCGTCATGTCAATGATCATCACTGGAATGTCGTCCGGAGAAATCCAAGACGAACTGGGGTTGGACGCTAAAATTATTGATAACGCTCGAACCCGCGCCAGGCTGAAACTGCGCCGTCTAATGGATCAATACGGCTCACTGCTCGATCCGCAATTACCAATGAAGGTTCGAAAGCGCGTTGACTTAGCCATGACGCTGCCAGCGCACTAGTTTATGACAGCCGCATTAAGCGGCTGTTTCATTTAATGGGCAGGATGTGATAAAATATCATACAGTGACGCAATGAAAAAATAGCGCTGCCCGAGGAGGACCGCTCTTGCATCTAAAGAGGCTTGACATATTTGGTTTTAAATCATTTGCTGATAAGCTGGAGATTGTGTTTCCGGCAGGTATAACTGCCGTGGTTGGTCCCAACGGCAGCGGCAAAAGCAACATTTCGGACGCGATTCGCTGGGTTTTGGGAGAACAGAGTATTCGAACTCTGCGAGGCGCGCGCATGGAAGATATCATTTTTGCTGGGAGCGAACAGCGCAAACCTTTAGGCATGGCTGAGGTGACGCTGGTCATCGATAATGCCGAGGGGAAATTGCCGTTGGATTTCAGCGAGGTATCCGTCACCCGCAGAGTCTATCGTTCCGGGGAAAGTGAGTTTTTCATCAACAGGGCGCCGGTCCGGTTGCGGGAGATTCAGGATATTTTTCTCGATACCGGTCTCGGTAAAGAGGCTTATTCAATGATCGGCCAGGGGAAAATAGATGCGATTCTCAGCGCACGTTCCGAAGAGCGGCGCGCAATATTTGAAGAGGCCGCCGGGATTATGCGCTATAAGCAAAAAAAGGCGGTTGCCGTGCGCAAGATGGACGAAACGGAAGCCAACATGCTCCGAATCAATGATATTATTGGCGAACTTGGCGCTCAGTTGGGCCCGATGAGCGCCCAGGCAGCCGTAGCGACCAAATATCTTGATCTGTGCGGGAGCTTGCGTCATCTGGAAGTCAATTGCTTTGGTAAAGAGCTGGAACGGCTTGAGGCTGAAGAGCAGCGTGTTAATAATGAATTGCAGAGTCAGATGGAGTCTTTGGCTGTGACCGCCGGTGCCGAGTCCGTGGAAGAAGCGCGTCTTGAACAGGATCGCGCTGAGTTAACCAAGGTGGGTGAACAGCTGGAGAGCCTGCAGGAACAGATGGCTGAGACAACCCGGACGTTAGAGCAATCCTCCGGCTCCGAAAAACTGCTGCAGGAGCGGCAAGCCAATCTGGTTTGCGAGCGCAACCGCCATGAGAGCAAGCTGGTAGAGCTCGCGGATCGCTCTGCCCGATTAAGCACTGAATTAACTACGCTCGAAGCCCGACTGGGCACGGTGCGTCAGAATAGGGGCATGGCCATGGAACGTCAGCAGCGTGAAGAAGCTTTACTGAAAGAACACGCCGGGATGCTTGCTGACGTCAATACCAAAATTGAGGAAGCCCGCCGCAATATGGTTGCCAATATCAATGCTAAGGCTGCTGTCAGACAACAGTTGGAAGCCGTCGTCATGACCGACAGTTTCAGTGAGCAGCAGCGGCAGCAAGATGAGCAGCGTCTGGCGAAAGCAAGAGGTGCGCTGGCTGAGATTGAACAGCGTTTGGAGACGGTGGAGCGGGTCGTCCGACAAAACAAAGCGACTGGTGCAACTATTGATACGCAGATTGCGGAGCTGGAAAACAAAGCCTCTGAGGCAGAGCGAGTCAGTCAGGAATTGGCCGCTCAGAGAGAAGCTTTGGTACGGCAAATTGCCAAGACCGGCTCACATTTGAGCGCCCTGGAAGAAATGGAGCAGGCTCGTCAGGGCTATTCGGAGGGCGTACGGGCGTTGCTCGGTAACGCCGCCGGCGGCGGTAATGCGGCAGTGAGTGACAACGCTGCGGTGGCGGGCATCCATGGCACAGTTGCGGATCTAATCCAAGTCAACGAAGGATTCGAGATAGCTATGGATGTGGTGCTGGGTTCCGCCTTGCAGCATATTGTGATTGAAAACGAAGCGTCCGCCAGGAAAGCTATTGAATGGTTAAAAAGTAGCAGTCGCGGTCGGGCTACTTTCTTACCGCTGGACCTGATTGAGGAGCGTGGCCGCGGCGCAGCTTTTGCGAAAAATGAATTGGATCGTTTTGGTGCCGTACCCGCCGTTACTGTTGTGCAGACCGATGCGCACTACAGTAAAGTAATTGGATTTTTGCTCGGTAATACATTGGTTGCGCCAGACCTGAGCCAGGCAGTGGCTGTGGCGCGCAATTATCACAAATCCGTACGGGTAGTCACGATGGCCGGAGACCTGGTCAATCCGGGCGGTTCAATGACCGGTGGAAGCCGTGAACGCCGCGGTGCCGGGCTGATTGAACGCAAAAAGGATCTGGAGGATTTACGCGCCAAGCTGGCGTCGCTCGAGCAGGAAGATCGCGAATCAGAAACGCAACTACGGCAAGCTAGTAGCAACCGCGACACACTGCGTGTCACTTTGCGGGAACG
>DHDG01000039.1:99603-104979 GCA_002399265.1 Firmicutes bacterium UBA4882 | reverse complement strand
AAGCTAGTAGCAACCGCGACGCACTGCGTGCCACTTTGCGGGAACTTCAGGTAAGCAGGCGCCAACTGGAGCTGGAAGAAGCGAAAAGCAGCAAAGAGCTTGAGAGTGTCGCTGCCGAGCGCGCCAGGATGTTGAAGGATTCTGATGCGCTGCTGGCGGAGTTGGCCAGCCGTACGGATCATCAGTCCGATCGGCAGCAGCAGCGCGCTGAGCTCCAAAGCAAGCTGGGGGCACTGGATAGCGAGTATCAGGCGATTGAGGAAAAAATCAAAGCCTTCGAGGAAGAGCTATCGGTCAGACAAAAATCGAAGGATGCCGATTACCGTTCCTTCGCGGAGTCGCAAGCCGGTTTGGCAGGAGCGGAGCAGGAAGAACTCGGTTTGCTCAATCAGTTCCGTTCTCTGGAGAGTAATCGCGGGGATTTGGAGGCCGAGGCTGCCAACTGTCGCGCAGAAGTGGAAAGACTGAATGCTGAGGAACTTGCTTTGGCAAAGAGTATTCAGGATGAAGTTGCAGTGCGCAGTCGATTGGCTCAGGATAAGGTGGCCCTTGAGGAAAGCATGCGATCCTTGCGGGGTGTCCGGGCTGAGCGCACTGAAGCGCTGCATCTGCTGGAAGAGGAATTAAAAGCGAAACGCAAAAATGTCACAGAACTGCAGAATCGCGTGCACCGTCTGGAATTGCGCCAGAATTCGGTTACCAGAGATATTGAGGGATTGCGCAATCATCTGGAAGAGCAATACGGGCAGACCTGGCAAGAGTATAGAGTAGGGGATTTTGAAGGGGCCTTATCTGGCAATCGTGCCAAAATTGAGAGCCTGAAATCAGAAATCAAATCGTTGGGCACAGTAAACCTGGCTGCGATTGATGATTATGCTCGTATCAAAGAGAGGTATGAGTTTCTGCAAAAGCAATATGACGATTTGGTGGAAGCCAGAAAAGATCTGGCCAATGTGATTGAGGAGATCGAGCAGACTACAGCACGTAGATTTACAGATACTTTCGATCAGGTTAAAGCGGCCTTTAGCGATATTTTCGCCCAGCTGTTTGAAGGAGGTCAAGCTGACGTGTACCTGCTTGATCCGGAAAAGCCTCTGGAATCAGGCATTGAAATTACGGCTCAACCACCGGGCAAACGTCAGCAATCTCTGACGCTTCTTTCAGGAGGCGAGCGGGCCTTGACTGCAATTGCGCTGCTATTTGCCATCTTGCGCGTCAAGCCGACTCCCTTCTGTATTCTGGATGAGATTGATGCGACTTTAGATGAGGCTAACGTACACCGCTTTGCTGATTTATTGTCCGAGTTTTCCAAGGATCTACAATTGATTATTGTGACGCACAGACGCGGCACTATGGAACTCGCAGATGCGATCTATGGTGTCACCATGGAGGAAATGGGCGTTTCTAAGTTACTGTCGCTGCAATTAAAAAAACAGGCTGGCTGATGAACTGATGGATGGCAAGACGCACAATAGAAAGTGGGGAGGAACTGATTTGTCCGGTGGTATGTTCGCCCGATTGGTGGACGGGCTTGAAAAAACAAGACATAGTTTGGTAGAACAGGTTCGCAATATTACCTTGCGTTCAAAAAAACTGGATGAAGACTTCTTTGAAGAATTGGAAGAGACCCTGATTCTGGCGGATGTTGGTGTCGAAGCCACCGAAATGCTGGTTAAGAAGCTTCGTACTGAGATTCATAACAACCGTGTCAGTGAACCAGATCAGGTGATGGCAATGTTCAAAAAAATGCTGACTGAGATATTGTCAAATCACGCTGCGGATGCTGCGAGCGTCGTGAATGCTGCGGCAGTTGCGGATTCAGATTTTCCCGCCGCCTGGATGGTTGTGGGGGTCAATGGAGTCGGGAAGACGACCACCATCGGTAAACTGGCGGCGCTGCATGCCAAGGCGGGAAAAAAGGTACTCTTGGGGGCTGGTGACACTTTTCGTGCTGCTGCCATTGATCAGCTCGATATTTGGGCGCAGCGCGCCGGTTGTGAAATTGTTAAGCATCAGGAAGGCAGCGATCCGGCGGCGGTAGCCTTTGATACCATTCAGGCTGCGAAGGCCAGAAAGTCAGACTTGGTCTTGCTCGATACTGCCGGGCGGTTGCATACCAAGGTCAATTTGATGGAAGAGCTGCGAAAAGTGCATCGGGTGGTTACCAGGGAAGCGGTTGGGTTTCGTACCGAAGTATTGCTGGTACTCGATGCCACTACCGGGCAGAATGCCATCGAACAGGCTAAGATTTTTAAAGAAGCAGTCGCTGTCTCCGGTGTCGCTTTAACTAAGCTCGATGGGACCGCCAAAGGTGGCGTAATTATCGCCATTGCGGGCATTTTGGGAATTCCAATTAAGTATATCGGCGTAGGGGAAAGGCCGGAGGATTTACGGGAATTTCATTATGGAGAATTTATTGAGGCGTTGTTTGCGTGAGCAAAAAAACTTCTGTTTATTTTGCCGCGGGGTGTCCGAGCAGGTAGAGGCAAAAAAACTTCTTGACCTGCTCGCGATGTTTCTGTATACTTACTACTGTTAAGGGAAAATACTTTACAGCAGGGAGCAGGAGGTGCGCAGGTGGAAACCGATCGCATTGTCCGGCTGGGACTTTTGTATGACTTTTACGGCAGCCTGCTGACTGAAAAACAGCGCTCAGTCGTGGAGCGTTATTGTTTTGACGACCTGTCGCTGGCTGAGATTTCCGCCGAAGAGGGTAACTCGCGCCAGGCGGTTCATGATTTGCTTCAGCGTGTCGAGGAACTGCTTGAAAATTACGAAGCCAGGTTAGCCTTAATCGAAAAGTATCATGCTAATCAAAAAACAATTTCCGAAATACTGGCCTCGGCAAAGCATTTGATCGAGCTTAATCCACCAGCGGAGATTCGATCTGAAATCGAGCGGCTTGTTCAGAACGTCAGGCTGCTCCAGGAAGAAGATTGAGGAGCGCGACAATGGTTTTTGAAAATCTGTCAGCCCGGTTGCAGGAAACATTCCGGAAACTGCGGGGCAAAGGGAAACTAAGTGAAAAAGATGTCACGGATGCCTTGCGTGAGGTGCGCTTGGCCTTGCTCGAGGCGGATGTGAACTTTCGTGTAGTCAAAGACTTTGTTGCCAAAGTTAAGGAACGGGCAGTCGGCCAGGAAGTAGCCGCCAGCCTGACTCCGGGGCAGCAGGTTGTCAAAATTGTTCATGAAGAACTGGCAGCCCTGATGGGCCAAAAGGAAAGCAAACTGGCCGCAGTCCCAAACCCTCCGGGCGTTATCATGCTAGTCGGTTTGCAGGGTTCTGGCAAAACGACTTCCTGTGCCAAACTGGGTGCGCAGCTTAAGAAAAACGGACGCCGTCCTTTACTGGTGGCTGCTGATATTTATCGTCCCGCAGCCGTCAAACAGCTGCAGGTTCTTGGCGGGCAGCTAGACTTACCGGTTTTTAGTCTCGAAGGCGCCCGCCCGCCGGAGATTGCTCGCCAGGCGGTTGCGGAAGCCCTCAGACTGGGTCGGGACGCTGTTTTAATTGATACCGCCGGTCGTCTGCATATTGATCATGAGTTAATGGACGAATTGAAAGAGATTAAATCAGTAGTTCGTCCGCACGAAATCCTGTTAGTGGTCGATGCAATGACCGGACAGGACGCAGTCAATGTTGCCGAGGGATTTCATTCGGATCTGAATCTGACTGGACTAATCCTTACAAAGCTGGACAGTGATACGCGCGGCGGTGCGGCGCTTTCAATCCGTGCTGTCACCGGCATACCAATTAAGTTCGCTGGCGTTGGCGAAAAGACCGATCAGTTGGAAACATTTCATCCCGATCGGATGGCTTCCCGTATTTTGGGCATGGGCGATGTCTTATCATTAATCGAAAAAGCCGAAACACAGTTTGATCTGGAAAACAGCAAGAAGCTGGCTGCCAAACTACGTTCAGCCGAGTTTACCTTAGAAGATTTTCTGGAACAGATGAAACAGGTCCGCCAAATGGGACCGTTGGATCAGCTGATGTCAATGCTTCCGGGGATTCCACAGAAACAGCTTAAAGGGATTAAGATCGATCCGAAAGAGCTGGATCGGGCGGAGGCCATTATTAATTCAATGACCTTTAAAGAACGCCGCAATCCTCAGATTATTGACGGCAGCAGAAAACGTCGCGTCGCAAGTGGAAGCGGCACTACCGTGCAGGATGTCAATAAGCTACTCAGTTCTTTTGAGCAATCACGCAAAATGATGAAGCAGCTTGGTGATTTTACTAAAGGTGGAGGTAAAGGGAAAGGCGGCAACAAATTTCCTTTTCCGATATAGGAGTTATATAAGGGAGGTGAATGCAACATGTCTGTGAAAATGCGCTTAACACGTACCGGCGCCAAAAAGCGTCCCAGCTATCGTGTAGTGGTGGCTGATTCGCGGTATCCCCGTGACGGCCGGTTTTTGGAGATCCTGGGTCATTATAATCCGATTGCCGATCCGGTCGAGTTTGAGATCGATCAGGAAAGAGCATTAGATTGGCTTAAGAAGGGCGCGCAGCCTTCTGATACTGTCCGTCGTTTGCTGAAAAAGGCCGGAGTGATCGGTACTGAAGCTGCCGGGGAGTAGCTTGGGGGAGGTCATTTCCATGAAAGAAGTTATTGAAGTTATTGCCCGCGCACTGGTTGATGAACCCGACGAAGTGAATATTGCCGAGGCCAAGAGTGATGACCGCATTTTGCTGGAAATCAAAGTTGCTCAAAAAGATGTAGGCAAGATCATTGGTCGACAAGGCCGTATTATTAAGGCAATTCGTAACGTCGCTAAGTCATTGGGGCAGCGCGAAGGCAAAAGAGTTTCTGTTGAACTCTGGCAATAAAGGATGGAGTGGGGTGCCGCTTGGTGAATGAACTGACTCTGCTGATTCCAATAGCAATGAAGTCGGTCGTAACCGCTAATCTTCGTCAGGAACTGACTGATGAGATCCAAGAGGGGATCAGTCAGCTGGATTTGGAAATACAGCAAATTGAGTTTCAGGGACGCAGAGCGTTGAGCGCTTTGGAAAGAGAAGATCTGAAAAGTGCTATGGCGTTTCGCGGACGGATTGAAGAAGAGAAGAAAAAGCGCACTGACATGAAATCCGAATTGCTTGCCAAAATCGAAGAGATCAATGCTCTGCCGGAAGGTGCCGAAATACAGCGCGGAACTGTGCAGGCTCAGGTAGTTGTGGCTCCTGGTACCGATCTGGCAGCTTTATCCCGTTCGGAACTGTTGATTAAAGACGGTATTATTCTGGAAATCCGGTCAGAAACAAAATGAGCGGGAGCGGAAGCGGTAATAGTCGCGGAAATGGTAGTGCAAATAGTAACGGAGATTTCTGCGCTATTGCTCGGATTGTCAATACACAGGGTCATAAAGG
>DHDG01000039.1:24442-99392 GCA_002399265.1 Firmicutes bacterium UBA4882 | reverse complement strand
CGCAAACACGAGTGTCTGGCGGCCGCTGCACATATCCAGTTACAGATTTCAAAAGCAGTTTGTGATTCTGAGCTTTGATGAAATTCCGGATATGAATTCGGCTGAGACAATCAAAGGTCTTTTGATCGGTGTGCCTGCAGATGAACGTTGGCCACTTCCGGAAGGTCATTATTATATCGATGACCTGATTGGGATGGAAGTGTTTGAGGCTGACGGCCACCTCTTGGGAACAGTTCGTGAGGTTCTGGAAACTGGCAGTAACGCTGTTTTGTCTGTGATGCGCGGTAAACAGGAAGTGCTTATTCCGATGCTGAAAAGCGTGATCAAATCGGTAGACCTTTCCCGGCGGGTCATTAACGCGGCTTTGCCGCCCGGTCTGCTGGAGGATGATCAGGATGCGCATTGATGTACTGACGCTGTTTCCAGAAATGTTTGAGGCCGTTGTAGGCAGAAGTATTTTGGGCAGAGCCAGTGAAGCTGGTCTGATCAACATTGGGCTGATCAATTTTCGTGATTTTACCCATGATCGGCATCGAACTGTAGATGACACGCCTTATGGCGGTGGCAGCGGCATGCTTCTAAAGCCCGAACCGGTTTTTGAGGCTGTAGATGCGATCAGGGCGGAAGTGGATGCTAAGGCGGAATCGGGCTCGCCCTCGGGTTCGCCGCACATCATTCTTACATGCCCGGGTGGGACGCAGTTTAATCAGGAAAAGGCATGCGAATTGGCTGCCAAAGAGCATTTGGTCATCATTTGCGGTCATTACGAAGGCTTTGATGAGCGTGTCCGGGAAGGTTTGGTAGATGAAGCGCTGTCAATTGGAGACTTTGTCTTGACAGGCGGCGAATTGCCTGCCATGATGATTATTGACGCCGTGGCCCGACTGATCCCAGGCGTTTTGGCGGAAGGATCCGTAAACGAAGAATCATTTAATGAAGGTTTGCTTGAGTACCCTCAATATACCCGGCCTCCGGAATATCGGGGGATGGCTGTGCCAGAGGTGCTGCTCTCGGGGGACCACGGACGCATTGCCAAATGGCGGCGTGAACAGAGCATTCGTCGAACAATGGCCTTGCGCCCGGATCTTGTGTCCAGGGCTGTGCTCAGTCGCGAAGATGAGGAGCTCATTGCCAGCCTGAAGAAAAAATAGCTCACTTTGAATACTGGTCAGTAATGGCAAGCTTGCCAGTGCTACCAATCAATGTTATAATATTTCTGTTTGCGAAAGGAGGTTAACCGATGAACATCATTGATACCCTTGAACGCGAACAAATCAGAACTGATCTGCCCAAGCTAAAGCCGGGTATGACTGTTCGGGTTCATGTTAAAGTTAAGGAAGGCAATCGCGAACGCATTCAGATTTTTGAAGGCCTTGTGATTGCGATTCAAAACGGCGGACTGCGCGAGACATTTACCGTCCGTAAAGTCTCACAAGGCGTTGGTGTGGAGCGCATTTTCCCACTGCATGCCCCGATGATCTCCACGATCGAAGTTGTCCGTGAGGGTCGCGTACGTCGCGCCAAGCTTTATTATCTTCGGAAGCTTTCCGGCCGTGCTGCGCGTATTACTGAGCGCCGTAAAGGCATCAACGTTTCAGAGGGCTGATTAAATCAGCCCTCCTTTTCGTTTGAGGGGGCTGGCAGTCTTGAGTGGTCTGGCTGTGAAAAAAACATTTTTGCGCGAATGGCTGGAATGGCTGGCGCTGGCCTCCGTGGTAGCCAGCGTTTTCATACTTTTTATCGGAAGAATTATTGTCATCTCCGGCGATTCCATGCGTCCGACTCTGGCAGACGGGGACATTGTGGTCACGGAAAAACTGTCCGGAATCTGGCATCAGCCTGAGCCAGGGGAAATATACGGATTTACCTGCGCTGCAGCAGAAGGGATTCTCATCAAAAGGGTTGTGGCACTTCCGGGAGACCAGATCGCGATTGTCAGTGGCACGCTGTCTGTGAACGGCCTTGTGCAACAGGAGAGCTATATTAATGGCATAATGGGACCTTGGACTAATCTTGAGCCGTTGCTGGTTCCTACCGACCGTTATTTCCTGATGGGCGATAATCGTGATCATAGTTTGGACAGCAGGGATCCGGCGATTGGTTCTGTTCCGCGGGTGCAGATGCAGGGCCGGGTGGTTTGGCGTCTGTGGCCTCTGTCTGAATTCGGGCCGGTCACCGCGCGCCAAGAAGGCCGCGAGCATAGCGAAGGCCTGTAACAGGAACATCAGGGGGGCCCGGAAGGCCTGGAGAGCCCATAAAAATGTTGACTTTATGATCTGCCTAATGTTTAATAAGAGTGTGTAGCGCAAATCCTTTAAGTACGATCCCGTGAGGTCGGCAAGGAGAGTAAACTCTGTGTTTGAGTTAAACCTTCTTGCGGCGGCAGCCGGGGAAGGCTTTTTTGTGAGGTGACGGTTGATTGTCTGAGCAGGCAATTAAGGCGCAGCTTCTTGACGAACAAGCAATGCGCCGCGCCTTGGTAAGATTAGCGCATGAAATAACTGAACGTAATAAGGGCATCAGCAACATTGTGTTGGTCGGGATCCGTACACGCGGTGTGCCTTTGGCTGAGCGGCTGGCCTCCTTTATCGAACAGATCGAAGGAACCGCGGTACCGGTTGGCGCGCTTGATATCACCTTTTATCGCGACGATCTGTCTCATATCAGCGAACAACCGGAAGTCAAACAGACCGAATTTCCCTGCTCAATCGTTGATAAGGACGTTGTTTTGGTGGACGATGTGCTTTACACAGGCCGGACAGCCCGGGCAGCCCTGGATGCCTTAATTGATCTGGGACGGCCCGCCTGCATCCAGTTGGCGGTTATGGTAGATCGCGGACATCGTGAACTGCCAATTCGCGCCGACTATGTCGGCAAGAACGTCCCTACGTCCAAAAAAGAAATTATCGCAGTGAAAGTCAAAGAAATCGACGGCGAGGACAGCATTTCAATTATTGAGGGAATCGAAGAAAGAATAATTCATTTTAAGTAACCGGTTTTATTAACAATACCATAATAATGCTGGGAGGAAGCAAGATGAAATCATCGCAGAAGACCATTGAGGTTCATGAGCGCCCTGCGCCACACAAGTGGATCGCCTTAAGCCTGCAGCACCTTTTGGCTATGTTTGGTGCCACTGTGCTGGTGCCCTTTTTAACCGGACTGAGTCCTGCAGTCGCACTGTTTACCAGTGGCTTCGGCACACTGATTTTTATCGTGTGCACGAAAGGAAAAGTGCCGGCTTATCTTGGCTCTTCATTTGCTTTCATCGGTCCGATTATTGCCGCTAAAGAACAGTACGGCATACCTGCTGCATTAGGCGGAACAATCGCTGCCGGACTGATTTATGTCCTTGCTTCTGCAATCATCTCTTTAATTGGTACCGGGTGGATTAAAAAGTTTTTCCCGCCGGTGCTAGTCGGTTCTGTAATCATTGTCATCGGGATGGGTCTGGCGCCGACTGCGATATCAATGGCTGTCCTTAACAGTGATACGGCGGCATTATCAAATCCTGGCGTATTTACCGCGCTGGTGACACTGGCAGTGACGATTATTGCCTCGGTTTTCTTCAAGGGTTTTTTAGGGGTTATTCCGATCCTGTTTGGAATTGCTGCCGGTTATTTTACGGGATTGCTTACCGGACTGGTTGATTTGAAGATCATAGAAGGAGCAGTCTGGTTCTCTGTGCCGAAGTTCACACTTCCGGAATTTAGCCTGCCTGCGATTGCTGGAATCGCTCCCGTAGCTCTGGTAACAATGGCAGAGCATATCGGAGATATTCTGACGCTCAGTGGCGTTACCGGAAGAGATTTCACAGCCAATCCAGGGCTGCACCGTACGCTGCTTGGCGACGGATTGGCCACCTCTTTTGCGGGACTTGTTGGCGGACCACCTAATACTACTTACGGCGAAAACATCGGCGTAATGGCAATCACCAAAGTATACAGCGTCTGGGTGACTGGCGGAGCAGCGGTATTGGCCATTCTGCTTTCGGTTTTCGGGAAATTTGAAGCCTTTATTTCCTCTATTCCGCAACCTGTTATGGGCGGGATCTGCATGGCGTTGTTCGGTATTATTGCTGCTTCCGGGCTCAGAATGCTGGTTTCTTCCGGCGTCGATTATACGGACAAGCATAACCTGCTCTTGTCGTCTGTAGTACTGACTCTTGGTATTGGCGGTGCCAAACTGAATGCGCACGCCTTCGGCAACGTTATTCAGGTTAGTTCCATGGCGTTCGCCACATTGGCTGGGGTGATCCTGAACCTGCTCTTCCAGCTGACTGGCAAGAACAAAGAAAAAGAACACGTGCAGAAGCAGGCAGAAGCCTGATTACTTTTCATTCGGATGGAGCGGCCGCGACAAAAAGTGGTTGCTCCTATTATTGTGCAAGTGCTGGGCTGAGCAGTGGGCAGCAGGTTGTGTCCCATGCGTCTAGTTACTATGCTTTAAAACGCTAAAATTAAGATATACGACTTAATAAAAATCTAGATGCGAGGAGGCTGGCAAAATGCAGAAAGTTGCCATCATGATGGGCAGCGACTCCGATTTAGGGATCATGAAAGCGGCCGGCGAGGTGCTGGAGGAGTTTGGGGTCGAATATTGTATGCGCATTTTATCGGCGCATCGGACTCCGGATCAGACAACTGCATTTGCCAAAGCCGCCGCTGCAGAGGGTTTCGGTGCAATTATCGCTGGAGCTGGCGGTGCAGCCCATTTGGCGGGCGTAATTGCCTCCGAAACAACGTTGCCGGTCATTGCGGTACCGATTCTGGGTGCGAGCCTTAGTGGACTTGATTCATTGCTTTCCATGGTGCAGATGCCATCAGGAATACCGGTTGCCTGCGTAGGAGTGGGGGCTGCCCGTAACGCCGGGATTCTGGCCGTGCAAATACTAAGCCTGTCCGACGCAGCATTGCGCGAAAAAATGAAAGCATACAAAGCACGCATGGTACAACAGGTTTTAGATAAAGACAACCGCCTCCAGCAAAATGGCTGGCGCAATTATTAGGGACACAGGAGAACCGTCCCCCTGTGTCAAATGTCAGAATATTGTGACGCCAAATCCTATTTTTGCCCGCCTAACAAAAAAGTCACACAACTTGTATTGACAACCGACAACAGTACTTGTACAATTTAGGTGTCACGCCACGCGCTACGCCACGAAGTGATAGACTCCGGCGGACAGAATTATCCGGTTCTGTCTGCTTATTTTTTTGAAAGCGTTTGCTGAATCACCGATTTTTGGAGCATATTGAGAATAGGAAAATAGGCGGGGAGGTTCGCAAATGAAACGAGACATATTTGATCAGATCAGTCCTCTAGATCACCGCTACTATAAATCCAACCAAGAGTTAATGGACAAGGTGTCCAGCTACTTCAGTGAAAATGCAGCCGTCCACTACCAGCTCCGGGTGGAAACAGCCTTGGCGCAGGGGTTAGAAGAAGCAGGTATTTGTCCAATCGGAACTGCTGCCGAAATCGAGAAGGCTTGTGCAGCGATTAATCCCGACGCTGTCTACCAGGAAGAAGAAAGAACGCATCATAATATCAGGGCTCTGACGAATTGTATTGCCCAGCGGGTCAGTGAGTCCGTCCGACCATATATTCACTTAACAGCCACTTCTGTCGACATTCTGGATACGGCGAATGCACTGCGGTTCCGCGACGCTTACCATGAGCTGCTGCGGCCTATGTTGCTGGCATTGGAGCAAGAGCTCATCGACTTGGCCAGACGCGAAAAAGACACAGTTCAAATTGGAAGAACCCATGGACAACACGCTGTACCCATCACGTTTGGCTTTGCTGTTGCGGAATACGTTGCCAGGCTCGGCGAACGCATTACTTATTTGGATCATGGTGTTGCACAGCTGAAAGGAAAAATGGCCGGAGCGGTAGGCGCTTATAACGCTTCCGCGCTCATTATTGATAATCCTGAGGCATTCGAAAAGAATGTCCTGGCAAAACTTGGCCTGCAGCCAGCCACGCATAGTACGCAAATTGTGGCGCCCGAGTTTTTGCTCGACTACCTGCATGGCATTGTCTCTGCTTTTGGCGTGCTGGCCAATTTAGCGGATGATTTCCGTAATCTGCAGCGCAGCGAAATTGCTGAGATCAGCGAGGCCTTTTCTGCTACGCAAGTTGGATCTTCGACCATGCCCCATAAGAGAAATCCCTGGAATTTCGAACATATCAAAAGTCTCTGGAAAAGCTTTGCCCCACGCATCATGACGGCTTACATGGATCAAATTTCGGAACATCAGCGTGATCTAACCAATTCGGCTTCCGGCCGGTTTGCGCCTGAGCTGGTCACTGGATTCATTTTGGCACTGGACCGCACCACGCGGGTGCTCCGGAAAATGACGGTCGATTCTGACCAGATGCGCGCCAATGCGCAGCAATCTTCCGAACGCTTTGTCGCAGAACCGCTCTATATTTGCTTGGCGGCCGCCGGTCATCCCAATGCCCATGAAGCCGTCCGAAAAATGACACTGGAAGCTGATCAAAAAGGCCAATCCCTAAAAGAGATCGTCCAACAGGAGCCGACTTTGACAAAGTATCTGGGCACCATCAGCAAACGAGGCAGTGATGCTCTGGAAAATCCGCTTGATTATCTTGGGATTGCGTCTCAAAAGACTGAAACAGTCTGCGCTTGTTGGGAAGAACAACTCTATCATCGGAATTAGGATAATTAAAATTGCAGCTGAAAGGATGATTGACGATGTTTAAGGGAGTAGTGCGGGTTTTGCCGAAGGAAGGCATTCTTGATCCGCAGGGGAAGGCAGTGGAAGGTGCATTAGCCAAACTGGGCTACGATTGTGCTGCTAATGTTCGTTCGGGAAGGTATTTTGAGCTAAGCATCAATGCCAAAACCCAACAAGAGGCCCAAAAGACATTAGAAGAAATTGCACGGCGGGTGTTGTCTAACCCGGTTATTGAGACTTTCAGCTGTACTCTGACGGAGGTGCAGAACTAAGATGCGCTTTGGAATAGTTGTTTTCCCGGGATCGAACTGCGACGATGATTGCCGTCACGCGCTGGAAGATGTGCTGCAGCAAGAGACCGAATATATTTGGCACGGTGAGCAGGCGTTCAATGATATCGATGCGATCG
Organism: Firmicutes bacterium UBA4882; assembly: GCA_002399265.1. GTDB lineage: Bacteria > Bacillota > UBA4882 > UBA4882 > UBA4882 > UBA4882. Next base: position 92,282 of record DHDG01000039.1, on the reverse strand, counting down.
TTCTGCCCGGAGGCTTTTCTTATGGCGATTATTTGCGTCCAGGCGCGATTGCCCGTTTTTCCCCAATCATGGAAGCTGTCCGACGTTTTGCGGAATCTGGTGGTCCAGTGATTGGCATCTGTAACGGCTTTCAAATTCTGACGGAGTCTGGCTTACTCCCCGGCGCGCTGCGGCGCAATGAGGGAATCAGTTTTATTTGCAATAATACATTTTTAAAGGTTGAAAATAACGAAACCATTTTTACGAACACCTGTACTCCTGATCAAGTTTTGAGCATCCCCATTGCCCACATGGACGGCAATTTCTATATTGATGAGACAGGCTTGGAGCGCTTGCGCGGTTATGGCGGTATTGTTCTAAGCTATTGCGGTTCTAATGGAACGGTGCTTCCCGAGCATAATCCAAATGGTTCCGTCGCCAATATCGCGGGTATTGTTAATGAAAGCGGCAACGTTTTTGGACTGATGCCGCATCCAGAGCGGGCCGGGGAAAGCATTCTCGGCTCTGAAGACGGCAATTACATTTTTAAGTCGATCATCAAGTCACTAATCAGGAAGCGGCAGGTGGACAGCATGAGCATGAGAGCAAAAGCAGTTGAGCTTGGCCTTACTTCTGCCGAATACGACAGAATCATCAGCCAGCTTGGTCGTGAACCGAATCTTACTGAATTAGGTATGTTCGCCGCTCTGTGGTCTGAACATTGTGCCTACAAACATTCCCGGGCTTTATTCTCGCGCTTTCCTACAGAAGGCCCCCATATTCTGCAGGGACCGGGTGAAAACGCCGGCATTATCGACATTGGCGATGGTATGGCGGTCGTGATGAAAGTAGAAAGCCATAATCATCCTTCGGCGATCGAGCCTTATCAGGGAGCAGCTACCGGCATTGGCGGCATTCTGCGCGATATCTTCACTATGGGCGCCCGGCCGGTTGCTTGTCTGAATTCGCTGCGCTTTAGTCCACTGACGGATGACCGCACCCGTTACTTATTTTCGGGCGTAGTGTCTGGCATCGCCGGATATGGTAATTGTGTCGGCGTGCCAACTATTGGCGGCGAGATTCAGTTTGATTCTTGTTATTATGGTAATCCTCTTGTCAACGTGATGTGTGTTGGATTGGCTAAAACAGACGATATTATCACCGCTTCCGCTAGTGGCGTCGGCAATGCTGTAATGGTGGCTGGTGCCAATACTGGACGCGATGGCATTTTAGGTGCCAGCTTTGCTTCTGGTGAGCTCAATGAAAACTCCGAAGAAAAAAGGCCCGCCGTTCAGGTTGGCGACCCCTTTACCGAGAAACTGCTCATTGAAGCTACTCTGGAAGTAATCAAAGCAAAATTGCTTGTTGGGGTTCAGGATATGGGAGCAGCCGGATTGACCAGCTCAGCTTGTGAAATGGCTGCCAGAGCCGATACCGGCATTGAAATGGATTTGCTGAAAGTGCCACGCCGCGAAGAAGGTATCACACCCTATGAAATGATGCTTTCGGAGTCTCAGGAACGGATGCTGCTCGTGCCCAAGCCGGGTTGCGAGGAAGCGGTCACCGCCATTTATGAGCGCTGGGGTTTGGATTGTAATATTGTCGGCACCGTAACCGACGATGGCATGCTGCGACTTTATGAAGGACCCCAAGTGGTGGCAGAAGTACCGGCCTGGTCATTGTCAACGCAAGGTGCTCCAAAGTACGTTACTGAATGTGAAAAGCCCGCCTATCTTGACGAGCTGAATAACTATGATATGAACGCAGTCCCTTTGCCGTCCGATTTTAATGCGTGCCTGCTGAAGCTGTTGGCGTCTCCGGGCATAGCCAGTAAAGAATGGGTGTATCGGCAATACGATCATATGATCCAAAATAATACGGTACTCGTCCCTGGCAGTGCGGATGCTGCTGTTTTGCGCGTAAAAGATACGCAAAAGGGTATTGCGTTTTCAATCGATGGTAACGGGCGTCTTTGCTATCTCGATCCCTATACCGGTGCAGCTGCTGCAGTCGCGGAAGCCGCTCGGAACGTAGCTTGCACAGGTGCCAAACCGGTGGCAGTCACTGATGGGCTGAACTACGGTAATCCGGAGAAGCCCGATGTTTATTGGCAATTCGCCAGAGGGGTTGACGGGATTGCCGACGCTTGCCGAGAACTTGAAACGCCGGTGATCGGCGGTAATGTTAGTTTTTACAACGAAACCAACGGCCAGCCGATCTACCCGTCGCCGATTATTGGCATGCTCGGGCTCATAAACGACATTAGCAAAAGATGCGACATGGCCTTTAAAGTAGAGGACCACAGTGTCATTCTGCTGGGCGAGACCAGGGAAGAGCTTGGCGGCAGCGAGTATTTGAAGGTCTGTGCCCAAACGGTTGCTGGCCGAGTTCCAGAACTTGATCTTAAGAAAGAGAAGCAGCTGATTAGTCTGATTCTGGAGCTCATTGACCGGAGCCTCATTGTTTCGGCGCATGATCTCAGCGAGGGTGGTCTGGCGGTTGCAGCCGCAGAATGCTGTATTGCCGGCGGTAAAGGTGCCACACTGCGCCTGCCGGCTACCGATTCTAATTCCAATTTGATCAGGCCCGATGCGCTGTTATTCGGTGAGAGCCAAAGCCGGATTTTGATCTCAGCTCCGGCGGAGTCGTCGGCGGCAATCGTGGAGCTTGCCGGACATTATGGCATTAGTGCTACTAAACTGGGAACAGTGGGCGGTATGAATCTGCAAATCACAATCGAGCCAGCTAAACAGGGAAAGTACGCTTGCTCTTGTTGTTGCGATCAAAATAGCACAGAAGAACCGTCCCCCTGTGTCGACGTACCCGTAAGGGAGATGGAGCAGAGATGGAAAAACAGTATTGCCAACTGCATGAAGGCCCAATAGCAGGCGCAGTGGAAGGCTCAGAAGACATCTTTGAGGATCGTCTGCACGAGGAATGCGGCGTGTTTGGGGTGGCCGGGCGTTCAGGTTGCGCTGCAGCGCGCATGTCTTATATGGGGTTATATGCACTGCAGCACCGCGGTCAAGAGAGTGCCGGAATCACCGTGTCGGACGGTCATAAAATGATCTGTCATAAAAACATGGGCATGGTCCGGCATGTCTTTGACGAAACGATTATCGACGGTTTGATTGGAACCTCAGCAATCGGGCATGTGCGTTACTCAACGACCGGCACCAGCTCAGTAGTGAACGCACAGCCGATCGTGGCACGTTGTCTGAAGGGCATGCTGGCGGTCGCTCATAATGGGAATTTGATCAATACTGCCGCCCTCTGCGACGAACTGGCGCAGGGCGGTTCAGTATTTCAAACTACTTCTGACACAGAAGTAATCTTAAATTTAATTGCCAGATATAGTACGGAATCGATCGAATCAGCGATCCGCAAAACGGTGTCCAAATTAAAAGGTAGTTTTTCGCTGGTCGTTCTGCACGGTAATACTGTTTACGCTGTCAGGGACGGTGGCGGCAATCGCCCCCTGTCCCTCGGGATCGTGCCGGAAGGCTATGTCGTGGCTTCTGAATCGAGCGCGATCAGTTCTATTGGTGGAGAAGTCTTGCGTGATATCGACCCCGGGGAAATGGTGATTTTGTCTCCGGATGGTATACGCTCGCAGCGCGTGTTGCCACCGACTAAACGGGCTCTGTGCGCTATGGAGTTCGTCTATTTTTCCAGAGCGGACAGTGTCATTGAGGGACGACTGGTTCACGAAACCAGGAAGGAAATGGGACGCCAACTAGCGCGGGTCAGTGAGATTGACGCCGATTTGGTAGTACCAGTTCCAGAGAGCGGTTTTTCCACAGCGATCGGGTACGCCGAACAATCGGGATTACCGCTTGATACCGCGCTGGTAGTGAATCGTTATGTGGGAAGAACCTTTATTAGGCCGCTTCAGGCGGAGCGCAACATGGGGGTTAACCTGAAGCTGCATCCGATCAGCCAGATCTTAAGAGGCAAACGGATTGTCATCATCGACGATTCGATTGTCAGAGGCACGACCAGTAAGCTCTTGGTCAAAATGTTGCATGAGGCTGGAGCAAAAGAGGTGCACATGTTTATCAGTTCACCGCCCCTTAAATACCCTTGCTTTTACGGAATTGATATTTCGGCTAGCCGTGAACTGATTGCCGCTACTTGTTCGGTGGATGAGATGCGCCGCTCTATTGGTGCAGATTCACTGCATTTCCAGACGATTGAAGGCTTGCAGCAATCGATCGGTCTGCCGGACGGACTTTGTCTAGCCTGCTTTAACGGAGAATATCCATTTGGCATACCGCGGGGCTGCGACTGCGGAAGCAAGCACATTCTGGAGGAGGAGCAAGCATGTCTTTAACTTACCGGGATTCAGGTGTCAACATTGATGCCGGAAATGAATTTGTGCGCAGAATCGCGCCTTACACCGCCTCAACCCGCAGGCCAGAAGTACTCTCCAGCATTGGCGGCTTTGGAGCTTTGTGTGACCTACCTGGCGGTTATCGGCGCCCGGTGCTGGTTTCCTCAACAGACGGTGCCGGCACTAAAGTAATGATATCCCAGTTTATGGATAAGCATGATACGATTGGTATAGACGCGGTAGCAATGTGTGTCAATGACTTGGTGGTGGTGGGAGCGGAACCGCTCTTCTTTCTGGACTATTTCGTGACCGGCAAACTGGACGTCAATGTTGGGGCGGCCGTGATCGCGGGCGTGGCGGAAGGTTGCCGTCAGGCAGGCTGTTCGCTGATTGGCGGAGAGACTGCCGAACACCCCGGTCATATGGAGGCTGGCTCATGCGACATTGCTGGCTTTTCTGTCGGCGTGGTGGAACATGATCAGATCATTGACGGCCGTTCTATCCAAAAAGGGGACGCCATAATCGGTATGGCTTCCACCGGTGTACATAGTAATGGCTTTTCATTGGTACGCAAGATCATGAAAGACCATCGGCTGTCCTATGAGGACTATGTCGCTGGTTTCCGTAAACCTCTGGGAGAAGTACTGCTTACGCCGACTCAGATTTATGTCAAACCTGTTTTGGGTCTGATCAAAGAGGTGGAGGTTCGCGGATTGGCTCATATTACCGGCGGCGGCCTAACCGAAAATGTGCCCAGAATTCTGCCGGAGGGTAACGGGGCGGTCTTTAATTTGTCCTCTTGGCCAGTACCCCCAATTTTCGGATTTTTGGCTAATACCGCTGGCGTAGACGAGGCGGAAATGTTCCGCACATTTAATATGGGTCTGGGAATGGTCGCTGTTGTGCCGGAGAAACAGGCCGTGAAGGCGGTCTCATTCCTGGCAGAAGCGGGAATCAACGCCTGGGTAGTCGGTGAGATTACCGATCTTCCGGGAGTGACCTATAGGAAGTGATTGTTTGATTCGCATAGTAGTCTTGATATCAGGCAGAGGCAGCAACCTGAAAGCGATTATCGACGCCATTGCAGCGGGGCAAATCGACGGCAGCATCGTGGCCGTTGTTAGTAGTGCTCCAGAAGTTCCGGGCCTATTGTATGCCAAAGAAAACAATATTCCGGTCGCGATAATATCCAGAAAGCCGGATTCCAATCCGGACTTATATGGTGATGCCATGGCGGAACTGATCGCGCCTTACAATCCGGATCTGGTCTTGACGGCGGGTTTTATGTATTTGTTGAGAGGACATTTTCTGGAGCGCTATCAGGGAAAAATCATGAACATTCATCCTGCTTTGCTGCCTGCGTTTCCCGGTGCCCATCCGCATCGGGATGTACTGCGCTACGGTGCCAAGATTAGCGGGTGTACTGTGCACTTTGTGGATGGCGGAATCGACAGCGGTCCGGTTATTTTGCAGGAGGCGGTTCCGGTTCTTCCAGATGATGACGAGGATAATCTGGCTGCCCGGGTGCTGCAGGTCGAACACCGACTGTTTCCTTTGGCAGTCAGTCTGTTTGCGCAAGGACGGCTGCAAATTGAAGGCCGTAAAGTGCGCATCTTGGATTAGGGAGATGGATTAGGAGGGACATCACTTGCCGAAGCATCGGGTGTTAATCAGTGTTAGCGATAAGACTGGAGTTGTGGAGTTTGCGTCGGCTCTGGCCGATTTAGGATACGAGATCATTTCCACCGGGGGAACCGCCGCTCTGCTAACCGAGGCAGGACTGGCGGTTACAGCTGTTTCAGAAGTAACAGGCTGTCCAGAAATGCTTGACGGACGGGTCAAAACACTGCACCCGGCTATTCATGGCGGAATACTTGCCAGACGCGACAGCCAAGAGCATTTGCAGGCACTTACGGAAAATGGGTTTGGCCTGATCGACATGGTTGTTGTTAACCTCTATCCGTTCGGGAAAGTGACCGCCAACCCCGCCTGTTCCTTCGCGGAAGCCATTGAGAACATCGACATCGGCGGTCCTGCCATGATACGCTCGGCCGCTAAGAATCATCAATTTGTTTCTGTCGTGGTTGATGCGGCAGACTATCAGCCGCTCATTGATGAGATGAAAGCTAATGGAAGTGGGAGCGGGGAAGTCTGCGAAGCAACACGCCTGAGATTAGCTTTGAAGGCCTTTCAAAGAACGTCGGAATATGATGCGGTTATAGCGAAATTCCTGACACGACATGCTGAGATTGAGGTTTGCGGAGCGAGCGCCGGGGCATCTTATCCGGATCAGCTCAGCCTTCAGTTTGCCAAGGTAGCTGATTTACGCTATGGTGAAAATCCACATCAGACAGCCGCTTTTTATCGCGAAATTAGTCCTGATACTGCCGAAAAAGATAAAACAGCTTTTTCCGGTATGGCTGCCGCCGAACAACTATGGGGTAAAGAGTTGTCTTACAATAATATTCAAGACGCTGACGCCGCTTTGCGCATGAGCGCGAGTTTCGCGGAACCGGTAGCGGTAGCAGTTAAGCATGCCAATCCCTGCGGCGTGGCCATGGGTGACACGTCGGCACAGGCATTTGAACGTGTTTATGAAGCGGATCCCGTATCGATTTTTGGCGGCATTGTGGCTCTGAATCGCTTCATTGATGCTGCCGCGGCCGAGGCGATTACCAAGGTACATCTGGACGTGCTTTTGGCTCCGGGCTTTTCAGAAGAAGCGCTCAGAAAGCTGAAAACCAAGAAAAATATGCGCATCATGGTTGTTCCCGACCTGAGCAGGAATTTTGTGACACCGTTAGGAATGTCTCCTACCGCCCCAGGCGCGCTATCAAACCTTGATTTCAAGCGTGTTCAGGGCGGCTTATTGGTTCAATCATGGGATCATGGCGACAAACCTTGGTCCGCATGGAAATGCGTTACCAAGGCAAAGGCTGCTCCGGAGTTAATGGGCGATCTGGCATTCGCGTGGCAGGTGGCTGCGCATGTCAAGTCCAATGCGGTTGTTCTTGTCAAGAATGGTATGACGATCGGGATTGGCGGCGGTCAGACCAACCGGATTGATGCAGCCCGCATTGCCATAAACGCTGCCGGAGAAAAAGCCTGCGGCGCAGTGATGGCGTCTGATGGCTTTTTGCCTTTTGATGACGTGGTACAGGCCGCTGTTGCAGCCGATATTGGCGCTATTGTGCAGCCGGGTGGATCCATTCGGGATGAATTATCAATAAAGGCGGCGGCGGAGGCGGGGCTGCCGATGTATTTTACTGGGATGCGTCATTTCCGGCACTAGAGATTACTGGAGAGACGGGCGTGATATTACCGGGCAGCATGATTGCCCATCAGCAGGAGGTAGCATAGCATGAGCACAATGAAAATTCTAATTGTCGGAAGCGGAGCCAGAGAGGATGCTCTCTGTTGGAAGTTATCCCGCAGTCCATTGGTAAAAAAGCTATATTGCGCACCGGGCAATCCCGGGACAGCCAGATACGCCGAAAATGTTCGGCCTGGTGACTTGAGTGCCGGCGCGATCTATGATTGGGCTGTCAATGCACGGCCCGATTTAGTTGTAATCGGTCCGGAAATATATTTGGCGGCCGGTCTGTCTGACATGCTCACCAGAGCTGGTATTCCTGCCTTTGGTCCATCCGCAGCCGCCGCTGAAATCGAGACCAGTAAAGTCTTCGCCAAGCAGGTAATGCGCAAGGCGAAAGTGCCGACTGCCACTTATCAGGAGGTTCACGATAGAAAAACGGGTTTGCGCTCCCTTTCTTCGGCCAATTTTCCTGTAGTGCTTAAGATGAACAACTTGGCTGCCGGAAAAGGGGTGCGGATCTGTCATAGCCTAAGCGAAGCTGAGGAGACCATCTGCGAATTCTTGCCACAATGTTGCGAAGAGCATCCTGGCGGGCTGCAATCGTCCAAGGCACAATCTTCCGGGGATAACTGTGTCTTAATTGAAGAGTTTATGGCAGGCAAAGAAGCTTCTGTTTTTGCAGTCTGCAGTGGCACTGATTCGGTAATCATGATTCCGGCACGTGATCATAAAGCAATTGGCGAAGGGAATACCGGTGCCAATACCGGAGGGATGGGCGCGTTTGCCCCAGTTGCTGATGCGCCGGACAATTTGGCAGAGTTGGTGAAGAACTCAATTATTGATCCAGTTCTGAAAACCTTGGCGGAAATGGGACGGCCGTTCACAGGTCTGCTCTATGCCGGGTTAATGCTGACAGGAGATGGACCTAAAGTTGTCGAATTTAATGCTCGTTTTGGTGATCCAGAAACACAAGCCTTGCTGCCTCTGCTGCAGACGGATCTGGCGGAAATTTTATGGGCGGCTGTCATGAAAAAGCTTGCAGGAAAAGCGCTGCAATGGGAAAATAGATCATCTGTATGTGTGGTTGCGGCGTCCCAAGGTTATCCGGGAAAGTATCGAAGCGGTAAAATTATCACAGGCCTGTCGGAAGCGGAAGCATTGGGGTGTCAGATCTTTCACGCTGGCACGGCCGACAGTCCTGATGGTCTGGTAACCGCTGGCGGAAGAGTTCTGAATGTGGTGGCGCAATCCGACGCTGGCGTGGCGCAGGCGGCTGACTTGGCGTATCAAGGCCTCGCACACGTTCATTTCGACGGCATGGTCTATCGCAAAGATATTGCCCGTTAGAAAGGAGTCTCCTCAACTGCTAAAAAATTGCTTTTGGCGCGGGCTAACCGTTTTAGTCGGTATTGCTCTAATTGGATTTGGCATCGCGTTATATGTCAGGGCGGAATTGGGAGTTGATCCTTGGACAATCCTGACTCTGGGACTGTCTAAGGCGGCAGGGATTACTCCCGGGAGAGCCTCTCAAATTGTTGGTCTTCTGTTGATTGTCTTTTGTTTGCTGATTCTGAAGAGAAAGCCGGGGCTTGCCACACTGGCCAACTTTTTTTTGGTAGGCCTGATACTGGACTGTCTGCTGGGAATATTACCTGAGGTTGGCGGTATCATTCATCTGCAAATCCTTTTTATCGTGATTGCGGTTTTTGCGATCGGCTTTGGCTCAGCAATCTATATCAGCGGTAATCTCGGCGAGGGTCCCATTGAACTCGCTATGGTCGGGATCAGCGAAAAATTGAAAATTAAGCCTGGGTTAGTGCGGATACTATTGGACGTCTTTGCAGCCGTGCTGGGATATATCCTGGGGGGTCCGGTAGGAATCGGGTCAATTATTGGCATTGCAGGTGTCGGACCTGCTGTACAACTGGCACTGAATATTATGCAGCGATGCAAAAAGGAGGAACTGCCAATGGCAAATAGTTATTTTGACAAAGAACTGGCTGGCATAATTGATCATACTCTTTTAAAACCGGAGGCTACGCCTGCAGACATCCGGAAGCTCTGTCAGGAAGCACGGGAATATCAGTTCTGTTCGGTTTGCGTGAATCCGGTCTTTGTACCGCTGGCTAAGCAGGAACTGGCTGGATCGCCGGTCAAAGTCTGTACTGTTATTGGATTTCCCCTGGGGGCTACGTCTGCTTTTGCCAAAGCCGCCGAAGCTAGAGATGCAGCTGCCATGGGAGCCGATGAGCTTGATATGGTGATACGAATTGGCGCACTGAAATCTGGGCTTTATCAGGAAGTGCACCGCGATATCGCCGCCGTTGTGGATGCGTCCGGCGGACGTTTGGTTAAGGTGATTATTGAAACCGCATTATTAACTGATGAAGAGAAGAAAACCGCCTGCAAAATCGCAGTGGAAGCTGGTGCCAATTTCGTCAAGACATCAACTGGGTTCAGTCGCGGTGGTGCCACCGTTGAAGATGTGAAGCTGATGCGGGCCATGGTGGGTTCAGAGATTGGCGTGAAGGCCTCCGGCGGAATCAGAGATCGCGAAACGGCGTTGCGAATGGTGGAAGCCGGTGCCAGTCGTCTCGGTCTGAGTGCCGGTGTCGCGGTCGTCACTGGATCGGCTGGGCAGAGTTCATATTAGTTTCGGACATGGCGCTGCACACTGCAGCGCGTCCAGGCATGTGTGCAAAAAGGCTATTCAGCATCGGATAGCCTTTTTGGTGTTTCCAGTTTTTGCATATCTTCTTAAATATTTTCTGGGCAGGAATAGGAGTCCCTGGAAAAGAAATAAAAAGAAGTGCGTTTGTGAAAAGGATTCAGGAAATGGATTGCTTTTTAGATGTGTGCGCCAGTGAAAAGACCCTAAAACAGTAAGGAGGAATTTCTATGTTCACAATAATTTCCAAAGGCGGGCCCGTTATGTATCCTCTGTTGCTGTGTTCTGTCACGGCTCTGGCGGTGATAGTAGAAAGGATCATCTTTTTTGTCCGGCTGCGCAAAACGGAAAATGGATTATCGGATCGTCTCAGAGCAGCCCGGAAGCTGATTGCCGCCGGTGCTACCAATGAAGCGGTTCTACTGTTTAACGATTCGGACGGTCCAGTAATGCGGGTTTTATCAAATGGCCTGGCAGCGGCAAATCCTGAAAATGCTGAGCTTGAAATGCAAGCGGCCGCCAGTCTGGAAAGAAAAAAGTTATTTTCGGGGCTCTCCATTCTGGACACAATCGTAACGGCAGCGCCCCTTCTGGGACTGTTGGGTACTGTTACTGGCATTCTCAATACTTTCCGCTTGCTTGGCGCAGCCTCGGCGATGGCCAGGATGGAATCGGTTGGCTTGGGTATTGCTGAAGCGCTGATTACTACTGCATCAGGATTAATTATTGCGATTCCTACACTGGTGGCCATGAACTATTTTGTGCATCGCGCTGAATCCGTCGCCGAGATGCTGGAACGTGAGACAATTGATTTCTCGGCAATGTTAAAAGATCGGAGGGGTAACCATGGCTCGATACTGGAAGCGTAAAGCCAGGGTTGACATTGTACCTCTGATCGATGTAATGGTAATGCTGGTCTTCTTTTTCGTGATCTATGGTACTTTTGATAATGGAGCAGCTTCCATTCCGGTTTCTCTTCCAGACTCAAGCACTGCCCCGGTCGCTGAGATTGAGCAATTGGTTGTGGCGCTTGATACCGAGGGGCAATATTTCATCGAAGGTCTGCGGATTCCTGCTGCGGAAGTCTCCGCGCGGGTTACGCAATCATTGATCGATAACCCGCAGATGCAAGTAGTCTTGTATCCGGATCGCAAAGTGGCATACGAAGACCTGGTGGCCGCTCTGGACCTGATTAGGGAGGGAGGAGCAGAAAGACCTGCGCTGGGTGTACGCCGCGTGGATCAAGGTCCCTCCGATGACGGGGTGATTGATTGATGAGCGCAGGTTGGCGTAAAGGTATTTCCTGGACCATATCACTGATCCTGCATGTAGTCTTATTGCTGTTGGCGTCAGTACCTGGCGGAGGACTTTCCGCAGGCAACGGCATGGAAGTTTTGGAGGTCGGCTTTGTCGAACTGGGTCCAACGATTTCTGACGGCCGCGCCGAGCAAACTGCTGCTGTGCAGATTAATGTCAATGAAGCTGCTCAAGAACAGCAACAACGGCCGCAGCAAAAAGAACCACCTCCAAAGGAATCCCCGCCAATAAAAACCGCCCAGCAGCCCAAGACTAATGAACCGATCAAAACATTGCCCCAAGATAGCTCCACAGTGCCGCCGGTGCCGTCTGATTCATCGCCTGGCTCGCCTGGATCGGGCGCCGGCAATAACGGTGCATCGCAAGGCGGAAACAAGGGACTGGGACTCGGCAGTGGGGAAGGCTTTGTTCTCAGTCAACCGGTGACTTATCCTAAAAATGCTCAGAACGAAGGCTCAGAAGGAGAAGTATTGACAGAGGTCAGGTTGACTCCGGAAGGTGAGATTCAGGTGGTACTGCTATCAGCTTCCGGTGATCAAAGGCTGGATTCCTATTCACTGCGTGCTCTGAAAGAGGCATGGCAATATACGCGTCCGGCATTCCCTGTGAAAATAAAGATCGCCCTCATTTTCCGCAGCGGCGAAGTCAAAGTTGTTTTTCAGGGCAGCGAGCAGTGGGAAAGGAGCGAAGCGCAGCCATGAGAATGAGACACGCGAAGAAGTATACTTCATTTACCCTGCTTTGGACAGCCGTAATTGCGGTCGCCTTTTTATTGGGTGCGCTGGTTTCTGCGGAAGACCAGTCCTTGGTGACAATTGAAAACGAATATATCAAGGTTTTTGTCAATAATACCGCGGATGGGCGCGGCCGTTTTGCGGTTGATGTAACAGGCGGAGATCCTGAACGTGATGACGACGATAACCAGCCTTTGATTTATGGCCGCCCTCTTCCCTGGACCTCTTATACCACGATTAATATGAACGGCTTATTGTTCGCGTTTGGCGGTCCGGTATCAAAGCGTGCCGGCGAGGGGTTGGCCACCGGCCTGATGATTCAAAAACCGGAAGTGCGCGACGGGGCAATTGTCACGGCGTGGCGCTATGGTGATCTGGAAGTAACGCAATACATCTCGATTGTTGACGGGCCAACTACCGGGTTGCCGGATACCGCCAGAATTGCGTATACCATGGTGAACAGAGGACAAGTCTACCATTCAGTCGGTTTGCGGGTTTGCATTGACGCCATGCTTGGGGAAAATGACGGTGCTCCGTTCCGTATGGGCGAGAAACAGATCCTTACGGATTATGGCGCGCAGGGCTCAACTATCCAGTCATACTGGCAGGCTTTTGATTCTCTGGAAGAGCCCAAAGTCATCGCCCAGGGGACACTTGCCGGCGGTGAGCTGACCACCCCTGATCGTCTTTTCTTTTCCAACTGGGGCACCTTTGCGGATCAGCCATGGAACCCCGTCTTGATTGCGGGCAGAGACTTTACCAGAGTTGGTGAATTTGAATATGATAGTGCCGTAGCTCTAATGTGGGATGCAACGGATTTACCTCCCGGAGCCGCTCTGTCACGGGTAACATATTATGGCCTGGGTGGCGTCACCATTTCTAAGGGCGAGTTGACACTGGGTGTCACCGCGCCGGCGTCTGTTCAGTCGGGAACTACCGAGCAGTACATTGTATTAGCCTATCTGGAAAACCGCGGTGAAGGTGTAGCACGTGACGTATCACTGACTATTGACGTTCCCAATTCATTGCGGCTTTTGAACCCCATTAAAGTAGATATTGGGTCACTAAAGCCGGGCGAAACGCGTCAAGCCGCTTGGACTTTCACAGCGGTAGGCTCCGGGACAGCAACCATTAATGTTCGCGGTCACGCCTTTGAAAGTGACCCGGTCATCGTCGAACGCAAAATCAAGCTGATTGCCCCTCCCAAACTGGGATTGACGGTCTTGGACCCGCCTATGGTTAAATCAGTCACGGGACGATATGAACCGTATCCTGTGGCAGTGCAGGCGATTGTCTCCAATGATGGCGGAGATGTTGCAACTGATACCTGGGCTGAGCTGGCTCCGGGTAACGGCATTGAACTGGCCCCTGGAGAGTCGTCACGCCGCTATATTGGCAAACTTGCCCCCGGCACTGAAGTGTTGGTACGCTGGTCCGTTGTTTCTTCGGGTGGGGTAGGTTCTACCGGGTTCAAGATCTTGACGGGATGTAATGAAAACAAGGTAATTTCTGGGTCCAATGCGATTCAATGGCCTGATTTACCTCGTCAGATAAGGAGCGTTTCTGCACCGGTCACGGAACGGCCAGGATGGTACCAAGTGGATATTGACCTGGTCAATCTGCCAGAAGCGTCCCAGCTCGCGCTGCGGGTAACTTTTGATTCGGATACAGAACTGCTGGCTGTTCAAAGAGGCGGGTTTATGGTGCAAGACGGCAAAGTTTTATCTTGGCTGAGAGAGCCTGTCATGGAAGGGAACGCGGTGTTGCTGGAAGCTACCCGTTCCACAGCGACAGGCAAACAGTTTGAGAATTTTGCCACGGTTTGGGTCAGGAGAAAGTCCGGCGGTAACGGTCCGCTGGCCATGCAGAGTGCCGTTCTGCGCTTGCTGGATCCGTCTGGAAAACCTGTGCCAGTCACCGCAGTCAGCGAGAATAAGGATCAATAGTAGGTTGCGCCATAAGCTGATTGCGCCATAGCAGTCAGTGGCGGCATGCCAAATAAGATTGAATAAAAAGGCAGGAGGTACGGGCATGAAACGTTTGTCGATCGCTCTCATACTGGCACTCACCCTGGCAGTTTCGACAGCTGCTGTCGCGTCAGCGGCTGATCCGCAGATTGCGGATGTCCAGTCAAACCATTGGGCGTACCAGGCCGTGAAAAAGCTTGTTTCAGAAGGGTACTTAGGATTATACGCTGACAATACTTTCAGGGGGAACCAACCGGTCGATCGTTTCACGTTGGCCGTGGTTGTCTCAAGACTGCTCGGTGACTCAGTGGCGGGTTCCATTAGCATGAATCAGGAAGACGCTGATCTGATGCGCCGGCTAACTGGTGAATTTCGGCAAGAACTAGTAGCTCTTTCTTTGCGCACAAAAAATCTGGAAGAAGCGCTCGCACAATACGAGCGTGATCGCACTGCGATGGGTGCTGATATGGCAGCCTGGAAAACAGAGACCGGTCAGGTGCGGGATGAAATGGCCAAATCCTTGCAGGAAATCATCGCCCTCAAAAACAGGGTTACCGAAGCAGAACAAAAATTGACAGGCATGGAAACGGATCTTTCCGCTCTTGAGAATTCTGTGGCCGCACTTACAGAGGATTCCGCAGCGGCGGATGAAAAACACGACGCTGAAATAGCGCAGCTGAATTCCGAATTGGAAACTGCCAAGGCAGATGCCGAAAAAGCGCAAAAAGACGCTCGTGTCTGGAGCATTATCGCGATCGTATTAGCCGTTGCCGCTGGCGTCTTGGGAGTGCTGTTCCCGTAACTGCTGCGTAGCATAAGCGAGGCCGCCATTGGCAGCCCCGCTTTTTGTTCTTAGCCGCCTAAGTAACGTTCGGTATTAAGTTTATTGTTGCGTTTGCTATTGTGTTTACAGTTGAGTTTACTGATAGGTATTCGGACCTTGGTTTGGTGTGGTGCCGATTTTCACACTCTGGTTCGGGTTGCTTCCCGCCGCATTAAAGCCGGTCTGGAATCCGGTTTTCATACCAGCCAGGGCCTGCTGAGCCAATGATTGTTCAGCAGCTTCGATCATGCGCCGTACCATATGACCTCCGACTGCTCCGCAGTCACGGGAGGTCAGGTTACCCCAGTAACCGCCATAGATTTGATTCTGATCAATGCCGAGCTCATTGGCGATTTCGTATTTAAACTGATCCAGGGCTTTGTACGCCTGCTGGACTACGGGAGCATTGCTTCTCTGTCCACTACCCATGAATTACACCTCCATGTGTTATTTGGGAATTTGCTTATTTGCTTATACAGGAACTATTATACGTAACGAGTGGGTCCCTCACTGGACGGAGACTGGGTGAAACTGGGTTTCGTACCGGTAATATTGTTCGGATTGACGTTCAGATTGCTGCTAGCGTTGAAAGCCGACTGGAAGCCGGTTTTTACGCCTGCCATAGTCTGTTCGGCCAGGGAACGTTCAGCAGCTTCAATCATGCGGCGTACCATATGTCCCCCGACTGCTCCGCAGTCGCGAGAAGTTAGGTTGCCCCAGTAGCCGCCGTAGATCTGGTTTTGATCAATGCCAAGCTCATTGGCAACTTCATATTTGAATTGATCCAGGGCTTTATATGCCTGCTGAACAACAGGAGTATTAGATTTTTGCCCACTGCCCATTAGATCACCTCCTCGCTAGTATTTTGGTCGATAAAGGTCCGCGTGATTATACTATTTTACTGGCACAATCGGAAATCTCAGCTATTAAACCCTGCGCAGGTGGTCGAATAGAAATCTTGGTATTCGGGTTACAGTAAACAGTGTCATTAATGAAAAAGGGCAGAGAAAGGATGCATATTATGAGCAAAAAAATGGCTGTTATGGGTCTGTTAGTTGACAATCGGTGCCAAAACGCACCACAACTCCAGGAGGTTCTGACCGAGCATGGCACAATCATCCGCTGTCGCACGGGCGTTTCCCAGGAAAACGGGAATAACGGGTTAATTACATTAAGTCTGGAAGCTGATACGGAAGAGATCAAAAATCTGGAACAGGAGTTGACTCAAATAGGCGGGGTGACAGTGAGAACATCCTACTTTTAGCAGACAATGTGGGAGGTATCAGTCCATTGAGTACATTTGTCTGGCCGATTTTGATTATCGGTGGAGGTCCGGCGGGGCTTTCGGCCGCGATTAATGCCCGCAAGAGAAACAAACAAGTCTTGGTGCTGGCAAAAGAGCAGATTAGCCATAAACTGCAGGCCGCGCCTAAAGTTGCCAATTATCCTGGAATTGCCGACATTACAGGCACAGAGCTAGGCAAAGCTTTATATGAGCATGCCAGCGCCATGGGAACTGAATTCAAACGCGATGAGGCGCAGCAGATTGTCAAAGACGGCGATGTTTTCTGGGTGATGGGGCGTGAGGAGCAGTATCAGGCCAGAAAACTATTATTGGCCGTAGGAGTAATGGAAAATAAAAGCATTCCAGGAGAAAATGAATTTGAAGGTAAGGGTGTCAGCTATTGTGCCACTTGCGATGGTGCCTTTTTTAGGGGCAAAGACGTAGCTATGATTGCCTATTTACCGGAAGCTGAAACAGAAGCGCGCTTTTTGGCTGGTATTTGCAGGCGAGTTTATTATATACCGCAATACCGGCCGCTGCCTCAAAGCATTGCGGAAAATGTCACCATTTTATCCGGAGTGCCGAAGAGCATTACCGGCCAAGAGACGGTCGCGGCGATCGAAATTGGCGATCAAAGTCTGTCTGTTCAAGGGATTTTCATTGAGCGACCAGGCATCCCGCCTTTAAAACTGATCGACGGATTGCAGATTGTCAATGAAAAGATCATTATTGATGAAAATATGGAGACCAATATTCCTGGAGTTTATGCGGCTGGCGATTGCACCGGAAGACCATGGCAAATTGCCAGAGCAGTTGGTCAGGGGCAGATTGCCGCAATCGCGATGGCAAAAGAGTTGGATAAAAGATAACCTGGAAAAGAAAACTTATGAAAGATTATCGATAAAAGATGAAGTGGAGTTGATTAGGCCCTCTCGGACTGATAAAATAGATAAGGTTGGAAGAGGGGGTCATTCGCAAGATGTATATAATCATCATCGGTGGCGGGCGCTCGGGATATCATCTCGCTAAGATGCTCAGCCAAAACGATCATGAGGTTTGTGTAATAGAGCGCGATTCCGAAAAATGTCGGCAAATAAAGAAAGATCTGAACGTCAAGGTAATCCATGGCGATGGAGCTGAAGAGAATTTTCTGAAGAAAGCGGATGCCGAGCGGGCTCAGGCCGTTGTTGCGCTAACCAATGACGATCATGATAATCTGGTAATTTGCCAGTTAGCTGAGAGACATTTTAAAGTAGAGCGTACTTTTACTTTGGTTAATAATCCGGGCAACGCTGAGCTGTTTAGGTGGCTGGGCGTTAACATGACGGTCTGTCCTACGTCACTGCTGGCCGGTCTGATTCAAAAAGAAGTAGATGCCAAATTAGTCGGGGCCATTCTGCCACGCTCAATAGGCGATTTGCGCATGACTCAGATTCAGGTAGCTTCCGATTCCAAAGCTGTCGGCAAGCGTATTAACGAACTGGAGTTGCCAGCGGAATGTATTATCATAACCATTTTCAAAGAGAATTCCGCTAAAGTACCGCGTGGTAGTACTCTAGTTCAGGCCGGCGATCAGGTTTTGGCATTATGTCAGCCATACCGGGAAAAAGAGGTTCAGGAGTTGTTTAGCGGCAGTAGTCCGGTATCTTGACACGCCTTTTGGGCAGGGATATACTATTCTTATAACAATTATCACTCGTCAGGAGATGCTGCTAAAATGCCTACTTATGATTATGAATGCCATCACTGTGGTCGATTTGAAGCTTTACAAAGAATTACCGAAGCACCGTTCAAAGTTTGTCCGCAGTGCGGTTCGGAGGATATCCGCCGTCTAATTAGCCGCAATGCTAACATTATCTTCTTGGGCAGCGGTTTTTATTCAACTGATAACCGCAGCCATAAACCTGTAGCCAAGGCATCTGGTGATTCAAGCTCCAAGTAGTTTGATTCTCTGGTACTGATTTGATCGCCGGCTGGAAAATATGCATTTTCAGCCGGCTTTTTAGTGACTTTTTTGTTGTTCCGTCATTGGTGGAGTGTGGGAAAAACTTGTTTTGTGTTATGATAGATACATAGCCAAACGGAGGATTAGTTCTTTGGAAACAAAAACTTATCGCATTGTAACTTTTGGATGTCAGATGAATGAACACGATTCCGAGATACTGGCCGGAATTTTGGAAAAAATGGGCTATCAACGAACGGAATCTGATGAGGCAGACGTAACGCTATTCAACACTTGCTGTGTTCGGGAAAATGCTGCGCAAAGGCTTTATGGACATGTCGCCAGTCTAAAAAGGATTAAGAAAACCAAGCCCGACGCTATAATTGGTGTATGCGGCTGTCTGCCGCAGCAGCCCGGAGAAGCAGCAGCGCTTATGCGGCAATTAGCGCATGTTGATTTAGTATTTGGCACACATAATACCCACAGGCTTCCGGAGCTGATTGCCAGGTTCAAAGAGACCGGAAAACCGATTTGCGAAATTCTGGCAGAAGGGGATGTCGTTGAGGACATTCCGGTTAAGCGAGCTTCGCAACTCAAAGCCTGGGTTACGATTATGCACGGGTGCAATAACTTTTGTTCCTACTGCATTGTTCCCTATGTGCGGGGTCGCGAAAAAAGTCGACAAATGAGTGACATTCTTGCCGAACTTTCTATGCTGGGTAATGCTGGTGTGCGCGAAGTTACATTGCTAGGGCAGAACGTCAACTCTTATGGAAAAGATTTGGACGGGCAGCCTGATTTTGCTGATCTGCTACGGGCTGCCAATGGTGTGCCCGGAATAGAGCGCATTCGTTTTCAGACTTCCCATCCCCGTGATGTCACAACTAAACTGATCCAGACGATGGCAGATTGTGAGAAAGTCTGTGAACACTTGCATTTGCCACTGCAGGCAGGTAGTGATCGCGTTTTGCGCTTGATGAACCGGGGTTATACTGTGGCACATTATCTCAATATTGTCGACGGTCTCCGTCATGCCATGCCTGAAATTTCGCTGACAACTGATATTATTGTCGGGTTTCCGGGTGAAAGTGCTGCGGATTTTGAGGATACGCTGGCGGTTATGAAGGCAGTCCGATATGATTCCGCCTTTACCTTTGCCTATTCTCCCAGAAAGGGCACGCCGGCGGCCGCAAGTAATGAGCAAGTTGATGCTGCGATCAAACAAGAACGCTTGCAGCAGCTTATTAACCTGCAAAACGGGATCAGTCTGGAACTAAATCAGGCTGAGACCGGGCGCGTTCACGAGATCCTGGTGGAAGGTCCCAGCCAGCGGGAAGAGACCGTCTGGGTAGGCCGCACTAGAAGTAATAAGCTGGTTCATTTCAATTATGAAGTCGGTATGGCAGTTGGCCAGACTATTAAAGTTCTGATCACCGAAGGGCAAACCCATACACTTTATGGGACCAGGCAGAGTTAGAGGAGTCCGGCGCATGTGCCGCGCTTGTCCTCTACCTGTTCTCTAAAAAGTTCTGCGAGGAGGCCTCGACCCATTGGCTGTAACACCCATGCTGGAACAATACTTATCAATCAAGAAGGATAACCCGGGGGCTATTCTTTTCTTCAGGCTGGGTGATTTCTATGAGATGTTTAATGACGACGCCCTGATTGGCTCTAAAGAACTTGAATTGACGCTGACTTCTCGTGACGCCGGAAAAGACAACCGCGTGCCGATGTGCGGAGTGCCATATCATGCCGCCTCGTCGTATATTGGGCGGCTGGTCGAAAAAGGCTATAAAGTGGCTATTTGCGAGCAGGTGGAAGATCCGCGTGAAGCCAAGGGTCTGGTGAAAAGAGAAGTAGTCCGGGTAGTTACGCCGGGCACATTTGCTGAGGGATCGGCTTTTGAAGGCCAAAACGGTTATATTGCCTGTATTTATGTTGGTAAAGAAGCCTACGGTTTTGCCTTTGCCGATATTTCCACAGGCGAATTTTTTACCACCCAAATCGAAGGCGCGAACTGCGCTGGTATTTTGGCGGATGAGTTATATAGAATTACGCCGTTGGAAATAATCACAGCCCCGCGTCAGACCGCATGGCTCAAGGAGAGCGGCATTTTCGACAGACTGCCAGGGATTTATCGCGATGAAACTGCGGAACGCTTTTTCCAGTATGATAATGCACGCAATGAGCTCTTAGAGCAATTTGGCGTAGTCTCTTTGGAAGGATTCGGATGTTCAGAATGGCCGCTGGCGATCACGGCCTCTGGGGCTTTGCTGTCCTATTTACGAGAAACACAGAAACATGCGATTCCGCAGATTCTGAAACTAAGCTCTTATCAGACAAGCAAATATATGTATCTGGACAGTTCGACCAGAAGAAATCTGGAGCTTACCAGGACTTTGCGGGAAGGGGATTATCAAGGCTCCTTGCTCTGGGTGCTGGATGCCACTGTGACACCCATGGGCCGGCGCCTAATTCGCAAATGGGTTGAGCAACCGTTGATCAATCAGGCCGAAATTTGCAAAAGGCATGCAGCGGTTGAGGCGTTGGCTACTGATAATCAGGCGCGCGGTGATCTGCGCATGGCTCTGGACGGCGTTTATGACTTGGAGCGTTTGGCGGGGAGAATTGCCGCCGCCAGTGCTAACGCACGTGACTTAAATGCATTGCAGTTGACTTTGTCACGGTTGCCATCAGTCATTAGTATTCTGGGTGGGTTTAATAGTGCGACCTTATCTGCCATTTGCCAGCGCATTAATCCACTGGTCGAGGTAGTGTCAGCGATCACCCAAGCCATCGTAGAGGATCCGCCTGTGGCGATTAAAGAAGGCGGCCTGATTAAACCAGGCTTTTCCAAGGCACTCGATGAATTGAGAACTGTGGCTGTTGGTGCGAAAGAATGGTTGGGCACCTTTGAAGCGGCGGAAAAAGAACGTACCGGCATCAAATCACTCAAGGTCGGATTCAATCAGGTGTTCGGATATTACATAGAAGTAACCAATCCCAATCTGCATCTGGTTCCTGCTGACTATACGCGTAAGCAGACGTTAGCAAACTGCGAGCGGTTTGTGACCTCTGATCTGAAGAAATACGAAGATATCATTCTAGGATCCGATGAAAAAGGCGCGCTTCTTGAATATGAGCTCTTTGTTAAACTGCGTGAGACGATCTCCGGTTTTACGTCAATCATGCAGGAAAACGCCCAGGCTCTTGCCGAAATGGATGTTTTGAGCGCGTTTGCTGAAACCGCCGTACGCAATAATTATGTTCGTCCGGAACTGGTCACAGGAGGAGAGCTTTTTTATAAAGATGGGCGGCATCCTGTAGTAGAAAAAATGAGCGATGCCGGAAGTTTTGTGGCGAATGATCTCTATTTGGATCTCAAAGATAATCGGATTATGATTGTGACTGGACCGAATATGGCTGGTAAGAGTACCTTTCTGAGACAGACAGCGCTGATCGTACTGCTGTCCCAGATCGGTTCTTTTGTACCGGCTTCTTACGCCAGGCTGGCCATTGTGGATCGCATTTTCACAAGGGTAGGGGCTAGTGACGATCTGGCGACCGGACAGAGTACTTTCATGGTGGAAATGAATGAACTCGCCAACATTCTCAATCATGCCGGCAAAAACAGCCTGTTGATTCTGGATGAAATTGGCCGCGGGACAAGTACCTATGACGGACTCAGTATTGCCTGGGCAGTCATTGAGTACTTGCAGGATCCGGAGAATATTGGTGCAAAAACGCTTTTTGCCACGCACTATCACGAACTGACAGAATTAGAAGGGCGACTGCCAGGCATCAAGAATGTTCAGGTTTCCGTTAGCAAGCACGGAGAAGACATTGTCTTTCTTAGAAAAATCGTGCCGGGCGGTGCGGATCGCAGTTATGGCATTGAGGTTGCCAGGCTGGCAGGCCTGCCTGCTGCGGTTCTGGAACGTGCCCGCGAAATTCTTGTGGATTTGGAAAGAACTGCTGCGGATGAATTGAGTATGGTAGTGCGGAAAACTGGTACATCAGTCGCATCCGCTGTTGCTGCCGACTCCGAAAACGCCAAACCTGTACAACAGTTGGCGTTATTTCAACCTACACCGGAGCCACTCGCTGCTGAACTAGCCAGGCTTGACTTATCAAGACTGACCCCGCTTGAAGCTTTAACATTGCTTCATGAATGGCAGCATAGATACAGTAAGTTAAATAGTGAGCCAAATAGTAAGTCAAATAGTGAGGCTACAGCCTCCAACAAGGTTGCAGCAGCCGCTACTTCCCAAAAGATAGCGGAAGTTGCGGCGACATCAGAGGGAGAGGAACGCAATGGGTAACATCAGATTGCTCTCCGAAGCAACGATTAATAAAATAGCCGCCGGGGAAATTATTGAGCGTCCCGCTTCCGTGGTTAAAGAACTATTAGAAAACTCTCTGGACGCGGGTGCGACCAGAATAGAAGTAGAAATCAGAGCCGGGGGCCGTCAGTTGATTAGGGTTACCGATAACGGAGCGGGCATGGACCGGGATGATGCGGTCATGGCACTGGAACGTCATTCCACGAGCAAAATCAGAGAGTCGGAAGACCTGGAAAGCTTAAAAACCCTTGGCTTCCGTGGCGAGGCACTCGCCAGTATCGCCGCGGTATCTATTTTCAAACTGGTCACCGTCCCGAAAAGTGGCAGCATCGGCACTGCTTTGGAAGCCAAGGCGGGCGTAATCAAGAGTGTTCAGGAAGCCGGAGCGGCGGTTGGCACGACCATTACCATCCGGGATTTGTTTTTTAATGTTCCTGCCAGACTCAAATATATGAAGTCGATTCCAACAGAGGCCTCTTACATAGCCGACTTGATTGGTCGGCTGGCCATGTCACGGCCGGATGTTTCCTTTAGGTTGTTGCATGGCGATTTTGAGGTCTTGTTCACGCATGGTACTGGAAACATGGCCGAAGTTTTAAGTGCCGTTTTGGGGAAAGATATTGCCAAGGATTTGCTGGAGATTGGCTATGAGGCTGAGAACCTTAGAATTAGCGGATTCATTGGCAAACCGGAGCATGCCAGATCTAACAGACATTCGCAGCATTTCTTTGTGAGTGGCAGGACGGTACGTAGCCCGTTGATCGGGGCCGCTTTGGAGAAAGCATATAAAACGTTGCTTCCGATTGCCAGATTTCCTTTGGCAGTAATTTTCATGGAGCTACCAGGCACAGAAGTGGATGTCAATGTGCACCCTACCAAGGCTGAAGTCAAATTTAGCAGGGAAGACGCCATTTTTTCTGCGGTTTACCGAGCAGTCAGCAATGCTCTCAGGTTGAATGAGTTGATTCCTTCATGGAAAATGAAAGATGATTTGCCCGGGACGTCAGGGATGCCCGGGACGTCAGGGACGTTGCCGCAACCGCAACTGCAATTTGCTCATTCGGATTCGAAAAGTAGCGCTGGCTACATTGCGGCTACGTCTGCCAGTGAAGCAAATGCCGCTGACAATGCTGCTGCGGTTATAGTTGATCCGGGTCCGGAGGTTGTAGATGCGTGGCGCAGTGAGGCCGGCGTGGCAGGAGACAACCGCCCCTCGGAAAAAACGGAAGTGCATTGTCTGGAAGGGCAACTCGATCGTACTTATCTTTTCGCCACCGGTGGTGATGGATTAATATTAATTGATCAACATGCCGCTCATGAAAGAGTGATTTTTGACAGGCTGATGCAAACGTTGCGTCCCGATAACAGCCAACTGCTGGTGATACCGGAAACGATGGAGCTTAATTACAGGCAATACAAAATGGCTTCGGAGAAAATCCCCGTTTTTAAGAGTCTGGGTTATGACTTAGAGCCATTCGGGGGGAAAACAATTGTAATTAGAGCTGTTCCGGTCATTAGGGGAATTTCAGATCATAAACCTTTACTGCTGGATTTGATCGAGCAATTGCTGGCCACCGAAAGATTCAATAATCCTAAAGAAATTCAGGAAGCTTTCTTAATCACTATGTCTTGTCGGGCCGCTGTTAAGGCTGGCGACAGACTGGCAAACCTTGAAAAGGAGCAGTTGCTGTCTGATCTTTGGAAAACCAGAAATCCATATACATGTCCTCACGGACGTCCAACTATGATTAGGTTAAGCCGGGACGAATTAGACCGGCGCTTCCGACGCAAGTGACAGATGCAGGTGAGCAGCAGATGAAGTATCCGCTCTTGGCGATTGTCGGGCCAACCGCCAGCGGCAAAAGTGATGTGGCTCTACATATTGCTCAAAAATTAGGCGGCGAGATCATTTCCGGCGATTCGATGCAGGTCTATCGTTATTTCGATATCGGTACCGCCAAACCGTCCAAAGAAGAGCAATTGCTGGTGCGGCATCATTTGATCGATATTGCCGAACCTGATGAGATTTATAATGCCGCCCAGTTCGCTGCCGATGTCAGCCGCATTGTGCCGGAGATTGTCGGGCGCGGTCACATTCCGATTTTGGTGGGCGGAACCGGATTATATATTCGTGCTGCCGTAACAGGTTTTCTTTTTCCAAGCCCCGGTCGGGACGAGCACTATCGCTACGAATTGGAACAGGAAGCTGAGATGTACGGTAATAAACACCTTTGGGAAAAGCTGCAGGAAGTTGATCAGGTGTCTGCAGCACGCATTCATGTGAACGACAGGGTCAGAATTATTCGGGCACTAGAAGTTTATCACCAGAGTGGTTTCCCGGTCAGCCAACAAGCCAAATGTCTTCAGAGTTCTGAAGAAAGATATAACTGCCTGATGCTTTGTTTGGATAGGGACCGTAGTGAATTGTATGAACGCATTAACTTGCGAACCGAAAAAATGATGGCCGCTGGATGGATCGCTGAAACGCAGTACCTATTAGCCAAAGGGTACAATACTCATAAAGGCCCGCTTTCCGCTCTGGGGTATGCTGAAATCGTGCATTATCTTTACGGGAGGGCGACGCTGGCAGAGACGGTTGAAATAATTAAGCGTAACACACGCAGATTTGCCAAAAGGCAGTTAACTTGGTTTCGCCGGGAAGAAAACGCGGTTTGGCTGGATCATACGGGCAAGAGCACTACCGAAATGAGTGGACAAATATCAGCAATGCTAGAAGGAAGGTCAATCTGTAACGGCGAATAAGGAACCAACGATTGTTAACACTGGAGGGATTTTCATGAATAAACCCGCCATAAATTTGCAGGATGGTTTCTTGAATCAGGTGCGCAAAGACGCCGTAATAGTAACCATCTACCTGGTAAATGGCTTTCAGGTGCGTGGCATTGTCCGTGGATTTGATAATTTCACGATCATTCTCGAGAATGACGGTAAGCACGAACTAGTTTATAAACATGCGATTTCCACGATTATTCCCGCCAAAGCGCTCGACTTTGCGAGTGATGCACCACGTACTGAGAGCACCTTTACTGATGAATCCTAAATCCTAGTAGTTATCTTTTAGCGCAAGCGCAAGCAGCGGCCTGTCAGGCCGCTGCTTTCATTGAAAGAAGCAGATTGGTAGCTGGAGGCGACCTATGATTAGTAAAGATCTTTTCCTGGGAGATGTTACGGACGATTTGCGTAAGGCGGCGACGGAGTCCTTCGAGTGCAGTATGGAACACCGCCCTAAATTTTTGGAGAACTCTTTTTTATGGACCGAACGGATCAGAAAGGCCTTCACCAGCGTGAGGCTTGATTATCATCATTTTTCTGCCACAGATGGTTATGGTTATGATGATGCCGGCCGGGAGGCTTTGGAGACAGTTTATGCTCAAATATTCGGCGCAGAGGCCGCCTTGGTCAGGCAGCAGATCGTTTCTGGGACTCACGCTTTGGCACTATGCCTGGGTGCGTTGCTGCAACCTGGCGATCTCCTGATCAGTGCTGCCGGAGCACCCTATGATACCCTGCGCCGTGTAATCGGCGCAGGAGGCGCGCCAGAACCGGGCAGTATGATTGATAGCGGGATTAATTATCTGGAATGTGAGCTGACCGCTGACGGAAGTATAGATTGGAGCGCATTGGAGCGGCTTTTGCTTAAATCGCCAAAAGTGCTTCTGGTTCAACGTTCACGCGGTTACAGCAATGTGCCTTCACGGACACTTTCACAAATAAGTCAGATTATTGCTCTGGCAAAACAGAAAGCGCCTGGCACAGTTATTTTGGTAGACAACTGTTACGGAGAATTTGTTGAGCAGGCTGAACCTCCATCTTTGGGCGCAGATTTGACCGCCGGATCGTTAATCAAGAATCCCGGAGGAGGTTTGGCTCCAGGCGGCGGCTATGTTGCCGGCAAAAAGGAGATGGTTGACAGGGTAGCTGCCAGGTTGTATGCGCCGGTGATTAAAGGCGAAATCGGGCCAAGTCTGACAGGCAACAGGCTGCTTTTTCAGGGGCTGTTTCTCGCGCCGCACTTTGTGACGGAATCCCTGACAGGCGCGGTATTTACGGCGGCACTTGGCGGCCGATTAGGGTACTACTGCAGTCCTGGACCTGACGATAATCGCACTGATATTATTCAGTCTGTTAATCTGCGCAGAGCAGAATTATTGGTCGCATTCTGCCGAGGATTACAGCAGGCATCGCCGGTGGGAGCGCACATTTATCCTGAACCGGCACCAATGCCTGGTTACCCTGATCCGGTAGTAATGGCTGGTGGGACATTTGTCCAGGGCGCTTCCATGGAACTATCCGCAGACGCCCCATTGCGCGAACCATATACAGTATTTGTCCAGGGCGGATTTGCTATCGAGCAAATAGTCCCGGCAATAGTAAACGCTTTCCGAAATTTGCATAGTATAAGATAGTATAGGCAAGAAGGTTTAGAGGAAAATATCTGCTTAACTCTTGACTTTTGGGGGTACTCTGTTAAAATAAATTTTGATTAGATTTTGCAGTCAGGAGCGTGGGATTTAGTGCGTTAAGCGCACCTGAAGAATGAAGGGGGCAAAGAATGTAAATGAACAATGCTTTGGGGCGTCATATCTTATGTGAAGTCCATGGGTGTGACCCTAAGGTGTTGGATGATCGTAAAGCGATCGAACAAATCATGGTCGAAGCGGCTTTGGGTGCTGGAGCGGAAGTTCGGGAGGTCGCCTTCCATAAATTTAGCCCCCAGGGTGTCAGCGGTGTAGTGGTTATATCCGAGTCTCATTTAACCATTCACACCTGGCCTGAGCTGGGTTACGCCGCATTAGACGTTTTCACATGCGGTGATAGCGTTGATCCTTGGAAGGCTTGTAATTATATTACGAAACGTTTCCGAGCCGGACATATGAGCGCTACAGAAGTTAAACGCGGTTTGTTCACTGCAAACGAAATGGTTTTGGAAAAAATTTCGTAAAATGAAGAGTAAGTAATTAACTAAGGGCGCTACAGGTAGCCCGGGAAGAGCCCGGGCTTGTTTTTTTACCTAAATGTCTGGAGATATTTCTCTATAACAGCTAAAGATGACAGTGCCTTTTGCCGATAAATAGTAAAAGGTATCTTTATTTGGAGTATGTTTCTTGGAAGTGCAGGTGGCTGTAATTGGCCGGGTTATTGACGAGCATTATAGCGGATGTTTCACCCGCTAAGGGTTTTTCTCCGAAAAACCGCATTTTCAATTTCCTGTTGCTGATCTCAATCGGCGGGCTGGTTATAACAACAGCTATGGTAATCCTGGCCATTGGCGGGTTTGTTGATTTCAGATTCGCAATGGCGGGCGGGCTTTTATTTCTGTTAGCTGTAGTTGCTCTTTTCATGATCGCTTTGTTTTCGAAAAATGATCAGGATGCCCAGTGGGTATTTGAACATCAAGCCAAAATTCAGGCAGCCGGGAAACTGATACAAATGCCGGATGACTGGTCTATCCAAAAAAGGGATCCGGCCCTTATTGCGTCAGGTTCTGCAGGTATCTTCGTTATATTTGACAGGGCTGATTTAGAGGGTCAGAATCTTGCTGATTCCAAAACAGAGTTGCAGGAAACAATCCTCGCTGTCTGCCAATGGACACAGGCACGCGTAAAAAAAGCAACCCTCAATGTTATACCGAGCATCATAATTTTGCATGATTTTCCGCAAGACAAGCAATATAATTTCTTGCCTTTTCCATACAGGATCTTGAAACCGTCCGATTTAGACGCCTATTTCGGCAAGTTTCCGAAAGTCTTGGATTCAATTGAGTTAGAGCGTTTTCACGTAACTGCTTTTGAGTGCAGCACCGGTCCACGAACGGAGCCGCGGCCAGCCCAAAGACGATTTGAACGCCGTGCCAAATCAAAGTCTATATCCAGATCCAGAAGCAGATCTTCGTCAAAGTTGGCTAAGGTAGCTCTGGTCCTGATGATTATTGGTGGAGTTTTTTTCGGGGCCTACCAGTTCAAACCGATGTATTTTCAGCAAGCCTGGTATATCGCCAAGTATTGGGTGGGGGAGACTGCTCCTGAGATAGCAAAAACGTTGCGACTGCCTATCAGTGAGGAGTTTTCGGTTACAACAATCCGCGGTTATGCCAAAGGCGTTGTCAATGTTTTCCCGAGAGTTGGCGGAGGGGATCCTCAGGGTCGCTTTCAATCCGGTGAAAAACTGGATATTCTCGAAAGAGATTATGACTCCTTGCAGGAACCGTGGCTTTACGTACAGAATTCACAACTAGATGGCTGGATAAAGCAGGATCAGATCGCTTTTGACTATTTGAAGGCCGGAACAAATATCTACACTGAATCAGATTTGAATGTCGGCAAGCTTTCGGTATTGAGTCATGATATTCCAGCGGTTGCAGTTCGACATCGTTATCGAAGTGGCGTCAAGGATTCCGGGTGGTGGGAGTTTCTGGCTCCCGGTCTGCAAAAGTTCTGGGTTATGAGTGATATTAACCCTCTTATCAATCCTGGCGGGGGGAATTAAGATGCAACAACTTCATGGACGAGAATTTAGCATTGAACAAGAAGTCTCTCTGCAATTTACAGAAGCCAGCTGGAACGGATTCATGCGCATCCTGTTTCAAATTCCCGCTGAAGTAAAGAAACAATTACCAATCGATCCGCGCACCTCCGATCCAAGAACAACGCTGCAGAAAACTCTGGAGTCGGATATTTGGGCTATTAAAGAAGGCAACAACCTGCTGCTGCTATCCAGATGCTTTGTGCTACCTTGTACGCTCGTGCGTAAGGATACCGGTTCGGTATTGAGAGTGCATTCCTGCCGTCAAACTTCCGATGGTGATGCAGTGACAGCCTTTAATGAAGGCGTTTTAATTAAAGCTTCATGGGAAATCCTTTTGCCTGAAGATGAATTTATTCCCACGCCTTCAGCAGAAGCGCTTTATTCCTTTTTCTTTCCGGAGGAATCCGCCTCAGAGTCACATTATTACAAAAGCGAAAGGCCAGCACAACCCGCAGCAGCGCCAGCTCCACCGCCAGTGGTACAACCTGCAGCGGCCCCAATGGTAAAACCTGCAGTATCTCCAGTGGCTGAAGTAGTCAGCGAAAGGCCTTCTGCGCCGCAGCCTAAGCCTTGGGTGGAAATTGTCAAAGCTGCTCCTTCGTCACCAGTAGTAGAATCAGATCCTGCGCCTGCTTTCGACGAATTCGTGGCCTCAGCGATGCCAGTTGCACCGACACCGGTGATGCCATCAACGCCGGCAGCTGAGCAAGCTCCTGTTTTCTTTAAGGAAGCAGCAATACCAGCGGAGGTTGGTGCAAGTTCGGTGCCGGGTTTCGAAATGAACGCGCAATCTGCTCCGCAAACTGAAGAGCTTCATTTTGACCTTTCGGTCGGCGGAGATTTGTCAAACGGAAGCGCCGTACCGGAACAAGAGCAGAGCGATTCGCTCTTTTCTCTGGACGTCAAAGCAAATAGTGCTCCCTTCATTTCTGGCAATACCAGTGCACAAACCGCCAACGCACAGCCTGCCAATAACATATTGGATGGCTGGGTGTTTCCGAGAGAAAATGAAGCTACCAAAAACGTCGAGAGTGTTTCAGAAAAGTTGGTTTCCGAACCCAGTGCTGGTAGCGCCGATTATAATGATAAGGGTAAGGTAAAAATTAAATATAGCGAAAGTTATGCTGTAGAAGGCGATGTTTCCCAAGATGTAGCGGATAGGCTGCTTAAAAAGCCCGGTTATTCCGTTCCAGAGGTTGCAGCATCGTCTGAAGGCCGCGCTATGAACGATTCAATGAAAGATGTGGCCGGGAATCGTATTAAGCCAAGTTCTTATAGTGCAGTATCAATGAGTCAGAAATCGATTGACGACCTTTTCAGGCAGTTTGCCCCTAATAACGATAGTGATGATCCTAAACCTGCTGATTCGAACTTGAACTCGAACTCGAACTCGCTGTCGCAGCCTTTTGCTCGGCAGGTGCCCTCCAATCCGGACACGATGGCTCAATTTCAAAGAAGCGTGTTGCCGGCACAGCCGTTCCTGCCGGAACAACCACAGCAGCAACAACCGCCACAACCGCGGCCATTTAACGCACAGCCGGTTAATCGAACCATGCCGGAACCTTCCACAAGTCAACCTGGTCTAAGGACTCCTTCTTTGGGCCAGTCGCAGGTTCAGCCGTTCCAAACTAACCGGATGGGGATGGCGCCTTTGCCAGTCACGTCTGGCAAGACAACTGCTCCTATAATGGCAGGACCGGCAAAAGATGAGGGAGAACCGATCATGTCCCAGAAGCAAATCGATGATATGATTGCTAAATTAAAAGGCGGCCAATGAGTCTGACTGAGCAATAACGATTCAACATTCTGGCCTCACCCATTTAGGGGGGAAGTCCGTTTGCATAATTTAGGACAATCCACGGACAACTATTTCTTGACATTTGATCATGCATCCTGGAGCGAATTGCGTAGTATTCTTGGGGCAACGTCAATTGATTCAGATGAAAAAGTCCGTGATGAATTAAACTCATTACTCAAAAAAAAGATCACCGGGGCCGAAAAGAACAAAACAGTTTACTTAGTCGCCGGTGACACAGTGCTTGAATGCGGTGGCCCTGTCGCGCACCCAGGCGGACAGGGCACCGTTATTTGTGTGATACATTGCTTTAAGCTTTCACATGACATTTTCGATTTAATGTCAGCATATGGGCAGCAGCTGCCGATGCGTTGGGAAATAATAATTCCGGGGTATGATCATCAGAACCTGCTGGATAATACGGGTAATCAGGAGATTTCTGATGTCCTGCAATTTGAGTTACCCAAAAGCGATTATACTGCTTTTCTAAATAACATGAACGACATGGCTGGTTCCAAAACTCTGGCGGGCAATCAGAATGTCGGAAGTTTTTTCTCCGGGGCCACAGTACCTCAAGTTGTACCTGCGCATTCACCGGACTGCTTTGCACAGCTGGTCGGTAAAGAAATCACTGAGCAGCAGGTTGCTATACTCAAAAACAAATATCTGCCTCTGAACTGGAATTCAGCTCCGCTCCCCGAAATCGCCGCTGCATTGATAAAATGGTCCTTCTCTCTCAAAGATGAACGCAAGAAATTTGTGGCTTGTGTCATGTCAGGTCCAATTGTTGGCACTTTAAAAGACTGTCTGTCTCAGATGGATCCGCCTGCCTATTACGGCGGAGAAAAAGAGCTATATGATCTATCGCAGCAGCTTGTTCAGGTCTGGCAGCAGTTATCATTCAGGCAAGAAGTGCTTGATTCCCTGGAAAAGGAAATCAAAACTCTTGAACAACATTTGGTCTTGCTTGATCAATATGGAAAACTCAAGGGTGAAGAGAATGCGCTTATTAAAGATTTAGGTCGGCTAAAAGCAATGCCTGTTCCGGCCATTCAGTTTAACCCGGCGCTGTTTCTCGATAATAGAAAAGTCTATAAGGCACTATCAAAGACCATTAAAATTGAAAGTGAACTGCTTAAGGATCCTGGCAAGAGTAGCCCGTCTAAGGCCCAGCGAAAATATGAAAAAAGTCTGAGCCGTCTGTCAGATTTATTGAACAGATATTCTGGCAAATATGGCGGTCTGGTTGCCGATCAGGAAAAGGTAGTTGTGCAGTTCCAATTAAGTCGCATCCAATCGGAATTGGAGTCACTTTTAGGTTTGTTAGCAAAGCTCACACTGAATGCTGATTCTCCCGAGGCCCGCGCTGATTTGGCCAAAAGCCTGCGAAAAGCAATTGCCGCTGACCGGTTCAGCATTGCACTGCTGCAAGGGATTAATAAGACAAAGAACGCGCCAGTCCCTGCTATTGCATTGGAGTTTCTGGATAAGCCATCACTGTTTTTACTGGATTCTCAAAATACTGAGTCATGTGAGTTGCTGGCAGCACTTTCACCCAAGCTTGTCTTGATTGATGAAATGGTTGATCCTAACCTTTGGCTTCAATCGTCCCAGCTGGTACTGAAATGGAGCAATAATACCCTGACCCCGCTTGGCGGTTCGACCATTCCTGAGATTGAAAATACACTGGAGCAACTGCGCGTTTTTGCTAAGAGCAATACCATCGATATAGAAGCTCTTTGCAGAGCGTTTCCCGGAATAACGCCTGCGATGTTTGGTTATTTTATTCAAAATCTATCACAATAAGAATGAGGCATCAATATTGTGAAAGCATGGATGGCAGGGGATGTGAGTAGGAGTGGGCAATAACTGGCAGATTATCGCCCGTTTGATTAGCGCCGGCATTTTGGGCGGCTTTATAGGACTGGAGCGCGAAAGCCACGGACGACCTGCGGGATTGCGCACACATATTCTCGTTTGTGTCGGTTCGGCCTTGATTATGATTGTGTCGGCCTATGCGTTTCCCGAATTTGGTACAGCCCGCGATCCAGCTCGATTGGCAGCCCAGGTGGTTAGCGGAATTGGCTTCTTGGGAGCTGGCACAATTATGCGTGAAGGTGCCAACATCAGGGGTCTGACTACTGCCGCGAGTCTTTGGGTGGTTGCTGGAATTGGTCTGGCGGTGGGAAGCGGTTTTTATCTTCCTGCTGTGATTACGGCCTTTATGGCTGTAGGCACCCTGACGCTGCTGGATAAGGCCGAGAGAAATATTGTTTCTTCGAAAACTTTGATCATTGAGTGCCGGATCCTGGATCGTCCCGGTCAATTGGGAGCTATTGCAGTTGTCCTTGGCAATCTGCATTTCAGTATCCGGGACGTGAATATCGAACCTGACGATCAAGGAGAAGCTAATATGACGCTACATGTAACAGGACGTGGATCAGGGGTTGCACAACTGGCTGGGGAACTAAAAGATGTTGAGGGAATTTTGAAAGTACGGGTGAGAAACTTATAATGGCTGTTTTTCTACTGGCGAATGACGATGGCATCCATTCCGAAGGCTTGCATATTTTGTGTAATCGAATTTCACAACTGGGAAAAGTCTACGTTATCGCTCCAGATCGCGAACAGAGTGCATGCGGGCATGCAATATCGTTGCATCGCCCGCTACGTATGTTAGAACGCAAAATTCCTGGTGCGGCCCAGGCTTGGGAAGTCGACGGCACACCTGCAGACTGCGTCAAGCTGGCGATTGAAGGGGCGCTGCTACCAGAGCAACCGGATCTGGTAATCTCGGGCATTAACCGTGGCTCTAATCTAGGCACAGATGTTCTTTATTCCGGGACTGTATCAGCCGCCATTGAAGCCACGCTGATTGGCTTTCCGGCGATGGCTGTCTCGCTCTGTGACCTTTCTGGAGACGGATTCGAGTTGGCAGCAGAAGTTGCCGCCGAAATTGCCGCTGTTATGCTGAAAAACCCTTTACCACA
The DNA here is from genome assembly GCA_002399265.1 of Firmicutes bacterium UBA4882. Classification (GTDB taxonomy): domain Bacteria; phylum Bacillota; class UBA4882; order UBA4882; family UBA4882; genus UBA4882. Next base: position 58,244 of record DHDG01000039.1, on the reverse strand, counting down.
GAATACGCTGTTGAACATTAATGTCCCAGGAGTGCGATCTGAGGAACTTGCTGGCATCGCAGTGGCACGTTTGGGAAGACGCCAATACAGCAAAGTGATTGAGAGGAGGGTCGACCCCCGGGGAAAAGTCTACTACTGGATTGCCGGAGAGCCGGTTATGAACAGCGAAAAAGATACCGATCTTGATGCTATCCTTCAGAACAAAGTGTCTGTGACACCGCTTCAATTTGACCTGACGCGTGCGGATATCATACCGGCCGTCAGTAAGGTCATTGATGAAGCGTGTTTTGCTACGGTTCCTTTCAAACAGCCGACCGGCGCTAGCGCCAAAAACGCCCAAAACACGTATGGGTCTGCTCTTAATGTAGACGACCTTTCGGGAGGTACACCATGACGCAGCACACCAAGCTTCCGATTTTAGGCGAAAAGTCATTTCGTCTTAAAGGAGAAACGCACCAACTAGTGACATTCCTGAACAAAACCCTCAAAGACCGGGATTTGATTTTTGGATTAACACTGGACGGCACAAATTACCGCATTATCATATACGACTCATCTAGCAACGATCATCCCGAAGGCGATTCCAGGGAGTAATCCGTTGGGACAGACCCTATTGCTTGGAACATTTGTTGAAAAATGACGAACCCGCAGAGGCTCAAGCTTCTGCGGGTTCTTTGTGCTTTAGATGATTGAGTACTAATGAATCTTGCGTAGCAGGCCCGTGACCTTACCCAAGATTGTAACATCTTTCACCATAATAGGCTCCATAGCTGAATTTTCGGGTTGAAGACGGATGCAGTCTTTTTCGCGGAAAAAGCGCTTTACGGTAGCTTCCTCTCCGACAAGTGCGACCACGATCTCTCCGTTCCTGGCATCGGTCGTGCGACGCACTACTACCAAATCTCCATCGAAGATGCCCGTCTCAATCATGCTGTCGCCACGGACTTTAAGCATAAAAGCATCTTCGTATAAGACAAAGTCTTTTGGCAGGGGATAGATGTCCTCAACATTTTGTTCGGCGAGAATGGGCGAGCCGGCCGCCACCCGTCCAATTAAAGGTACATTGATTACAGGGGCAGGGGCGGTTGATGATTCAGAAAGGATTTCAATGGCTCTCGGCTTGGTCGGATCTCGACGGATGTATCCGAGCTTCTCGAGACGTTCTAAGTGGGAATGAACTGTAGAACTTGAGCTCAGGTTTACAGCTTCGCCAATTTCACGTACAGAGGGAGGATAGCCCTTTTCGCGCACTTCTTTTCTAATAAAATCGAGGATTTCTTGTTGGCGAGCAGTCAGATCTTCCACAACTCGACACTCCTCTCAAAACATATAAAGGCAAGAAAAAAACAGACTTATTAGTCCTAGGAAAATTATAACATAATCATTTTCAATATGCAAACATTTGTTCGATTTAGCATTGACCGGAACATATGTTCGTGCTATAATTCAAATGAACGAACGAATGTTTGGGGTGGGGAATAATGCAGGTAAAAAAACGTTTGCGTTGGAGACCGCTTATATTTCTTCGAAATATGGCAATACTTTCTGTGTTATTCTTAATCTTGGCAACAACAGCGCTATCTAGTGAAAAACCTGCTCAAAACGAAGAATTTACGGTAGTTCGTCCAGGAGATACTTTGTGGAATATTGCTGTTAAGCATAATCCAGATTGCGACCCACGCGTTACAGTTAATCAGATCTGCAAGCTCAATGGCCTGGCATCCAAAAATCTTCAGCCTGGCATGCTTTTACAGCTTCCATAAACAACAAATATATCTGATTGTCTAGTCCAATAAAGGGATTTGCGCCGTCAGGAAGAAAAACAAGCAGGACCGAAGTTGTGATCTCTGGATTTTAAATATAGGCGGTGCTGTTTTGAAAGAGTGTGTATTGACCGAGGACAAAATCTGCAATAACTGCGGAGAGTGCTTGAAGTGCGACGTAGATCCTTCTAAGATTTGCGACAACTGCGGGGCCTGTATCGGCCTTGACGCAGATTACAGAGCGATTGAAGTAACCGAGATTTTATGGCAGCAAGAAGGTCCGGAGACATCGAAACCCGCGCTAAAGCCATTTAAGTCTCCCGGGAAGTCCCTACAAAGGCTCAGACTAACCAAGAAAAGCTCGGCTGAGGTTTACACCTTAAAGTCAAAATAATCGAGCCACAGCCCAAATTTGAGCTTCGGTGGTGTCTGCCTTTTCGATTTTTTGAGTCCTATAATATATCTTATGTAAACTAGAATTTTGAAATCGGGATCCTGATGCTAAAACCCGCCCAAAGAGGCGGGTTTAATTCGGGTTTATTTAAGGACATTCTTTGGCCTGGTTCTAGGCTTGGGACGTTCTTTAGTGACAAGACGAACACGAGCCGCCAGAACAGGAACCACCGCAGCTGGAGCCGCCACCTTTGCATGCAAATGCAGATAATTGACGTGCGGCTTTCTCCGAGCCACATGCTGGACACCTAACATCTGTCTGTTCAGAGGTGCGACATAATTCCTCAAACTTTTTCCCACAAGAGGCACAGATAAATTCATAGAGTGGCATTCTTCTCACCTGATTCAATCTGTTATTTAACGTACGATATGCACCAAGTCACCGTTCTTGAGAGCGGCGGCATTAGCTTCATCGGTGTCAACATGGAATTCAAGGGCGAAGTCATTACGCACGCGTACAAGGACGTCACCAAAAGTCAAGGAACGCTCGCCGCCTTTCACAGCAACAGAAACGATGTCCATATCTTTTACACCAAGCTGGACGGCTTCTTCCGGAGTGCAATGGATGTGACGCTTGGCTGCGACAACGCCTTCTTTTAACTCAATCTGTCCTTGCGGTCCTTTAACGATCACGCCAGGTGATCCAGCCAGCGAACCGGAATCACGCACTGGCGGCGTAATGCCTAATGTAAAGGAATCAGTAAGTGATACTTCGATCTGGGTCTGCTTTCTGATCGGACCAAGAATCCGGATTCGGCTGATCGTGTTTTTCGGGCCCTGGACATCAACAGTCTCTTCAGCAGCGAATTGACCCGGCTGGCCGAGATCTTTCTTAACTGTCAATTGATAGCCTTTGCCAAAAAGCACTTCCAGATCAGCTTGGCTCAGATGCAGATGCCGATTGGAAACCCCGACCGGGATTGATAAAGGTTGTTTTTCCATAGATGCATCCCCCTCTTATTATACCGTAATAACACGTATTATTACCATTCTAATGAATACGCTATTGTCCAAGAAAGTCCTTCGTCGATGAATAACAAAAAAAGCCTCTGGTTCCACCAAAGGCCGCGAAATCATATTTGGCAGGGGAGACAGGACTTGAACCCGCAGCCCTCGGTTTTGGAGACCGATGCTCTACCAATTGAGCTACTCCCCTGCGTGTGAGTGCTTTTTTATTATACTCGATCTACAAAGGGACGTCAAGCAGGCATTTGAAACCATTCTAAGTCTCACCCCACCCAGACACTACCCAATCAGCTCCCCTACTCCTGCTGCTCACTCACCCACTCACGTTCCAATGTTGACCCCCAGCATTCCGCCAAGCGCACCCACCGGAAAAGCGCAGGCAATGCGAAGTAGCGCCAAAGGCCAGCTCAGAACAGATTCCGGAATCATGGCAAAGAACAATAGCAGCAGGATCATAAACAAAGCACCAGTTAAGCCGCCTGCCAGCCATCCGCGGTTTGGCGAGTGTCTGCCAGCAGTGATACTGCCAAATAGGGCAGTAACATACGAAAGAAGAACAATCGTCATCGGTACGTCGGTTGGACGCGCGCCCATTACGGACAAAACGATCGTAAACAGAATTAGTACCACAACGCCAAACAGCAGGGAAATAAACAAGCCGCGCACAATGGCACCAATCGTAGAGCTATTTTCCCTAACCGCGTTATCTTTCATGTCGGACACTCCCCTCCTACATCTACAATATTACTATGCAGGAGGGAAACGCACTTATGACCCGCCAGGGCAAATCAGCAATCAGTTGACAATCATCCGACAATCAATATTACCCGGTCGCCATCCCATTTAATTCTTCCGGGTAGGACCCGGTTAATCATTTCTAATGGAAGGTAAACTTGCCCGTCACTAAATGTGCGGACCGGGTTGGCCAGAATTTCCGGCGTGCAGTCGGGCAATATCGTAAATAGTAGTATTGGGCTATCGGTTTTGAAAGCAAAAGTGCCTGTCCAAGCCGTAAGATATCCTACCCCACTTTCTGTAGACAAAACACATTCCAGAGGAAGAATACTCTCAAGCTCACTCAATGGCAGGTATGGATGGCCTTCCACTAACTGCGGTGAATGCTCCCAGACTGTCAGCCGATCTTTAAGTATTACGCCAATCAAATCCGGTTTTTCAGGGGCCGTCATGGCCACCGAAATCATTTCTCCCGTATTGAGAATGAAAAGTAGCTCCTCATTACGCAGTAGTGTAAATAAACGCGAACGGCCAAAAGTAGTGCTGCGGGCTAGTTCCTTTGGGGAACCGTTATTCCAAAAATAACTGAACACTTGCGATGATGAGTTGCTAATTAAAGCAAAGGATCCCGGAAAGTCAGTAGACTGGAAAATCCGGCCGCATAAGGTTGGCGTTTCAAATGGTGCAATTTTCTGCTGCACGCCCCCCTCGATGCAAGTAAAAGCGTAAAACATGCGTCTGGCGGATATGGCTAGAATGTCATCAGCTCCGTCGCCATCGATGTCACAGACGACAAAGTCTAGAATGCCACCCCAAGGCAAGTTTTCCAACATTTTTTTCAGAACGCCTTTTTGCCACGAATAGATCACAAAACCATTTCTGGTCTTATCAACAGTCAGTAGTTCTTCCGGTCCACTTCCGTCAAGCTGAATGGTCGCAAAAGTCTTGATATCAGGAAACGCCTTTGCTCCGCGCCAGATTGCGTCGATAGAAGTACCTGAAAAACGAAACAAGGTGGCATCGCCATCAGAGGCGACAGAGAAGATCTCCTTCAGTCCGTCTCCTTCAGTATCAATAATGATAATATGCTCAACAGGTTTCCAGGTGTGGCGACTAACAGCAACGGGAACCGGGCGGTTATCCCACCGGTATATTGCTAAATAGCCAAGGTCGTCAGTACCCAGAATTATTTCAATGCTTCCATCGGCGTCTAAATCTGCAGAATTAATGGAAACGAAATTCTTGCCTTCTAAAAATATGGTAGCCTGCAGTTCAAAGTGGCGATTAAACGCCTTGTAAATTTTGGCACTTCCTTCTGAGACAGAGATGACTTCGGATAGCCCGTCCAAATCGAGGTCTGCAAAATGCAATCCGACCTCAGATTGCGGCAAGCCTTCCCAAAGCACCTGCTTGCCAAAAAGAGGAATGGATGGTTCCACTGACGGCTGCGCCGCCGGTTGCTGCTTGCCCTGCAATGCTTGCGGAGTCGTCGAGGTTGTGGCAGACGTCTGAGCGGCCACGTTTGCCGGAGCAACCCGTAATGCGATTAAAGCTGCGATTAGTATCATCAAATATAGGAATAACCGTTGTTTTTTTCGAACCAACTTCACATCCCCCCTAGTTTGGGAACCAATGAAGAAATACTATCTTGTTTTTATTTCCCCAAAACTTTCAGCTCTCCTGCTATTGATTCGGATTCGGGGATTTAAAACGCAACGGAAAGGGACGGCGGCCCGCAGATGTGGCGCATCTATGAAATGCCTATCAAAAAACTTATCAAAAAAGGGTTTCGGCAAAAGCCAAAACCCTTGATTTCAATGGTCGGGCCGACAGGATTTGAACCTGCGACACCTAGACCCCCAGTCTAGTGCGCTACCAAGCTGCGCTACGGCCCGAACAAACGTCTGATTAAAGGGACACTAATAATTATATGATCTTTTTCGATCTTTGTCAACGAAGTTGCGCCGTTCTGTGTGGCCGTTCGCCATTCCAGTAAATGTAAGTGGAAACCTGCCGCCATTACACGACCCGTTCCATGCGACAGATAAAGAAACCGTCGGTATTATGTACCCAAGGGAGTAAGTAAAAAAAGCCCGGCCCCTGAAGCCCCTGATGCTCTGGACGTCCCAGATTGTCCGCCCCGGCAGAAGACTGTAGTCTGGCGGATAACAACCCGCTGAGATCGGCCGGTCTGAATTCTTGATGCTGTTTCAGAAAACGTTCAATTAATAAGTGGTTTTCCTCCGGCTCTAAAGAACAGGTGGAGTAGACCAAGCGCCCGCCCTGCTCTACCAGCGTAGCCGCCTGCTCCAGTAGCCGGTACTGTAAATCAGCCAACTCACTGATATCGCGCGGCATGCGGCGCCAGCGGGAATCAGCCCGCCGCCTGATGACACCAGTACCGGTGCAAGGCGCATCCAATAAAACGGCATCCGCTGCTCCGCCGTCGGCAGGCATTCTAAAATTCAGAGCGTCTCCGGCCACTGTAGCGATTATCCTGACACCGAGCCGGCTAGCATTTTCTTGAATTAGCCTGGTCCTTTGCTCATGAAGATCAACACTGATAATTTGGCCTTCATTATGCATCAATTGAGCCAGATGTGTAGCTTTGCCGCCTGGTGCCCCACACAGATCAATGATTGTTTCTCCGGGTTTTGGAGCCACCGCATGGCCGACTATCATTGAACTTTCGTCTTGAACGATAAACCATCCATCCCGATGCGACGGAAGCGATTCAATGCGATTAAAACCACTGATTGTCAGTCCTTCAGGGACCAACAGCGATTGAGCTACCACGACCTGCTCAGCAAGAAGTCTCTCAATCAGCTCTTCTCTACTACAGCGCAAGGTATTGACCCGGATACAGACCGGCGCAGGACCATTGTTAAAATCGCATAATCTGGCGGTGGTCTCGAAGCCGAATCGGTTCAGCCAGCGTTCAACCAACCAAGATGGATGGGAATATCTGATCGAAAGATACTTGGCAGGTTCTGCTTCTACCGAAGGGTAAACAACCTTTTCAGGGTTGCGCAAATAAGACCGCAGTACAGCATTCACCAGTTTGGAGACGCCGCTGTGACCGAATCGCAATGCCAGTTTGACCGCTTCATCAACTACAGCGGCTTCGGGTTGATAGTGCATGAAGTGCAATTGGTAAAAAGCCATCCTCAGAATGTTGCGGATGGCTGGAGTTAAGTCCTCGGTATTACCACGATTTAGAAAGATGCCGGCGATCCAATCCAGGGTAAGCTGGTGACGTACAGTACCGTAGACCAGCTCAGTACAGAAAGCTCGCTCCTGCTTGGATGCCGGCCACTTTTGAAAGGCAGCATCCAGTGCAATGTTTGCATAAGCCTCATTTTTTTCTATTTGGAGGAGGATCTGAAGCGCCATGGTGCGCGCCTCTGGAACCTTAACTTGAGCTTTGGGTTTCTTCTGGTGGCCCTTAAGGCTAGTGTTAGTCATTCCTTCTCCCGCGCAGGAGCAGCAAGCGCACCAATTGCAGCAACGCGACAGCAGTAGCCGCAATATAAGTCAGAGCAGCAGCACTGAGCACTTTTTTTGCGCCTTGCAGTTCTTCGCCTCTGGACAGATAGCCATGACCTTCAAGCATAGCCATTGCTCTGTTACTGGCGTTGAATTCAACCGGTAATGTAAAAAGCTGAAAAGCAACAGCGGCCGCAAAGAGAATGATCCCGGCGTCCACCAGCCAACCGGTTTGCATCAATAGACCAATAAAAAACAGAGGAAATGCCATATTACTGCCGATATTGGCAATCGGAACCAAACTGTTCCGAATGGCCAAAGGCACATATGCCCTGGCATGCTGCGCAGCGTGTCCGATTTCGTGCGCGGCGATCCCCAATGCTGCCAAAGATTTTCCGTGATACACTTCCGGCGAAAGACGCAGCACTTTTTCGCCGGGATCATAATGATCCGAAAGCCGCCCGCCGGTGATCTCAATGGACACATGGCTAAGCTGGTTGGCATCCAATAAGGCGCGAGCCATCTGAGCACCGGTGTACCCGGAGCGGGCTGCCACTTTTGAATATTTGCTATACGTTCCCTGCACTTTCATCTGTGCATATATCGCCAATAAAAAAGCTGGAATCACTAATAAAAAAGTCGCATCTCCCCATAAAAGAGGATACATTTACAACCACCTTCTTTTAGGATATATTAAGGAACCCTACTCTCGAACCGATCGCCCTGCTCCAGAGGGTAGCCTTGGAGAAAAGCCCCCGCCGACATTCTTTTTTTGCCAGCAGGCTGTACTTCTTTGATGAGCAGACTGCCCTTACCCGTGCTAACGATAAAACCTTGCCCCTTATCTATTTTAACGATTGCACCGCTTGGAAAGTTCCGTACATCCTGGTCAATTACCTCAGGACAGTAAAGCCGCAACTGCCGATCACCATAATAGGTAAAAGCGGATGGCCAGGGATCTAAGCCCCGAATGAGATTGCCAATTTCCAAGGCTGATTGATCCCAATGGATCAAGCCGTCTGCCGAGTTCAACTTCGGCGCGTAGGTCGCTTTTTGATGATCTTGGGCGATACGCGGAGCGTTTCCGTTACGAATGCACGTTGCCGTCTGAGCCAATAATCCGCCGCCAGCCAAGGCCATGCGGTCGTGAAGACTGCCAACCGTCTCATCCGGAGCGATGGTCAATTCCCGTTTCAGAATCATGTCGCCAGTGTCCCAACCCGCATCTAAATACATGGTGGTTACACCCGTAACGGTGCGACCATCGATAATAGCTCGATGAATTGGAGCGGCTCCCCTATACTCCGGCAATAACGAGCCATGCACATTAATGCATCCCAAAGGTGGTAGTTCCAGCAATGCCGTCGGTATTTTCTGTCCAAACGCGACCACAACGATTAACTCAGGGCTGAGTAATCGCATCTGCGCCATAAAATCCGGTGCAGCAACGCGCTCCGGTTGCCATACAGGGATACCAATTTGCTCCGCAAAAACCTTTACAGGTGGCGGCTGAATCTTTAAGCCGCGCCCTTTGGGTCGATCCGGTTGCGTTACGACTCCTAACAACTCAATAAAGCTGCATTGATGAAGGGCCTTCAATGATTCCACAGCGAACTCGGGAGAACCCATAAAAACTGTCCGTATTTTGGATGCTACCATCATTTTGGATTACCTGTCTTATTATGCGCCTTATCCTGCGGAAGATAGTCAACAAACAGCTTCCCGTCCAAATGGTCGATTTCATGTTGGAATGCACGCGACATAAGACCTTTTGCTTCAAGGCGCACAGCCTTCCCATTCTCATTAAGCCCTTCTACGACAACACGGTCCTTACGTGTCACGTAGCCACTTACCCCTGGGAGACTAAGGCATCCTTCAACATCGCGCTGAGAGCCATCAGCCTCAAGAATTTGCGGATTAATGAGCGCAATCGGTCCTTCGCCAACATCGACCACAATCATGCGCTCCGAAAGGCCTATTTGCGGCGCGGCTAATCCTGCACCTTCCGCGTCGTGTAAGGTCTCTATCATATCCTTAATAATTCTCTGGGTTCGCCGTGTGATCTTCTCCACCGGCAGAGCCTTTTTTCTTAAAATCGGATCTTCAAACTCGCGAATTGGAAGTATAGCCATAATAGCCCTCCTCAGTTATCCCACAGTTCTATTATACAATGGAATAGGGATTAATATCGACTGTCACGGAAATTCCTTTACCTGGTGAACGTAGCTTGGCAGCCAACTCGTTGTCCAGCAAGTCAGCCGGGCTAATATCGGTGTCGATTTTAAGCACCAACCGGCTGCGATATCTATTTTGAATGCGTGCAATGGGCGCCGGTATCGGTCCCAGAATTTCGGACCGGATGCCTTTTTGGGCCGGCCGCACCTTGTTTAATGCGCTAATTCGCTCCGATAGATTGTCGGCCGTTTCTGCCAGAATTTGTTCCGCGGCCTCCTCGTCTGCAGCTAGAGCTGTAAAGCTAATGAGACGGCTAAATGGAGGGTACCAGCCTTCCTCCCTGAACTGAATCTCTTTCTCATAAAAAGACGGATAATCCTGTCTGGCCGCCATTTCAATGCTGTAATGGGACGGATTATAAGTCTGGAGAATGACCTTACCGGGTCGTGTCCCCCGCCCGGCTCTGCCTGAAACCTGTGTAATGAGCTGAAACGTGCGTTCCGCAGCCCGAAAGTCAGGTAAATGCAGGGCAGTATCAGAAGAAATAATGCCTACCAATGTGACATTTGGGATATCGAGGCCTTTCGCAACCATTTGCGTGCCAACGAGGATATCAATCTCATGACGTGCGAAGGCGTTATAGAACTGTTCATGACTGCCTTTGCGCGCTGTGGTATCGGCATCCATGCGAGCGACACGGGCTTGCGGGAAAAGCTGCTTCAGTTCCGCCTGCACTTTCTGCGTCCCCGTGCCAAAGAAGCGGATTGCACTCCCGCCGCAATGGGGACATATTTCCGGTGAGCGTTGCTCAAAACCGCAATAGTGACAACAAAGCATGGTGTCGGGGTCATGGTAGGTCAGACTGACATCGCAATGCGGGCATTTCATTACATGACCACATTCCCGGCATAGCACAAATGTAGAATAGCCTCGCCTATTCAGAAACAGAATGCATTGTTCATGCCGCTGCAGAGTTTCCGTGACGGCTGCGCGCAGTGACTGACTGAAGATTGTGCGATTCCCCTTCTTTAGCTCTTCTCTCATATCAACAACAGTGGTCTCCGCCAAAGACCGGTTGCCAATTCTGGATGGCAGCGTCAGACGCCGCATTTGATCATTTTCGCTGCGATAATAGGTCTCAATCGCTGGCGTGGCACTGCCCAATATCAGAACGCCTCCAGTGGTGCGCACCATATGCTCCGCAACTTCTCGCGTGTGGTAGCGCGGAGCTTCGTCTTGTTTATAGCTGTTTTCATGCTCTTCATCCAAGATAATCACGCCCGGATTTGCCAATGGGGCAAACAGAGCGGAACGGGCGCCTACCACCAGGGGCGCTTGCCCTTCTGCGATCCGATGCCATTCACTGCGCCGCTGTGCTGCCGGCAACGCGCTGTGAAGGATGGCTGCCTGGTTACCAAAGCGTGCCCTGACACGATTCATTAATTGAGGAGTTAGAGAGATCTCCGGCACAATCAACAGAGCTTGCTGCTGACGTTCCAAGACGTCTGCAATGACACGCAGGTAGACTTCTGTTTTCCCACTGCCGGTAATGCCATGCAGTAAGAAAACAGTTGGTGCCTTGTCATGTAATGCTTGCCGTATTTGCGCGACAGCAGTTTGCTGATCCGGGGTTAATTCCGGAGGCTGTTCCAGTGCGCAACTGGTCCGGGATTCGCTGGCAGCCAGCTGTTGTCCCGCCCCCGCGCCCGTCCCCAGCCCCAGTGACTCCGTTGTCGCTGCGCTAAGAATGTCCTTTTCGATTAGATTCTTGAGGGTAGCAGGTGCGCATCCGGCGGCGACAGCCAATTTGGAAATATTGGCGGGTTCTGCCCCGATTAGTTTGGCCGCTATTTCAAACTGCCTTGCGGTAAGCTCCCTGGCAGCTTGTTTTCGCTTTAGCCCTTCCCGATCCAGATTGGCCTTTATCGCAAATAGCCTGGCGGCAGATTTCGCGCTATCATTGCCGCGGGCCTTAATTTTCTCATTAAAGAAAATTCCTTCGTTAAGCAGTGTTTTAAAGGCCAGCATCGCTTGCTTATCAAGTCGATGCCTGATTTCTTGCATGCTCAGGCCGCTGGTAGCGCACTCCGGAAGCAACTCCAGCAGCTGATCCTGAACGGCCGGCGGAAAGTGATAACATTCAATGCTCTGTGCCACAGTTTCATATTCAGGCTTAACAGTAACCCTTGTGCCCGCGGAACCGGAAGGTGGCACCATCAAACGCAGGCCATAATACGGCGAGGCACAGTATTGTTGAGGTAGCCAAGTACCGCCCAGATTGAGTAAATGCGGCAAAATCAATGGCTGATCCTCAACCGCGAGAATGGGTCTAATTCTGACACCGGCTAAAGGCACATCATCGCAGCCGACAACAAATCCGGTTACTCTACGGCTGCTAAGCGGAACAGTGACCATCGCCCCCAAAACAGCTTTGGACGCCAGTTCTTCAGGAACTGAGTATTGAAATATGCCGTTGTCGCCGCCGGGGACGGGTAATGCCACTCTGACAAATATGGTTTCATTCATGGGGATCTCCTCCGAATTAAACAACCAGAGCCCGTTCGAACGGGCTCTGGCAAAAGGCTTTTTAGCTAATCCTCAGCAGTCAGCCTAAACTAGCCTTAAGCTAACCACTTTGAGCTAACCTCTTTGACCCTTATCAAAAAAACACTCGTTCAGAAAGGCGGTATTTTTTCTGGAGACGCGCAATTTCTCAGCCTGCCAAATATGTATGATTTGATCTACAGCTTTATCGAGATCATCGTTAATTACCAAATAATCATACTCATTGACGGCTGCCAATTCTTCTTTCACGTAGTCCAATCGTTTGATCTGCGCATCGACCTTTTCTGTACCCCGATGCCTTAAGCGGTTGCACAACTCTTGCAGAGATGGCGGATACAGGAAAACCAACACTGCCTCAGGCATAGCGGCACGCACTTGTCTGGCACCCTGGATGTCGAGATCCAGTACCACATCTTGGCCCTTGTTAAGCGTATCATTGACAAGCGCGGCAGGGGTACCATAATAATCGCCGTAGACGCAAGCCCATTCCAAAAACATATGATCGTCAATCTCTTTTTGGAATTCGTCTGGCGAGTAAAAATAATAATTTTTGCCATCCACTTCACCTGGACGCGGGGTTCTCGTAGTGGCGGATATGGAATAAACACACGGAGATAATTCCAGCACCCGGTTGAGTACGCTGTTTTTTCCGACTCCGGAAGGCCCTGAGATTACTAATAAAATTCCTTTTTCAATCACTGCTTTGTCTGACATTTTCAACCCTGCTCAGTCCTCAGGATCGGAGCTGTTGTCTTTGCTGGAAAGCCGATTAGCAACAGTCTCCGGTTGTACTGCTGAAAGAATAACATGGTCGCTGTCGGTAATAATGACAGCTCTGGTACGTCGACCATAAGTTGCATCGATCAGCATTCCGCGGTCACGACTTTCCTGAATAATTCGCTTGATTGGCGCCGATTCCGGGCTGACGATGGCGATAATACGATTAGCTGCGACAATATTGCCAAAGCCGATGTTGATGAGCTTTATTTCCACTAGGGTTCCCCCTTCCAGGCACTGACATAGCGGTTATTATCATTCACTTCTGAACCAAAAAAGACATGATCCGGGCAGGCTTATCCTGCCCGGACGTATCATGACTATCCCAACTTTTCCAGGAGGGCTTTCTTTTGCCTGATCCCGAGCCCCTGGATACGGCGTGTTTCATCAATACCAAGTTCGGTCATGATTTTCCGGGTACGAACTTTTCCAATCCGTGGCAATGATTCGATCAGGTAAGCAACTCGCATTTTTGCGACTACATCATCAGAAGTTTGATCGAGAATAGCGCGAATATTAGTTTGACCAGATTTGAGTTGATGCCTTATGCGAGCCCGCTGACTCCGCATTTCCTGTGCCTTCTTCAGAGCTTTCAGTTTCTCTTCCGGAGTAAGCTTTGGCAAGGCCAAAATTCTCACCTCCCTATTCAATGTTTTGAATCTGTTCACGTATCTTCTCGAGCTCACTTTTTACTTCGATTACAATATTTGACAAAGCCAGATCGTTGGCCTTTGAACCAATCGTGTTGGCTTCGCGGTTTAGTTCTTGAAGCAGAAAATCAAAGCGCCGACCAATTGAATCAGTAGACTTCAGCAAATCGCGGCCTTGAACAAGATGGCTCTGCAGTCTGGTTATTTCTTCATCAATATTGGTACGATCAGCGTATAGCGCAATTTCGGTTGCGATCCGCGCAGGATCGGCCATCACATCTAAATCTAGTTCTGCCAGCCGCTTTTCCAAACGGTTACGGTAAGACTCAGTTACGGCGGGCGCGCGTTCAGCTACTTGCTTCGTCAGCTCAGTAATTGTGGCCAACCGATTGGCAACATCTGCTGCCATAGCGCTGCCTTCGCGCTTTCTGGTTGCAAGGAGGGTTTCAATAGCTTCCATCAGCGCAGGCTGCACCGCATCCCAGAGTACTTCGAGATCCTGTTCGTTTTCGGCCGGTTTAATAATATCCGGCATGATCTGCAATGAGCCTAGTGAAAGCTCGTCGGCTAAGCCATAACGCTCTTTGATCGCATTAAGGGCAGCCACATATCCATCGGCTAGACCCCAGTCAACTTCAACCTTTTTTTCGGATTCTAAAGCAGGCTGAATTGCAACAGTAATATCAACCTTGCCGCGCGCAAGGCTTTCGTTGAGAACCGTTCTGAGTTTATCTTCCAGAATCTGATAGGCCCGGGGGATTCGAAAAGAAAGGTCCAAATAGCGATGATTAACGCTGCGAATCTCGATTTTTACTTTATAGAACGGACTGCTATATTCTCCACGGCCAAAACCCGTCATACTAAGTGCCATGTTCTATCCCCTTTTAGCAAAATGTGCACAATTGCGCACATGCTTTCTCTCACCTTTATTCCACCCCACCAGCCCATTTCCTCCTGATTTGGCGGATAAAATCTGAGATAAGGCGCACTAATGACAGCCTAGGCTACCGCTCAAGTAATCGCTCAGGAACTTTTTAGTCTTTCAATCGTTTTTTTAGACAGAAGCCGCGGTAACAGCATGTTTAATTTGACAGACCCATTTCATACAATTCAGTGAGTGGAGGTAATCCAAGTGACAAGCAATTTTAGGCGCGGAAAATCCTTTGATCCTTTACTTATCGTCTTGATAGTAGCCATTTTTGCTTCAGTGTTCACTAGTGTAATTACTTTGGCGGTTGCCGGGGTTATTCCTTCTGATAAAAACTCGATTTCCGAAACTGCCAAAGGCGGATCGGTATTAGAACCTGATGAGACAGCCAAAAGTCGAAATGTTGGTGTTTCGCCTTCCGAATCCTCAACTCCGATTTCATTACCACAGAACTGGAAAGACGAGCCGATTGTTCAGGCCAGGAAAAAGGTAGCCGCTGCGGTGGTTAACATTGATACAGTGACTCGCTCCAGTGGCAATAACAATTTCAATAACTTCTTTTTCGGCTTTATGCCGATGCCCCAAACGCCGCAGGAAACCACCGGCAAGGGCTCTGGTTTCGTTATCTCCAAGGATGGTTATGTGCTAACCAACGAACACGTCGTCAGTGGTGCAGACGAAGTAACAGTCTCGCTGGCGGATGGGCGTAAATATCAAGCTACGGTAGTCGGCAAAGATAAAGTTAATGACCTCGCCGTTTTAAAAATCCCTGGCGAAAACCTTCCTGTAGTAGAGCTGGGTGACTCATCTACTCTGGAACCGGGACAGTGGGTTCTGGCCATCGGGAACCCATACGGATTGAAAGACACCGTCACAGCTGGCATTATTAGCGGATTGGGGCGCTCGCTTGATGGAGAAGGCGGTTTTATCCAGACCGATGCCGCCATTAATCCTGGCAATAGCGGCGGTCCATTAGTGGACCTGAATGGGCGGGTTATCGGAATTAATACCGCCATTATTCAGTCTGCGCAAGGCATTGGGTTTGCGGTTCCGATCAATACCGCTAAAGAAGTGCTGGATATTATGATTACTAAAGGATATGTTCCCCGCTCCTGGCTGGGCGTAACTTTGGCGGAGTTGAACAAAGACTTGGCAGCACAGCTGAATGTGATGCCTGGCCGCGGCGTGGTAGTCTACGAAATCTACGCCAACAGTCCTGCGCAGAAAGCCGGCCTGGAAGCGGGTGATATCATTCTCACTATCGATGGAAAGGAAATTAACACTCCCTCGGAGGCTCAAGGTGCTATTCGTGCGAAAGAACCGGGTGAGCGTTGCCGCTTTGAACTACTGCGCAACGGGAAGCGCAGTACAATACAGATCCAATTAACGGAAATGCCCGATTCGCTGGAATGACCATCCTTTTGACAAACAGGGCCAATCAATTATACAATTAAGATAGCAATATTCTATTCCACTAAGATATTTCAATAGCTTACTCTGCAAGAGGAGGGGTCTGTATGCTGCAATCCAAAGCGCTCTCATTGCCGACTGGTCTTGAAAACGGCTGGGATTCTTTTGAGAAACTGGTGCAAACGCATGAGCGCGCTCTGTACAACTTTGCTTACCGGCTGACCGGCGACCCCGAAGAGGCCAAGGATTTGACTCAGGAGGCATTCTATCGGGCTTATAAGAATTACGACAAGTTTACTCCCGGAACATGTTTTGACCGCTGGGTATACCGTATCATTCATAATCTTTATCTGGATCATGTACGTAAGAATCGCAAAATTCGTCAGGAATCACTTGATAATCCCATACGTACCAGTGAGGGCGATATTACGCGTGAGCTTGCGGACAATTCGGCGGGACCAGTTGAGGATTATGAAAGCTTGGAGTTTCAGGGGGTTCTCGCCAAGGCATTGAAAACACTGTCACCCGAGTTTCGCGCCGCAATTATACTCTGCGACGTGCAAGGTTTTTCATATGAGGAGATTTCGCACATTTTAAATTGTTCGATTGGTACGGTTCGTTCCCGTATTCACCGGGGGCGCAGGCAGCTGCGGGAATTACTCCAGCCCTATTTAGCCTCCAGTAGTGAGAGGAGGTAGTGTGATGATGGATTGTACACGTCTTTCACATCTGTTGTCGGCTTTTATCGATGACGAGCTTGATGCTGAAGAAAAACGGCAGGTGCGCCAGCACCTGGTCAGTTGCAGGCAATGCAACGATTTGCTGGATCAATTGAAAGAGGTTCGGTGTTTGTTGGGTCGCCTGGAATCCATCAAACCTTATCATGATTTCTCAGCATTGGTAAAAGAAGAATTAAGCCATTCCGTAACAATAGAATTTGTGCCAGGTAATCATAAAGTGATCAGCCGGGGTCTCATGTTGGCTGCCGCGGCGGCGCTCATCGGGATTTTCTCAATGAACGGACTTGTCCGCAACGCCAAACCGGATGGCTACGCGCAAGAGAATCCGCAGCGCAAGGTGCAAGTGGTGTCAGATTCTCCGACAGAAGCCCCGCCTTTTACAGATCGGCACTATTATTTTCCGGTAACTCTTGGTAATGGCTCTTCCTCGGCGTGGAGTATCAAGTCAGTAGTTGCCGGTCAGAATCCTGCGACGATTTTTGACGATACCTCCTCCGGATTCTATGAGCTTAACCTCTTCCCTTCCGGGCAATATAGGTAATCTCGTAAACTCATATCCCCCATTCTTTTGAGGCTGTTCGGCAATGAACAGCCTATTTTTTGTGACTGAACCATTTTTGGGATTTGAGCATAGGATGCAATAAACTACACGGCGGAGGCGATCAATTTGAATGTTCCCCGTCAAATCTGCCCATTCCCTGCTGTCGAGTACATCCCTTTACATCCGGAATCCTTTTTAGAATACAGCAATGAGAACAAGCAATCCGGTATTAGCGTTTTCGCCACCCTTGCTCAGTTTCGCGATGAAGCAAACTGCCCAAGCCAAAGCCAGGGTCAATGGCAATGGCCTCCAGACCGCATTATCTTGGCTTGCTATGGCTTTCGACCCTTGTTTGTCTATTATCGGGGGCATGAAGCTGTAATAATAGCCCAACCAGTTCCGGAAACGACCTTTGCAGCCGCCCTTGACAGCAGTTTCTTCTATAAGGAATTGATCAATTTTGAAGTCTTTCTCGAAAATGGCATGCAGATCGCCAGAGCATCCTGGCAGGTGCCTGATTATGTTGCCATTCGCCGGTCGCCTCATTGCAAAGGAGCCCGTTCATCGCCCCCGGGACTAGAATCCAGGCGTTAAGGCCCCGACACCAAAGCCTCGGTCCGGCTAAAAGCACTTTGCGCATTAAGTTGGTCTGCTGTCCCGAAACTTAGGACCATCGCCAGCATAAGCTGAAATCAGAAAGGCAGGTGACACGAATGTGGAAGAAAGCCCGTATTAAGGCTGAACGAGTAGTCGGCGAATGCATCGCTCAAATTGTGGAAGAGGCGCCGGCTCTCGCATTGCCGGGTGCCATTAAGGTGGATCGCATTGTCGCCACGTTAACTAATATCGTCCATCATCTCTTCCCTGGCAAAGTAGTATTGCAGGGATTCGTTCACAAACAAATATTCTGGGTTGACTCTACCAACACTGTCAGACATATCGCTCAGGATATTCCGTTTTGTGCGGCATGCGATATTCCTGCTGCCACTCCAGGTCAAATCGTAGAACTGTTCCTGCAGGATGTATTTACCGACTTCCAGCTGGTCAACGGCTTCTTATGCGAAAAAGTAGTCGCTCATGTGCTGGTGAAGGTTAGCGTCCTGGAGCAGCTTGATGTCATCACAGGCCAATGTGGTGTATTTTCAAGCGGCCCTGCCCCTGGGCAGACAGTATTTCAGTTCTTCGGTTGCGATCCCTAATTCTCTGATTCCGTGATAACAGGCTTTAGAGGCCAGATCACCAATATAGATCGCGACTTCAGATGTTAGGTGAGGCGAGGCTGTCCGGAAGGATAGCCTCGCTTTACGCGCACGAGATGAGGCGGTCGGTACGAATCGGGATATAAAATAAATACGCGATTGTGCTTTCGGCATGTTACAGTCAGGGATTTTGGGCCATATGCTGAAAGCAGAAAGGCAGGTGGACAGTTCAATGTGGAAAAAAGTTCGCATTAAAGCAGAGCGGGTTGTTGGGGAAAAAGTGGTGCAAATAGTAGAGGCGGCTGATGTTCCTCTTCCAGATGCCATTAAAGTGGATCGCGTAGTAGCGTCTTTGGTGAACGTTACGGATCACGTGTTTCCAAATAAAGTCGTCAAACAGGGGTTCATTCATAAACAGATTTTCTGGGTTGACGCTGACAACTTTGTCCGCCATACAGGGGTAGACATTCCATTCGTTATCGCGGCTGATATTCCCGGCACCCAGCCCGGTCACATCGTTGAGAATTTCTTGCAGGATCTTTTTGTTGATTTCAAGCTCTGCAACGGAGTCTTGCTTGAAAAAGTAGTGGCTCATGTATTAATCAAAGTTGCCAGCCTGGAGCAGATCGATGTCCTCACCGGTCATTGCGGAGTATTTGCGACCGGTCCGGCACAGGGCAGAGGTATCTGGTGTTTCCCGGCGTCGTGCATATAACTCTCCCCTATCCCTCCTCAAGCAGGCGTGTCTTCACGCCTGCTTTTTCAAAATGATCATAGGCTTTCAAAGTTGCTGCTGCTGAGTTTTGCCACGAGTAGTTTTTGATGACTTTGTCCCGCAATTGATCGTTGGCAGAAGCTTTCCAGGCATTAAGCACCGCATTTTTAATCGACTCTGGAGAGTCCGGCGCGCAATAAAAAGCATCATCACCAAAATACTCTCTGGTAGGACCGCGATCGGTAGTGACAATATGACACTGCATCAAAGCCGCCTCCAAAGATACCAGGCCTGGAGTATCATACCAGCTTACCAGGGCATGGACGCGGGCGGCCGCATAGGCGGACGCCAGCATTTGCGAAGATAACTCGGGAATAAAACGCACTTTGTCGCTTGCTTCTGCTTGGCATTCGCGATAATAGTCCGCATCATTGACCGGACCGATCAGAACAAGCTGCAAATTAGTACTCTGCAAAGCGCGGATTAACGCGAGCTGATTCTTGCGGCGCACAATCCGTCCCACGCTGAGCACAAATTGCCGCTTGACGCCAAACTGGGTGCGGAATCGCTCAGGGCTGTTTTCCGATAACGTCAGGTCTACGGCATTGGGAACAATATGCATTTTCCAGGCCAGATCTTCCCCGAAATCCGTAAGGAGCAGCTCCTTTTCTGCCAGTGAATTGGGCAGTAGTATTTGAGCGCTGTCTGCCAGGAGCCGTCTGATTGTTTGGGCCTGACGCCACCAAATCTTCGCTGAGGCGCTCCGTTCTCCGCCTTTCTGCAAGTATTCCTCGATGTTCCAGTAAATCGTTGACAGAGCGAATGGAATGCCAAGCCTATCTGCAATTCTGGCTTGTCTCCAGGTCTCTTCCACCGGGATCAAATTAAACAAGTGGATTCCGTCATAAAAACGTCCCACAAAAGCACCCGGCTTTTCAGCTTGGGACGTTGTCATCAGGTCCACCTCGACATTTAGTCGTTCCAGAGCTTGCTTTGTTTGCTCGATCTGGATGGTGTCCCCTGCCCGATTGGTTGTCAGACGATCTCGGCATAAAAATAAAATTTTCTTCAAGCCCGGCCACTCCTCATCGCGACATATTTCCGTGAATCTCTCTGATATGGCCTGTTACCCTTAGTATGACGCATTCCCAGGAAAAATTGCCTAAAATATGTTGACGCTGGGAATCGGCTCGGACAAATGCTAAGGCAGGGTTTTGCCAAACTTCCATCATAGCGCGTTCCAATACTTCCGGATCCGGTGCTGCCCACTGGCTGCCGCCATATAGAAAGTCCTGATACGGATCGCCTGTGCCAGCCGGAACCATTCTCTTAACCGGGATCAGGTACGCATTGTTTCTGTCAAGATAAGCGGCCGGGCCAGCCCAATCAGTTGTAATCAGTGGCAGACCGGCGGCCGCTGCTTCCACGATGGGGAAGCACCACCCCTCCCCGCTGCTGGGCAGGACAAAACAATCTGCATGGGCGTATAATGAAGCCATGGCGCTATCATTGAGTATCTCGCTGATTACCTCAATTTGCCGTGCAGCGGTCGTTTTTCCAGCCTGGCTGCAGAGCGATTCGATTTCCGCGATAATTTGGGTGCGGCAGTCCAGATAACCGGCGTTTTTCTGGACCTTAAGCACTAAGCGAACGTTCTTCGAGCTGAATATGCGTGCAAACGCTGTAATGAGCCAATGATAACCTTTACGCGGAATCCACTCGAACACTGACAGGAATGTAAACGGATGATGCGGACGCGTTCCAGCCGCGGGTGGTAAAAACAGCCTGTGATCCACTCCCAAAGGGACGATTCTGATTTTGCCGGGGCGTATCCCGCCAGCGACAAAAGTACTTTTGTTAAATGCGGTAGGAACCCAGATCTCGTTGAAGCCATTGCAGACTGATGCCCAATGGGCTGGAATGCGGTCGGATTCCAGCATAGCGAACAGGATACTATACCCGGCGACCGGAATACGATACAAATCTGGTGGCCCGATATGAATCGTGATGCGTTGCGCCAGCGGTGCCCCGATCAGGCGATTCAGCCGGAGGCGTGTGGCGGAATCAACGCCCTCTGGTGCATCTCCCCATTTGATAGGGCCGATCCTGACAGCAATGCCCGCGGCGTCCAACCCCATGGCTAGTTTTCTGGTCAACTGCGCGTAGCCGGTAGGCTCGAATACCGGCCCGACGATATTTACATGACATGGTTTTGACGATGACACATTACTGAACCCGAACGTGGTGTTACTGTACCTGAACATGGCGGTAATCACCTCTGGTTTTGAAAACGACTAAATTCTATGAGTCAATGGCTTCGGATGCTTTAATAGTGCGGCAGCCTTTTCCGATTACCGAGTCCGCGGAAAATAGAAAGCCTTGAATACTGGCTTCTTCTCTGATTTGCGACTGTTCATCCAATAGCGACCAGGATAAAAAGCAGTTAGCGCCAACAATGGTGTTTTCATAAAGCACAGAGCGGCGAATCTCACAATCATTCTCTACGATTGCTTGCGCGCCGATGACCGCGTATGGTCCGATAGTCGAACCAGCCCCGATTTTGGCTTGCGTTCCGATAAAAACCGGAGGCACCAGACTGACACCCTCCCCCAGCTCGGCAGAATCATCGACCCATACGTGATCACTGACCCGTTTGCCATTCAAATTAGCAAAGATCCTACGATCTAGTAGATCAAAATGGGCTTGCATCAGTTTTTCCGGAGTCCCAATATCCAGCCAGTAAAATGGTTCGCGGTAGGAATAAAACGGCAAACCTGCGCTTAAGAGTACAGGAAATGTTTCGCGTTCGATGGAAATTTCGCGATCTGCCGGGATAAACTTTAGTATTTCCGGCTCCAGAATATAGACGCCGGCGTTGATACTACGGACTGAAACCTGATCCCAGGCCGGCTTTTCCAAGAAGCGCGCTACTTTTCCGTCTGGCTTCACCATTACCATGCCGTAAGAAGTCGGATCGGAAACACGCGCCAATGCGATTGTGGCAGCAGACTTGCGTGCCACATGGATATCTACCATGCTATAAAGATCAAAATTGACCAACACGTCACCATTCAAGACTAAAAGCCGATCCTGACCCCAAAAAGATGCGGCGTTTGCCAGGGCACCGCCGGTTCCCATGGGGGTTTCCTCAAAGATGTAATGTAGACGAACGCCGTATTGTTTTCCGTCTCCCAAAACAGACTCAACCCGATCTGCTTGGTAATGCAGGCACAGAGCGATGTCTTCCACTCCAAATGATTCCAGCCAGCGAATTTGGAATTCCAGAAAAGGTCTTCCCATAAGAGAAATGACGGGTTTTGGGCGTCGGTAGGTCATCGGACGCAGCCTGGTTCCTAATCCGCCCGCCAAGATGACTGCTTTCATGGCTCACCGCTCCTCTTCCATAAATGTTCCTTTCTAATCATATGGTAGCGGCCTGATAGTCTTTCCGACTTTCCAGACAGTAAAAAAAGGAATTTCGTCGGGCCAATTGCGGGCGCAGACGCAATCAGGATAAATAGCCTTTTTTGAGCGACACGGCCGGCCATACCCGGATATCGGAAGGCCTTTTTGGGGGAGCCTGTACTAGCGGCTGCGCTAGTGTCGAAGCTGCAGTTAGCGCTGAAGCTGCCGCTGGCTGAGCAGGTTTTTTCTGTAAGGATAGAGGGATCGTTGTCAGCAGCCGTTCCAATTTCGGGCTTTCATTGGCGCGATGGCGGCGATCAATATTAACATTGACCTTCTCATAAGCAGCTAAGGCAGCATGAGCCACAGCGTTCCATGTTTTTGAGGCGGCTTTTTTCAGGCCTTTCTGGCCGAGCAGGAAATGCGTGGTTTTATTGTCCAGCACAGCGCACATTGCAAATGCAATTGAATGGGGGTTATATGGATCAAAATAGATTGCGGCATCTCCGGCCACGTCGGTGAACGGTCGACCAAAGGAAGCGATCACCGGGGTGCCACAGGCCATGGCTTCCAGTATTGGCAACCCAAAACCTTCCGCCAAAGATGGAAACACAAAAGCGGCCGCAAATCTGTAGAGGGCAATCAGCGTGCTTTTGGGCACAAAACCGGTTAAAATCAGGCGTTCCTGAACACCAACTTCAGCAGCTTTTGCCAACAGTGCTTTTTGCGTTGCTGGCGAAAGGTCACAGACAATTACTAGTTTGCAGGATGACATGCGTGGCGGAAGCAGCCCAAACGCTTCAATTAGACGTGGCATGTTCTTGCGCGGATCATCCCCGCCGGTGCATAATAGATAAGGCTGGGAAATGAGATACTGACTGCGCAAAGCCCTATCGCTATTGGACGGGCATTGAAAGAATTCCTCATCGACTCCGGCTCCGATCACGCAAATTTTCGCAGACGGATAAGATAAATAGCGTCTAATATCATCTTTGACACTGTCAGAAATGGTCAGTAAGCTATGATATTTCTTCAATGTCTGTAGGCGGCTTATGTAATCAGACTTGTTGACGGTTGCCGCGAAATAAAACGGCAACTTGAGTGGGATTAAGTCATAAATGGTAGCAATAGTCCCGCAACCGCTATTGCTTACATTGGGAACTGGAAAGTCGCCGAAAGGACAGGTGCAGTGAAAGACATCCAGTTCCAACTCACTGATTATGTCTGCGTACCAATGTTCTGACCTTTTCGCTGGCATTAAGACGGAATGACCTGAGTGCGCGGCAAATTCCGGAACCGGTTTTTGAGGCTGCAAAAACCAAAAGAAATCCATATGCGCGGGCTTTTCAGCGATTATTTTCTTGAACAGACTTTCATTATAGAATCCGATTCCACGGTCGCTGTACGTTCCCTGAATTGCCTGCAGATCCACTCCTATTTTCACTACCGTTCCCTCCGTGCATGAATTCGGATTTGTTGCTTTGCTTGGCGGTGCCCAGGCCGCGGCCAGCGCTGTCTCCGACACTGCCGTTCCCACCGAAACCGGTACCGCTACCGCCACTAAGGGTGGTAATCATCCGTATGTAATCTGCGGCGGTCCTTTCGGGTAAATGATTGGCGTTGTAATAGCGGCGAGCCTTTTCTCCGATTAGCTTGCTGAGGAGAGGTTCAAGGCAAAGCCGGATCAGAGTTGTGGTAATCAGCCTGATTTCAGAAGAATTAGCCGGGATTGGTAAAGCGATCCCCGCCGGTAATTCGGCGCCTGCGCCGCACGGTGTGTACAAGACTGGTTTCGCGGCTGCAAATGCCCGAATCATAGTGGCACTGGTCTCGCCATCCTCCGGATAACGCAGGTTGACGCAGACGTCCATGGCATGTAAGTATTTATTAAAGAGCTCGGTATCTGTATAGCCTGTGATCACAACCCGGTTATCAAGGCCGAGCCGTCTAATGATCTCCAACGGGTAATGATCGGCGCTTTTACCGACCAGATAGTAACGCGCTTTGGGATAACTGCTACTGAATGCAGCAAAAGCTTCCAAAAAGATATGAATGCGTTTTTTCGGAATGATGTGGCCAAAGGAGCCAATGGCGAATTCTGTGCTGCTAATGCCTAGCTGTTGGCGCGCCAATTGCTGATCGATATCAGGCGGCGGCGGTGCAACTCCCATGTTGATTTTCTGAAGGTAAAGTCCCGGGTATTTCTTGCGCAGCAGGTTGACGGCGTAGCTGCTGTGGACCACCACGCCTAAAGCAAGGTTAACACAAGGACTGTTTAACTCCGGTTCCAAATTAGATCCAGGGATGTGCCAACCTTCCGGTATTGTGCGCGCAGCTGCCAGAAAATTAAACAGCCCCCGCAGATTCACATCATGTAATGTAAGTAGACCCGGATTGGCTTTCATACAGGCAAGCATGTATTGATGGTAAACGCTGTTACCCATTTGGTAACAAGGAAAGAAGTCCCTGCGACGCCGCCAAAATTCTTCCGGATTCATGATCGGCAACCGGGCTAGTTGGCCTGTCAAGGCAGGCTGATAATAATCTGTTACCAAGGAGGTGTCGAATTGCTCTGCCAAATAAGGCAGTAAGTCAGCCGAATAATCCGAGATGCCAGACTGCACCGGTTTCAGCGGCGAAAAGTAAGCCAATCGGATTGCCACCAATAGTCCCCCTTCCCTATCGCCAGTTGCCTATCACCAATCGATCCCCTTTCATCATACGGAAGGCAATAATATGGGGTGCTGTGCCTTAGGCATCAGCACCCCTGGATCGCCTTGGTGTTCGTGCACAACGCCCGGTTAAGTGCGCACTCGCCAATAGTTCAACAGGTCTGCCATTGTTTGCTTAAATGGAATCTGCGGTTCCCATCCAGTCTGTTTATGGAATTTGGCATAAGAGCCCAGCAGAATCGGTACATCGGATGGGCGTAATCTGGCCGGATCCTGTCTGATTTCGATTGCCACATCTGTCATGGAGAGCAAGAGCGAGAGCAGCTCTGAGATGGCCAGCGCTTTTCCGGAACAAAGCTGATAAACCTCACCCGGTTCTCCTTGCTCCAGTGCAAGGAGATAGCCTCTCACCATATCACGCACATCTGTAAAATCTCTCTGAGCCTCAAGATTACCCGTAAAAATGATCGGTGCATGCAGGCCTTTTTCAATTTCCGCTATTTGTTTGGCGAAGTCCGAACAAACAAAGACATGTCCGCGGCGCGGCCCGGTGTGATTAAATGCCCTCGTACGCACGATCTGCATACCATAACTCCTAAAGTATTGATAGCCCAGCAAATCCTGTGCTACTTTGCTGACACCATAAGGACTCAAGGGTCTTAAGGGATTGTCTTCGGTGATCGGGGTTTCGTCCGGCATGACCAAACCATATTCTTCGCTGGAGCAGGCCACCAGGATCTTCGGTTGGATGCCGGTGCGGCGTACTGCTTCCAGTATGTTAAGCTGTCCCAATATATTATTAGATAATGTATCGGAAGGGGCATTCCATGACGTGGGGACAAAGCTTTGGGCTGCCAAGTGAAAGATATAATCCGGCTGCACCTGTAAAATGGTTCTTTCCACCGAAACAGAATCCCGCAACTCACATTCGACCAGCTTAATCTCGGAGAGATGCTCAATATTTTCCCGCTTGCTCCGCCATCGCACTGTGCCATATACTTCCCAGTTGTCTGTGCCCAAAAGTAATTCCGCCAGATGACTGCCGACGAAGCCAGTAATTCCGGTAATCAGGGCTTTTTTCATTTGATCCCCCCCTCCCCCCTTGTTCGGATGTTTCATACTATGACAGAACTACGCCGAAAGTCATTAGCTCTGCCGCACAATTTCCAGAAAAATGTGATACTCCTCTTCCAGACAAACCGGCACTCCCTTTTTTGCTCTGGGTAGCGCCGTCCCATCAATTCTTTGAATACGAATTTGCCTGATGTTTCCGGTTTGTCCAGGCAGTAAGGCGGCCATGCGGAATGGGATACGGGCGTCCGAACAATAAAGCCGCTGGTCGCGATCGACAAAATAGAGCTCTCTGCCGACCATTCCATCAATAATTAAAAGTTCATCATCTGCAAAGCGCCATGTAAGGTCGTCAGCTTTGGTCGTAATGCGTACTGGTTCCGCACTGGTACAGGTAGGAGGCCTGGACTGCCAAAATAGACGATGTTCCAGTGCCAGTAGTTGTTGATCGGATTGGGCACTGGACTCCCCGGCTAGAATTTCGACTCGGCGAAAGCGGTAAAGCACCAAATCAGCTTCAATGATTAGCGAGGGAGTGTCAGCTGGCGTCGTCGGAGCAACCGTAGCCGCCGTCAAGTTGCAGCGCCATTTCAAATCTGGCTGGCAGCCGGGGATCATCACCTTTTCACAATAATTGGCCCGATATGGTTGATAGACCTCTTTGCCATCCAGGGCAGTAATATATGACGCCAGATTAGCTGTGCCCTTAATCAGACAACAATCCGTCTCAGGGATGCACTCATAATCCAGTTCTGGCGTCGCTTCCGATAACGACTCAGCCTGGCCCCGGTGCTTTGTGGCGTTTGAAAATGTTGCTTGGGCTGGAAATTCAACTGGAAAACGGACTCGTTTTTGCGCCACGATTTCTTCAACTACTGCGTCCATCGTTTTAATCAAATTGCGCGCCTTGATCGCTTCTCCCGAGTCGCCAGCCGTATTGGACAATGCCTCCGCATTGTCCGCAGACGTGCCACTGATATGGGCGTCCTTGATTCTTGTCTCTCGCATCACGACTTGATATCGCAAAGGCACTGTCACGCTGAATTCACCGGGATTTCTAAGATCCGCAGTAATCACGGGCTCGCCGGCTGCCGCTACACTTCCCGAATAGGTCGCCGTCACCGGATACTCCCCGATAGAGGTCAGCATGATATCGTTAAGCTGAACCTGAAGACATTTTTCGCCCTCGTCGTCAATATAAAATAAATCGCAAAACGCAGTAAGTTCCTGCAGTAGCGAGCCGCTTGTTTGCTCAAGCCTGCCGCAGCCTAATCTATGTGTCAGGGAACCCGTTGGGATTCCAGGCACTGCAACGGTACCAGAAAGAGCCTTGTTTTGACAGCAAATCGACGTATCAGCAATGCCGCTGATTCGCAGCGTTTTGTAATATTGTGTTGCATTAATCGGCGGAGCGTATAGCATAACAGCTTCCGGGCAGGTTTCAGCAATAATGCCCGTAAGTGTAGCCGTGATCTCGATTTGCTCGGCACCTGCATCAGTACCCGCGTCCATGTCCGCGGTCAGCTGTGGATCGACATGACACTGATCTATAAATACATAAAGACTATGCGCATAGTTGGGAACCAGTGGTTCGGGTACCTGAAAAATGAGCGGGTCGGACCAGCGTCCCAATGTGCCGTCCTCATATTCCAGATGCATGCTCAAATTCAGTTCCCCTTGGATCACAGCCGCTTGATTTCGCCAGTCGGCAGTGGCTGTGCACATGGTCTGACAGCCCACTACAGCCTTGAGGCGTTTTTTGACAACAACTGTTTTTTTTACCGTCAATGAAAAATGGTGGATTTTCTGCACTTTGTTAAGGAATAGTGTATCCAGTTCCTTTATTGCGAAATGCCCGTCCACGTGCGAATCCGAAGCCGGATCCGCCGCCGCTAGTCCCGCCTCCGCCGGCCAGGCCAGCCCTATTTCTCCCTCCAGTACATGCGTATTGGGGCCCTCGGCCCCAGGTTGTAGCACGTATTTTTCAAATTCAATCGTGGGCTGAAGAAGCTTCGGTCCATATTTGTCACGAATGATACTGGTTAGCGAAGTAATCCGGCGGACATATCCGCCGCTGCTCTCCAAATTACAGTCAGGACCTCTTTTTTCAAACCCGCGACTGCTCTCCAAATAAAGTGCTTCAACTTCGATATATGCAAAAACAGCCGTATCTTCAGAAAGAATTTTCTGGTTAGCTACAATACGACTGGCGACATTTAGCAATTCAATTTTGGCGGGACTTCTAAAAGGGATCCGGACCGGGATAACCGCTACCGGCCATATCCCGATGGGCATCAGGCATCATTCCCGTTAATACGTTTCACAGTATTTATATTCGCATGCGCTCAGGATAACCCTAACTCAATAAAAAAAGGCTGTCTGATCAAAGACAGCCTTCTCCGGGCGGGCGGAACTTACAGTGACAAATTGGCGGAGCAGTTGGCATTGGTATTGGTAATGTTATTGCAGATATAGGGCGAGACGTACGGTGAAACATAAGGTGATACGATTATCTCTGCCACTCTGATCTGCACGGTTTCGGTTACTTTCACGAATGTTTCCAGTACTACTTTCTGCTCCAGGGTCCGTTCATCAAGCAAGTGGAAGGAAATGTGTTCAATGAAAGGACGTACATGAATGTTGCGATCAGCTGCGGCGCCTGGAATATCTACAAAGAAACTAAAGGGGACATTCTCTGCTTGATGGTACTCCAAATTGTCAGTACCAATATAGAAGATTTGTTTGTGAACTATTCCCTGAACAATCACTTTGCCAAGTATTGCTTCTGCTGTAACATCCCGGACTTGGGCCACGATTTCCCTGATTTTGATTGAGGGTCTGTCAAGTAAAATCTCGTTTTCGACTAATGTCTGTGTAACATTCTCTCCTCTGACTTCCTCAACCTTCAGCAACGGCCCAGTGCCGAGGTTCAGATTAAGCTGGACAGTTTCCGTAATCTTTACAAAGAACTGGATCACCACTTGCTGAAGTAGCAGCGTCTCCGATAGAAGCTCAAACCCAATATGCTCGACTTCCGCTCTGAGCTCTACGTTCATACCGGTTATTGCACCCGGTACGTCCACAAAAGTACTGAATTCGACATCTTCAGCTTGATGGTATTGAATATTATCTGTGCCCACAAAGAAGATTTGCTTATGGACAATTCCTTGAATGACTACTTTGTTCTCTAGCAGCTCAGTTGTCACATCTCTCAGCGTGGCGGTTATTTCACTAACTTTGATAGCGGGTCTTGTCAAAACAACTTGATTTTGCTCAAGCGCCTGGCGGGTGTTTTCGGCCACTACCTGCTCGACCATTACTAAAGGTCCGTTTCCGGTGATGACGTTGATTTGCCTGGTTTCAGTGACCTTTACGAAAATTTCCAGAACGACTTTTTGGTGCAGTAACGTGGGCGGAGTAAAGATAAAGCCGACATGTTCCACCACCGGACGCACCTGAACGTTCATATTAGTACCCGCCCCCGGGACATCGATAAACGTCGAGAATGGTACGTTTTCAGCCTGATGCATGACGCGGTTGTTGGCGTCAACGAAGAAAATTTGCTTGTGCACGACGCCCTGAATGACGATTTTGTTGGGGATAATTTGCGCCGTAATGTCCAGGACCCGTGCCTGTATGTCTCGGATCTTGACTGCCGGCACAAACAGGGTGAAATTGCTTTCCAGCATTACCTGCCGTGTATTTTCTCCAATGACTACCTCGGCCTTAATTAAAGGCTCGCTCAAGGTCCTCCCTCCTTCTATCCATGAATGCGTTTGGTTTTCATCAATCCAGATTCCGGCAGCTTCTTCGCCAGTTTCAGGATCATTGACTGTTTCCGGCGAGTTGGCAGCAGATAGTTCCAGTACAGCCACTGACTCATCAATTTCCCCGGACCTCTCACCTCCCGGTTCGTTTGCGCCTTCTGGGAGAAGGTGCCTGAATTCGCAGAGCCAATCCTGTTCCTGAGACCGGCTGATTGCTTCCGTCCCGCCGCCATGCCCCATTTTTTCTCGCCAAACCGGCTTCGGCAGCGGATAGTTACACTGAAGCTCAATCCTGCCGTTAGTCGGGCCGCTCAACCGGACAGCCATTCTGGTTGCGGTGTCCTGTGGGCGAGGCGGCTTTTTATTCTGAGGATTAATCCGGCTGTGGCTATAACGGGAACGACCTGCCCGGTTGTTGCGTCTGTTTAACAGGCATACGATAATAAATACCGCCAGTACGCTTGTTAGTGCAAACCATGGCAGGTACTGGGGTTCCATATAAATTCACCTGCTTTGTGCCTGTTGGCATGGTTTCGGGCACCGGGCTGATAGTATACTATATGTGCATTTATCGTAATGTGCTAATTAAACTACCCCGATTTTTAGATTCCGGCATCGTTCCTGATTACTCTCGCTTTGCTCCTGCAAGCTTCTGCCTCGTTTCTGTCCCGTTTCCGAAAGGGCTGACCGGCAGGTCAGCCCTCAAACACTCGTAATCAGTCGTTCAGGTGAGCGGGCCCAGCGTGATATCTGTGACTACTTCTACAGGAACAGGATTCGGGTTGCCGTCATTGACGACATCCAACGGAATGACCTGTTTCTGAATTGCCAGTACTCCCGGACCGACTGCGTTTGTGACAACTGCTAATTCTTCCAACTGCGGAACGCTATTTCTCAGTACCAGTGCTCTGACCAGCAACTCGGTTGTCTGGACACCGGGGAATTCTACCGATGTTATGACTTCAACGACCTGTGATTCAGTAGACATAACAGTCGCTGTGAGTTGCAGAACAATTACCTGATTGAGCACCCTGCCATTATTGGATAAGCTGAAAGAGATATTCTCAATCTCGGCGGAAATCTCAACCGGGGTTCCAGGCGCAATTCCTGCTGCGGGTAGTAAGGCCGAAAATGGTACATTTTCCTGTAAGTTTCTGACTGTATTGGCAACGTCAACGAAGTCAACTGATTTATTGACAGTTCCGGTCACCAGAATTGCATCGGGAACAATCTGCCCGACTAGATTCAGAATTGTTCCTGTTACGGCACGTATTTTGATGGCTGGTACTGGAAGGGTAACCGCGTTTTCAATCAGGACTTGCTGAGTGATCACAGCTTCCACGCCTGGTATTACAATGCTTACTGTTCCGAGTACCGCCGGTGGTGGGGTCGGCGGAACCGGCGGGATGATAATCGGCACAACTCTGCGCACTAATACCTGCGTGACGTTTTCTCCGATTACCTGTTCGACTTTGACCAGAGGTCCCTGACCCGTTGCTATACGCAATTGAATCTCTCTGGTCACCTTGGCAAAGACTTGAATGACTACCTTCTGATGCAGCAGATTGCCCTCAAGCAGGTCAAACATGATATGCTCAATGATCGCATTGATTCTGACATCCATACCAGCAATTGTACCTGGGATGTCAAGGAATAGACTGAATGGGATATCCTCTGCCTGATGGTATTCCACATTATCGGTACCGATATAAAACACTTGCTTGTGTAGGATACCTTGGACAATTACTTTATTGAGAATGGCTTTGGCAATTACGTCCTGGATACGCGCTACAATTTCTCTGACCTTAATAGCGGGGCGTTCCAGAATGACATTTGATTCACTAAGGATCTGCTCTGAGTTTTCTCCAATTACTTCAGCCAGCTTAAATAACGGACCGGTTCCCTCCGTGACCCTGATCTGTACTGACTGCGTGACTTTTACGAAAAATTGGATGACAACTTTTTGCAGTAATTCTGTCTGTGTCAGTAGTTCGAAAAGTACGGTCTCGATTTCCGAATGGATCTGCACATTCATTCCCGCCACCGCACCTGGCACATCGACAAATGTGCTGAAAGGAACATCTTCTGCTTGATGCCTTTCGAGACCGCTGGTATCCACAAAGAAGATCTGTTTGTGAATGACGCCCTGGATAATCACCTTATTCAGGATCACTTCGGAGGTTACATCCTGTACTCTGGCCTGAATTTCAGCTACTTTGACCGCTGGTACCGTAAGCAGCACAGTGCTCTCAGTTAAGGTCTGGGTGGTGTTTTCTCCGACAACCTCTTCGATTAACACCAAGGGGCCAGTACCTGTGACAGCGTTAACCTGAACTGTCTCCGTTACCTTCACAAAGAGCTGAATGACTACTTTCTGGTCAATGGTGATCCCGTCTGGCATTAACTTAAACAGAACACCCTCGATTTCGGTTCTGACAGCCACATTCATTCCAGTGATCGCACCGGGTATATCGACAAAAGTACTGAACGGTGCGTCTTCGGGAATATGATGCACAACCATATCAGTTCCGACAAAGAAAATCTGTTTATGAATAACGCCTTGGATTATGACTTTATCCTGGATGACTTCGGCGGTTACGTCCTGTATACGGGCAACAATTTCTTTCACCTTGATGGCTTGAAATGGGAGTACAACTTGAACCGGCTGTGTAATCTGACGTTCAACCACTGACTCACCCAGGACGGCAGAGGCACCATTCAAATCCATTTCCTGCGGAATAATCGGTATCTGCATCTGGGAAACGGCAGTATCTGTTAGCCCCGCAGCGACTGGGTTGACATTAGTGACTGGATTGGCTTGCTTAACGGTGACTTTAACAGACTTGCTTTTTACGCTGGCAACAGGTGCAGTAGGCTTGATCTGATTCGTTTTTTCTGTGCTTGTTTTCTTGGTCCGGATCTTGCGCGTTGTTTTTTGAGTGGCTTCCGCTTGCTTTGCGGCGGGGATCGAATCCACTCCTGGTTTTGCTTTCTTAGTGCCAGCGCGCTTGGCTTTTACTTCGCTCTCCGGGGCTGCCGCCGCCTTTCTTTTTCTGGTTCGGGCTGGGGCGACATTCTCGGTAGCGGGAGCCTTTGTTTCAGGCACAGCTTCAGCATTTTTCTGACCGGTTGTTTTCCGTTTACGAGTCTTTTTAAGTTCTTCAGCGGACATTAACTCTGCCTCCTTCCTGGAGAAATCTAATACAGTATATGAATTTGTGGCGGTATGTGCCTACCGCCTGCCAGATCAAGAAAATTCAGGACAAAAGCATAAAAAAGAGAGGCGCCGACCCGCCTCTCTTTTGAGGGAAAGATGATGCTTAGTTACCTAAGAACATTTGGGTGAAGAGCATTCCAAAACGGCTCCCAGAAACTGCACCAATTCCGACATGGGTATATGCCGGATTCAGGATATTGGCTCTGTGACCGCTACTGTTCATGAGAGCGGAGTGTGCCGTTTCAGCACTGGATGCTCCCGCCAGATTTTCTCCGGCCGTGCGGTAGGAAATACCCGCGGCTCTCATCATCTGGAATGGTGATCCATACGTAGGAGACGTATGGCCGAAGTAGTTGTTCAGCAGCATATCCTGGCTTTTCTGACGGGCCACATTGACCAACCTGTCATCGACTTGTAGTGCAGCGAGACCATTTCTCATGCGTTCCTGGTTGAGCAGGTTCAGCATGGCAGCTTCCTGCGCAGTCAGTCCAGCCGAAGGAGTGGGAGCTGGCTGAGGCTGCGGCGTGGGCTGCGGAACCGGTTGGGGCACCGGCGCCGGAGACGGTG
>DHDG01000039.1:9166-24328 GCA_002399265.1 Firmicutes bacterium UBA4882 | reverse complement strand
AGGAGTGGGAACTGGCTCAGGCTGCGGTGTGGGCTGCGGAACCGGGTCCGGAGCCGGATAAGATGGAATGCTTGGTGTGGTCGGACGATACGACGGAACTGGGTAACGGACGTAGCCGCCTGTGCGGGTGGAATAGTAGTTGGAATTGTACCAACCGGAACGATAGTAGGAACGACCTGAAGAAGTACTATACCACGTGCTGCCAAGGACGGCTGGCGCTGAGATTAGGAGTGCAACCAGAACCAGGGCTGCAGATTGGAGAAGACGGTAAGCCGGTTTCCTCTGCATCAAGTTGAAACATCTCCTTCTGAATTGATTGCTTCGTCTAAGCTGCGATTAAGTGTGCGTTCAGTGGTTCTGTTTCACCCCTGTTCTGATAATTCTTCTACCCCCCACATAGTCCCTTTAGGAAAATAGCAGCGCGACTACCATCGGCTGGATCCTACAATAAAAAGCATAGCCGCTTACCACGACTATGCTCAGTTAGTGGAATATTAAGCCCTATTGATCGGTCAGCTTTATCTGGCTCAAGTCAAGAACGCCACGCTGCAGAGCATAGAGAGCGATCTGGGCTCTGTTGGCCAACCCAAGCTTTTTGCGGATGCTGGTCACATAGTTCTTGACTGTCTTTTCGCTTATGAAAAGGGTTTTGCCGATTTCGGCATTACCCAGTCCGCTGGCAACATACTGAAGGATTTCGCTTTCACGTGGACTAAGGCTTTCAAGTGGATCCGAATTTTTCTGACGATCTTTGCCAAAAATTGCGGAGTACAAATTTGTTCACTCCTCCAACGGACCTCATTCGCCTGCGCCAAAGAAACCGCATAGCGGGGCGAACACCTGCGCGGCGAGCGGGGAAAGGAATAAAGATCCTCCTTCCTGGCTTCATATTATGCCACTGGATCCTGTTATGTCCCAAGGGACGCATTTCCTTAATAAACTCGCCTTACTTCCCGCATCAGGGGCGTCAAAAAAGCCCTTTCCCGTCAGAGAAAGGGCTTTAGCACAGGCTTAACACGTCTGTCCTGGGCCAGGTTTGGCCCGGTTAGCCTTGTTAGGCTTGCATATTTATATTTTCTTTGGCCCCCTTAACGCATTCTTTGCAGACATAATGCCCTTTAAAGAGTTTTGTCCCATCGACGGAGCCACAGAAAACGCAGCCTGGCTTGTACTGCTTAAGAATAATGGACTGAGTTTCCGAGTCAAAATAGACTTCCATAGGATCCTTAAT
This sequence comes from Firmicutes bacterium UBA4882, assembly GCA_002399265.1. Lineage (GTDB taxonomy): Bacteria > Bacillota > UBA4882 > UBA4882 > UBA4882 > UBA4882. The sequence continues at coordinate 23,097 of DHDG01000039.1, read as the reverse complement.
TTCAATACCCATCATTTTACGCATTTCCATAGGCAAAACAAAACGGCCCAGTTCATCAATTTTCCTTACTATGCCAGTACTTTTAAGCATTCCATAGCCTCCCGCCTGATTACTTCCAGTTTCGAACTATTTACTATTTCTGCGTCAAGAAAAAAAACCCTGTTAAAGTTGGAACAAATGTTGTTTTGTTACATCTCAAAACCTGTTCCCGATAGTCAGAATCCTTGGACGGACCTGTCCTCAAAAATAAAAAAGTAGCAGAGCGTGTGCCAAGGAAGGAATTACCATATATGTAACGAAATATATATTGCACATTTTGTGGAGCTGTTTGTGGAGTTGGTCGCATTGCCGGTAAAAATTCTCAGCTGTACAATTGTTGGTATTGACGGGATACCGGTTGAGGTAGAAGTGGATGTAGGTTCGGGCCTCCCAGGGTTCGGAATAGTCGGGCTCCCGGACACGGCGATCCGGGAAAGCAAAGAACGAGTGCGATCCGCACTGCGCAATAGTGGAGCTTCGATGCCAAATCGAAGAATCACAGTCAATCTCGCGCCTGCAGACTTACGAAAAGAGGGCGCTTCATTTGATCTGCCAATCGCGCTGGGAATCATGGCTTGTATCGGAAAAATCGACTATGGAAGTTTAAATAGCTGCATGATTGTCGGTGAACTGTCGCTCAGTGGCGACATCCGTCCAATACGCGGTGTGCTTCCAATGGCTTTGGCAGCACAAAAATACGGCTGCCGGGAATTAATCTTGCCAGCCGATAATTGGGACGAAGCCGCCATCGTAGAGGGTCTCGATTTACTGCCTGCCGCACATCTACGTGATGTCATAACCTATCTTACGGCTGAAAAAAAACTTCTGAAAGCCACTCGCATTTCCGCCGGCACTGGCACCGGCGAATTGCAATGGTCTCTTCCCCCGCAGCCGGTCTTTGAGGAGGATTTTTCAGAAGTAAGCGGTCAGGAGCACGCCAAGAGGGCTTTTGAAATTGCTGCCGCCGGTGGGCATAATGTGTTGTTGTCCGGACCCCCGGGCTCTGGAAAGACGATGCTCGCCCGCCGCATTCCTACTATTATGCCGCCTCTGGAGAAAACTGAAGCGATTGAGCTGACTCGCATCTATAGTGCCGCCGGCCTGCTGGCAACCGGAAAAAACGTCATTACTGTCAGGCCTTTTCGGGCACCCCACCATACAGCAAGTTACGCTGGACTCATCGGCGGCGGGCGGAACCCTCGCCCCGGAGAGGTCAGTTTGGCACACCTCGGCGTTTTATTTCTGGACGAATTGCCGGAATATCGACGGGAAGTGCTGGAAGTATTGCGTCAACCGCTGGAAGATGGCGTAGTAACCATTGCACGCGCCTCCTCCGCCATTACCTTCCCAGCCAAAGTCATGTTGGTTTCAGCAATGAATCCCTGTCCCTGCGGCTATTTGGGGGACGCGTTGAAACCGTGTGTCTGTACCCCATTCCAAATTCAAAAATACCGATCTAGAATTTCCGGACCGTTGCTGGATCGCATTGATTTGCAGGTGAATGTGCCCCGCCTACCGGAGAGTGAATTAGCTGCTCTTAGGTCAAGTGAAACATCATCCTGTATTCGTCAGCGCGTTACTGACGCCAGGGTAGTCCAAAAAAACAGATATCTGGAAGGCGTCCATAGCGCTTACAAATGGAATGCCCATTTGAGTTCCGGCGAAATTCGGCAGTACTGCCAAATGAGCTCAGCTGCCACAGCTTTGCTTCAGGATGCGGCCTCTCGTTTTGCCTTGAGTGCCCGCTCCTATTTTAAAACGATCAAAGTGGCCCGCACGATTGCAGACTTAGGAGGGATGCCCAATATAGAACGGGAGCATATCGCCGAAGCGCTGCAATACCGGTCCCTTGCCTTATAGCCAATAGGCCTAAGAATCAAAAACGAAGGCATTCTGGATCAACTCAGCCTTCACTGGGTTGCCATCATAATCGAAAGAAATTTCCAATGCGTCAAATCGAAATGGCCTATGGCTTTGGTGGAGTTGTTCGAGATAATACCAGGCCGTTCTGAGGATATGGTGTTTTTTGCGAGTCGTGATTGATTCCAGACCTCTGCCATACGCAGATCCGGTTCTGCTTTTTACTTCAATGAAAACCAGTTCATGCGATTCCTCCGCAATCAGATCAATTTCGCCAAATTGACAACGATAGTTGGCAGCTAGGATTTGATAGCCCTTCCTTTCCAAATAGATCTTGGCGTATGCTTCCCCTGCACGGCCAAGCAGTACATTTTGATTTTTGCGACTTACGCCCTTATCGCAGTGGAATCCAAGCTTTTGCCCTTGCCTTTCAGCTATCCGAAAAACCTCCTTCCAATAATAAAAAACCGGACACGTTTTAGGCGTGCCCGGTTGGAATCAATGGGTTATGTCATTATCTGGCAACTATGCAATGATACTCGTCTATACGGCCAGGCAAATCATGCTACGAGAGTCGTGACAGCAATATTCCCGCAGCAATCGCAGACCCGATCACACCCGCTACATTGGGACCCATGGCGTGCATCAGGAGGTGATTTTCCGGATTGGCCTTCATACCTTCGATTTGCGAAACGCGGGCCGCCATCGGAACAGCTGATACACCAGCAGAGCCAATCAATGGATTGACTTTTCCTTTGGTGGCCCAGCACATCAGTTTGCCGAAAAGCACTCCGCCGGCTGTGCCCACTGAAAAAGCCGCTAAACCCAGGGCAAGAATGGAGAGGGTTTCTTTAGTCAGAAATGTTTCGGCAGTCGAGGTTGCACCGACGGTCAACCCTAAGAAAATTACGACGATGTTCATCAACTCATTTTGAGCCGTTTTAGAGAGCCGATCGACAACGCCGCTTTCGCGAAAAATGTTACCCAACATCAACATACCGACCAGCGGAACAGCATCTGGCAAAAGAAGACCAACAAAAATAGTAACAATAATCGGGAACAAAATCTTCTCCTTTTTGGAGACTGGCCGCAGCTGCTCCATTACAATACTGCGCTCTTTTTTGGTAGTCAGGAGCCTCATAATCGGGGGCTGAATCAAGGGCACTAATGCCATATAAGAATATGCCGCGACGGCAATCGATCCAAGAAGTTCCGGTGCCAGCTTGCTGGCCAAGAAGATTGCGGTAGGCCCGTCGGCTCCGCCGATAATACCGATCGCTCCAGCCTGCGCCGGGGTGAACCCCAACAATAAGGAGCCAATCAACGTGATAAATATCCCCAGCTGTGCCGCGGCACCCAGCAAAAACGTCTTAGGATTGGCAATCAGAGGACCGAAATCCGTACTGGCCCCTATTCCCAAAAAGATGAGCGGTGGGTAAATTCCCAACTTAACTCCTTGGTATAACCAATGCAAAAGACCGGATTCAGAATTGGAATGACCTGCCAGAGGCAGATTTGCCAGCAGGATCCCAAAGCTGATCGGAACAAGCAATAATGGCTCAAACTTCCTGACAATCGCCAAGTACATGAGTACTAGTGCTACACAGATCATCAGTATATGTCCCCATGTCAGGGAGGCAAATCCAGTACTCTGTAAAAATCCATGAATAGCTTGCCACATGTCCTTCTTTCCCCACTTTGTTTAAATGATAGCTATTACAGTGCGTCTATTCCAGGTCAATCAGCGGATCTTGCGGATTTACACTCTGTCCTGACTGAACATAGATTTCCCTGACAACTCCATCTTTGGGAGCCAGGATTTCATTTTCCATTTTCATGGCCTCTAGTGTAAGCAGAACGTCGCGGCGTTTCACGGTCTGCCCGGGCTTCACTTTAATGGCGACAATCACGCCCGGCATTGGCGCGGCGATTGTTCCAGGACCAGCCTGAGCAGGTGCTACGGCTTTGGCAGGTGCACTCGCTTTCTCGGGAGCGGGAGCACTGGCAGTTGCTGCTTTGGCAGGCGCAGCCGCTGCGGCAACCGGGGCCGGTGCTAAAACGGCTTGCGGAGCACTGGGAGCAGTTGATCCGGATGATACTTCCTCAACATCTACTTCATAAGGTGTGCCATTAACAACGACCTTAAAACGCTTCATCTTGAAGTCCTCCTCTTTATCATGGAATTTCCCGCATTAATTAGTCCGATGCGCCCGGCAATCGCCCAGGGCGAGATGGTCTCTCCACCGGTACATGGTTTGATAGAACGTATTGCGTAACCGCTCCGGCCGGGTCCCATCATGTACGCAATTGCGCCACTAATCGCCGCCACTGTTTCGGCTGATATTCCCGAAAAATCGGCACTAGAGGTCCGGTCCGCAGTTACTGAACTAACCGGCTCGGCGGTTTCTCGGCGCATTATTTTATCTGTCTGAGATGCCTTTTTGGAATTTGCACCGGCAAAATACCCCAACGACTTCATCACGCCAATAATGATAATCAGCGCAACAAAGACTACGCCCATGCCAAGGAAAAGGAGCTCTATTCCGATACCCATATTAGCCATAGTAGTTCCCTCCCTTTAAACCGGAATGTTTCCGTGTTTTTTAGCCGGGCGTTGTTCGTTTTTATTAGCGATCATATTCAGGGCCTTAATTAACAAAGGACGCGTATCGCGGGGATCAATTACATCATCAATATAACCCCTGGCGGCTGCTACGTAAGGATTGGCGAATTTCTCGGTGTAGTCATCCACCTTTTCGCGACGAGTGGCTTCTGGATCCGAGGCATTCTTAATGTCGTCGCGGAAAATGATATTGGCTGCGCCTTGAGCGCCCATAACAGCAATTTCTGCTGTCGGCCAAGCATAGACAGCGTCCGCCCCCAAAGAACGGCTGCACATAGCGACATATGCTCCACCGTATGCTTTGCGGAGGATTACTGCTAATTTGGGTACGGTCGCTTCTGAATATGCGAAGAGCACTTTTGCTCCATGCCGGATGATACCATCGAACTCCTGAGAAATACCAGGCAAGAAGCCAGGAACATCAACAAAAGTCACGATGGGAACATTAAAGGCATCACAGGTCCGGATAAAGCGGGCAATTTTATCACTGGCGTTAATATCCAGACATCCGGCCAAGTATTTCGGCTGGTTCGCAATGATTCCAATGCTCCGGCCTTGCATTCTAGCGAAACCGATCACTGCATTGGCAGCGTAGCTGGTCTGTACTTCCAGGAATGAACCGGGATCGCTTACGGTGTTGATAATATCTCTGACATCATACGGTTTATTCGGATCATCCGGGACAATGTCCAGCAGAGATTCAGAATTGATTTCATTATCCTGATGTTCCGGATAATCAATAGCGGGAGGATCCTCCATATTATTGGAAGGCAGATAGGAGAGCAGCTTTCTGACAAGCGCCAAACAATCCTGTTCGCTTTCTGCAGAAAAGTGAGCCACTCCGCTCTTGGAACTATGGGTGCGAGCCCCGCCCAGTTCTTCTAATGTTACGTCTTCACCGGTAATCGATTTGATGACTTGCGGTCCGGTGATAAACATCTGGCTAGTATTCTCAACCATAAGGATAAAGTCCGTAATGGCCGGTGAATAAACTGCGCCTCCAGCGCACGGGCCCATGATAACAGAAATTTGGGGGACGACTCCTGAATAGACGGTGTTGCGGTAGAAGATCTGACCATAGCCATCCAAAGCATCGACGCCTTCCTGAATGCGGGCCCCGCCGGAATCATTCAGTCCAATAAAAGGCGCGCCAGCTTTGGCTGCCAGATCCATAACCTTGCATATTTTTTTGGAATGAGCTTCGCCAAGGGCTCCGCCCAAAACCGTGGCATCCTGTGCAAAGACAAATACCTGACGGCCATCAATGGTGCCGTAGCCAGTGATAACTCCCTCACCCGGAGTTTCTACATCACTCATACCAAAGTCAGTGCAGCGGTTTTTAATAAACGGATCGGTTTCAACAAAACTATCTGCATCAAGAAGCAGAGCCAAACGCTCTCTGGCTGTTAATTTTCCCGCAGAATGCTGGCGCTCGATACGTTTTGTACCGCCGCCCAGGTAAGCCTTTTCGCGGCTTTTCTGCAATTCCTGTAATTTCTTGCGGACAGACATCAGTTTACCTCCAATCAGTGCTGACAAAGTTCAATAAGTACTCCGCCCCCGGACTTCGGATGCAAGAAGGCAATTTTGGCTCCATGGGCACCAATTCTGGGGGTTTCGTCGATAACCCGGATACCGCGGGATTTGACTGCCTCAAGCTCTTTGGCGACATCATCCACAGCAAATGCGATATGATGGATGCCAGGACCGCGATTTTCCAGAAATTTAGCCACAGTAGCGTCCGGACTGGTCGGTTCCAGTAATTCAATATTACTCTGTCCTATTTTGAGAAACGCCACGCGCAGTTTCTGATCTGAAACTTCTTCAATTCCAAGCAGCTCAAGACCAAGAACTTCCGTATAGAAAGGCAAAGACTGTTCAAGGCTGGTCACTGCAATTCCGATGTGTTCAATTTTGTTCAGCATAGTCCATTACTTCCCTCCCTTACCGTTTGCTATGATGAGATTCCAAAGGGTTTCAGCTGCGCTATATGGATCCAGTATACATTGCTCAAGCTGACAATTGACCTGGCTAAGATCCTCCGAGGCAATGCCAGCCAGGGCATTGCGAAACAAACCCTGCAGAGCTCCGTTCAGTTGTGTCTGAATCCGTTTCTTTCTGGTAACTTTGATCAAGCCTGATTGCTCCAGATGAGCGTAATGACGATCGATTGCATCCAGCAGGCTATCTACACCGTCGCCAGACAGGGCAGACGTCAGAATAACTTCCGGAGTAAACCCGTCGCTTGAAGAGACGGTCTGCGACATTTTTAGCTCGCTGGCTAACAAGGCAGCCCCATCTCTATCGGACTTGTTGACCGCGAAAACATCAGCAATTTCCATAATGCCGGCTTTCATCAGCTGGATGTCATCGCCCAATCCGGGCACCAGGACCAGCACTACTGTATCTGCCAGACCCGCAATTTCGGTTTCGGCCTGTCCGGTGCCAACCGTTTCAATGATGACTCGTTTAAAACCGGCGGCCTGCATCAGCGTGGCTACTCCCGCTGTTGTCGGAGAGAGACCTCCGAGATGGCCGCGATTACTCATACTGCGAATGAAAACACCGTCGTCACCAGAATGACCAGGAAGTCGCAGGCGATCTCCCAGAATGGCACCGCCAGTCAGCGGACTGGCCGGATCTACCAAAATTAAGGCAGCCTTTTCTCCTCTTTTGCGCAAGCAAGTCACTAAAGCATTGCTCAGGGTACTCTTACCGGCACCAGGAGGGCCGGTAATGCCAATAAACCTGGCTTTGTTCAAATCAGCGTTCTGATGCAGCAGACTAACAATGCGGTTGGCTTGCGGCGCGCCGTTTTCCAGCAGTGTAATGGCTCTGGCTAACGCGCGGCGGTCGCCGCCAATGATTCGTTCAGCCAAACTCTCCGGCGTCTGCTGCTCTTTATTATTTGACATTGACATGTTTATTCAAAAATTCCACCACGTCCACAGTGGAGGTGCCGGGCGTAAATATTTCGACAACGCCGGCTGCTTTCAGGTCAGGGATATCCTCCTGCGGAATGACACCGCCGCCGAAAACAAGAATATCAGCAGCCCCTTGTTCACGCAGCAGTTCTACAACACGTGGAAAAAGATGGTTGTGTGCCCCGGAAAGGCAGGACAAACCCAATGCGTTGACATCTTCCTGTAGTGCTGCTTCGACAATTTGTTCCGGGGTCTGACGCAGGCCGGTATAAATGACTTCCATACCGGCGTCACGCAAGGCTCTCGCGATAACCTTGGCTCCGCGATCATGACCGTCCAGACCAGGTTTTGCTATTAAAACGCGAATGGTAGCCAAATCAAATCCTCCTCCGTATCGCTTTCAATTAGAGAATATCCGGTGCCCGGTACTCGCCAAACACATCTCTGAGCACGCCACAAATCTCACCAAGCGTTGCATAAGCATGCACTGCGTCCAGAATTAGGGGCATCAGGTTTTCAGTGCCCGAGGCTGCCTGGCGTAATGACTCCAGGCATTGTGCGACTTTAGCACCGTCACGTTCGGTCCGGAGATCTGCCAGCCTTTGACGCTGTGCTTCACCCACAGCCGGATCGACCCGTAGCAGACCTGAAGGAGGAGCTTCTTCAATTTGGAAGCGGTTTACACCAACAACCACCAGTTCTTCAGCTTCCACTTCTTTTTGATGACGATAAGCGCTGTCCTGGATCTCTTGCTGAATGAAGCCTTTCTCGATTGCGCCCGGTGCTCCGCCCATTTCATCAATCTGACGGATGTACTCTGCAGCCCGATCCGCAATTTCTTTAGTAAGGCTTTCAATATAGTAGGAACCGGCTAACGGATCAACAGTATTGGTGACACCGCTTTCAAAAGCAATGATCTGCTGAGTGCGCAAAGCGATCCGCACAGAATCTTCTGTCGGTAGCGCTAAAGCTTCGTCCCTGGAATTGGTATGCAAAGACTGCGTTCCGCCAAGTGCGGCCGACAGTGCCTGCAGGGCTACCCGTACTACATTATTCTCCGGCTGTTGTGCTGTAAGGGTTGAGCCTGCTGTCTGGGTGTGGAAACGCAGCATCCATGATTTTGGATTAGTGGCCTTGAAACGTTCGCGCATAATTTTAGACCAGAGATAACGGGCGGCCCGGAATTTAGCCACTTCTTCAAAGAAATCAGTATGGGCATTGAAGAAGAAAGAGAGCCGCGGCGCGAAAGAGTCCACGCTGAGCCCGGCATTAATAGCCGCCTGGACATAAGCGATCCCATCCGCCAGAGTAAAGGCAACTTCCTGAACGGCAGTTGATCCGGCTTCGCGAATATGATAGCCGCTGATCGAAATAGTGTTCCACTCCGGCAGATTCTGCGAGCAGTATGCGAAAATGTCGGTAATTAATCGCATCGACGGTTTGGGCGGGAAAATATAAGTACCGCGGGCGACATATTCTTTGAGAATATCATTTTGAATTGTTCCGGAAAGTCGTTCCACAGAAGCACCTTGCTTCTGGGCAACTGCAATATACATGGCCAGCAAAACAGCAGCTGGCGCATTAATCGTCATCGAAGTACTGACTTTGTCAAGTGGAATGGCATTGAAGAGCAGTTCCATATCCTTTAGACTGTCAATGGCTACACCGACTTTACCCACCTCACCGGCAGCTAAGGGATGATCTGAATCATAACCGATCTGAGTGGGCAGATCAAAAGCTACTGAAAGACCAGTTTGCCCCTGTTCCAAAAGATATCTGAAACGTAAGTTGCTTTCCTCTGCGGAGGCAAACCCTGCGTATTGGCGCATTGTCCAGGGACGACCGCGATACATGGTTGGCTGAACGCCCCGGGTATAAGGATATTCACCTGGAAAACCCAGCGTGTCAAGGTAATCAATTTCGGCAATATCGGCTGGAGTGTAAAGCCGTTTGACTTCTATTCCGGAAGAAGTCGTAAACACGGGTCGACTTTCAGGGTGTTTGGACAGCAGTTTGGCAACAGATTTTTCTTGCCAATCAGACGTTTTTTGTTTAATTTCCTGCAACTTGGTCTGCTCGTACATAATCGTGCTCCTTTCCCCTATTTGGCAATAAGGAGTTGCTGCGCAGCCGCTAATCCGGCGCGGTATGCTTTCAGGTTTAGTTCGGCAGTGCCTGCCGGAACACGCTCGCTGATAGCCTGTTCCAAAGACGCGTCCGATACAGATTTTGTCAGGGCATTCAGGCAGCCTAAAGCGACCATATTAGCGGTTAGACCGCGGCCAATTTTTTCGCGGGCAATGCTCAGCACCGGGAGCCGATAGAGCGGCACCATGGTCTTTTCGTTCGGCAACGGCAGATGCATCGAAGTATCTGTGATAACCAACCCGTTCGGATCGACAACTTGTCCATATTTGCGATAGGCTTCATCAGACAGGCATAACAACACATTGGGCATGGTAACTTTCGGATAATCAATCGCAGATTCGCTAATGATTACTTCGGCCTTGCTGGCTCCTCCACGTGCTTCCGGACCATAACTCTGGGTCTGGACTGCATTTTTGCCTTCCATAATTGCGGCATCAGCCAAAATTATGCCAGCAAGAATCAAACCTTGTCCGCCGGAGCCGCCCAACCGAAACTCCATTGCTGCATTTTTCATCTTCAGGCCCTCCTCGCGGCAATAATCTTGTCATATTCAGCGATATATTCCGGGGCCGGACTATTATGAAGCTCCCCGATTTTGAACTTACCATCTAACTGCTCCGGAGTCATCTTGGTAGCCGCAACGGCGTTAACAGAGTGTTCCTGTTGCCATTTCATCATATCGATCGGCCCGCCCATCTTATTTTTACGACCATAATAGGTCGGGCACTGGCTGATCCCTTCGATGAGAGAGAATCCTTTGTTGGCAATTCCTTTGACAATCAGATCCGTTAGCAGTTGGGCATGGAAAGTGGTACCTCTGCCGACATAGGAGGCACCGGCAGCGATCGCCAGATCGCAAAGGTCGAATTCACGTTCAATCGTACCGTAGGGTGCTGTTGTGGCAAATTTGCCGCGCGGGGTCAAAGGTGAATATTGACCGCTGGTCATGCCATAGATGGAATTGTTGAACACCACCGCAGTCAAGTCAATGTTGCGGCGACAGGCATGAATGAAGTGATTGCCGCCGATTGCGGAGCAATCACCGTCTCCCATAATTACAATTACATTCAGTTCGGGTTTGGCCATTTTTACGCCGGTGGCAAAAGCTAAAGCCCGTCCATGGGTAGTATGCAGTGTATCAAAATCCATATAGCCGGATGCTCTGGAAGAACAACCAATCCCTGAAACAATCACCGTTTTGTCTTGATCAAGACCGGCTTTGCTAATCGCTCTTAGTATAGCTCCCAAAATAATGCCATGCCCACAGCCCGGACACCAGATGTGAGGCATCATGGCATTACGGAGATAGTCTTGTGCATGCTGTAAAGCCATTTTTTTCACACCTCCATAATGCGACGCAGTATTTGGTCAGGAGCAATTAATTCTCCGATGATGCTGTTGATTCCGCTTACCTGACATCTTGAGCCAGCAACACGTTCTACCTCCAGGCGCAGCTGTCCCAAGTTCATTTCAGGAACAATAATGTGTTTGGCTTTTTGAGCCAGTGCGGTGACGGCCGCTTCCGGGAACGGCCAGATGGTGATCGGACGGAATAAGCCGGCTTTAACTCCATTTTGGCGGGCTCTTCTGACAGCATTGTGCGCTGAACGTGCCACAGAGCCAAAAGCCAGTACGATTATGTCGGCATCGTCCACCATATATTCTTCGTATTTTAAAACGTCATCCAAATTGTGATCTATTTTATTATGAAGGCGGCGAATTAAAAAATCAACTTCCTCGGCTTTGCTCGTCGGATAACCCTTTTTATTATGAATCAAGCCCGTTACATGACAACGATACCCATCACCAAAATTGGCCATCGGGGAGACACCGTCTGGCGCAGCGTCGTACGGCAAATAATCCTCACGTTTATTGGTTGGCTTTACTCTGTCAACTACCGACATGCTTAATGAGTGAAGATCAACCCGCTCCCGCATATGACCGACCACTTCATCCATTAGTAAAATTACGGGGTTCCGGTACTTTTCCGCGAGATTAAATGATTCAAATGTCAGCCGATAGGTTTCGGATACCGATGAAGGCGAAAGCACGATAATCGGATGATCGCCGTGTGTTCCCCATCTGCTCTGCATTACATCGCCCTGTGCCGGAGAGGTGGGTAATCCGGTACTCGGGCCGGAACGCTGGACATTGACGATCACACATGGCACTTCGGTCAGTGCAGCATAACCGATGTTTTCCTGTTTCAGCGAAAAACCCGGACCACTGGTAGCTGTCATTGATTTTGTACCTGTCAGCGAAGCGCCGATTATTGCGGCCATACTGGCAATTTCATCTTCCATTTGAATGAATCTTCCGCCAACGCACGGCAAAGAGGCTGCCATCAACTCGGCAATTTCCGTAGAAGGTGTAATTGGATAGCCTGCATAAAACCTGCATCCTGCGGCAATGGCACCTTCCACGCAAGCTTCGTTACCCTGCATCAGGCGCGCTGAACGTTCAACCGCCATTTTTATCACTCTCCTCAACTATGATGGCGAAATCAGGACAGCGAATTTCACATAAACGGCACTTAATGCACTTTTCTGGTGCCACGACTTCAGGATAACCATCTGGCCCAGCCGCCAAAACTCCTTTTGGACAAAAGGCGATACATATTCCGCATCGCTTGCACCAACGCTTGTTAACGCTAACCGGAGAAGCAACCGGCTGGTTTTCCCGCGGAATAACCATTTAAGAACCCTCCCTGTCTGTGTGTTTTGTACATTGGTTTTTTCTGGGCTGGCTTTTAGCTATTGTCGCAACGAAACCCCGTCGGAGAAATCCCACGGAGGTTTTACGAGCTCTAGCAGCTATATGTAAACACATACCAACTCAAATTAAGATCATTCGTGTAACATATTTTATTTCCTGCCGAAAAAAACTTTTTTCCATTAATTTTGAACTGGATTTAGACTCATTTTAGGGCTTTCCGATCCCCTTCGCTCAGGCGTTTTTCTGGGCGTCATTCGTAATTTTATGGCAGAAACTGGTACGATGAATTGGACTGGGACCATATCTTGCCAATGCTTCCAGGTGCTCTTGCGTGCCATAACCTTTATTACTGGCAAAACCGTATTGCGGATAAATGCGATCATAGGCTACCATGATTCTGTCGCGCGCTACTTTCGCTACAATAGAGGCTGCAGCAATGGAAACGGACAGGCAATCCCCACTGATAAAGCCCTTTTGAGGGATACTAAGACCCGGGATGGTGACAGCGTCAACCAGGATATACTGCGGGTGGCATTTCAGACTGGCCACAGCCTGCTGCATTGCCTGATAAGTAGCTTGCAGGATATTGACCACGTCAATCTGCTCTGGGCCCACAACACCGATGCCATAATCGGCAATTGCGGCTAGTTCTTCAAAAAGTTCTTCCCTTTCATCGGGGGATAATTGTTTGGAGTCATTGACTCCCGGAATAGCAGAATGCAAAGGGAGCACGATTGCTGCCGCAACAACAGGACCAGCCAAAGGACCACGGCCGGCTTCATCCACTCCTGCGACCTTCAGAGTAACTGCGCTATTTCCAGTTTCAGCATCTTTCATATGATCAATCGGAAAGGACTCGAGCGCTGCTTTCTCAAAAAGCATCATTTTGTTTAGTCGCTCAAATTCCTTAGTAAAAAATGCGTTCTCTTCCGCAACTATTGGGGGCGGAGCTTCGTTTAGCAAAAAGAATGGCTTGCCGGTTTCGGCGCGCAGCAACTGGCGCAGATTGCGATTTAGGTCCGCTTTTTTCATTCTGACCATTAATAAGTAATCCTCCGTTTTGCCGCCAGACCAAGGTGATGTTCTAATCCGCGGTGAGGTCTCAACCCGTGATCATACTTCTCTGCCGCTGAGAGTAAACCCTTGCCAAGGCAGGCATTATTTGAAAGCAGGAACGTCTTGTGTTATAGTAGAATGAACTCAGAGTCAGAGAGTCGTCTAAAGGAGGCGCAGGCATGTACAACAAAGGATTAGTCAAAAAAGGAATCATAATTACGCTCGCAGTAAGCCTGCTAATTACCGTTTTTATGCTGTTTGACACGGTTGACCAGCGTACTTGGAGCGGTATCTTGAAGTTTAACCCGATCTTCATTCTAGTTGCCGGCCTGATGCTGATTGGTAGCTGGATTGTTGAAGCATTGCGTCTGAAGGTGCTTTCTAATATGCTTGGAGAGCATTTGGGACACAAAGACTCAATGCTGATTAGTCTGGCTACCACTTTTACCAGCAATGTAACGCCGCTTACGACCGGGGGGCCTCCCACGCAAGTGTATTTCCTGCATAAGAAGGGTCTGTCGGTTGGAAAGGCAACAGTGGTAGTTTCCATGCGGGTGGCATTGACG
>DHDG01000039.1:547-9031 GCA_002399265.1 Firmicutes bacterium UBA4882 | reverse complement strand
GGTTTTCTGGCACCTGTGTTTTACGTAATCTTCCGTTCATATTTCCCGAATTTTCCCGCTGGTGAAGTGTTGTTTTTTGCCATTTCCTTTATCTCGGCACTGACAGCGGTACCTTTGTTAATGCCGAACGCATTCCGGAAGATTTTTCAGTGGATTATGGCGAGGAAAACTGTCCGTCGCATCCTGGGGGACCGTTTTGACGCAGCCTTTGCCAGAGTGATGACTACGGCTGAAGAATTTCGCGCCAATTTGTCGCTGATTTTTAAGGAGAAAAAAGGCCAGCTGTTGATCGTCTTTTTATTGACCATTCTTTACTGGCCTTTATATCTAGCGATTGCCCCGGTGATGCTGCTCTTCGGTCTGGGAATGAAAGTCGTGCTCACAACCGTCCTGGTAGTGCAGTTTGTTTGGCTGTTTTTGATTTCCTGCGTTCCGGTACCTGGCGGTAGTGGGGTTACTGAAATTGGATTTGCCGCCCTTTTTAAGCTTTTTGGTGTTCCTCAGCATCTGCTGGGCATTTTTGTGGTAATCTGGCGCGTGTTCACTTTTTATCTGAATACTTTTGTCGGCGGAGCAGCCTTTATGCGCATTGTTGCTAAAGAGTCCCGCCAGGAGGCAATTCCAGGGTAATACGGCCTAATTTGCCGCTTCGAAAATCATCGAATAAGATGCGTGCCGCTCTAAGAAAATCCGGGCTGCCTCCCGCTTGCAGGCAGCCTCTTTTTTTTGCCAGGGCGGCCAGCAAATCGTGAGAGTCGATAAGCAATTGCTCCGACATTTCGTATCTGGCGTTCAGAGCACCGGGATAATTGCGTGTCAGGAAAGATAATAACCGACAAGCCAGTTCCTCCTGATCCACAAGGTCTTCCGGAATGGTGCCGATCATGGCCAGTCTAATCCCGACCTCCTGATCGTCGATTTTGGGAGGCAGCAAACCTGGCGAATCAAGCATTTCCATTCCACCCGGCAGCGTAATCCATTGCTTGCCCCGGGTGACACCGGGCAGATCTCCGGTTCGGGCAGCCTTGCGTCCTGCCAGACGATTAAGGACCGTCGATTTTCCGACATTGGGAATGCCGACCACCAAAATGCGCAGCGGACGCGGCAAGCGCCCGCGTTCTTTAAGCCGGGTGGCAAGATTCGTACCACTTTTCTTGAGCAGTTTTAATAATGATTGAAAACCTTCGCCGTTCTGAGCATTTACAATCAATACCGCAGTCTGTTCCTGGGTAAGATGCTTACTCCACGTGGTGTTTGCGCCGCTGTCGGCCAGGTCCGACTTATTGAGTAGAATGATCCTTTCTTTGCCTGCGGTAAGTCGGTTAATATCCGGATTGTGACTGCTGACCGGGATTCTGGCGTCGCGCACTTCCAGAACCAAATCGACCAGCTTTAATAGCTCATTAATCTCGCGCTTAGCTTTGGCCATATGACCCGGAAACCAATGAATCTGCATTGAACAGACCCCTCCCCTCTCTCTCGCTGATTTGGTAGCGCCGTCTCCGTTTTTCTTCTAGGCTGCGTGACGGCGTTATTCCAATCGCAACTTGGCCGCCAGTTCCTGCATATCAGCAGGCATGGGGACGGTAAACTCCAAATACTGCCCGCTTCCAGGATGTACGAATCCCAGGACGGAGGCGTGTAAAGCCTGTCCAGAAAGCATGGCGCAGCGGCTGCGAGCTTTGCCATACACGATGTCCCCTAACAGCGGATAGCCGAGATGAGTCATATGTACCCGAATCTGATGAGTTCGACCAGTCTCCAGTCTGGCCTCCATCAGCGCATTATGCTGGAACCTTTCCAATACGCGGTAGTGTGTCACGGCGTTACGGCCGCCTGGTACTACTGCCATTTTCTTTCTCTCCGAAGGATGACGCCCAATCGGAGCATTGATCGTGCCAGAGTCGGCCGGTGGGATTCCGACAACAATCGCCAGATAAACCCTTGTAATGGAATGCTGTTTGAATTGCGCCGCCAATGACAGATGGGCGCGGTCATTTTTCGCAGCCACGATTATTCCGGACGTGTCTTTGTCAATCCGATGAACAATTCCAGGTCGGATGATTCCGCCTATGCCAGATAAATTTGTGCAATGCCACATCAGGGCGTTAACCAGCGTACCGTCATGATTACCGGCGGCCGGATGCACCACTAGACCGCGTGGCTTATTAACGACAATCAGATCATCATCTTCGTAAAGGATGTCCAGCGCAATATCCTGCGGGTTTACTTCCAGAATTTTAGGCTCAGGAATGTCGATCTCAATGGTATCGCCTTCAACCAAGCGACAGCCAGCCTTGGCAATTTTACCATTAACTAAGGCACCGTTGTCCGCGATGATTTTCTGCAAAAAGGAGCGGGAAGGCCCCGCTCCTTTAATGGCAAGAAATGCGTCCAGCCTTTGGCCTGCTTCTTCTGGACTAATTGTGAATCTCTTCCTTGTCGGGTTGGCCATGAGAATCGGTTTCCCCTTTCAGCCGGCGACGCTCGCCAATAACGATAACTGCCAATGCACTCAAACCGGAGAGCAAGGTGAATAGCTGCGCATAAGAAAGCCCCGACCAAATGATGTCACCTTCACGGAAAAACTCGACAATAAAGCGTTCTACTGAGTATAACAGAATAAACTGGGCGAAAAAGAACCCTGAAAAGCGTTTATGATTTCTTTGCAGAAATAAGATTAATAAAATAATTAAGGCCCCAATGGTTGAGTAAATCTGGGTGGGATGTCGCAAAGAGGAACCGGGGCCACACGCGAGTGCCCAGGGCAAATCCGATTCCACTCCGTAGCAGCAACCCTCCAAGAGACATCCGATGCGTCCAATGGCATAGGCCGGCGGAATACAAAAGGCAGCTACATCAGCCATTTTCCACACAGGCAACTTCTTTTTTCTGAGATAGAGAATGCCAGCCAACGCGCCTCCCAGAAGACCACCAACAATGGAATAGCCTTCACGAAAGTCGAGAAACGCTAAAGGATAAGCCAGATAAAATCTCAAGTTCAAAGCAGCATAGGCCAGTTTTGCCCCCAACAATCCGCCAATGCCACCAAAAATGGCCACATCAATGATTGTTTCAAATTTGAACCCCTTTTTGCGACCCAGTATGATGCCAACAATCACAGCGGTAAGAAAGCCCAAAGCGACAGCAGTACCATAGCCATGAATTTCCAATCCGAAAACGTGGCCGATAATAGGTTTCATCTGTTAGCTCATTCCCTTCGGTATTCAGGTGTTCCAAGACGGCAGACTCAGCCTTAAAATTCGCCATCGACAGGCTGTTTCCTTTATTATAAACGCCAGCCGCCACGTCCGAAACCAAAGGGAGGCAGGACGATCACCAAGGCTCCTCATCACCGTCAATCTGCGGATCATCAAAATAGGTCTTACCGCCGAGATCTGCCGCCGTTTCAGAGGTGCCGTATCTGGCGACTTCCTCCCAAATATCTTCGCCGTCGGTGCCCGCATAATCACTGTCGTCCCGGAATGTACGGCAGAACGGCGGAGAAAGTAGTTCCTCCTCGATTGGCCTGGTTTCGTGATCATGCTCTTTTTCATTTTCCGACTCGCAATCAAGACATAGTGTTGTTTCAGGAATGGCTGCCAGCCGGTCATTGGCGATCTGCCTGCCGCAGTGCTCGCAAAAACCGTATTTCCCCTGCTCAATACGTGCGAGGGCATCGTCGATTTTGTGCAATGTACGCCGGGAAAGATCTCTGAGAGCCAGATCTTTTTCCCGTTCAAAAGTCTCGCTGCCCAAATCCGCCGGATGATTATCATAAGCGGACAACTCGTGGACCGAATCCTTCAGGCTTTGGTTCAAGCCGTAGCCATCGCTTTGATCTAGCTGTTCGCTGATTCTATGTCGTTTTTGCTCCAGAAACCTCTTGATGCTGTTCAGATCAACTGCACCCGTGCTCATGAAATCCCCACCCGCTCATAATTTTGTAGGGTCGCCAGTGTTAGTTAGTGGAGCTGTTGTTCAACGATTCGGACCAGCTGCGCCACAAACTCTCCGATAATCGGAAGGTTTAGACTGGCCAGCCTGGTCAGCACATAAACAAAAATCGCCCCGATAATTGTGAAGCCTACGGCAATGCCAAATCCCCTAGCAACGCCAGCCATAAAGTTCAAGAAAAGCATCCGCCGCGGAGATTGGATTAACTGCATAAATTCTACGAGATTGGCCCGCTCCAGCAAGCGGTTGAGATGATCTATTCTTCGTAATAGTGTTGCGTAAAAACCGCGCTGCGGAAATTTGGCCATCGGCGTCCCCTCCGATCATTTTTCCCGCATTCAGCATGTTACACTCAAAAATAAAAAAAGGCTGTCGCCCATCGACAGCCACAGTTGTCCATTAGTAACGGATTTCGCTATGGTCACCAATATTTAAACGCACAGGAGCGCCTTGTACTCTGGCATTCTTCCCGATCAAAGATCCTCTTAGGTGCGCCTGGGAAAGAATGGCGTCTTCACTTATTATGCTGTCGCTAATGATCGATTCCTCGACATTAACTCCGCTGGCAACCGATACGTTCGGCCCAAGAACACAATTTTTAACAACCGCACTGTCCGCAATGTAAACGGGCGGCCTCAAAATTGAATTGTCAACCTGCCCACCAACATAGTGGGATTTTTTGAGCAAATAACGATTGGCTTCCAGCAAATTATCAGAACTGCCGCAGTCCAGCCAGACACCGACATGGTCCGCGCGTAACTCCGCACCTTGATCAATCATCATTTGCAGACAATCAGCCAGATAAAACTCACCTTTGTTGGTTGTGCCCGCGGTAACCTGTTTTTCAAGACAATCAAGGAACAGCTCATGATTGCGGATGTAATACGCTCCAATAACTGCCAGGTTGGAAACGGGAGCAGATGGTTTTTCGACTAGGCGCGTAATACATCCGTCTTCGAGTACTACCACTCCGTATTGGCGGGGATCGGCGACCTCTTTGACAAGCAGTGTGCCATCACCGCCAGTCTTTAGCAGGCGATTGATCGGATATTCGAAAAGAGTGTCTACAAAGAGAATGAGCAAATCCGTATCAATATAATCTTTGGCTAGATAAATTGCGTGCGATTGACCTTTGCGCTCTTTTTGCTCGACGTAGATGGCATTCAAGTCGTTGCCGCGGCTTTGCACGTATTCTTCAATTTGCTCGCCCAGATATCCGGTAATAAAGATGTATTGTTCAATCGGTAAATCTGAGAGCAAATCGAGAACATGCCCTAAAACCGGCTTGCCAGCCACATTAACTAGCGGTTTAGGCTTGGAGTACGTTTGCGGCCGCAATCTAGTTCCAAGGCCCGCGAGAGGGATCACTGCTTTCATGACGATCTCCTTTCATTAAGCCCAGGCGTTTTGAAATACTCCACTCGTTATTTCGGGAGTGTCTCTGGATTACCTTCTGACGACTTTTTGGGCAGGCAGTAGCACTTCGTCGATAAGCCCGTAATCCTTGGCTTCTTGTGCTGTCATCCAGAAGTCACGATCGCTGTCTTCTTCAATTTTCGCCAGCGACTTGCCAGTCACATGTGCCAATAGATCATTGATCTTGTGACGCATTCTAATGATGCGGCGGGCTTCAATTTCAACTTCGGTGGCAGCCCCCTGGACACCACCAGAAGGCTGATGGATCATTATTTCTGCATTCGGCAGGGCTTGCCTTAAATCGCCGCTGGCCAGCAAGAATGCGCCCATGCTGGCAGCCATGCCAGTGCAAATTGTTACCACGCGGGAGCTGACCATTTTCATGGCGTCATAAATGGCAAATCCGGCGGTGATTTCGCCGCCCGGGGAATTGATGAAAATGCGAATATCTTTGCCGGGTTCCTGATTCTCGAGATGAAAGAGTTGGGCGACCACGATGTGGCTCATCTCAGTAGTAATCGGACCGTTCAGGAACAGAATTCTATCAGCCATTAACCTGCTAAAAAGGTCAATCGCCGTTTTTTCAGATCCTTCTTCTTTAATAATAACCACTGGAATAGTCGGTTTAGAGTTTTGCATATTCGTTCCTCCCTCGTCTCTTTTGATTCATTAA
This sequence comes from Firmicutes bacterium UBA4882, assembly GCA_002399265.1. GTDB lineage: Bacteria > Bacillota > UBA4882 > UBA4882 > UBA4882 > UBA4882. The sequence goes on along the minus strand of DHDG01000039.1, from coordinate 2,985 downwards.
GCCAAGTCGAGCTTATTGATTTAGACTGTTCTACTTATTCGATGGCTGTGGAACAGCGTTCACATATTTCAGGATGGTCCTGACATTGTCCAACAGTTTCGCTGAAGGTCCAACATCTTTGGCATTTTTGTCCTTTGGCAGGAAAAACGGCCACTATGGTACCAGTCTGAAGTCCTTTATGCGCGTCTTGCGGAAGGGTGCCCGTCGCTCCCACCTCAGCTTGCGAAGTAATAAACAATTCCGCCAACTGCTGTTTGAATGCTTCGACTGTAGCGACATATTCTTTGGTGGGATAAATCACGACTCTGGCTTCCAGTGATGAACCGATCTTCTTTTCTGCTCTGGCCAATTCCAGCGCCTTGGAGACATCTTCACGAACCTCTAATAGTTTGGACCATTTTTGCTCCAAGTTTTCGTCAAGATAGCAATCATTTTGCTTGGGCCAGGAAGCCAAGAACACGGTGCTCTCTTTGCTGCCGGGCAGATAGCTCCAAATTTCCTCGGCTGTATGAACAAGTATTGGCGCAATCATGACGGCCAGATCTCTTAAGATCTCATAAAGGACCGTCTGGGTCGAGCGTCTCTGGGGATCTGCTTTGCGCAGACAGTATAGCCTGTCTTTGACGATATCGAGATATAGGGCGCTCATATCGACTGCACAGAAATTATGAATCGCGTGATAAACCAGATGGAACTCGTATTCGTCATATGCTTTGGTGACTTTACGCAGCAACTGTTCTTTTCTAAGCAAGGCCCAGCGATCTAATTCCGAGAGCTTGTTAAACGGCACACAGTCCTTTTTCGGTTCAAAGTCATTCAGGTTGGCCAGCAGGAAGCGGGCTGTGTTGCGGATGCGACGGTAAACCTCGGATATTTGCTTAAAAATATCCAGCGAAACGCTGATGTCAGCCTTATAGTCCGACGAAGCGACCCAAAGCCGCAATAAATCAGCGCCAAATTGTTTGATGATCGTTTCAGGTGCAATGACGTTGCCTTCTGATTTCGACATCTTGCGGTTTTGAGCGTCGAGAATGAAGCCATGCGTCAACTGAGCACGGTAAGGTGCCTGCCCGCGCGTTGCAACGGCGGTAAGCAGCGAAGACTGAAACCAACCGCGGTATTGATCGGAACCTTCTAAATAGAGGTCACATGGCCAGGATAGCTCAGGATGGGTGTCCAGTACGGCCGCATGACTTGAGCCGGAATCAAACCAGACATCCATAATATCCTGCTCTTTGCGGAATTTAGTTCCACTGCAGCCTTCATGAGCACATTTGGTCCCAGACGGCAGCAACTCTTTCGCAGAATGAGTATACCAGGCATTGGATCCTTCTTTGGCAAAGTGATCGCGTACCGACAAAATGGATTCTTTGGTCATTAATGGCGTTCCGCAATCTTCGCAATAGAAGATCGGAATTGGTACGCCCCAGATCCGTTGCCGCGAGATACACCAATCGCTTCTGCCAGCTACCATGTTGCTGATACGTTCCTCTCCCCAGGCAGGGATCCAGCGCACATTCTTAATGGCCTTTAAAGCGTCCTCACGAAACCCTTCGATGGATGCAAACCACTGCTCCGTCGCCCGGAAATAGACTGGGCGTTTGCAGCGCCAACAATGGGCGTATTGATGCGACAAGGTTCCAGAGGCAATCAGATGTCCGCTTTTGCGCAGATCTTCAATAATGACCGGATTAGCTTCTTCCAGCTTCATACCGGCATAAGGCCCCGCCTCTTCCGAAAAAGTGCCTTTGCCAGTGACTGGAGAAATGATCGGCAGGTTATACAGGCGTCCAACCTCATAGTCTTCCATACCATGCCCAGGCGCAGTATGGACACAGCCGGTACCTGTGTCTATGGTCACATGCTCGCCGAGAATCAGCAGTGAATCACGCTCGATAAAGGGATGTTTGGCCACTACGCCTTCCAGTTCGCGTCCGAGAATGCGTTTACCGACGCTACGGTACCCTTCGAGACCGGTTTCTTCTAAGAAGCGGTCCGCTAGCTCCGCGGCGACCAGTAGCTTTTCCTGGCCGTTATCCAGCAGTGTGTACTCGAATTCGGGGTGCAAACAGATAGCCACGTTGGCAGGCAGTGTCCAGGGAGTTGTCGTCCAGATAACTACATAGGTATCTTTCTCCGGCAGTTTCCCTTTGCCGTCACGTACAGCAAACTTGACATAAACCGAATATGATTTGTGATCATCATATTCAATTTCTGCTTCAGCAAGCGCGGTTTCGCAGGCGGCGCACCAGTAGACTGGCTTTAGACCTTTATATATGTGTCCCTTGGCAGCCATTTCTCCGAACACTTCAATCTGCTTGGCCTCGTACTGCGGCCGTAGTGTCAGGTAAGATGAATCCCAAAGGCCCCAAACACCCAGACGGCGAATTTCCTGCTCCTGAATGCTCTGAAACTGTAGCGCATAATCAGCGCACTTT
>DHDG01000039.1:0-425 GCA_002399265.1 Firmicutes bacterium UBA4882 | reverse complement strand
ATAATCAGCGCACTTTTTTCGAAACTCCACCGGCCCGACTTCAAACCGATTAACCTTAAGCTTCTTAATGACCTCTTGTTCGATCGGAAGGCCATGCGTATCCCAACCATGCACCATTGGAGTATAATGCCCCTGCATGGCGCGAAATTTAATGACAATATCTTTCAGCGTTTTGTTCAGGGCATGCCCTATATGCATGTGACCATTAGCGTATGGCGGACCGTCATGCAGAATAAATGGAGGAAAGTTTTTCTCCTTGGCGCGGTCCAGCACCTGGCGATAAACAGCGCGCTCATCCCACACTTTCTGAACGCCCGGCTCACGTTCCGGCAGATTGGCTCGCATTGGGAAGTCCGTCACAGGAAGATTCATAGTTTTGTTGTAGTCCATTTCAATTTCCCCTTTCCACAAAAGCAACAAAAAAA
>DHDG01000015.1 GCA_002399265.1 Firmicutes bacterium UBA4882 | reverse complement strand
GCGCTAATCGCCCTGTTGATGAAAGGCGCGTGCTCACTTTGTAGATAAAGACCGGCGTTTTCCGGATCAAACTGCGGCCTGCTGGCCATGGCTAGCACATCCCCATTGCGCGGATCAACCGCGACGATCGCACCGCGGATCCCCCTAGAGTCCATGGCCTGTTCCACAATTTCCTGCAGGTCGCGATCAATAGTCAATATGACATCCCATCCGGCATTATCCGGCGCGGCCTCCTGATGACGAATACCCAGACCGCTGATTGGACGAGCAGCAGCGTCGACGGTGGCCGCCAGACGACTGGATCCTTTCCCACTCAATTCAGCGTCCAGTTGATACTCTAGTCCCGCAATACCGGCATCGCCAGCCAGGTAGCCGATCACATGCACTGCCAAAGGCTCTCCATAGCGGCGAGGTTCTTCGGCAAAAACAAGTCCTGGCAAATGCATGTTTTCTAAAACAAGGCGGGAAACATCATCAAACGCATAAGGCACTTTAATCGGCCGCCCCTCTGCAATTGCTGCCTGAAGCCATGCGGCATTGACATCAGCCAATTCGCTCAGAATCGGGACTGTAAGCGTGCCAAAACCTTCTGTGTTTGGAAACAACACCGCTTTCCAAACACCGCTGCGCCCGGTGAGCGGTTGGCCATTGGCATCCAAAAAATCGCCACGGGCAAAACCCCAAGCCACGCCCTGCGTTCGTTGCCGAAGCGCTGCTCTCCCGTAGCCATTGCCGTCCAGCAACTGAATTTTAAACAGTCGGAATCCGAGCGCTGTCGCGGCGACACAGATCAGCAAAGCCAAAGTAAGGATGCGTTTTTGCGTATTGAACCTGCTGGGTTGGTTAAAAAATAATGCCATCATTCGCCCTCCCAGCCAATAGTATGTCCCCATTCCCAGATTTTTCTGCAAAAGAAAAGAACGGAACTTTGGGGACGGTTCTAAAAGTGCCAAATCCCAGATAATGCTAAATGGCACTTTTAGAACCGTCCCCAAAGTTCCGCCCCACAGGTTATTTTAAATTTCGCTGCGCCCGCAGATGATCGTTATAGGTTTTGGTAAACACGTGACTGCCATCGCTTTTGGCAACAAAATATAAATAGTCCACTTCGGCGGGATATAAGGCTGCCAGAATCGAATCGAGACCGGGATTGGCAATAGGTGCCGGCGGTAACCCCGCATTACGATAGGTATTATACGGCGAATTAATCTCCAAATCGTCATACGTCAACTTGGGTTTATGATAGCCCAGCGCGTATTGCACAGTAGCACAGGATTCCAGCGGACGCTTGAGTCTGAGACGGTTGTGAAAGACTGCCGAGATAATCGGCCGTTCTTCTGGAAGCATCGCTTCTTTCTCAATAATCGATGCCAAAGTGACTACTTCTTTCACGGACATTTTCAGCCGCCGCGCTTCCTCGTGCATCTCGGAAGTGAAAATCTGCCGGAAACGTTGGATTTGCATCGCCGCAACATCCTCCGGGGACGTGCCCTCCGCAATGCGGTAAGTGTCCGGAAACAAGAACCCCTCCGGGTTCTCTGCGGCGGACGTCAGATCACTGTATTGATCGTAAAAACCGACGCTTTGAACTGCTTCCACAAAAGTCGGTGCCTCCATCAAGCCTTTATCTGCCAAAATGCGGGCCTGTTCCTTGATGGTGGTGCCTTCCGGAAAGGTAACTGTGAAATAGGATAATTCGCCAGTCGTGAGCCGATCAAGCAGCTGTCCGGCAGTCATCTGAGCCGACAGATGGTAGTCGCCAGCCTTCAGGCCACGCTCCGCGCCTGCGATTTGGACATAGATCTTAAACGCGTTTTTGCTTTTGATCAAACCGCTCTGCTCGAGCCGATCTGCAATCTGACCGAGACTGCTGCCAACCGGGACTGTCAGAAGCATGCGTTCGTCACTACGGCGATTGACAGGTTGAATCATTACTACCAGCCAAATGGCAAAACTTAAAAGACCGATCATGAAAACAACGACCGCTGCTGCCAAAACAGACAGGCGCCAATCCATAAGGATTCGTTTGGTTAGTTTCCGAATCTTCAAGGCAATGCGGTCGACGGTAGCGGCAATAGCGCATCTTTTGTCTTCAGGCGTTTGTTGTTGTAATAACATCCTCGGCCCCCCTACCTTTACATTATATTTGCTTTGGCAGTCCGGGGCAATATCAATAAAAAGGCACCCCCGCAGGAAACCCTTTCCGAACGGGGGTACCTAAATTTAATTATGTTTTGATTATGCTGCTACGGTCTCCGTCCTATTCTTCTTCGGTCTCGACTTCCTCATCGTCGATGAAATCAATTTCATTCGCGGAGCCTTCATCAATGGCCTCGCAAACCCGCGCGAATTCTGCGTCATCCAAATCGACCAGCACATCATTGCCGTCCTCATCCTGATCAATGCGCAAAACAGAAAATTCCGGTTCCTCGACTTCAATTTGATCCTCGGCAAGCAAAAGAGCATATTGCTTTTCATCCAGCTCAAAAATGCTATCCACCAGGAATTTATGAGTCTTTCCCTCGTCATCCTGCAATTCGATCCAATCAAATTCCTGCTCGTGGTCATGGTCGCAGCAGTCGTGGTCGTGCCCACAACACCCGTGATCGTGATCGTGCTTAAGCTTGTTGTCTGTCAAATGAACCCCTCACTCTCTTACTTTGTTTTTTGCTCTTCATCATAATAATATTTGTCGCCGTTTATAATTTTCCTCCGTTAGCTGGTTTCATACCCGGCCAGATTCCAGAGAAGCCAGATATCCCTGTAAGATAAGGATTGCCGCATTCTGGTCAATTACCAGTTTTCGTCGTTTGCGGCTGACATCGGCACCAATTAAAATTTTCTCTGCCTCGACAGTTGTCAACCGCTCATCCCAGTATTTTACGGGTAATCCGGAATCCTCCTCCAGCTTCGCGCCGAATTCCCGCGTGGATTCCGCGCGCGGGCCGAATGTACCATTCATATTCCTGGGTAGTCCGATCACAAACTGAGCGCAATCCAAGTCGCGGGCTTTCTGAATCAGCCATGCAATATCAGCGGACAACTCTTTGCGTTGATAAACTCCGGCCCCATGGGCCATCAAACCCAGTTCATCCGAGACTGCCAGCCCGATACGGCGCTCGCCAAGATCCAAAGCGAGGAGGCGACCTTCGGCCATCATTATACCACCTTAATGCAGAACTCGGGACAATCAGCTGCACAATATCCGCAAAGCACACAGCGCCGCACATCAACTTCCGCTTTGCCTTGATCATTCAGGCGCAAAGCTTTCGAGACACAGCGTTTGACGCAGTTGCCGCATCCCTGGCACCAATCCTCGATCAGTAAGTGCCTTTCGGTGGCGGCCACAGCCTGCCTCAACTCCGGCGCTGCTTCGCCACCGGCAGCAATCGTGCAGTTGAGCCGGACCTCTGCGTCCGATTTCATCCCGACGGCGATCGCAGAAAAGTACGGAATAGCCAAACCCTCTCGCAGCCGCGCTTCGGCTTCGCCGCACAAATGGCCGCCACCTAGAATTTTCATGCCATAAATCCCTTTGCCGCGTTCAAAAGCCTGTGCGATGGCGCTTAACATCTGTGCGGCAGTGCCATCGGCGATGCCGTAGCCTTTGTAATTATAAAGCGGATGAATGATATCGATTTCTGGAAGAGCGGCAGCTGCTCGGACCGCCGCAATATGATGCGTCGATATACCAAGTGATCGGATCAATCCTTTGGCGCGCAAACGCACCAATTCGTCCAAGGCTTCCCGATGGCCTTTTAGAGTATATTCCGATTCCTGCTCATGCAGCAAAAAACCGCCGAGCTGATCCAGTCCTGTTTCGCGTAAAGCCTTTTCAACACTGCCGCGCGCATCGGCAGCGGTCACCGCATACGATTTGCTGAAAACATAAACATCGCTAACCGCGCCGTTATGCTGGCTCTGACGTTCGCACATGGCTGCTTTAATATATGGATAAGTCTCGTACAGTTCTGCCGTATCAATCATATTGATGCCCAAATCCAGGGCGGTTTTAATCAGATCCGCCCCTTTTTGCAGCGGGAACGCACCGTGCAGCGGACTCAAAGAAAGCGTTCCAAAACAAAGCGGCGCTACTTCCAGGCCGGTTTTTCCTAAGACTCTGCGCTTCAAGTGGCATCCACCACCACAATCTTCAACCGCGCACCCCAGGCAGGAAATGACTTGGCGCCAGAAGACAATTTAATCTGATACTCGCCCACCTCTTCGACCGAACCCAAAAATCCGCGGGCTTCATCAATCGTTTTGCCAAGCAGTCCCCGCAGCACATGTTGGCGGTCAATGACGCCCTGCACACTGCTTTGGGAGGTAACATAAAGGACGGCACCTTGCAGGCCTTGCGGAGCAGCGGTCACATCCACTAATTTGACACTGTCGCTAACTAAGGCGAATGAGTCCGGCAGTGACGCTGATAGAACGCCGCGCACCATCTTCGTCAATTCGTCCCTGGCGACTGTCAAGGAAGTGGCCCGGTAACCGACGCGCACCGCAATCTCAGAAGTCTCGGCCTTCAATTGATGCGACAATTCCACGGACTGAATGTCAACCCTGGTCAATTCGTCAAACAGGTACTTATCGCTGCCGGAAAGCTTCGCCAATTCGTTATTAGCGATTGCCAACGCTTGCTTCCTGGCCTCCGCATTGGACCGCTCAATATCTTCAGCGGCAACGACCTTGATTTGCTTATCTTCGCCGCCAAAAGTGGCTTCCGGATTTACGACCCGCAAGTTTTCGGCCAGTGGTCCCTGGATGGTCTGAATTCTGCGGGCGCTTATATTTCCCGCGCTCCCCAACTCTACTGCCGCAATAGCAGCCTCGGCCTGACCAGCTCGTAATCCGGCAGGTACGCCTGCAAAATACTCGACATTCCGCCTGGGTACAACAACCTCTTTCGCGGTGGCAAAACAGATCCCATTTTGGGTCATCACGATTGTGCCAGCCGGAACAGTGATCGGATTGGCGTTATCATTAATAAAAGTCACTAATCCCTGGGCCGATTTATAGCCAACCTGCGCCCTGCCAGTGGTCGGCATCGTAAACTCGAGAACATCCTGCCTGTCAATTGTGGTGGCTGGCAGTACTTTTTCGGTAAGGTCAGGCTTTTTTTGCGTTAAAGATAGCACAATATTCAGGTCTGTCACCATTTGTCGGCGCGTTGGATGGATGATCACTGTCGCGCTCGGAAGCACGGATAAAACGGCGGCCACAACGAAAATCACCGCTACCAGCAGCGCACCAATAAGAATGTACTTGAACAGCTGCGGGTTGATTGGCCGACCAGCTGCTGAACCCGGTGCGGATTCGTGTGCAGACTTTGGTGCAGATCTGGGCGCAGACCCGAGGGCAGACCCGGGCACTTTGGCCGGTTCCATTTCCGTCGCCGCGGCTGCTGAGGTATCGTAAATGGCGTTTGCGCTGGTGTCATTATCGTCGTCAGCGCCACCGTCACCTACATCATCGCCTGCAAGGCCGAGGCCGATCGCGGCGCACATTTTCCTCACTTCCGGGCTGTTGCATTCAATAATCACAGTCTTGTTGTCCTGAGCGGCATAATAATGGATCAAGCGTAGATTAACAATGTTGGCAAACAGACTGTCCGCTCCATCAGAAACCAGATGCACAACCGGTTCTACTGTATTTCTCAGACGCCGGACTACTGAATTAATGGTCTCTCCGTCCCGGATCCGAATTACCTTCCGGTTGGTCACGCCGATTCCTCCCTTTAACAGCTTTTCGCCGTTTTTGGCTGCTGTGCGCCAACTGAATCTGGCGCGTACACTTCGATTAATACCAGATCGATCAATCCGATTCCTGCCAGGATCATGCAGGTGGCTGCAGCTACTACACCGGAATCATTAACGATCAGCGCGATGATGCTAGCCAATACCGCTCCGATGAAACCTTTCCTAAGCATGGGGCGTTTGCGAAAAATCTGCGCCAGTACGTGCGGCGGCCTCTTAAACAGGAGCGGCAGGATGAGCAGAAAGGCCATCAAGACTTTTGTCCAATAGGTATAGCGGAAAAGGCGCAAATTCATTGAGATCTTACGCTGGATCAATGTCATGAAAGTCTGTGGTCCGTCATTGATCAAGGACAAAAAAGCCTTTCCAAGATGGGTCATGTCGGCAGGGTTCTTGCGCATTTCAAAAATGATCATAAAAGCCAATAAGGCTAACGTAGCGCCACCAGCCACCAAGATTGCTCTTGGTTTTATTTTGCGGCCGGCGAACATCAAAAAGGTGATTGGTAATGCAACAGCAGCGGTAATTGCGCCGCCGACATTCGCGCCCCACTGCGGAAATGCGGTGATGACGGTCACGATCAGAAAGTAGAGCGCCACCAGCAGCAGTTTCCACCTACTCTTAATCTTAGTATGGTCCAGCCAAACGGCAGCAGTCACAATGGACATTCCGATCAAAATGCCCATATATTCATTGCCGATTCCGTAAAAGCGCGCTCCCAGCATTGGCGAATAACTCAGCAACGACCGGTGCAACAGAAATCCGCCTGCCAGCGTGTCGATTAGTAGCACAATCGAGGTCAGGCCGCCGGCAAAGGCAAAAATAAAAGAAGATTCTTTGCAAATGGCGCTGCCAAGTGTTTTCAGGATCGCGGCGAAGACTGCAGTCAACAGCAGCACACCTGCTAATGATGTAATCCCGAGTAGCGGCAACACCAGGAGTGCCAATGGCACAAACACCAGCGTCTCCAGAAGGTAGCGGCAGAGTGACTGCAGCAAGGGACGGCCGCGCCATAAAATCAAGACCGCCGCAGCCAGGATGCTGATAATCAGAATTACGACATAAGTTTCGAGTACCGGGCGACGCAGCTGCTCAGTATTCACCCAGCGTGCGTGGGATGCCGCCAGTTCGTGGTATTCGCCTGCCACCGCGTTCATTGGTCGGCCGTTGGCGGAAGCGGGCAGTTCTAGTCCAAAATAACTAGCTATCGTAGCGCTGATGTCTTGCGGAATAAGTAGGCCCGGAATGCGCGTTCCCGCAGAGTTTAGTACTGTCTGGTCAAAGTGCGGGCCGAAAACGGCTACGGGGCAGAGACGATCTCCGCCGGCCCAAGCCGCATCATCTGGAGACGAGCTCAAAATGACAAACAGTTCGCGGGATAGGTCAAGATTCTCCATAATTTCTGCCGCAAAAAGCGAGACGTCGCGCATAAAGTCAGACTTGTGTTTTGCAGCCGCAAGGGCGCTCATATAGGGCAGTTCGCCGGCGAGACGCTCGCCGTCGCCGTATTCCATCACGATCATTAAGCGGGCGTTTTGTTTTCTGAACTCCTGCAACTTTTGCAGCGCCAGTGCGCTGTTAAGGCGCTTTCCCCCGGGAAAACTTGGGTCCGCCATGAGAATTTCCGGTCCAATTGCAGTCAAATCAAGACGACCTGTTTGATCCATTGCCAGGATCGCACCGATTCTCCTGACCTTACCGAGGGAGTCGCTGTTTCCAATAGCCGCGGTCCTGATGCCGTTCGTTCTTAGTATGCCGCCCAGCATTCCAGGAACCCCGGAAGTATCACTGTCACTGACACGGTTGTGGATGCGCACTATTTCCAGAGCCACCGCTCCGTGTGCGGGTGCCTCCTCGCCAGTTCGCACTGTGAAAACAGCGCCAGCTGGAATGCCTTCCACCATTTCCGATGATTCGTAAATTAGTCCGGCTTCGGTGCCGGCAATGCTCAAAAGGCCCGCTGAGATCGTCATCAATTGCTTTTCTGGTAAGAAAGAGCCAGAGGAGCGTGTCGTCATGATCCCGAAGGATCCCCGTGGGAGAAGCTCCTGACGCAAAAGACCCTGTTCAGCCAGAAAGTCTGCGGTATTCAAGTTTTCGATGACCAAAATCACCGCCAGCCGCGGCCCTTGCTCCAGCACACTGGACTGATCCTCCGCGCGCGCCGGACAAACAGTGATCACAAAAAGCGCCGTCATGATAATTGCTGCCACTTTGATTTTGGTCAATCGAGACGATTTGAGACGCTGCATCGCCATCGCCTATTCCCCCGCCCGTTTGAGCTTAGTTGCCCTGAAGTCACGCATCGGATCAAAAAGAGCAGGAAAGCCTGCCCAAAATCGGTTAATTCAACCTTAATAATACCTCTGCCGAACCGGCTTGTCAATTTGGATTGGGCAGAAAGCGGGGAACACAAGGGGACGGTTCTCCTGTGTCATTTATTGATAATCCCCACATGTCGATGACACAGGAGAACCGTCCCCTTGTGTCCGCTGCCCATCCCCCGAATGAAACTTACCAAAATTCTGGACGTATAAGCAAGCAAACACGAACAAAGAAAGGATGGGTACAGATGATTTTAACTACCACTCCGTCAATTGAAGGTAAGCCAATCCAGCAGTATTTTGGCGTTGTCGCCGGTGAGGCAATTATGGGTGCCAATATTGTCCGGGATATGCTGGCTGGTCTGACCGACGTTATTGGCGGTCGTTCCGGCGCTTACGAAGAAAAACTGGCGCAGGCCCGCCGCATATCTCTGCAGGAAATGGGTGAAGAGGCGCGTAGAATGGGAGCCAACGCCGTTGTCGGAATCGATTTGGACTATGAAGTTATACGCGAAGGAATGCTGATGGTTACTGCCAGCGGTACGGCCGTGCGCATCTAGTTGCGGACATGGCGACACAAGGGGACGGTTCTTCTGTGTCATCTAAATTTTATTTCCGGAAAATGACACAGAAGAACCGTCCCCTTGTGTCAGACAGAAGAACCGTCCCTTTGTCCGTCCTCTTGCCCGCCCTCTAAGGCTAACACGGCCTCTACAGCCGGGAAAAGCTTAGCACCTGCCTTGGCTTCGCGAACCTCTTCATTCGGGCGTCCAGCGAACAGGTAGCGCGTGGCGCACTCATCCCGCGTAATACGCTGCGGGCTGTCTGAGTCAAAGTCGACCTGAAACCCAAGGCTTTCTTCGACGGCGCGCTTGCCAGCCAAGACCGGTGCTTCCCCATGAGCCACTGTTGTCGCGGGTAAATGCCAACCGTTGACTGTCTGCACCAACCAGATTCGATCCGCTTCATAGACGGCTACGGCAGCCAATTCTGGCCGCAACAATCCCTTTTCTGACTCTCCGCTCGTGCGCCACCACAAGTATGGCAATACGATCTTGATCATGACCACTACCGGCACGGCCCCCAGCAAGCCCCAGATCCCAAAGAGCCTGCCCCCGATCAGAACGGCCAGAATTACCACAAATGGATGCAGACCGACTCTGCGCCCCAAAATACGCGGGCTGAGAACCACGCTTTCCAGCTGGTTGGCTATTATGAACAAAATAATCACATACAGGGGCGTCCAGACCGATTGGCGCAAAGCCAGCAAGACTGCTGGCACAGCTGCGATCACGGGTCCAAAGTAAGGAATCACATTGAATAATCCAGCCCCGAAGCCAATCAAAAGCGCAAACTCCACGTTAAGCAATACAAGACCAATCGCCACAAATACGCCGACAAATAATCCTACTGTCAGCTGCCCTCTCAGGTAATTCGATAAGGCGTGGTTTATCTCAGTACTGATTCTCTGAAAATCATTGCGATGTTTGGCTGGCACTAGCCGCGTGATTTGTCTGGCCAGTGTCGGATAATCACGACTGACGTAATAAGCTAGTATCGGGGCCAGAAAATAGGTGGCCAGTCTCGAAAAAAAACCGGGAATGCCCACTGCCAGGCGCGTGATCAGTGACTCAATCTGTGCCTGCAGCCGCTGCAAACCGGTCTGCAAGGCTTCTCGAAGGTTGAGGTTGATCGGCAGCCGCAAACGATCAAACCAGGTTTCAAAAGCGGCCAGCCTTTTCTGAATGTCAACAGCCAGGCGCGGAAAGGCTTCGGCCGCCCGGCGCGTTTCATTTGCCAATATTGGAATCACCACTGCCAGAATTAAGAACAGCACCAGGACGAGCAGTAAATAGCATGTCAAAGCCGCTGCCTGCCTGCTGGCTCCTTTGGACTGAATCAGCTCGACTAATGGATTCAGCAGGAAGGCCAGAAAGAGCGTTCCCAGCAACAGACCAAACACTGGCCGTAGGATAAAGAATCCCAGCACGATAATCAGGATTACCAGCAATACGCGTAGTACGCCTACCGGAAATGCCTGCTTGTTATTACCCACTAAGCGGCCCCCATATTAAAATGCGCACCTTTTGCGGTGCGCCTTTTCAAGATTCAATTCAAGATTCAAGTTCAGGCCTGTTGTCTGTGAAGCGTCTGGTGAAAGCCAATGTGTTGGACTTTACCGACGATCCGAATTGTGCAGCGCTATTCGCAACCTTATGCGCTGTGCGCTTAGCGCTATCGCCCATCTCTCTTGTACGGGCAAGAATCTTCTCCTGAGTCTCCGGGCTGCTGCGCAGAATCAAAACCGCACCAATTGCCGCCCCGAGCAGGCCACCGGCAACAATTCCTTTTGCGAAACGATTCACCTGCGTCACTCCTTTCCGGCCGAGGCAATTCGCTATCTAATATTATTCCGGAAAGGAGCAGGTCTAATTCAGAAACAAAGGGGTCAGTGCTCCGGAAGCGCCTGTAAGATTGTCCCTCCGCCGACTACTTTATCCTCAACATAAAAGACAACCGCCTGACCTGGGGTAATCGCTCTTTGCGGTTGCTCAAATTCCACTTTTACTAAGCTGGCCGAGGCGGCCGCTCCGTTAACTGCTCGTCCAGCAACTGTTCGTTCAGCCGATGCCGACGGCTTAATAATCGCCCACGCCGGCGGAAACGAATACCTTATTTTGGCTAGTACTCTCATGCTTCCCTGCAGAGCCGGAATCGCGATCCAATTCAGATGGCCTGCCAGTAAGGAGTTGCCCATCACCTGACTGCTATCGCCCACAATCACTTGGTTTTTTTCATTATCCAGGGCGACCACGAACATCGGCTTAGGGCCTAAGGCACCCAAGCCTTTGCGCTGCCCAATAGTATAAAAGGCCAACCCTGCATGTTTACCGACCACCTTACCGCTCAGGTCGACAATCTCCCCGGGTTTGCTCAGCTCTGGGCGATATGACTTCAGAAAATCCCGATAATCCCCGTGAACGAAACAGATTTCCTGGCTATCGGGCTTATCAGCCACAGCCAAACCGTGTGTCGCAGCCAAATGACGCGTTTCAGATTTGTGCAGATTACCCAGCGGAAACAAAGTGGCGGCCAATTGATCCTGAGTCAGTCCATAAAGGGCATATGTCTGGTCTTTGCTGGCATCAATTGCCTTGCGCAACAAAAAGCGGTGGCCGCTTTCGACCCGCGCATAATGCCCGGTCGCCAGATAATCTGCACCCAGTTGGCGCGCTTTGTGAAGCAGCGCTCCGAATTTAACATAGGTATTGCAGACGATGCAGGGATTAGGCGTCCGCCCGGCGGCGTATTCATCAACAAAACGGTCAATGACTTCTTTCTGGAAAAGGTCCTGAAAATTGACTACATAAAATGGAATGCCAATTTTACTGGCCACCCGGCGGGCATCCTCTACTGCAGAAAGCGAGCAACAGCCGCCGTCCTCCTCAGGATCCGGCAGGAAGGATGGCCAAAGCTGCATCGTTGCACCAATCACGTCGTAGCCTTGTTCTTTCAGCAATACAGCAGCCAGGGAACTGTCCACGCCACCGCTCATGGCAACCAGAACGCGCCTCTGCTTCATGCCTCTGCCGATCCCCGTCCGGATTCCGGTTCCGTTCCCTCTTCCCGTCCCGGTTCCGCTCCCGCCGCCCTGCGCTCCCGATAGTCGTCGATCGCCTTATGCAGGGCATCCGCCGCCAGATTCGAACAATGCAGTTTAGGCGCAGGCAGACCACCCAGTTCTTCCGCTACGTCTTTATTGGTCACTGCCAGCGCTTCCTCCAAAGTCTTACCTTTGACCATTTCGGTAACCATACTGCTGGTAGCGATCGCCGCACCGCAGCCGAAAGTCTTAAAACGGATATCGGCAATACGACCGTCTTCAACTTTGATATACATTTTCATGATATCACCGCAAGTCGGGTTGCCAACCTCACCAATACCATTAGCATCCGAAAGCTCTCCCACATTGCGCGGGTTTGAAAAATGATCCATCACTTTTTGGCTGTACATACTGCCTCACCTACACCTTTCACGTTGAATAACGGCGACATATCACGCAATTTGGCAACAATGCCCGGCAAAACCGCCAATATATGATCAATTTCTTCACTCGTGGTCGCGCTCCCCAATGTCAGACGTAATGAACCGTGAGCAATTTCATGTGACAAACCGAGCGCCAGCAAAACATGGGACGGTTCCAGCGAGCCAGAGGTACAAGCAGATCCACTCGAACCAGCGATGCCCTGCAGGTCAAGATTAAGCAGCAGCGATTCGCCTTCGATGTATTGGAAACAAAAACTGCTATTGCCAGGCAAACGTCTGGCAGGATGTCCATTGAGCCTGACATGATCGATCTGATTGAAAACGCCTTGAATCAAGCGGTCCCTCAATTCAGCAATTCTGATATTGCGGTCCTCCATGCCGTTCAGCGCCAGCTTGAGCGCCTCAGCCATACCCACAATCCCGGCAACGTTCTCTGTTCCGGCGCGCCGGTTTCTTTCCTGAGCGCCCCCGTGAATCAACTGTATGGGGCGGGTCCCGTTGCGCAGATATAGGCCGCCGATTCCTTTAGGGCCATAGAACTTATGCGCGGAAAACGACACCATATCAACAGGCATGTCTTTCAACCGCAATGGTAAGCTGCCAATGGCTTGAACAGCATCCGTATGAAACAGAATTCCTTTCGCCCGGGCAATCTCTCCCAGCTCTTCAATAGGCTCGATCGTACCGATCTCGTTATTAGCATAATGCACTGACATCAGGATCGTTTCATTAGTGATTGCCTTAGCTGCGCGCGCCGGATCAACTAATCCATAGGCGTCCACCGGCAGGTAGGTCACCCGGAATCCTTGTTTTTCAAGCCATTTGCAGGTATCCAAAACCGCATGGTGCTCGATCGCTGAAGTAATAATATGATTCCCCTTTTCCTTCAGCGCAAAGGCCGTGCCTTTGATGGCAAAGTTGTCGGATTCAGATCCGCTTCCGGTAAAGATTATTTCAGATGCGTCAGCCGCACCGAGATTTTCCGCGATCGTATCTCTGGCAGTATCAATTGCCTGGCGCGTTTCCCGACCAAAGCTATGAATACTGGAAGGATTCCCATAAAGTTCAGTCAGATACGGCATCATTGCCGCCAGCACTTCAGGATGCAGCGGTGTAGTGGCAGCATGGTCCATGTAAATTCGCTTCGTCATTCCCAGTTCGCACTCCTTCAGCTTACTCTTGCCCGACCGTTCCGGTACACAGATGATGCAGGGTCGTCGAATCAAGCACATCGTTAATCTTACGATCAAGCAGTTCCCAGACGCTTCTGGCCGCACATTTGGCAGACCTTTTGCAGGAAGCGCCGTCTGCAACACACTCAAGTGTTGAAAGCGGACCTTCCACTACCCTCAAAATATCGCCAACTGATATTTCGGCAGGAGCGCGCGCCAACTCGTAGCCGCCCTGTGCTCCACGCACACTACGCACTAGTCCATCCTGTCGCAGCGGGCGCATTAACTGCTCCAGATAATGCTCGGAAATTCCCTGTCTCGCGGCGATGACCTTTAACGCAACAGGACCCGTGCCATAATGCATGGCCAGATCATGCATGGCCAAAACGCCGTATTCGCCGCGGGTCGTCAGTTTCATTATGCCTGCCCCCCGCCTCCCAAATTCTTGTCGTTGATCAATCCCGAGTGGTTTAGTCGGGTTTGCAATCTCACTCTAGCATATCTTTCCCCGCCTGTCAATGTATGACTCGCAGTCTCTTAAACACAATAAAAAAACCCGCTAAACCTTTGCAGGTCGCGGGTTTATGAATGGTGCCTGCATCGCTCAACTAATCGGCGCTGGCTGCAGCCTCCAGCGATGCGTCGGGTTGGTGACGGAAATCGATCTGTTTTAGCACTTCTGCAAAAATCTCCAGCACTCTATCCAGTTGTTCATCAGTATGAGTCGCCATATAACTCGTTCTTAGCAGCGAATGCCCTGGGGCAACTGCCGGACTGATCACGGGATTGGTAAAAACGCCAGCTTCAAATAGGGCTTTCCAGACCGCAAAAGTCTTTTGATCATCGCCGATAATAATGGGAATTACGGGCGTAACACTATTGCCAGTGTCCAAGCCCAACGCCCTAAACCCGGCTCTCATTTTTTCAGCGTTATGGTGCAAGCGTTCCACTCTTTCCGGCTCTTTCTCCAGAATATCAAGTGCCGCCAAAGCTGCGGCTGCGCTTGCCGGAGGAATACTGGCGCTGAAAATCAGTGATCTGGCATGGTGTTGAATATAGTGAATCACAACTTCATCCCCAGCAATAAAGCCACCCAGAGAAGCAAATGATTTGCTGAAAGTACTCATAATCAGATCCACATCTGCAGTCATACCAAAATGTGCAGCCGTTCCCCGACCCTGACCTAAAACGCCCAGAGCGTGCGCATCGTCGCACATCAGGCGGGCGCCGTATTTACGGCAAAGTGGCACCATCTCCGGTAGCGGCGCGATATCGCCCTCCATACTAAAAAGGCCGTCAACGACTAACAGCTTGCCGGCTTTTGGATCACATTGTTTCAACACGCGCTCCAAATCAGCCATATCATTATGCCGGTAACGTTTCATTTGACCGAAGGAGAGCCGACAACCATCCACAATGCTGGCGTGATCATCGCGATCGGTAATCACGATATCCCCGCGGCCAACAATCGCAGAAATCGTGCCCAAATTGACTTGCATGCCGGTTGAAAAAACGAGCGCTGCTTCTTTCCCCACAAAATTGGCCAAGCGCTGTTCGAGTTCAATGTGCATTTGGAGGTTACCGTTTAAGAACCGCGACCCTGTACAACTGGTTCCGAATCTGTGGATGGCTTCGATGGCGGCTGCGCGCACGCGCGGATCTGTAGTCAACCCCAGATAATTGTTACTGCCAATCATGATCAGACGCTGTCCATTAATCGTAACTTCAGTGCCTTCTGTTTCATCCAGCGGTATAAAATAAGGATAACCGCCTGCTTCCTTGAGTTCCTTGGCTGCCGTAAATTCCTGGCATTTTGCAAAGATATCCATTTATAAGCACCTCTTCTTACCCAAACCCCTCTTCCGGTAATCGACCGGTTGGGGAATTACAATGGCATATGGTTCAACATGACAAAAAGCATTTCCTGCCGGAAAAGGTCGCCATTAGTGAAAAATTCGGGAATTTCTAAGCTACTACCGCGGTGGTTATGACGAAAAACAGCAAAGGCCGCCTGCAAAAACGCAGGCAGCCTTTGCTCCCGGGCTCATTTATGCTTGCTGAATTACCATCAGCTCACCGGACTTACCGAAAATCATACCAAACAGATTTATTTATTGAAGAATTTCTCAATAATCTGTTTCAGATTCGGAGTTCCGATTTCCTGAAGCTCATATCCGACTCTGAGCATTGGTTTTTTCACCTTGATAACCCTAGTGATATCAATCGGGGTAGCGCTGATGACCAAGTCGCAATCGGTCTTATCGATTGTGGCTTCCAAGTCACGCATTTGCTGTTTGCCATAACCCATTGCCGGTAGCAGTGTTCCGATGCCGGGGTACTTTTTGAAGGTAAAGTCAATGCTGCCAACTGCGTACGGGCGGGGATCTACTAATTCAGCAGCGCCGTATTTCTTAGCGGCAACAATACCAGCACCATACTTCATTTCGCCATGGGTCAATGTCGGGCCGTCTTCAATAACCAAGACTCTCTTGCCTCTGATTTGCTCGCCATTCTCCACGAAAATGGGGCTGGCAGCGTCAACGACGACAGCCTTCGGGTTAACCCTGGCCGCGCTCTGGCGAACCTGATCAATGCCCTCAGCAGAAGCAGTGTCAATCTTATTGATGACGACGACGTCAGCCATTCTGAGATTGGTTTCACCGGGATGGTATTTGACTTCGTGCCCAGCGCGGTGCGGGTCAACCAACAGAATGTGCAGATCGGATTTGTAGAACGGAATGTCGTTGTTACCGCCGTCCCACAGGATTACATCGGCTTCCTTTTCGGCTTCACGAAGAATAGCTTCATAATCGACACCGGCGTATACGACGATACCCTTATCGATATGGGGCTCGTACTCTTCGCGCTCTTCAATGGTGGTCTCATGCTTGTCGAGGTCAGCATAGCTGGCAAAGCGCTGGACAGCCTGTTTGGCGAGATCGCCATACGGCATCGGGTGACGGATGGCAACAACCTTCTTGCCCATTCCCTGGAGGATCTCCGCAACCCGGCGGGTGGTCTGGCTCTTGCCAACACCGGTACGTACTGCGGTAACAGCGATAACCGGTTTGGTGCTCTTAACCATGGTGTGATCGGGGCCCATCATCATAAAGTCCGCACCGGCAGCCATCGCGGTGGAGCCTATGTGCATGAGCTTTTCGTGAGTCACGTCACTGTAAGCAAATACTACTAAGTCTACGTGGTGTTTCTTAATCAGATCGACCATTTCAGACTCGTCGACAATGTCGATCCCTTTCGGATAGAGCTTTCCTGCCAGTACCGCGGGGTATTTGCGGCCCTGGATGTCAGGAATTTGAGTCGCTGTAAAAGCCACAACTTCGTAATCTTCGTTGTCGCGGAAATAGACATTAAAGTTGTGGAAATCGCGTCCGGCGGCTCCAAGAATCAATACTTTTTGACGTTTGGCCATTAGAATTGTTCCTCCTCTTGAAGTTTATTGGAATAAGGCTCTTTTTGGGCCTTGATTCGCCTCCGTTTTGATTCGTCGGGATTCGCCTTTATTTGCCGAGGGTGGCGACCATGACCGCTTTAATGGTGTGCATGCGGTTTTCGGCTTCGTCAAACACAACCGAATTCTTGCTCTCGAAAACTTCGTCAGTGACTTCTTCTTCTTTCATGCCGGCACCGTGGAATGCAGGCAGACAATGCATGAACAATACATCGGGGTTACCGGTACGCTCGAGCATCTCCATATTCACCTGGTAAGGTTTCAGAGCTGCGACTCTTTCTTTCATGCCTGGATTGTTTTCTTCGCCCATGGATACCCAGACATCCGTGTAGATGACGTCGGCTTCTTCCACAGCGGCGATATCGTCAGTGATCGTAATGGAGGCACCAGTCTCCTCAGCAATTTTCCGGCAGTAGGCGGTCAACTCTTCCTCTGGGAACAGTGACACTGCAACATTCTTGCCGTTCTCATCAGTATAGCTATAGCTCTTGGGTGCCAAGATTACGAAATCCATACCCATTTTGGCGGCACCAATCATCAGGGCGTTAGCCATGTTATTGCGGCCGTCACCGGTGTAGACGAAACGCACGCCGCCCAAACCGCCGAGGTATTCCTGAATGGTCAGGAAGTCGGCCAGTACCTGGGTGGGATGATCAAAATCGGTTAAGCCGTTCCAAATCGGAACCGAAGCGTATTTCGCAAGGCCTTCCACATGATCGTGGCTGAAGCCTCGGAATTCGATACCATCAAACATGCGCTCGAGCACTCTGGCGGTATCTGCCACAGATTCTTTCTTGCCCAACTGAATGTCGTTTTTACCCAAATACTCGGGATGCCCACCTTCGTCCACGCACGCCACTGTAAAGGAGCAGCGGGTTCTGGTGGAGGGCTTTTCAAAGATTAAGGCAATGTTCTTTCCTTCCAGCAGATCGCCTTTGATCCCCATCTTCTTCTTGAGCTTGAGAGCCGCGGACAGCTCCAGAAGATAGGCAATCTCTTCGGGGGTGAAATCCTTGAGGGTCAGAAAATCGCGTCCCTTTAAACTAATCGGCATAACTAACACACTCCTTAAAATTTTGGTTGATTTATTTTGACCAGGTAATCTCTTTAATGCGTAATAATCGTGCCCGCCTTGCCCTGCAGGGCGGCTTCCACCTGCGCCAGAGAGCCAATAATGGCCCGTTTTCCGCCGGTTTCCACAAACCTGACGGCCGCTTGGACTTTGGGTCCCATACTGCCGGCCTTAAAATGCTTTTCTGCTTGATAACGCTTAGCCTCAGCTAACGTCATCTCCGAAATAAAGGTCTGATTGGGCTGCCCGTAGTTCAATGCCACTTGCTGCACATCGGTCAGGATTACAAATGTATCAGCCTGCACGTCCAGAGCCAGCCTTTGCCCGGCGAGATCCTTGTCAATCACGGCTTCTACTCCCGCGATCCGGCCTTGTTTGCGCACTACGGGAATCCCGCCGCCGCCGGAGGCCACAACAATCACACCATTCTTCACCAGCGTGGCAATAACATTTTTCTCGAGGATCTCCTGCGGATCCGGAGAAGGCACTACTCGGCGCCAGCCACGCCCGGCATCCTCTTTCATCACAAAGCCTTTGGCGGTCATAATCTGGCGGGCCTCACCTTCGGAATAGAAAGGGCCAATTGGTTTGGTCGGATTGGCAAATGCCGGATCTTCTTCGCTGACGACTACCTGCGTCACTACAGTGGCGACCTCATTGGACAGACCCGCAGCTCGTAATTCATTTACAAAACTCTGTTGAATCATGTAACCGATAAATCCTTGGGTTTTTGAGCCGCAAATGTCGAGTGGCATGGCAGGAACAATATCCTTGCCAGCTTCATTCTGAAGCAAGATGTTACCGACCTGCGGTCCATTGCCGTGTGTTAGAATCAATTCCGCACCGGACTTGACCAACCCTACCAAAGCTTGACAAGCTGTTCTGACATTTTCAAACTGTTCTTCGGCCGTGCCCTTTTGCTTCGGCTGCAAAATAGCATTGCCGCCGAAGGCCACTACCAGCCTTTCCGCCACTTTCTTTTCCTCCCTTGTTGCATCCACGAAGTGCATCCACAAAGTGCCACTTTTCGTTGCGCTTAGCTAAAATAAACTTTCTGTACATATGGCGAAGTATTGAGGGTTAACACAGCACCATAATCCGGACGGAAACGCAGTTCTTCCCCTACTGCTGCCTTTCTTCCACTAATCTCGACCAACAAGTGATCACTGGAACCACCCAAAATTTCAACACCGGCGTCTAAAGGCTGCAATCCATCAAAAATAACATCCTGGCGTCCCAGTGCAAGTATGGCGCGCTGGTGAATGCCGCGGTCTTCAAATACAGGTACATTCCCAAAGACATCCTGTGCAATACGGCCAATCGGTAGCGACGGTTTTTCACGCACCTCGACAATTTCGGCGACGGCCGTAAAGACGTCGGTATGTAATCCTGGCAGCGGTGCGCGTTCCAGAGTCTCGCAGCCAAGCATGATCCCTTCACCAATGCGTAACTGGTTAATGCCGCCTGGTAGCTTGCCTTCCCACAGCATTCCCAGACTACTCGAATTACCGCCGGAAATGATCGGCAATTCCAGTTTGTTGTTCTTTCTGATTTCCTCAGCCAAACTGATTAGCAATCCCAAATTGTTCTCATCGGGACTGATCGCTCCGTAACAGGTCAGATTGACCCCCAGGCCAGCGATTGCCAGCCCTTCCACAGCAGCCAGTTCAGTAACAGCGCCCGGAATCTGGTTGGGCCAAAAGCCTTCCCGCAAGTCGCCGACATCCACCATGATAATTACATGCATCGTCTTTCCCTGTCGCCGGGCTTCCGCTCCCAGAATCCTTCCCGTTACCACATCAGATAGCAGACAATAATCTGCCAGACGGACTGTTTCCGCCGCGGCACTTTGCATCGGTATTCGAATCAGCATATAAGGCCCGGGGATTCCGGCCTCTTTCATACGGGCGATGTTCTCCAAACGGGAGTCGCCCAGCATGGCGGCACCGCCCTGCTTAACGGCCCGCGCCACTTCCGGGGCACCACAGCATACTTTCGTAACCCCGACAATATTAACACCGTTGGCACCGGCTTTCTGAGCAACTTGCGCAGTATTACCGGCAATTTTGCCAACATTAATCTCCAGTCTTGGATTAGCTGCCACTAATATCCCTCCGCATCCTAAAGCTCTTAAGCATCAATGCCGTGGCAGCATCCGGATAATCTTCCGCGATTAAGCCAATTGCTGCCAGAATGTAGTCGCTGTCGGTCAGGAACTGCGGAAATTCCGGCAGTAGTTCGCCGGTTTCCGGGCGCCGACGGAGGGCATTTTCCAAACGCGCTCCGATATCCAATCTGGTCAAAGCGCCGCCTGTTCCGATGATCCACTTGACAGTAGTTAAATCTTTCCCGGAAGCTACCGTCACTCTGCCGCTGGGAGTATAGAGATACCTAATCCGGCCGACATGACGATTAACCGCTTCTTTTGCCGCTGCCAAAGTCAGTGCTTCCACAAACCGGCGCATGCCGTCATCAGTCGGAATCGGGCGTAGACGCTCCAACTCGCTTTCGAGATCCAGGCCGGTAGCAGCCTGCAGAGCATCAAATCCGGCTGTTTCAGCAACATTACGGGCATTAATGTAGACGCCCAAGTCACCTTCCACGGTACGTTTGGCAAAAGGCTCGGGGCTAATCATTTTGTCGCGAATCTCCGAGCTGCCTTCTGCCACGGAATGGACATCCGTAGTGGCACCGCCGACATCGAGCACCATCAAATCTCCCAATGTCTTCTGCAGCAGCACCGCAGCATCCATCACTGCTCCAGGCGTCGGTTTCAAATGGCCATTCACCATCTCTTTAATATGGGACATGCCCGGTGCCTGTGTAATCTTCTCTTCAAAAAGCTTTACGATCAACTTGCGCGCCGGCTCAATGTTTAATTCATCTATGCGGGGATAGACGTTCGGCAAGATCAGTTCTTCTTTGCCGCCTGCGCGGAGAATGGCAGACACCTGTTTTTGAATCGCGCTGTTCCCGGCGTATACGATCGGAACACTCAATGGCAAAGCTGCCAAAAACCGGGCGTTTTCCAAAATGATCTCTTCTTCACCGTAATCAACCCCGCCGG
The DNA here is from genome assembly GCA_002399265.1 of Firmicutes bacterium UBA4882. Classification (GTDB taxonomy): domain Bacteria; phylum Bacillota; class UBA4882; order UBA4882; family UBA4882; genus UBA4882. Next base: position 23,136 of record DHDG01000015.1, on the reverse strand, counting down.
CTAAAATGATAATGCGCGGACTGATTTTTAGAATCTCTTCTGTCGTCTCAGGACGGATGCGGCCGGCAGTCACCATGCGGATGACTCCGCCTGCTCCCAAGGCAGCTTCTTTGGCTGCTTTGACAGTCATGTCATAAACAAGTCCGTGCACTGTCATCACCAAACCGCCTGCCGCGCTTGAAGTCGCGGCAATGCGGTCTGGTTCAAAAGATCCGATTCGGGTAGACAGATCTGCCATCGCCGCATTGAGCCCTATCCGGACATCGCCTTCGACAACAGTAGTTGAACCAACCCCCTGACCCAGAAAAACAGGATCACTGGTTGCGAGTTTGTCAAAAGCGCTGACTACGGTTGTCGTGCTGCCAATTTCGGCAGCCAAAAGGTCAATGCGTCTCAAATCTGTTCGCCCCTTATTTGTTGGCCAATATTGGCCCCGATTGGCTCCGATGCGCGTGCATTTATTTTTTGGCCGCACTCATTTTACGGCGCCGCTCAACCAGGAAACTGGCTACGTTAATGCCTTTGGTACCGCGTCCGAAACCGGCGTCCATACCGGACTCAACCGCAATTTCGTTCGTAATCTGAGTACCGCCGGCTACCAGCATCAGGCGATCCCGGACACCTTTTTCGCGGCAGAGTTGATCGAGCCGTTTCATATTGGTGCGGTGAATATCGGCATGAGTAATAATCGTGGAAATCAGAATCGCGTCAGCATTGGACTCAATCGCGGCGTCGACTGCTTTTTCCACAGGCACCGAAGTACCAAGATACAAGCATTCCACTCCAAAACCTTCAATGCCGCCGTGTTTAATATCAATGATTTCGCGCATACCGACCGAGTGTTCATCCTGTCCTACGGTCGCAGCCACGATTTTCAGCGGGCGGGCTTTGATGTCTTTGCGAATTTCATCGTCCGATAAAGTAACTACTTTCTTCGGAATGACAAGGCTCTTCGGATCAATATCCTGCAAGAATCTGCCTTTCACTTCCACAAATGTGCCTTCCGAAGGATGCATAACGCCCTTATGAATCACTTCGGCTTCTTCAAGATTCATACGTTTGGCAATTTCCAGCGCCGCGAATTCAGCGGTGCGTTCATCAACCGGCACAAACATTCCGACGACTACATAGCCGTCACCATACCACTGGACTTCCGGGCGAATCATGTTCTTAGCCTGGTGATCTTGGAATTCGGCCATTCTGCGGTCTACGCAATCCTCTTCATCAAGCTCATTGATGTAAACGATTTTTTCCGGACGGCAGAGTGTACATCCGCCAATCGCTTCGCAAGCACTCTTATATTGGGACGGAACATGGTTGTTACCAAAGTGCGAACAGACCGGGGCGAAATAATCGGCGTCCCGGGCTACGACACTGTTGGCACCCACGCCACCGTCGATCTGACGCTTAATGCCGTCGCCGTTGCGCTCCGGGAACATACCGGAATCAACAAACATGCCGGCTTCGACAGCTGCGAAATAACCGCCCATTTCCTTGATTTGTTCTAAGAACAGCACAGCACGCTCTTTGAGCTCACGCACTGTCTCTGGCAACGGGCCGTCTTTTTTCAGCTCCACCATTTCCAGAATGCCATCCAACCCAATCAACATTTGGTTGGCGGTGTTCAAAGCGGCAATGTTATTGTAATGCCAGGGAACATTGCGGCCTTCGTCCGGAGTAATGGTGCTTTGAATATCGGCACTGGTCAAACGCGACAGCATCAGGTTCAGTGTATGACTGACCGTCGCGTCACGAGTATCGGACTCCATATACTTGGTGTTCATTTGAGCGCGCATCCGGTAGCCTTTGAATAAATCGCGCAAGGCTACAGCATACGGCAGGTCCATCCGCATCGCCGGGAGCGGTGCGACATCTGGAGGCACTGTAGACAGACAAATCTTATCCTTCGCCATACCGGCTTGCACTGAGAAAGAAGAGTTCAAGGCGTGCTGGACCATCAGCTCCGGCATGACTTTCCAAGCATCGCGGGCTGTGGCGTTAGCATTATGGGCGCCGTCGATCTGGGCCATACCGGCATCCGCCATTAGGCATTTGGCTTCCGCAGCATCAACGAAGGAACGCACCATATTCACATTGCGATAAAGCACATTGTACTGGGGATCCTGGTGAGCTCCATTGACCCCTTCTTCAGCAAATAAGACTCCGACTTCTGGTCCAGCGACGCCGCTGACGTAAGAGTGAAAATTGATGGGACGGCCGACTTCGTCTTCAATAAAGTCGAGCGCTTTACGGGTGGCCCGTAGTTGCTTGCGGGTAATTGGAACGCCGCCCACGCCTTCGGGAGTCCCTTCAATCAAACCGTCAAAATGGCTCTGGCCGGCGGTGCGAATTACCATAATATGATCGGCGCCATGCCAGGCAGCCATACGCATCCTTCTTAAGTCATCTTCAAAACGGCCGGAAGCAATCTCGGTTGTAATCACGCAATCTGGCTGCGGGTTGATACCGCCAAAACTTTTGGCAGCCGGCATTGGAATGCCCTGTTTCAGATCTTTGGAAACCTGACGATATTCGAATAATCCAATCCTGGTGTCAGGTGCAAGACTCTCGCGCCAAGTCCAACCCTTACGGCGCGGCCTGTAGCTTTCAAGGTCTTTTAATATTTCCGCGACATTTAACTTTTCATCAGCTTTCAGTTTCATGCCTTACCCTCACTTTCCAAAGGTTAGATTATCCCAGTGTTTGCCCTCGGCCAGTTCCAAACCGGCAGTCCGGATCGGAATATTGCGGTCTTGTGCTACTTTCCAAACCGCATGGCCGGCACCTTTGCCTAAGAGACCTTTTTCAGCGCAACGATCGACGATCGCTTTGGCCTCAATACTGGAAAAACCCATCCGCAAAAGAATTGACCGTTCAATCGACGGAGACGTGTGCGTTTTAGCCAAGTCGATCAGCGGCTGCATGATCTCATCAGTTAGTGACCAAAAACGCGCCTCTAATTCTACGTCGCTTAATCCGCTCAGTTTTTTGCGCCTTTCAGAAAAATCGTCTTCCCGAATCATCTCCGCACTCCCCTTTGTTCATAATAATGATGATAAGCATGCCGCGCTTAGCGCTGCAAACCATGCCTGATTTCCTCAATAACCTTTTCTTTGCTCCAGCGGGTTTCATCCGCTAAGAACTCCAGGTCAACTTGATCCAAATCTTCAACGGTATACCCTTCCGTCGCTTTGCGGAGGTATGAGCGCCGTGCCGAATTCAAGTCATAATCCACTACGCTGATCTGTCCCGGATTAGTCGGCAGCACAATGGCTTTGCCGGGGACATTCTCCCGCGGATCGCCTCTTCTGATTTCGATACCCTGCTGCCTAGCGAATGATAATTGGGCGGTCGGATGCTTACCTGCTCCGGTGTACTCAGTTTCTTGCACCACCACGATTTGCTCGCGATCCATTTCACGAGCAATCGCCAAAGCGGCCGCCAACGAAGTGTTTCCAGCCGGCCCGCGTTCCAGACCTTCCAATTGTGCCAATGCTTCGGTAACATAAAAGACTTCACCCTGTGTGACTGTGACGTAACGGTCTAGGTAACGCAGCGCTCTGGCAGCATTTTTGGGAACATCTGCGCGATCAGGCCACGTAAGGAATGGTACGCCAAATCCGGTATGACCGGTGGTGAATGATTTGCGGTTAAAGTCGCCGTCGCTGGCCATGTGCAGCCCAGACAAGTCGACACTGGCCCCAATAACTTTGGTGTTCTTGCAGCCGGCTTTAAGCAGACCGCGCGCGGTACCGGTGACATTGCCACCTCCGGCATGGGTGATAATCACGGCATCCGGATCCTGGCCATACTTTTCGCGAATCTGCCCCGCAACCTCGCTGCCGAGCGTCTCGATGCCGGAAATTGCGAATGGAGTATAAAGCGAAGCATTAAAATAGCCCGTTTCTTCGAGCAGTCTCAAAAATACATAGAACAATTCGGGCCCGACCGTAAGCTGGACAACTTCCGCGCCGTAGGCTTCACAGGCACGGCCTTTTTCGAGAATTTCCGGCTGTCCAATGCCGCGGCTATCAAAGACTTCCTGCACAACAATGCAGCCCAGACCCTTCTTAGCAGCCTGCGAGGCGACGGCCGCGCCATAGTTACCGCTGGTAGCTGAGATGAGGCCTTTGTAACCCAGTTTTTTGGCGTGATATACGGAAACGGAAGCGCGGCGCGCCTTAAAGCTTCCGGACGGATTAGCGGCTTCATCTTTGATCAGGATACGGGCACCTTTGCCACGCGGGGCTGTGCGCCGCACCAGCTCGGTAAGATTACGAAGCTCGTATATTGGTGTATTGCCGACTCCAGTCTCGCCCTGAATCCGGATGACCTCGTCCAAAGAATAGCCGGCTTGAGCCATCATGCCTTCGTAGTCAAACGCGATTTTGCCGGTATTGAACTTACTGTAGTCCATACCAACTGAACGCAGCATGATTTCATTATTACGCGCCATAACTGCTTGATAACTATTATCCATCAGATTTGCTCCCCTTTCCAGCACCGGCACTCTCCGCAAGCATTGCGCGCAGTTCGCCGCCGATTCTCTGCAACTCGGGCACAAATCCGAAACTGTGATTATAAGCCGGGTTAGCTTCCACTAATTTTCCGGTAACCATACGTCCGGTAAATGTCTTAACCGTTACGGAATCACCCGGAAGGGCCGCTTTCTCCAAGTAGCCTTTAACCCACATTTCCAAAGGAACCTTTTTCGTATCTGCAGGTACCTGGGGTGCCCTCTGTTCTGGTTCCAGTATGATCGAGTGTACTAAAACCCAGGAACCTGCGGGAATCTCTTTCATTAGTTGCACCCCCATCTGTTTTAATCGGATCCAAAAAAGGCGATTCTCCCATTCAATGTTACCCTAACTTATTCATGGATCGCAAACCAGACGGTCCCATGAAATCGGGGAATAAAAGACGGCGCATCCGCCTTTATCTGTTATGCGACGGTATGCGCCGGTATGCACGCCTGAATAAAAGCTACTTCGCAATGCCGAGCTTTCTGAAGTCGCCCAACACGGCCGACGGCACCGGCAGATCCTTCATGCTGACCAGTCCTGGCTGCGCAGCAATGACTTTCGGAATCATATTGACTGCCATGGCAATCGTGCCAAGACCGCCTGGAATTTCCGGTTTAATCGCCATGTTAATAGCGGGAGTGCCTTCAATCCAGATATAGTCTCCAGTATTGACGCCTTCCAGATTTGGCAGCACCTGTTGGGGATGCTCCAGTTCGATGACTGGCTTGCCATTCATATAGCCATGTGCAATATGACGGCATCCGGCGACGTTACCTTTTTCGACCTTAACATATTTGGTTTCGCGGTAGACATTGCTGATAATCGGCTCACGGGTTTGCTTGATCTCATCCAGCTGCCATCCTAAAGCGGCGGCAATCATATGTAATGATTCCTCAAAACCGACATGGCCAACGATGCTTCCGTCTTTAATCCCTTTGTTGAACTCTTCGGGAGTCGTGCCGACACCCTGTGTCTTCATGACGGTTGGGCCGAAAGGAGATAGGTCATTAATACGGGCTGCCCGTATTTTGGTTACATCCAGACAGACGCCAGTCAAAGCAATGATGAGCGTATCCAGTACAAAACCGGGATTAATGCCGGTGCCCAGTACAGTGACACCGTTCTCAGTGGCCAGGCGGTTGATCTTTTCAGCTAATTCTGGTTCCTGTGCCGCCGGATAGGACATTTGCTCAGCAATACAGATTACATTCGTTTTGGCCCGCACAGCTTTCTCAATTAACGGGAATACTTCTTTGGTAAAAGAACCGGTCGCGATGATGGCCAAATCAGCTTTCACATGGCCAAATACCTCATCCGGGTTGCCGCTGACTTTTACTCCAGCCTTTTTGCCGGTCTCCAGCACTTCACCAACGTCTTTGCCGACTTTGGCGGGATCCAGATCGATCGCGGCCACAATTTCTAATCCCTTTTTTTCGAGCATCAACCGTGCCATGCCACCGCCCATGGCACCTAAACCCCATTGAATGACCTTAATGTTGTCCATAATTATACCCTCCTGTGTTTGTATTTAGCAAACGGCTATTTATCGTCTTGCCAAAGCCGGGTGAGTCGCTCTTTGACTTTAGCCTCGGCGCCGTTTTCTGAAGGTAGATAAAACTGTTTCGTGACCATTGCCCCGGGCAGATATTGCTGCAGAACAAAATGCTCCGGGAAGTTATGCGGATACTGATAATCAACCCCGTGGCCCAATCTGGCCGCACCAGCGTAGGAAGCATCCTTTAGATGGGCGGGTACCGCAGAATTAGGCTCGTCACGAACTGCTTTCAGAGCACTGTCAATGGCGTTGACCGTAGAGTTGCTTTTGTGTGCGCACGCTATATAGATTGCAGCCTGCGCCAGAGGAATCCGCGCTTCGGGAAGGCCGATGAATTCAACAGCCTGTGCGGCGGAAACCGCTAGCACCAAAGCCATCGGATCAGCCATTCCGACATCTTCCGCGGCATGTACCACAATTCGGCGCGCGATAAATCGAGCATCTTCCCCCGCCTCGATCATTCTAGCCAGCCAATAAACGGCGGCATCAGGGTCTGAACCGCGCATACTTTTAATAAATGCTGAGATCACATCGTAATGATTATCGCCAGTCTTGTCGTAGCGGATTTGGCGTCTCTGAATGGATTCTTCCGCAATCTCCAGCGTAACATGCCGTTGACCGGAAGCGTCCGCTTCAGTAGTCAGTACGGCCAATTCCAGCGCATTCAGTGCCACCCTGGCATCGCCGTCTGCGATGTTGGCGAGATGCTGCAGGGCAGTCTCATCCACAACCGGCTTGAAACGAGCCAGGCCGCGTTCCGAATCATCCAGAGCTGCCGCAAGGATCCGTAGAATACCCTCTCCTGAAAGCGGTTCTAAGCGGAAGATCCGCGACCGCGAAATTAATGGCGAGTTTATTTCAAAAAACGGGTTTTCGGTCGTGGCGCCAATTAGGATAATGGTGCCGTCTTCGACAGCTGGCAACAACGCATCCTGCTGTGCGCGATTAAAACGATGAATTTCATCTACAAAAATAATCGTACGTTTTCCGTGAAGTTTATAGCGTTCCTGGGCTTCACTGACTACTCTGCGCAAATCAGCCACGCCTGAAGAAACGGCATTCAAAGATTCGAAAAAGGACGCCGTATGGTTGGCGATAATACGAGCTAATGTTGTTTTTCCAGTACCAGGCGGGCCGTAGAAAATTAACGATGTAATTCTGTCGGCTTCTATTGCCCGCCTGAGCAGCCGCCCCTGGCCAACGATGTGCTCTTGACCAATAAATTCGTCCAACGTGCGCGGACGCATCCGATCAGCTAACGGAGCTTCTTTTTTGCGTTGCTGCGCGGCATGGTATTCAAACAGATCCATTTGCCAACCCCCATCGTCCCACCAAACAATATTTCTGCATATATTCATCAATCCCTGCATAATAGGGATACTTTTCCCGCGAATGCGTTCTGCGCCATGATGCGAGGCCATGACGCGGGGACGGTTCATCTGTCCCAGGCCACGGCACGGGGAATATCCCGACCGGTTTTTGCAGGAATTTCGCAGGAAAAAAATAATTGATGTCGAATTTTAGGAGCAATAATATTTAAAATTTCACTTAATTTCTCTTACAACATCTTTGGGGGGCGATTCAAGTGACCCGGTCCAAGTATGCAAACCCCATTTTTTGTGCAGCCGTCTTTTTGGCTGCCGTTGTACTGCATTTCGCTATCAATTCACTGCCGGCACTCAACATATTGCCACTTACCTTTGAAGTCTGGTTCGGGTATGTTCTGATCTCAGCCATCCAGACATTTGTCGCTTTTACTTATAAAAACAGCGTCCGCATCGCTGGAGCCACCATTGTGCAATTTGCATTTCTAATTCTGTTCGGCCCGCGCTATTTAATGCCCCTCCTTATGATTAGTCATGGGGTTTACTATATCCTGCATCAACGCAATGTGTGGAAATTTCTAGCCAATGTCGGGCACCTGACTTTGGCTTCCTATGCCTCTGCCTTGGTCTATTTTAAACTGGCAGGCAGCGTAACCAGTGCTTACCCGCCTCTGTATCCGGTATTTCCAGCAGCGCTTGTCTTCTGGATTCTTAACATCAGCGCCATTTCCCTAATGCATTTAATCAATAAGAAAGTGCCTTTTTTTGAAACATTTAATAAGATCGCCGGTCCGCATTTACTGAGCTGCGTGATAATCCCTTCTGTTGGTATAATACTAGCCCATGTTTACATGACTTCCTTGCCGGTGTTTCTCCTATTCAATTGCTGCCTGGCGTTTCTCTTCATCTTTATCAACCGCTATCTCATAATGTACGACAATCTTTACGCTTCGCATTTAAGGACGATCAACAGCCTGACTTCCATTAGCGAACTCAGTGATCCGGAGACCGGCAGGCATTCCAATCGTGTGGCCAATTATGCGGTGTTGCTGGCCGAAGCACTTGGGCTTCCCCGTAAGGACATCGAACAAATACAAATCGGCGGGCTCTTTCATGACATCGGCAAAATCGCGATCCGGGATGAAATTCTCGATAAAAGCGGGCCACTAACTCCTGACGAATATGAAGTAATTAAAGAGCATGCGCAGGCAGGTTATGAAATAGCACTCAAGGCCAATTTACCACAAACTGTGGTCGACATTATTAAGTACCATCACGAAAGGTATGACGGCACCGGTTATCCGGAAGGCTTAAAGGGTAATAAAATACCGTATACCGCTCGGATCATTGCTATTGCGGACTGTTATGATGCCATGACTTCCGCCCGCTCCTATCGTGTGACTATTTCTCAATCCGAAGCTCTGCGTGAGTTGGAGTTTACTTCTGGCACACAATTCGACCCTCGTATGGTTGCTGTCTTCGTTAGCTGTATGGGGAAAGACACCAAAGAGAAGGATTGGAAGCGCGCTTCCCAGTTTTATCAGCAGCGGTGGGCCGAAGACTAATTGTTCGCACAGTGATTGCCCCCAATTCCGTAATATTTTAACACAGTATGCCAACGCCTCTATACCGGGGTGCCGAGGACCATGGCCTGACGCCTGTGATCATGCGAGGCGGCCTTGCCAGCGCTAAGCCTGAAAATATCAATTTTGTAGAGAACATCAGTAATATCATCTCATACCCGGTCTTGGCCAAAATGCTTGAGAACTGCTAAAAGGAGATCAAAAAAATCACCTGGCTGAGCCGGGTGATTTTTTTCATGTAAAAGAGAAAAGGGCTGAATCTCTCAGCCCTTCAGGTTTTCTCTTCAGATCTTAGCTTTGGTTTAGCCCAGCTTAGAGCGCGGGTCAAGTGCATCCCGTAGTCCGTCGCCTAAAAAGTTAAAGCCAAGCACTGTAAATAAAATAAACAAACCCGGCCAAACCGCCAACCAGGGAGCGGTCCAAATGTACTCCTGTGCCCGACTCAGCATATTACCCCAACTCGGCGTGGGCGGCTGAATGCCAAGGCCCAGAAAGCTCAATGATGACTCCCAAATGATGTTACCGCCAACCATCAGGGTGGCAGAAACTACGGCTGGAGCCATGGCGTTGGGAAGCAAATGACGGAAGATAATGCGTCCGGAACTAACTCCCAGAGCACGTGCGGCTTCAATGAATTCCTGCTGTTTAAAGGTAAGCACCGCACCACGCACCAAACGAGCGGTTGTCATCCAACTGAAAATGATCATCAGTAAAATAATGTTTGCCACGCTTCCGCCCAGCAGGCTCGAGAGAACGATCAATAGCGGCAACGTCGGAATGGTCATCATCATGTCGGTAAAACGCATTAACAGGTTGTCAAGCCATCCGCCGTAGAAACCAGCCAGCGAGCCAATCAAAATACCGAAGACTACCGCCGTAAAAGCTGACGCGAAACCAACCAGCAAAGAAATACGGCCGCCGTATAGTATCCGGGTAAACACGTCCTGACCCAGTTCGTCAGTACCGAAGATATGATCCCAGCTTGGCGGAGCAAACATATTGCCCAAATCAAGTTCCTCAAAGCTATACGGAGTGATTAGTGGTGCAAAAATAGCCAGTATTAAAAGTATGATTGTCATGATTGCGCCTACAATAGCCAGTTTATGCCTGCGGAACTTCCGCCATGCCATTTGAAGGTAGCTGAGACTTTCAAGCTCTTCGAGGTTCACGGCTTGAGCTGGCTTTGTAGCTTTAGCTTTTATATTAGCATTAGCTTTGCGCTGTTTTGTTTCCATCTCGGCTCACCCCCTTAGTCGTATCTGACGCGGGGATCAACTACCGCGTACAAGATATCAGCCAGTAAATTTCCGATCACAACCATAATGGCGCTGAACATCAGACTGGCCATCGCGACCGAATAGTCCTTATTCATAACAGAGTTATAGGTCATGCTGCCAATTCCGTTCCAGGCAAATACTGTTTCAGTCAGGGTAGCTCCGCCAACCAGGTTGGGAATCGACATGGCTAACAATGTAATCATTGGAATCATTGCATTACGAAAAGCGTGCTTATAAATGACAGTGCGCTCTTTTAGCCCTTTCGCCCTGGCCGTCCTAATATAATCCTGGTTAATTACCTCCAGCATTGTCGAACGGATAAACCGCATCCAGCTGGTAATATTATGCAGGCCAAGCACAAATGCAGGCATAATTAAGTATTTCAATCGCGCCCAGCTGAAAAAGCTGGCCGTGGAACCGATATCCATCATCCCGCCAGGCGGCAGCAAAGGCCCCCCGGAAGGCGACTTTAAATAAATCGAAAAAAGCAGTATCATCATGAGTCCAAACCAAAATGTTGGCATAGCCTGCCCGATAAAGGCTAAGACCGTCAGAAAATAATCCGCAAATGAATATTGCCGTCGGGCGGAATAAATACCTAAAGGTACCGCAATTAACAGACTGAGCACCAACGAGGCTGACATCAGAATCAAAGTGTTTGGCAACCGCTCACTGACAACCTGCGTCACGGGAATTTTCCAGTGATAAGAAAAACCTAAATCCCTATGCCATACCGCCTGTTTCAGCCATTTCCAATACCTGACTAGAAATGGCTGGTCGAAACCCCAGACTTTCTTGAGTCGGGCGACGTCTTCCGCCTTAAGATTGGGGTTACCCATGACCAACATGTCAATCGGGTCGCCAGGCATCAGATACATAATGAAAAAGATTAAAATGGACAAACCGATTAATAGCGGTATCATCTGTAAAATGCGGCGAATGAGGTATCTTTGCATAATTTTCCCTCCGCTACCACAAGAAGTGGTGGCCGGGGGCTTCCCCGGCCACCTCTGTACTTAGATTGAGATTAGTTTGCCCAAGACCAGTTCTGAACGTTCCAAGTGATCGGAGTGGTGTTTCCGGTCGGCTTCACGTTCTGCAGATTCTTGTGGGTGGCGCTGACATCAACCCTGAAATAGAGGGGGATTGACGGCAGTTCTTCAGACCACAATGCCTGGTGTTCATGGAACAGGGCAATACGTTTTTTCTCATCGAGTTCTTTCAGGATCGCACGAGAGAGCTCATCGCTCTTCGCGTTGCGCCAGCCGGGACGGTTCTGTCCGGCATAGGCGTTTTCAGCGGTCGGAATTTGCGAGCTATCCCACAAACCGTACGGGTTGGTGGTTGGCGGACTTGTCCAGGCGTACATGGTCATATGCTCGTATGCACGCTTCGGGCTGATTTCGCCGAAGAGAACGGTACTGGCGACGTTCTCAATCTTCAGCTCGATGCCGATCTTTTTCCACTGATCCTTAATAATCATTTCGACTTTTTCACGGACTGCGTTACCGGCAGTGGTATGGATGGTCAGGATCATCTTCTCGCCTTTGGTATTCTCCATGATGCCATCGGCGCCTTTCTTCCATCCGGCGGCGGCAAGCAGCTCGGCAGCTTTGGCGGGGCTGTATTCATATTGTTTGACGTTCGGGTTATAGCCGTAATGCTTCGGAGGCAAATAAGAATGTGACACAAACTGTTTGCCTTCAAAGAGTGCATCCACCATAGCCTGACGGTCAATGGCATATACCAGGGCCTGACGTACTCTCTTATCCTTCAACCAGGGGTTATCGAGGTTAAAGTCGATGTGCTCCCAGGTAAGGGCGGTCGTAAACTGTACTCCGTAGTCAGTGCCGCGTTTTTGATCTCTGATCATCTTGTCAAGGGCAAGGCCTTGGTCCAATGTCAGACCAACCGGGGTAAGCATATCGACCGCGCCAGCCAGCAGGTTGGCCATCAAAGTATTGGTGTTCGGGATGAAGCGGAAAATGACGGTCTGAACTTTAGCTTTTTCCGTTCCGTTGTATCTCGGGTTTGCAACAGTAACCAGATGGCTACCGCGCACCCATTCTTTAACCATGTAAGGACCGTTTTCAAAGACCACCTTGGTGAAATCAGCCTCAGCAAATGCTTTGGCACCACTCTTAACAATCGGTTCAAAGATATGTTTCGGAATCGGATTATAATCAAGACCAAGGTTGGCCAAGTGATAGAGCTGTTTGAAATGCAGGACAAATGTGTATTTGTCTTTGATCTCAAATTTCTCGATCATTTCGCTGACTTCACGGCTGGGAACGCCGAGATCGTCGTTCATGATAACTTTCCAGGTGAACTCAAAGTCCTCGGCAGTGATCTCTCTGCCGTCGCGCCAACGCAGGCCTTTTTTAAGCTGCCAGGTAACCTGCATTTTGTCACCAGGAAGCACTTTCCAAAGACCGTTTTCAATAGTCGGAATTTGGGTGGCCATCTGCGGGAACAGTTTCCAGTTACCATCACGCTCAAGCAGATCGTCAGTAAGTCCGCCAACGGCCTGACTTGTCGCCGACATATCGGAGAGCATGTTGTTCAACGTATCGGGTTCCTGCGCCATACCGATGATGATCTCGCGGGGGTTGCGCGCAGCAAAACCATTGGCAACAAGAGCTAAGGCAAGTACTAATACCATTGTAAGTGTAATAGCTAACCTCTTCGTCATCAACCTATCCCTCCATCCTAATTACTAAAACTGATCAAGTAAAGGGCCATTTCCCACCTCCCTAAAAAGTTTGGAAATCGGGATTTGTGCGAATATAGAAAGAGACCCATCCCGATATTCAGCGCGTAGTTCACGTGCAGTTACGGATTTAGTTCGGCGAATTGGCAAATTGCGAATTAGCGAATTAGTGAATTAGTGAATTAGTGAATTAGCGGGTTTAGAAACATCAGAACCCTGAAAAGCTAAGGAATTCTTTTTAAGGAATTCTTTGTATGCGTGTAAAATCCTTTTTTCATTTTGCTGTTTGCCGGTATTTTTTGAATTAAATGGGTAATTCCTCGTAACACGAAATATTAGTGTCGCGTCACATATCCATGGCACATAGGCGCTTCATATAATCATTTTACGATATCATTTAATGCCATCACTTTATAGAAGTGCGGCGGTCTGCGCCAGAATAATCTGCAAACCCGTCGCTGCGATTGCGCTGGACATGCTGGGCATATTGTGTTTAGCGACAGCAGCTTGTCCCGGGAGCGCAGGGACGTGAATAAACCCGGCGGGAATGTTCCGCTTTTTCGTGATCAGATAATGCAACGCTAAGTACATGGTCTGATTACAGAGATAAGTACCGGCAGTATTGGAGATCTCTGCCGGAACGCCCTCCTCGATTAGACTGTTCAGGGCGGAACGGATCGGCAGCGTTGACCAATAAGCGGCTGGCCCGTCTGCGACAATAGACTGATCAATCATGAGCCGGCCGGCATTGTCCGGTATTGAAAAATCAAGAATATTCAAGGCTACGCGTTCTAGAGAAATGGCACTTCTCCCGGAAGCCTGCCCGCACATGACGACCGCGTCCGGCCGATGAGCATCCAATAAGCCAAATAGCTGCTGTTGAACCGTTGCGGTGTCAACTGGTAGCGTCGCGACTTCAATAGTACAACCGCCACCGCCAATGTCCAGTGGCATCCCGCGCATGCAGCGAACTGCTTCCCACGCGGCGTTAACAGACGCTCCCCCGAAAGGCTCGAATCCAGTTAGCAATATCTTTTTGATTCCCTTCACATCCTTCCACGACTATTCCTGCCTGAGAATCTCATTCACATTAAAGTAGACTTGCGGTTTCGATCCAGAGTATTTGTAATTCCATGTCAGTGGGGGATTCTCATACCCGGTGGCAATATGAAGATCATGCGCCGGATAAGTGCCATAATAGTCAAAGCTGATTGTTTTGCGGCCATTGAGTTTATATGTATAAGTCGGCTCAACAGGTACCCATTGATATGATTCAAGATATATTTCTGTCCAGACATGGTGCCTATTAGCGACATTTCTTCTGCCAATCAGATCGCCGTGTTCTTCGGTATTGTAACGCAGGCCATAAATTAGTCTGGCCGGAATGCCTGCTGCGCGGCATAAAGCTACATATAAATCAGCGTAATCCTGACAGGTACCCCGCCCGCTGTTCAGCGCGTACAAGGCTCCCCTTCTGTTATCGCTGGCACTGAGGTCGTAATTCATATGACTATTAACAAAGGAAAAGAGCAGGCGCGAAATTTCATATGGATTCCGGGCATTGCCAATCACTTGGGAGGCGCAATTAATAATTGATGGATGGTCGCTTTCGACACCCTCCTCCGGCGCCAGATACTCGGCAAAGGCATATGGATCAACCGTTAGGCAAGCTTCCGGATTAATCCGGTAAACCGGGCGGCTGTTACGCATTTTGATGCTAACATCAAATCGCCGATACTCTCCGGCTGGCAACTCGTCCCAGTGCACCTCGGCGTACCAGCTGTCAGACCCGGACCCGGCCTGCTCCTGCTTAATGCTCACCGGTGGCAAGGCATCGATTCCCAAAACCCCCTGGCAGTAGAGCGGCTGGCCTTGAATCAGAGGCATTTTGACATTCACATCCGTCAAGTCTTTATTGCTAACAATGGTAGCCTCCAATTCAAGCACTAAATCACGTGTGTTGTACAACGTGGGAATCTGAAGCTGATTGGCTTGTACTGTTTCGAAGTTCGCAAAAATCGCCAGAAAAAAAGATAAAATGATGCAGGTCCATAAACCGCCGATTTTTCTCAGCACCAAAGCAAGACTCCCCCTTCGGGCCGCAAGCCGCGTACAAGCTGAGTTCAGCTTGTACGCGCGTTCGGGCGGCCGCAATAGCTGCAGTCATTCACGGGAAATGTTTGGTATTAGTTCATAGCGTTTTCGACATTCCGGTCCCATTCCCCTTTTGGAAGGAAAAACACTTCGGATGGCGAATTATTCGCTTTACTTGGAGCAGGGGAGGTTCTAATTGTGATACTTTGGCGTAGCCGGAATCAAGGCAATGCGCGCGATCAAGGCAATGTGCGCAATCAAGGCAATGCTTCTGATCTAAATCATAATATTAAGATTAATATCTGGCACGGTGCACTACAGAATCTGGCGAACAGTGTATTTACTCCTTTCCTCGGCATTTTTGCCATTAAACTGGGTGCCACGAACAGCCAGGTAGCCCTGCTGTCATCGCTCCCGGCACTGATGAGTGTCGCAGCCATGATTCCGGGTGCCTCCTTTATCCGTCGCTTTAGCACCAAAAAGAAGATTACGGCTGCTTTTTTCCTGGCCAACAGATTATTTATTCTGGCAATTGCCTGCGTGCCATTGTTTACTGGCGACACACGCGCAGCTGTTCTGGTCGCTCTGGTCGGCCTGATGAATTTGCCGGGTGCAATCGCCAATGTGTCATGGCAGTCATTAATGGGGGACATCATCCCCCCAAAAGAGCGCGGCAGCGTCTTTGCCCGACGTAATCAATGGTCGGGACTGGTCGGTTTTCTGCCTACACTGCTAGCTGGAAAAATGCTGGATCTGCTCAGTTTCCCCTCCGGGTATCAGGTAATGTTTCTAGTAGCGTTCTGTGTTTCACTAATTGAAATTGCCATTTTTACTTTGATCCAAGAAGGCGATGCGAAAGGCGAGAGTAAGGTCAAGGAGGCAGCAACACTTGTACCGGATAGGTCTCAGCCTGTTAGGAAAAGGTTCAAAACTGAGATTAGGACGGTGCTCGCACACAAGCAATATTTCCGCTACAATCTCTGCTCGGTACTGTTTCATTTCGGCTGGCAAATGGGCTGGCCGCTCTTCACAATCTATCAGGTCAAACATCTGGGAGCGGATAACTTCTGGATGGCATGGTTTACGGTTTCACAAGGAATTGCTTCCTTCTTGTCCTACCGCTGGTGGGGACGCTATGCGGATCGGGTCGGCAATATGCGCGGACTTGTTTTCGCAACCCTGGGTATGGCGGTCAACCCCGTTTTTTATGTTCTTTCCAGCAAATTGTGGATGATTGCGTTCTTTAACTTATCGATGGGATTTTTCGTAGCCGGAACTGTGCTGATCTTATTTAATTCTCTGCTGGAAGTCTCTCCGAAAGAACACCGCACTAAGTTCATTGCCTATAATAATACCTTAATCAATTTATCGGCGGCGATTGCACCTTTTGTGGGAAACTTCGCTGCTGATTTACTAGGCATCAAAGGAGCACTGTTAGCTACCGCAGCAGTCCGGGCTGCCGGAGCGTTTGCCTTTGCCTGCTATTCCGGTCTGGTGACCCCCAACCGCAAAGTGGCAGCAGACAAATCGACCAGGCGCAGGCTCCCCCAGTTTTGGAATAAATAAGCCGAGGATAGATAAAATAGACAAGCAGAGTAGCTATTTGGTTTATGCTTTGGTTAGTGTTATGGAAAGGCAGGACAAGTATGCAGGAGCGTTTTATGCGAGGAATCTTTGTTGGCGTCTGCGCAGGATTTGTGATGATGCTGGTTTCGCTGCTCCTCAGACTGCTGAATCTAACAGACAGCCATATCCTGCAAAAAGGTGCCTTTATTTTCATTTCCCGAGCTGAAAGCACGCAGCCACTCGGTCTTGTGCTGGGATTGTGCGCTCATATATCCTTCAGTGCTATGTTTGGGATTGGTTTTCAATTGCTATTATGGGTTTTCGGCAACGATTATCTTTTTATTAAAGGAGTGTCGTACAGCATCTTTATCTGGGTGTCCTTCGGCATTCTATCCCATATAATGGACA
Organism: Firmicutes bacterium UBA4882; assembly: GCA_002399265.1. Lineage (GTDB taxonomy): Bacteria > Bacillota > UBA4882 > UBA4882 > UBA4882 > UBA4882. The sequence continues at coordinate 6,095 of DHDG01000015.1, read as the reverse complement.
TCAATGACCTGCTCTCTCCCAACACCGCTTCCGCACTCGGCTGGTTATTTTCTCACCTAATCTATGGTCTGGGATTGGCTGCCACTACCTGGTGGCTGGATCGCAAAGCCGCTGCCGCCCGTGCCGGGGAGTAAAAAACCTTCCGGTATTCCATATAGGCAGCTACGCCCGCAACTGATGCAAAGAAGATCCAACCTGCCAGTGTGGCTGCTACCGTCCCATTTAACCCTCCAAAGCGCGGCTGTGTTAGCGCATAGAGCAACCCTGTTTCCACTACTGCATCTAAAAATGTTACCAATAATACTGTCGTATTCTTGCGTAAGCCATTCAATATAGCGATGGAAATCACGCCTGTGAAGGCGCATGGTAGCGCCAGGGCAAGCATTTTGATATATTTGCCGGCAACCGCTGTCCCATAAAGCGCCTGCGCAATCTGCGGTCCGCCGATGTACAATAGCACCAGGGATACTATTCCCAAGCCAACGGCCCCGCGATAAGCTTTGCGCAGCTTTTTTGCCAAATCAGCTTCTTTACTGGGATTTCCGCCTGCCGCCGAAATCAGCGGCAACAAAGCAGAAGCCGCTGGATATACCAGGACCTGGGGAAAAAACACGATTGGCTGGGCCATGCCAAATAGCTCTCCCATTGCCTTGGTAGCTTGCCCCATGCTGTATCCGCATTGAAAAAGCCTCCGCGGAACAAGTACTACATTGGCCATATGGAGCACAGAGCCGACAAAGCCACTAAACATTAAGGGCAGTGACAATGCGATCATGTTCCGCAATAGAGGTGCTGTTGCAGTCTTTATGCTGCTTGTTGCGACGGCCGCGTCTGCCTCAGTCCTGCGAAAGAGAACCAGAGCAGCAAAACCGGCAATTTCAGCGGCTGCCGAGGCGGCCATCGCTGCCGCAGCCTGCAGGGGCGCCGTCTGGAACTTGGACAATAAGACTATTGTCAGGCCGATCCGCACGACCTGCTCAACGCCCTGGGAGACGGCAAAGGGTTTCATATTGTTGCGTCCGTGATAATAGGCTTGCAGCACCGCGGCCTCGCAAGAAAAAATGAGCGCCAGCGGCATAAAGATTAGCGCTGTGGAAACTCTTGAATCTGCGAAAAAATGGACGGCCAGCCAGTCTCGCAGGCTCCAAAGCAATATTGAAGCGCCGATCGACAGCACAAAGATGACGGCCGCCGCAATCCTACGTATCCGTTCTGCCTCCTCAGCTGTTCCGCGGGAGATATAATCGGCCACTAGCGTCGTTAGAACTGTCGGCAGGCCAATAGTCACTATTGTGGCAATGAGACGGTAAGCTGGAAAAACCATCTGGTAGAGCCCAAGCGCCTCGGCTCCTGCCAGCCTGACAATAATCGCCCGGTTGGCAAACATGGCCAACCAAACCCCTAATGAGGAAACCATCAGTGTGAGATAATTCTTTAAAATCGGTCTGCGCAAGGGTATCACCCAATTCTTTGAATGGTACACCTTATGCGCCCAAAAACTGTTCAAGAATCTTCCGCTAAAAGATATTCCCCACGCCAGGCAAATCGCTCTGATACATGTGATGCGCGAAACTACGTGCTACACCCGCCTCTGTCAGCGCTTCTTCCTTTTGGCGCTCTGCGGTGAAATGCTGTGTTCTGACAATCATTTCAAATAAGGCATCAATTTCATCATGATCTTTGAATGGCCCCCATACCTGGCTGGCTTTGTCCCAAGCTTTCTGGAGGAGGTGGCTACTGTTGGCTGCTTCCTCCCAGCGGCCCCGTTCGATTGCATTGATGAGTGCATCCAGACTACGCACTACTTCCAGTGCAGAGCTTTTCACTTGAGTGAATGACCAGAAACCGAACACACCAATCAGCAGCGGAATCACAACCGCAATAATAACTGCTTTCATCGCTTGTGCAGCGCCATTTTCAGCGCTTGTTCAACTCCTTCTTGGGCTGACAATAAAAATCGCCGACTGGATTTAGTGTGGCAATAATTAAATCGCGGGGACCGCTAAATCCCGCCTTTTGAATTTCGGTATTGAGCCATTTTTCGGTACGGCCCGTTTTGACGAGATTTCTTCGATTGATCTTCCCGTCAATCACCAAGGTATAGGCTAAGCCCTCATAAGGTGCCGTAAGGCCCAAATCTTCCAGCGTGACAGGCCTTTTCCCTGTCTTGGGAACAATACTAAATTGCCCATTCGTTTCAAAAAGGGCAAATTCCACATCTTCAATATTGCCATAACCGTTTATGCGCAGTTGTTCCAGCAAGTCGTTTAAGTTCAGATTCAGCCGGCTTAATTCAGATTGGATGATCTTCCCGTTTTCGACGACTACCGAAGGCCGGCCGCAGATGATCTCGCGCGCCTTAATGCTCTTTAGAGAAAGCACTGATAAACCGACTTGAAAAGAAAAAACCAGCAAAATCGGGATCACGCCATAGAACAGCGGGATGCCGGTATCTTCCATTGGAACGGCTGCCAGATTTGAAATCATAACTGTCACCGCCAGTTCATAAGGCTGGAGCTCGCCAACCTGCCGCTTGCCCATCAGCCGGACTACCAGCACCACCAACAAAAAGAGGATCATCGTCCGCACAATTGTGATAATCATTTTTACCTCCGGCCTAAACGCCTGACCGCGACCGCGCAGATCGGTCATCTACTATTATTGCCCATTATGGCAGCCCTTTAGTGACCCCTTTGCCGCGCCAATCCATTCAAAAACCAAACAAAATACCCCCGGTCTGGCTGATTGTCAGACCGAGGGTAGTGCTTCTAAACCGACTCAAATTGTGAAAGCCTTAATGGTTCCGGTCCCTTGATATTCACCAGGAGCCATTTTCCAGTAGTAAGGAATGCGAAAACGCAGATACCGGATATAATCATCCGAGGAAAAACTACTATAAATGTTTTTTATGCTGATCGATCCGGAGGAATAATCCGTACCTATCAAAGCAGAGTTCTCCCCAAACTGCCAGGTCAGCGGTACCGCATCCCCGGCGGCTGTCTCAAGGTAATCTGGCATCGTGATGGTAAGATCCCAGGGAGCAGTGCTCCAAACCCGCAGCATATATATCGAGCTTTCCAAATAGGCGTCTGAGTCCCCTTCGCTTTCGGCAGGCGTTTGAGCCATTCCATCCCATGATATCGTAGTGGCGGCCTCGTCCCTTATAAAGAACCAATCATAAACGGAGGCGTCATTAAAATGAAGCTCCAAAAAACTGAAAATATCTGCCGTAACACCCACCGTAATGATCTGGGCTTCAGCAATCAGAGACGTCATTAAGAAGCATATGAGTATCAGAAGGAAAACTTTGCGCATTTTCATCATCCCATACTTTCTTTAATACGCTGTGATGCCAAAATCGCAATCGGAAAGATCCGGATTTTCAGCACTAATCTCTATGGTAATGGCGGCGAAAACAGGGGTCCCTTCCGCTTCGGCCTCAATGACCACATCGAAATCAGGCAATGTTTCCTTGTCCAGAGTCAGGACATACCGTCCAATGGCCAAGCCTTCCAGATAATAGAATCCATAGGCGTCAGTATAAATGCCGCTGGGTTCACCGTCGATCAGAACCTGAATTCCCGGCAGTGGCTGATCGGCCTCATCAAATATGCCGTTGTTGTTTTGATCGCTATAGACGTAGCCGCTGACTGTGCCCCAGAATTTCAATGGAACTTCATGCCACAACCTGGTTTGATCTTCGACTGTGACCAACCATGGTCCTCCTGCCAGCGAATATTGGATAGGAATATCGGCGGGCAGCACACGCAGTGTATATTGTCCTGGCACAATCCCTCTGAATATGTAGATTCCCTGCCGGTCTGTTACTGCCTTCCAAGGACCCAGCTCGATAGTCAAACCGGGTATACCAGGTTCTCCCGAATCCTGCCTGCCATTGCCGTTATCGTCGCGGAAAACCACACCTGCAACGATACTGGCCAGCTCTGAGATACCGTCCGGAGCAGCAGCCACAGTTCCCGGGAAAAGCAACAATGATTTATTAACCTTTAAAGAGACTGTCAGGGACGGATCTGTAGGTCTGGCTGTGTAGCACGCTTCCGCTTTCCATCCCGAACCGCTTTTATCTGACAAGGCTACTTTCAACGTTGGAAAGAGTTCATAGTGTTCTTCTTCTCTGGCAAGATATGTTCCGGTCACACTGACGGCAGACAAAATGTTGCGCTGCCAGAACGCGCGCCAAGTGATCCCTGCTGATACGCTGGCTGCCTTTTCGGACATCGGCAACAGATAGTGATCGGGATACAAATATGCCAGGGAAAAGTCCAGAAAGTGCATCTGGGTAACCGGTAGGTTGTACTGTAGGGTTCCCCCAAATCTGGCATTAGTTGATGCACCGCCAGATCCGGATAATTTCAGTCCGATTTTGGAGGCGTTCCTTAAGCCAGCTACTACGCTTGCTTCCCCGGAAAATACAAGTATAGAGCCTGCCGGTTCCGACCAGGACCAGCGCAAATTTGTCTCTGCCTTTGCTGTCAACTGATGGCTGAAGTAATTACCGGCTAGAGCGAAAATACTGCCCCAAGGATTTGAGCTGGAAGGATCATACCACAGTCTGGTTTGAGCGCCAAAAGAAAAGCCGGTATCAAAGGACTGATTGTAACGCAGAGATAATTGGTGTACCAGGAAAGAATCTGGCGATGGTTCTCCCTCAAAACTGTACCAAAAATTCAATAAGGATCCTGCCTTTGGATTCCATACAGCGGTAAGATTACCGCCATATCTGTTTTCTGGCTTTTCTGCCCCAGGCAGATACAACTGCGGACCAAAATAATAGGCAATTCCCTGAATGCCGATCTTTGCTCTTGACCAACGAACAGCAGCGTGCACGCCGAAATCGTTGGCGGGCTCAGCCATCAAAGCGGGTTGTTGATTGCGGCCGTAAATCACATCCAGGTTCAGACTGGTGGTATCCGAAAAAAACAACAAAGACCCATTCAAAAAATTATTGGTGAAAGGTTTATTCTCGATCGACGTTTCCTTTATGGGAGCGCTACGCACAAACATCAGTCTGCCAGTCAGCCAAGGCAGAAAGCCATAGCGAGAATCCGCACCAAGCAGGTATTGTGTTTCAGGCTCGACCCAAGGCTTGTCCGCAATCATCCCGAAGGCTGCCGTAAGCCTGCCGCTGCCATGTTCTTCAGTGAGCGGCGCTGCAGATACTTCTCGCGCAATCGTTTCATAGATTGATCCGTCTGGATTGATAACCTTTAGTAATAGAAATGACGTGCCAAAAGCCCTCAGCGGTACACCATAAAACGCATATTTGCCGTCTGGTGTTTCCTGCGATTCATAAAACAACCCGTCAACATATAATTGCACGGTTGCGCCCGCCGGCGCAACCCCGCTCCAGCTGAATTTCTGGTAATTTAGATCCTTTTCGGAGACATCCGGCATTCCGAATGCCAATCCCCTTAAGCGCATATCGGAAAGATAGCCGGGAAAAGCCAGCGCATAGTCTCCCAGTATTAGCTGAAACAGCTCGCTCTGATAACTGAGGCTTAACTCCTTCAGAGCAACCGGTTTGACGATACTGCCTCCCATTAGGGAAACACGCCACTCCAGCGGAAAACCGGGAATAGCAATGGGCGCTCCAAGCCCCAGCTGCCAGAAGGTTTCATCTAAATCAGAACTCAGAGAGAAATTTATATCCACGGGGCCATGGATCCGGTCCCCCCCCTCACCCTCAATAACAGGTAAGCCATCTCCAGATGTAATTTCAGAGTAATGACGATCACCTTGATAAGAGGCGATTTTCAAGTTCAGAACTTGGTTGACAAAGTCCCACTCAGCAGCATATCCAAGAGCTTCTCGAATTACTGTAAGCGGTACATGCGGCATAGCGTTATAGATGGCGGGAGCCGGATTTAGAGCAACCGGTTTATCCATTCCAATAACCATAAGCGCTGCATTGGTATTCACGAAACAAGTAACGCCATCTGACAACCGGGAAAACGATGCCGTTCCCTCTTTGGGATGCCAGGATACCAGTGTACCTGTCAAATTTGCCAGTTCAACCAGTGGCACGAGAATTTCGGTATCCCGCGGCAGAACCTCGAAGAAGCCGTTAATTTCTA
>DHDG01000046.1:33424-34037 GCA_002399265.1 Firmicutes bacterium UBA4882 | reverse complement strand
CCGTTCTTTAATGTGTTTTTGTCGCAGAAGCTGAATGCTACGGCGCGTGAGGTTGGACTTGTTTTAGCCATCTCTCAGATCATCACTGGTTTGGCCAGTCTGGCAGCTCCGGTTTTGGTCAGCAAAATGGGCAAAATTAAGTCTGTTGTGACCTGTCAGCTAAGCTCTATACCGTTCTTGCTGATGATTGCCTTGCCGCCCAACGTGAGTGCGGTTTCAATTTCATTCTTCATTCGCAACGCATTGATGAACATGGTCAACCCCATCACTTCCAACCTATCGATGGAGATTGTGCCTGAAAGATTGCGTTCTGTAATCAGCAGTTTCACCCGCATGGCCAACGATGGAGCCAGATCCATCAGCGCCATTGTCGCGGGGTTTTTAATGGAACATGTTAGCTTGGAGGCACCTTATTTTGTGACAAGCGCGGTCTATTTGGCAGCCAGTTTTTGCTATTATACATTTTTTATCCGTTTTGATCGTGAAGCAGACGACCAGGACGGCAAATGTACTGGGGCGGGTACCACTAAGGTCCCAGCTGATTGATTCTGTCAAGGAGTGCTTGAGCCTCTTCCAGTTGCGGATTCAGCTGTAGCGCTTTTTTCAGCTTGGC
>DHDG01000046.1:32751-33325 GCA_002399265.1 Firmicutes bacterium UBA4882 | reverse complement strand
TGTAGCGCTTTTTTCAGCTTGGCGCGGGCAACGGAAGCATCGTTTACAGTGATAGGCTTCGAAGCAACGTCTGCGTATAAAGCAATGGCGGCTAGTTCCGCCACTTTTTCATTGTCGGGCTTCAGTTCATTAGCACGCACCAGCCTTTCAGCAGCGCGCGCGTAATTGCTGCGCATCAGCAGCGACTGGCCGCTATAGTAATGGTAACGCCAGCTGTTTTTCGAAGGGTTCAAGGCATAGAGCGTAAACCCCAGGAAAAACACTGCCGCGCATACGGCATAGGCGATTTTCGTTTTTGGAGAACGCGGGAGACGTTCTCTGGGGAGGCCAAGTCCAAAAGCGGTCACGAAGCCGCCCACCAATCCACCCAGATGAGCGAAAGAATCGATATTTGGTATAACAACCCCCATGATCAGATTGAGCGCCAGAACCATGTAAATGCGTACGCCAAATACTGCTCTAAAAATCACCGGGTTTCGCAGACCAAAATAGAACAGCGCCCCAAACAGCCCGAAGATCGCGCCGGAGGCCCCCACCGAAATGTTGGGACTGGCTAGCGTACTGGCCAGTGTAG
>DHDG01000046.1:28515-32639 GCA_002399265.1 Firmicutes bacterium UBA4882 | reverse complement strand
AGTACTGGCCAGTGTAGCGAGAAACCCGGAAGCTAGAAAAATCACCAGCATGCGCGTCCGTCCGTACATGAACTCGATGAGACTGCCCAATTGAAAAAGGGAAAATGCGTTCAGGATTAGGTGGGTTAATCCCGCGTGTAAAAAGATCGGGGTAATGAGACGCCAATATTGCCCTTCCCAAATCAACCCAGAATCTTTGGCCCCATAACGCAATAAGACTTGCGTGTTCTGAGAGCCGCCATTCAGCGTCAGGATCATGTAGACCACCACTGTGATCGCAATTAAAGACAAGGTTATGACCGGGATTCTTTGAACTTGTAGCGGCTGCTGTCCAGCACCAGTGTCATCATTAGGATGATCAGTAGGGCGCATTTCCGTTTCCATGTGATAACTCCTTAGGTTCGACCGACGGTCAGACGCGCAGGATTTTGGCTGACACTGCCGAACCAAAATACCAAAATACTCAGCAAAGAATCTGTGGGAGGGTATTCTTTGGAACATATTGCGATTATGGCAGGGGACGCTCAGACAGTGGCCAGGGGTTTCAAAACAGCGGAATTGCGCTTCGCCAAAGGCCGGGTTGTCCCCTACGAACGCATTTTGTCCGGAGACCTGATCTATTTCAAAGACCTTGGCGGGCCGTTTGTTGCCCGGGCCGCCGCAGGGCGTGCCGAATTCTATTCCGATCTTGAGCCTAGTGATATCGAGGGTTTTCGCCGGCTTTACGGAGCGTCCCTGAACGCCAGTGAGCAATTCTGGCAGGAGGCGCAGGATAAGCGCTTTGCGACCTTAATATTTTTGGCTGACATTGAACCGTTAAAACCCTACTGGTTAAAGCCAGCGCCGTTTAACCGCAGCCAGTGGATTGTGCTCGATACACCTGAGAAACAGCAATTGTGGCTGGGCGGTTTATTTGACAGAGACCCCTATTTGCGTGATGATGGACAGGTCTCTTCAAAGGTGGTAATTACCACGACCACAACTACAACTTTGCCTTCACAATGAGTTCGGTCGCTGTCGTCAGAGCCTGCGGCAATCCGGAAAGATCATTACCTCCACATTGCGCCATTTGCGGACTGCCACCCCCGCGTCCTGCCACAAAAGGAGCTACTTGCTTACAGATTTCTCCCATATGGATATCAAGATCCTTGGACCGCGCCAGTATTATGTGCGCGGAATCGCCAGCGGTTCCGGCCAGGATCGCTGCTGCCGACGGATACGCACAAATGAAACCTGCTAATAAGCGCAGCTCGTCTGTAGGTCGATCAGGGAAAACACGGCTCACAATATGAAGATCCGTTTCCGGGTCGGCGCTTTCAGCAAGCAATTGATCAGCCTCGTGGCGCAGCAATTTTTCCCGTACTTCCTGGAGTTCCTTTTTGGCCTGCTTATTGGTGTCCTGCAAACGACTGATTTGAGCCGGAATCTCGTCGGTGCCGATTGAAAGCATGGCGGACAGTTCCAGCAAGAGGCGGTTTTTGGCGTCATAGTCTTGCATGGCGCGTTGACCGCAGAGGAATTCTACGCGGGACTGTTTTTTGACTTTTTCTACACGTATTATTTTGATCAGGCCTACTTCGGCCGCACACCCAGGATGTGTTCCGCAGCACGGAGACCAGTCAAAGTCCTCAACTTCAACAATGCGGATCCCGTCCGCGACAGTCGGCGGCTTGCGCAGCGGCATCTCTGCCAGAGCGGCGGCGTCAGGAAAATGGACGCGGATGCGTGCCGGAGAATGCACCGCCAGATTGGCCAGCGCCTCAGCTTCTTTAATCATGGCTTCTGTTAATTCCTCAATGGCCAGATCAATTTGCGTATGTTCTTCGGTCAGGTGGAATCCTACGGTTGCAGCGCCAAAAAGCTTGTCGAGCGCGGCCGATAAAATATGCTGACCGCAGTGCTGCTGCATCAGGTCGTAGCGGCGTTCCCAGTCCAGGCGGCATTTGGCAGGGCCTTCAGTCAGCGGGCAGTTGCTGGCGAGAATGTGAATGATTTCACCATCGCGCTCCAACACCTGTAGAACCGCTTGATCAGCAATGAAGCCATGGTCGCAGGGTTGACCTCCGGATTCAGGGTAAAAGGCAGTACGATCAAGTGTTACTTCTGTTCCAAGGTCGCCGGAGGCGATCCCTGTAATCTGCGCTTCAAAATCTCTAATATAGGCATTATCTTCATAGAGGCGGATTGCCGACATAATTATCTTTCCCTCCCCAGGTATTATCCTGCTATTTATCAGTCCTTAATCAGGCACGCTTGATTTATTCTTGCTTAAACGCGCATTCCCTGCCCAATTTTTCCGCTGCAGAAAAGCACATCCGGGCAGGTTTACCGTTGCCTGACGACGAAATAAAATGCGTCGTGAAAGTATGTAATGCAGATTAAATGTGTGCAGACTTTAAAATCTGTGAGGAGTCGGCAAAGAGATAGGGGATTTGACAGTGGAAACAGCAAAAGAACGAAGCACAAAGACTTTCAAACAAATTACGGCTGGACTGAGTCTGCGGTGGGAAACGGTTCAATGGGAAGCCGTCAGGGAAATGGTCCGCGAATTAATAGAGTCTTTGGCCATTGCCGCAATTTTAACGACTTTTATCCTCTTATTTGTCGCACGTTCATTTGTGGTCGATGGTTCTTCCATGTATCCGACTTTAGAAAACCGCCAGCGACTGCTTGTTGAGGTGATTAGCTACCGATTCCGTGAACCAAAGCGCGGCGAAATCATCGTTTTCAATCAAGAAGATCACCGGCGTCTAATAAAGCGGATCATCGGCCTGCCAAATGATATGGTTGAGATCCGCGACAGAGTCGTTTACATCAACGGCAGCCCGCTGGATGAAGCGTTTATTGCTGAAAATGCCTATTCTGATTACGGGCCTGTTTTTATTCCGGGTGGTCATTATTTTGTCCTTGGAGATAACCGCAATAACAGCGATGACAGCCGGGACTCAGTAGGTTTTTTGGCAAAGAACCTGATTATTGGCAGAACCGTCGCCCGCTTTTGGCCAATTACCAAGCTTTCAATTTTCAAGATCCCGGAGAGTTATCGGGAATAGGAATGGCCTGAATTCTAGTATTAATGGCGGCACGCTCGACTTTGGAGCAGTTTGCATATGAAGTTAACTCGGGACATCATCGGATGCCCCTTTTTTGCAGGAAAAAGAGGAAGTTGGTGGAATTATCTGTCTTGAGGGGGTGGACCCTGTGGCACGTTACTACGTTGAATTGGAAGGCTATCGTTATGGGCCTTTCGAGCTGCAGGAATTGAAGCAGCTATACCAAGACGGAGTTTTGAAAAGCGACCAGATCTATGAAGAGCAATCCAATCAGTTGTACAGCCTCACCAGGCTGTTAGCTGAGTATTCTGTCGCAGGCCAGCGCAGTGCGGAACCCGAACATAACGTGGAAGCCAGGCATAACGCGGTAGTTCAAACCGAGGCGGGGCCATTCGGATCATCTGGTGCGCAGGATGGATTAACGGAGACCGCATCAAACGATGGTGGGCCGGTAGGTTCAGCATTGGGAGTAGCCGCCGCGCAGGAAGTAGCTGCTACGCAAGAAGCAGCTGCAGTGCAGGAAGTGCCTGAATCCAGCCCTTCAGAATCTTGGAGCGAAAAGCTTGCACGCCTTAAAGGCACCCAAAACAGGCAGACTGGTGGCGCTGCCGAAAGCCCCGTGTTCTTAGAGCGAAGTGATTCACCGGTAGAGGATTTTAACAGGTTTGACAAAATTGAAGCCGAGAGCACTGCAGCCGATTTAACGTTGGACGTTGCCACCCGTGAGCTAAGGGAAGAAATGGTGGCAGACCTCGATGCTTTGCCGCCCGCAGCCACGAATGAGGAGCTTCCTGATTTGCTCGTTTCCAGTGATTCGCATCCAGAAGAATTAATCAACTACAACACATCGATCCAAGACGATCATGGAAATCCGGATCTGACTATCAAGCTGGTAGACTTAAGCGCAAACGAAGCAACTGCTGTCGACGATGCCGACGCGAGTAGTTTTCCGACTGGCCTGGGATATATGAAAGAGGCCTTGGATTTGGAGCCGCCTATGGAATGGCTGTCAAATGGACCCACTCCAGTTGCGCCGACTCCTACTGTGCCGGCCGCTGCAGCTGCGTCAGC
>DHDG01000046.1:19764-28337 GCA_002399265.1 Firmicutes bacterium UBA4882 | reverse complement strand
CTGCGTCAGCCGTGCCTGCGCGGCAGGAGAGCAACACTGATTCTGAACAAGCTCCGGCACCTCATCAGGGAGAACGTTTGGCGACCGAAGCTTCGGCGTGGCGAGAACAGATGGCGCGTCTCGATGTAGTATATGGTGTTCGGGAATCAACTGGAAGTAAGGATCTGCAAGCCTTCGGGCAGGATCCTTCGGCTGCCGATATGTCAGCCCAAATAGGCAGAGAAAATAGCGTCCTGGGAATTGACGGAGAATTTGGCGATTCGGGGGAGGAACAGACCGGGAAGTCGGGTGGAAAGCTCGATTCCCTATTGTTTATCGCCGCCGGCCTGATGGCACTTTTGGCTCGTTCAGAGTATGCGTTGTTGAATGAAATGCCAGCTCTTGTTGTCACAGCTACCCTGTGCGGGTACGCGCTATTGACAGCGATTTGCGGCGTGATGCTCTGGATTGATTCCAAGCGCTATGTGCGAGCACTCCGCATCGTATTGCTCGTCCTTTTACCAGCTCCGATAGCGATTCTAGGCTATACCTTGTTTGTTTATCAAGATACGGTAATGGCAATGCAAATTCCGGAAACTTTACAGCAACCGCTGGCATATTTGGCAGCTTCTTTGATTATTCATGCGATTGGCTTAGTTATTTCGAAAAAAGCAGTCCAAAATGTTGAAAACGCCTAAATTCGGCAACGCAGGAAAGATTGACCAACATGCTCCTCATCTGTTATACTAACTTTACACAATAAAAGATGATGCGTTTTGAGGAAGGGAAAGCCTCGGAACTATCGTCAAGCGGGACGTCACGTTTTGATAATGGTTCCCGCAGTCTGGAAAGCCGGCAATCTGGAATGTGTTTGACTTTCCGATTCTCAGTGACAAGTCATCCGAAGTTGTGAAAGAACTCTCTGTTTTGTTTGTGACCGCTGCGGGCGGTCCATTTTTTTTGCGTAGTTATGCCTGGCAAAAAGGTTAATCAGATCAAAGCAACAGGGGGTCTGAACTTGAGTTTCACAATGCTTTCTAACGGACGTATCCATACCATGGATCCCAAAGCGCCTCAGACAGAGGCGGTTGTCATCGGGTTCGGGAAAATACTGGCAACCGGCAAAGCCCGCGACCTCGAGGACCAATTTCGGCCGACGTGCAAAGTAGATTTGGGCGGAGCGATGCTGCTGCCAGGCTTGGTGGACGCACACGTCCATTTATTCGCGTATGCACAGCGACTCGAATGGATTGATTTGGACGGGTTGTTATTGGAAGAGGCGTTAAGCCGGATTGCTGCTGCCGCGAAAAGGATCAAGCCCGGCGAATGGCTGTGCGGGGGAGGTTATAACTCCAACCTGTGGGACAAGGTGCCAGACAGGCATTTGCTGGACAGTGTAACCGCCGATGTACCGGTAGTTCTGGACAGCAAGGACTTCCACACTTTGTGGGTCAATTCCGCTTTGCTTAAAACCATCGGCGTGGACGCCAATACTCCAAATCCGCCGGGCGGCAGTCTTGATCGGGAAACGGACGGTTTTCCCTCAGGAATCATTCGCGAATACGCGAGCGCTTTGCTGCAAGGGAAGCGACCTGTCATAGATCTTAACCGCCGTGCCGAAATTATTGAGCATGGTATTGAGAAACTCTACTCCTATGGTTTAACGGGAGTGCATGCTCCCGAAGGGATTGCAGAGCTTGGTGCCCTGCAAAAATTGCAGCGGGCAGACCGGTTGAACTTCAGAGTCTCTGTAATGCTTCCGAAAGAAGCACTACCAATGGCAGAAAGTGTTGGTCTGCAAACCGGGTTGGGCGGGGAATGGCTGAATGTGATCGGGGTTAAACTCTTCGCGGATGGTTCATTAGGGTCACAAACCGCGTTTATGCTTGCCCCATATGAAAACTCCGCTGATTATAGAGGTATAGCTGTGGTGGCACCGGAGGAACTGCAGGATCAAATTGCCAGGGCGAATCGCAGCGGATTGGCAGTGGCAGTTCATGCCATTGGCGATGCTGCTGTCAGAACGGTACTGGATTGTCTGGAGGCAGCTCAGGAAGAGGCGCAGCGCTGGCAGATCCGCAATCGTATTGAACACCTGCAATTAATCACTAAAGAAGATTTACCGCGGCTCAGCAAATTGGGAGTGATTGCTTCCATGCAGCCGCTGCACTGTACTTCTGATATTGATATTGTCAAAAAGCATTGGGGAGAACACCGGGGATATGCTTATGGATGGCGTTCAGTAGAGCAATCAGGTGTTAATCTGGCCTTCGGATCCGACGCGCCGGTTGAAGTACCTGATCCGCTACAAGGCATCTATGCCGCCGCCACCAGAAAACGCTGTGACAATACCCCGGCGGGCGGATGGCAGCCGGAGGAAACTATCTCAGTCACAAGCGCCATTAGGGCGTATACCAGTGGCGCCGCATGGGCTGCGGGACGGGAAAAAGAATTTGGTACGATTGAGCCTGGCAAGGCCGCCGATTTTACCGTGTTAGATCATGATATCATTGCCGAAGGGCCGGAAAGCATTTTGCAGACCAGGGTGATTGGGACGATGATTAGCGGCCGGTGGGTCTATGGCGGATAATGATGCCTGGGCAATTGGCGATCAGGTAATTGCGATTGGTCATGAGATAGAGAGGAACGGTTGGCATGAAAGCTGTATTATTTGACATGGACGGAACTTTACTGGGTGTGGATATGTACGAGGTTTTCTTGTCCGGTTATGTGAAGCGGCTGGGGGATTTTGTAGCAGACCGCGCAGACGAGCGCTATTTCATTAAGCAATTGATGGCCGCCACCAACGCCATGGTGTCCAATGAGGATCCTTCCCTGACAAATGCAGAAGCATTCAGCAATCACTTTTTTGGCGCAACAGGCTGGAATAGCGCCGAGTGGATGCCGCTTTTCAATCGTTTTTATCAGGAGGAGTTCGGCAAACTACAACCGCTGACGAAGGTGGAACCGTATGCCTTACCGGCAGTCAATGCGGCGGCCGACAAAGGCTGCGATATAGTCTTGGCTACTAATCCGGTCTTTCCGCTCGCAGCGATGCAGCACCGCATGCGCTGGGGCGGTTTTGAAAAAGCTCCTTTTAAACTGATCACCAGCTATGAAAATATGCATGCCTGTAAGCCCAATCCGCAATACTACCTGGAAATATTGGACAAAATCGAATGTCGGCCTGAGGACGCGCTGATGGTGGGGAATGATGCCGAGGAAGACTTGGTGGCGTCATCCGTAGGAATGCAAACCTTTCTGGTGATCAATGAGTATACGATCCAAAGGCATGAGACGAAAAAGTATGAACCGGATTATCAGGGAACTTTGCAGGATTTTGTGGCGCTGATCGCCCAGCTTTAGTTTTATCTATAGCTTTAGCTTAGTTTCGCCTTTGGTTATAAAGAAAAAGCCGAAAGGCCCTTCGCTTTGAACGAGCGCAGGACCTTTTTTGTTGTAGTGGGGTGACCAGTAGGCACAGTGTGGTGCACTGATGCGCTGGCGGCTGGCGGCCCGCAGATCTGGGGCTGGTCGGAGACTATCAGGGGCTGAAGCCAATCCAAAAGTTCGGGAGACGGTTTGCTAAACCACCATACAATGGAATTTCATCAGCGTTTTTGATGCGTGAGCGGACAGCGTAAACCTCGTTTTGTACCGGGAGCGGAATCAGCGGTAGTTCCTCCGCGATTATAACCTGCAGGGTTTCATACAGATCAGCGCGTTTCCGGTGATCACTGGTAGTGCTCAGTTCAGCCAGGATTTGATCAATACTGGATTCCCATGAAGTAAGGGGCGTGGTTTGTCGTGGGTTCCAATAATGCAAGGATCCCGAAGAGTGCCACAGATCCAGCTGCAAGCCGGGTTCTGGATGAGACGTCACCGGGATAATCGCGGTTTGCCATTGATAGTTTTCCTGCAGAGCGGCGGACATGGCTGCGGCGGAGACGGGTTTCACAAAAGCCGTAATACCGACGCGCTGAAGCTGTCGGGCGATTAAGCCGGCCATTTCAACCAGATCCGGGCGTTCGATCGTTACCATGATCGGAAATTCCACGCGATTTCCTTTGTTATCGTAGAGCACTTTGTCGCGGCCTGGCATAAATCCGGCCTCTTCAAGCAGATCTTCTTCTTTGCGCAGAATCGAGGAATACTTGGAAACGCGTGCATAGTAATAATCCTTCAAAACAGGCGGGATAATCGTTTGCCTTTCAGCAGCATAACCAGAATAAATATCCCGGATGATGGCGCTGTGGTCAATGACATATGCAATTGCCTTCCGGAACGCGGGATTCCGAAACCATGTCAGTGGTGCTTCGTTTGCCTTGTATGGCGGTGCACCTGGATTCTGATTAAAGACGAAGAAGGTGTTCTGCAGGCTGTCTTTGGAATCAATGCATTCATAGCGACCGGCACGCCGGTTGCGCATGAAGGAATCTCTCTGCGCAGTACTGATGGCTGCCCAATCGAGTTCATTCCTTTGGAAACTCTCAAGTAGTTTGGATTCGGAGCTAAAAATGCGTACCGTCCAGCGATCCCCGTAGGGCAGTACATTTTGGGAGCGATCGGCACGCCAATAAAAAGGATTGCGTGTGTAAGTGACGCCAACGCCTGGCACATATTCCTGCGGGATAAAGGGGCCGGTGCCCACAATCATACTTAGATCAAACTGTGCCGGCCAGATTTGGCTGAGGGACTGATTGTTTGCGGTATTTACGAAAGCATGTTGCGGCAATATGGGCGGCAGGATTATTGGCAGATACGGGCAGGGATGGGCGAGCCTAAATTCGACAGTTCTGTCGTCCATTGCCCGATATGATACATTAAGATCAACGGCAGTCCAGTAGTTGCGCCAAATGCCTGAGTTGACATTATTCATAAAAAGATCCAAAGAAAAAAGCACATCTTTGGAAGTGAGTGGCGCGCCGTCCGACCAGTTGAGGCCCTGACGTAAAACAAACTGCCATAGCAGAGCGTCTTTACTAACCGTCCACTTTTCGGCCAGTGCAGGCTCAATGGCCAGACTATCGGGATTTATTTCTGCCAGTGAGTCAAAAACGACCCGCAGCAACTCCTGCGTCTGTGCATTGTTGGCTGCGAGAGGATTGAATGAAGACGGTTCGCCAACGATTGCACTGATAATTGTACCGCCATAGCGTCCGGCCTTGAGATCGGATTTTTTGTAAGTAATTGGTACGGTGGCATCCACGGCGGGCAATAGGAGTATTCCGGTAAAGCAGCTCAGAAGCAGAATCGTTAAAAAGCGGCGCATCATAACAAACCTCCTCGTAATCCCAAGAAATTCTGTGAAGTGGCCGTTAAATCCTGCTCAAACGCGATTATTTTGCTGGCAACCGCCTGCGCTTGACATGTGTCAGAGACAGCGTTATACTAAGAATATCGAACATATGTTCGGGCGGGAGTGATAAACAGAGTGGTCGAAAAGATAGATGAACCGGTTGACGTGATGGCAGCTTTTTTTGGAGGCCGGCTGGTTCCACGACTCTTTAAGTGGCATGGCAGGCGTTATGCAGTCAAAGAGGTTACCAGCATGTGGACAGATTTAGAAGGGCAGTTTCGCCGCTATTTTTACGCGGTTACTACGGATGCTCCTAATCTTTACGAGCTGGTATTCAGCACCAAAGACTTGCGTTGGCTTCTGATCAAAATTTACTTTGATTGATTGGTGGCACGGCATGGAACGTCTAATTATGCATGTTGATATGGACGCCTATTTCGCTGCGGTGGAACAGGCGGAAGTACCATCGCTGAAGGGCAAACCCATTGTAGTATGCGGCTTTCCGCTTGCGCGTAGTGTCGTAACAACTGCTTCGTATGAAGCCCGCAGGTTTGGAATCAAATCCGGTATGCCGGCCAGCGCAGCCCGCAGAATGGCTCCAGCAGCAGTGTTCATTGAGAGTAATCCTCAAAAATACATCGCGATCTCACTAAAGATTGTGAGCATTTTGTGTGAATTTACCCCGAAAGTTGAACCATACTCAATCGACGAATCGTTTCTTGATCTGACAGGATGTCCTGCTGTTCAGCCGCACGGAGTGGCGGCACTGGCTACCACAATCAAAAAACGCATCCGTGCGGAAACGGGGTTGAGCTGCAGCATTGGGGTTGGCCCTAATAAACTGCTGGCCAAAATAGCGACGGAGATGTATAAACCGGATGGCTTTATGCTAATAAGGCTGGAGGAGGTTGCCGACAAAGTATGGCCGCTGGCAGTTGAAAAACTGCACGGAATTGGTGAAAAAACAGCTGCCCGGCTTAAACAGGACGGGATTGGGACCATCGGGGACCTTGCGCACATCCCTCCGGATGTGTTAAAAAGGATGTTCGGGGCCAACGGTTATTTGATCTGGCAATCGTCGAACGGCATCGACCATTCGCCGGTAGATCCTGCCATGGTGCTATCCAGTAAATCATGCGGGCACGAATTGACGCTTCCCGAAGATACTACTGATCAGGAACGGATCATGCGTTGTGCACTGTTTCTCTGCGACGCTGTTGCCAGGCGTATGCGGCATGCCGGTTACCGGGGCAGGACAGTGACGCTGAAACTACGCAGCGCCGACTTTAAGACGATTACCCGTTCGCGAACGCGTAGCGGTTTTACAGATAACGCCGAAGAAATCTTTGCCGACATTGCCGCGATGCTGCGTGCGAACTGGCTGGGAGAACCAGTCCGGTTAATAGGTGTCAATGTTTCCGGGTTTTCAAGCGTCAAGCACCTTGAGAGGCAACTGGGGCTGTTCCCCCGCACTATGGAACAGGATAAACTGGTTCAGACTGTTGACATGCTAAAAGACAAGTACGGCGATAACGTGATTCAGAGGGCCTCGTTTTTGCAGGTGCCTTCCAAAATGGAGTGATTCTAGATGCTGACGATTGGCACATCCGGGTTCAGCTTTCCGGACTGGGTGGGACCTTTTTATCCGCCCGGTACGACCAGAAATGCAATGTTTTCTTATTACACACGCCATTTCTCAATGGTAGAGCTGGACTATACTTATTACCGCATGCCAAACGAAAAGACGATGGCGTCGCTAGGCTCCCGCGCGCCAAAGGACTTTCAGTTTTGCGTCAAAGCCTATCGGGAGATGACGCATGAACTGCCTTCGGATTCTGAAACACGCGCCGCCTTGTTCTCCGACTTCAGTAGGGCGTTGCGTCCGCTGGCGGACACCGGCAGGCTTGGATGCATACTAGTCCAGTTTCCATGGTCTTTTCGTAAAAAAGCGGCTAACTGCTCCTATCTTGAATATGTGCGGGAGCGGCTGCCGCAGGCTCCTGTGGTCATTGAGTTTCGCAACAGCGAATGGGCTGATGCAGAAACGATCGCCTTGTTGGATCGCCTGAACTTGTCATTCTGTTGTGTTGACGAACCACGGCTGAAAGGCCTCTTTCCGTCGATCGCCGCTGTGGCGGGCGAGATCGGTTACGTGCGTTTTCATGGGAGGAATGCGGCCAAATGGTGGAAACAGGACTTTCCCGGAGAACGTTACGATTATTTGTACAGCACCGCAGAGCTACAAGAGTGGGTTCCTAAAATCAAACAAATCAGTGCGGGAAGCCGTAATACATTCATCCTTTTTAATAACTGTCATGCTGGCAAAGCTGTCCGGAACGCTCACATGATGGCTGAGATCCTGGGTTTAAGTACCGGAACAGAGGTGCAGGGCGGCTTGTTTTGAGCGGCACGCAGGAGCACTGGACAACCTATATATGGTATGTTATGATAACTTCACCACTATATATTGTGCGTTTTGACGTGGGGGGAGGTGATCGCATCAAGTGTCCATCCTGCTTTTATGAGGATACGCGTGTGCTTGATTCCAGACCGACTGAAGAAGGAGCAGCCATCAGGCGGCGCCGGGAATGTTCCGCGTGTGGACGTCGCTTTACCACTTTCGAAAGAATTGAGGAAGTCCCGCTGATGGTGATCAAGAAGGATGGCAGCCGGCAGCGCTTCGATCGCGCGAAGGTATTGCAGGGTATTTTGAAAGCCTGCGAAAAACGCCCGATTTCCATGGCAGCGCTCGAGGAACTGGCTGCCGCAGTTGAACGCGAGCTGACGCAAAGCGGTGAACGGGAAGTTAGTAGCAGCGCCATTGGGGAACTGGTCATGGATCATTTGAAGGAGATTGATGCGGTTGCTTATGTAAGGTTTGCTTCCGTATACCGTCAGTTCGCCGATATTAACAGCTTAAAGCATGAGATTGAGAAATTTATCAGGCTATCAGGAGGCGATGACAACTGAAAGCGCGTGAACAAATTCAGGAAGGAATTGCAGCCGTACCACACCGCACTAACGAGCGTAACTTTCATTCTGTTCGCAAACGTGACGGCCGCATTGTATCGTTCGAAAAGGAAAAAATCACGGAAGCAATTTTCAAAGCTGCTCGTGCCGTAGGCGGCGAAGACAGGATGCTGGCCGGTGAATTGGCGGAAGTCGTAGTCAACTATCTGTCTAAAGTTATGGCATCTGGGATTCCGTCGGTGGAAGAAGTACAGGATGCCGTTGAAAAAGTGCTCATTGAAACCGGGCATGCCAAGACAGCCAAAGCCTATATTCTTTATCGTGA
>DHDG01000046.1:18803-19639 GCA_002399265.1 Firmicutes bacterium UBA4882 | reverse complement strand
AAAGCCTATATTCTTTATCGTGATCGTCGTACCCGTATGCGCGAGGCTAAGTCCGAACTGATGGACGTTGTTGAGGACATCCTGAGCGAGACTAGCCGCGAAAATGCTAATGTCGGGAACTCGCCTTCCGCTAAAATGCTGCAGATCGCCTCGGCAGCCAGCCGGAGCTATTATCTGAGCCGCATGATCCCGGAGGAGCTTTCTCGATCGCATAGCGAAGGCGATTTACATATTCATGACCTTGATTTTTACGGTAAAACGCTGACCTGCCTTCAAATTCCGCTAGGCGAGCTTTTGGAAAACGGCTTTAATAATGGGCACGGTTACATCAGGTCACCCAAGCGTCCCGCCTCGGCTGCCGCCCTCGCCTGCATTATTCTGCAGAGTTGCCAGAATGATATGCACGGCGGGCAATCATTCGCGTTCTTCGATCGCGATATGGCTAAGTATGCGGAACAAGCTGATGAAGAACAAGTCTTTCAAGCTATGGAAGCGCTGATTTATAACTTGAATTCAATGCATAGCCGGGCTGGCGCACAAGTGCCGTTCAGCAGCCTGAACTTGGGTACGGATACCAGTCCGGGTGGTCGTTTAGTGACCAAGTGTTTGCTGGAGGCACATGAAAAGGGGCTGGGTCGGGGCGAAACCCCCATCTTCCCGAATATCATTTTCCGATTAAAGAAAGGCGTCAACTTTGAACCGACCGATCCCAATTATGATCTGTTCCAGCTGGCCATCAGGGTTGCCTCTAAAAGGCTGAACCCAACCTTTAGTTTTATGGATTCTTCTTTCAATCAATCTTATGGCAGTGAGGTGGCCTATATGGGCTGCCGTAC
>DHDG01000046.1:18425-18574 GCA_002399265.1 Firmicutes bacterium UBA4882 | reverse complement strand
CATGGTGAACTGGATACTTTTTACCGTGGACTGGATGAGTTGCTGGACTTAGCTGCCCGTCAGCTTTATCACCGATACAGAATCCAGGCGCGCCTGAAAGTTCGTGACATGCCGTTTTTGATGGGGCAGGGACTTTATCTTGACTCAGC
>DHDG01000046.1:17317-18288 GCA_002399265.1 Firmicutes bacterium UBA4882 | reverse complement strand
GGCTTAAAGCCTGACGACATGATTGCCGGGGCAATTAAGCATGGGACCCTCAGTATTGGTTTCATTGGCCTGGCGGAAGCACTGGTCGCGCTTACCGGAAACCATCATGGCCAGAGTATTGACTCCTATGAATTAGGACTGGAAATCGTCAATTATATGAAAAAGCGGGTTGACGAATACGCGGAAGAATATGACCTTAATTATACATTGCTGGCCACTCCGGCGGAGGGCTTATCCGGCAGGTTTATCAAAATGGATCGCAAGCTTTTTGGCACCATACCGGGAGTAACGGACAAAGGGTATTATACGAACAGCTTTCACATCCCGGTGGCATACGACATTTCCATTGCAAAAAAAATTGCATTGGAGGGAGCTTTCCATCGCTATGCCAATGCTGGCCATATCAGTTATGTCGAACTGGATGCGCCGCCGGTGCATAATCCCGAGGCTGTTGAGGCAATCATCAGACAGATGGCCGAGTCTGATATGGGCTATGCCGGTATCAATTTCCCGATCGATGAATGCCGCTCCTGTGGCACCAGCGGTTTGTTTGACGATGCCTGTACCAGCTGTGGTTCTGAAGACATCCGGCGCGTGCGCCGCATAACCGGGTATCTATCAACAGTTGATCGTTTCAATGACGGCAAAGCTGCTGAGCTGAAGGATCGTAAATCGCATTTTATTTGACAGCATCACAAAAAGAAACCCCTCCAAGCCTGGAACGGCAAAGAGGGGTTTCATAATTTTCCCGGGCGCGGTTTGCCGCGCTGCGATGGATCCTCTTTTGGGAAATAGTAAAGATTGTCACGCTTCAAACATTTGGAGCGTTTGGGAGGCTTCCTGGGCAGAAACATAATCGGCAGAGAAAAGACAATTACCAGCAGAGTAATCACGGCAATCAGTCCTAAACTGACTGACTGCAAATGGCTGTCGGATTCCGCTTTTTCCGACATGATTTTCTCCAAGGTTTT
>DHDG01000046.1:16865-17041 GCA_002399265.1 Firmicutes bacterium UBA4882 | reverse complement strand
GCATAGACGCTGAGATATTCTTCTGCCTCATTCGCCAAAACTTCAAAACGATCATTAATTACAGTAATCAGGTTTTTGCAACGCTGCAGTGAATTTTCGGAAGCAAAGCCGTTATTGCTGTATTCGATGCCGACCATAGTAACCTGGAATTCGACTTGTTTAAGTGACAAAAGCAG
>DHDG01000046.1:16473-16676 GCA_002399265.1 Firmicutes bacterium UBA4882 | reverse complement strand
TCACGATTGGCCTTAAATGCGCCGATAAACTGCTCGTTAAGAATTTCATTGCGGCGTGTGCCACGCATGCCCATAAAAGAAAATATCCCAATTACAATAGTCGCGAGAAGGAAAGCAATGCATAACTGGCGTAATCGGACCATGGTATTAAAATTGTCCATGATTGCCAGCCATCCTTTCTGCCCGAGACATACGTGTTTTTG
>DHDG01000046.1:15324-16256 GCA_002399265.1 Firmicutes bacterium UBA4882 | reverse complement strand
TGATCGTTAAATTTCGCTAAAAACATGCCAATTTCCTCTATGATTGACATGATTATCCGCAATATTGCGTTGAGGAGGTGCAGATTTGCAGGTTAGACTGTCTGGGATTGTCCGGGAAAGTGTCGTGGATGGGCCAGGGCTGCGAACAGTGGTGTTCTTTCAGGGATGTCCCCACCATTGTAGGGGATGTCATAATCCGGAGACATGGGACATTGCTTCCGGGACATTGCTGGATTGTGAGGAGGTATTGACGGCCATAGGATACCCGGGCTTGATTAGTGGGGTGACCTTTTCTGGCGGAGAACCTTTTCAGCAGTCGGCGGCTTTGACATACCTGGCCGGAGTGTGCAAAAAAAGAGGTTATCATATCATGGTCTATACCGGGTATCAGTGGGAACAGCTTCTGACTTTACCGGATCAGAGTGTGGCCGAGTGTCTGGCGGTCATTGATCTGCTTGTCGATGGCCCATATCTGAAAGAACAGAAAACGGCGCTGCCTTTTCGCGGTTCTGGTAACCAAAGGATTATCAAAGTCCGTGACTCGCTGCAAAAAGGAATAGTAGTCAGCGATCCACGCTATGAGAATGGGAGGAATCTGATCTGATGGAAGCGTGGAGCCGCATCGCCAAAAACGGTCTTGACTTCTGGATCTGCAATCCGCTGCTGGAACACTGTGGCGCTGAAGCTCTGTTTACGACCAGAAAAGGTGGCACTAGTATCGGGCCGTGGGATTCGCTGAATGTGAGCGCCAAGACCGGTGATCGCGTTGCCGATGTCAATGCCAACCTGCAGGCGCTGATGACTGCTCTGTCAATCGATCCCGGATCTGTTAGGGGCGTTCAGCAAGTACATGGAGTGGAGATTGTCAATCCCGGTGCAGAGGTTTACCCGACCGTCTCTCCGGGCGCAGATGCAATCTTTGATCGCGAAGG
>DHDG01000046.1:14967-15124 GCA_002399265.1 Firmicutes bacterium UBA4882 | reverse complement strand
TTGCTGATGCACGCCGGTTGGCGTGGTACGGCTGCGGGAATTACCCGTCGGGGAGTCGCACTGTTTACGAGGGAGATCAATTGTTCAGTCAAAGATCTATACGCTGCCATTGGGCCCTGTATCCATGAGTGCTGTTATGAAGTCGGAACAGAGGTTG
>DHDG01000046.1:0-14855 GCA_002399265.1 Firmicutes bacterium UBA4882 | reverse complement strand
TTATGAAGTCGGAACAGAGGTTGCCCAGGCTTTTGCAGACTGCCTGGGAAATCGCTGCCGAGAGGCGCTACAAGTTGTGCCTACGCCGGCGGCGGGGGCTCGGACGGCCCTGACGGCTCAAGCGGCGGGAGATAAACACCGCCTGAACTTGGCGCGGGCTAACAGGGTTATCCTGGAACAGGCTGGAATAGCGCCGGAACGCATCTTTGAGAATCGGTTATGTACGGCCTGTCATGGTTCGGATTTTTTTTCGCACCGTCGCGACGGAGGTCAGACCGGGCGAATGATGGCCATTCTTAGAAGGACTGAGGTATCAAAGCGGGAAGAAGGCAGGAGTTTACTATAATCCGGAGAAAATAGGAAATTAGATTCTTTTACCTTTCGCGGTTCGCGGGAAAGGCGGCTGCCTGTGGATGCTGCGCACGCTAAAACCCGGAAAAAAGGCCAGAGTTTTATGGCGCATCGCGCTGGCCGCATTGTTATTGGCACTGCTTTGGCAGCTGTTGCTGATTTTGCCCGGAATGCTGCGTTTGCGGACGTATGTGGCTGAGTGGGGCGAGCTGAAAGAAGAAAGCATCCTGCCAGCGGCTATATTTCGCCATGAAATTCTATATCGCAGTCCTGGCAGTTTTCGTTTCCTGGCTGTGGCTGCCGAAGGTAGCCGTGTTCCCAAAGATGAATTGGTAGCCTTTTTGGTCTCCCCGGAAATTGCGCCAGATGTTTGGCAGCATTTGGAACAATCCGTCACTCGCTTGCGTGATTGGCCATCTAAGGTTGCGGCCCATGCTGCGGAAACTGCACCCAGTCTGGCGGAGATAAGCCGGCAGTATTCCGGATTGCTGAGTGCCGTACGCGCTGGTCAAGCAGGGGTGTTCAGCACAATTAGCGACGGGCTTGAGGAACTTTTTGTGCCGGAGGACGCCTTCGCGGGAAGGCTGAACTTGCCATTGTCTGAAAAACGCAGCAAGCCGAGAGACAGCAGCAGTCTGGCAATGCTCAAGCCGGGGGATATCATGTTCCGGATGGTGGATAATCATCAGCTGCTGCTAGTGATTGAGTTGCCGCGCGATTGTGCCGCGTATGCCGCGTATGTCGGCAATCCGCCGCAGTCAATCTCGGTGGCACTGCCGGAAGCGGAGGAGTATTTTCGGGCTGACATTACCTCATTTGATCCAACCGGTTCATATATGATTCTGCGCATGAATAGCTTCGCGAAAAAATTTCTGAATGAAAGATTCATCAACGTGCGCGTTATCTGGACACAAAAGAGTGGGCTCTTGATCCCCAAAGCTGCCCTAACTAAGCGGGAGGGGATTGAGGGGGTCATTGTTGATATGGGTAATCGCCGGGCGTTCCAGCCGGTTACAGTGCTGGCAGCCAACGCCAAGAGCGCGATTATCACGGGTATCAAGCCCGGAACCTTGATTCGATTTTGATGGAGGTTTGTTCGTTGACAGATTTGGAAACAAGAATTCACGCCGTTAGAGAGAGGATCAATGCCGCGTGTTTCCGTGCCGGACGCAAACCGGAGGAAGTCACTTTGGTGGCTGTAACGAAAACCGTCGCTCCTGAAATAGTATCAGAAGCTTATCGGCTTGGCATAGAAGTTTTTGCGGAAAACAGGGTTCAGGAAGCCATAGAAAAAGTGCCGCAAGTTTGTCCGGGGCCGCAATGGCATTTGATAGGGCATCTGCAGAGCAATAAAGTAAAAAAAGCACTGCCGCTTTTTAGGATGATCCATTCGGTGGATTCGTTATCATTGCTGGAAACTCTGCAACGCGAAGCGGCCGCACAGGAATTTATGGTACAGGTATTGTTGGAGGTTAACGTTTCGGGCGAGGCCAGTAAATACGGATTCAGGCCCGATCAAACCGCGTTAGCTGTCAGAGCAGCAACCGCCATGGAAAACATCAGGCTATGCGGACTGATGACGATGGCCCCATATTCGGATCATCCCGAAAATGCCCGCCCGGTCTTTCGAGGATTAAAACAATTATTTAGCCAATTGCACACCCAGGAAGCCACGGGACCATTTTGGCGAGAATTATCGATGGGTATGAGCAATGACTTTGAGGTTGCCATTGAAGAAGGCGCCACCATGGTTAGGGTAGGCAGCGCTATTTTTAACGGCTGCTAATTCGGGAATTTTGATCGGCCGCTGCGGAGTTACGGAGGGATAGACATGAAGAAAAACTGGCTTGATAAGCTGCTTGGAGTAGTCGGTTTTGAAGAAGAAGTTATTGAAGAAGAGGAGGAGCCGGTGGCGGAGGTGGCTGACAGAAAAGTCAATGATCAAAGACATCGGCCGTCCAAAGGTAAGGTGGTCAGTCTGACGACGCAACAGTTCCGGAGTATGCGTGTGGTTGTCTTGGAACCGGGCAGCTTCGATGAGGTGCAGGAAATAGCGGATCATTTGCGTGAGAAGCGACCGGTAATCCTGAACCTGGAGACTACTGAAAAGGGTCTCGCCAAAAGAATTGTCGATTTTGTCAGTGGCGCAGTCTATGTCCTGGATGGCAGCATGCAGCGTATTAACACGTCTATTTTTCTCTTTACCCCCTCCGAAGTTGACATTGTGCTCAATGCTTCCGGGGCGGAGACGCCTCCACAGTATAGCCGTGACTTTTCCATCGACCGGGATAGCCGCGATATACGCGATAACCGTGATAGCCGTGACGGTCGTGACAATCGCGATAGCCGCGATACCCGCGATTATCGCGTGGATAGCCGCAACAGACGTGATTGACGTGATTAAGGAGATTTGCAGTCTGGAAAAGCACCGCCTGAAGGGTCAGACAATATACTAATGCAGGCCTATGCCATAATCACATCATCTCAATCTGGGAGGCGGAGACGCCATGGTTTGGATCATCGACATGTTGTTTCGTCTGGCAATTCTGGTCATTGTGGCGCGAGTCGTTATCAAGTGGGTGGGTGTCCCAACCAGTCATGGTTTTGGTAAGCTATTGGATGATATCACTCAGCCAATCCTGCAGCCTTTTAGAAGCCGCTTAAATATTAGAGGCTTACAGGCGGACTTTTCCCCATTACTTGCCATTCTGGCATTGATTGTTTTCCAATGGATCATTATTCGCATCTTAAACGGATGAGGTGAATCAGGTGCCTGAAATCGACCGCGAACGCCTGCTAAAAGGATTGCAGGGCGAAGAGCGTCTTTTGGGAGCTCTTTTATTGGACAAGGCTGCGGAAGCCTTGGATAAAGGCCGTCCAGCGGCAACTGACTTTTTGGATCCGGCTGGCCGCGCGCTGGCCGATGATTTGCTGAAATACATAGAGGGGCTGCGCGTCATGGCCTTTGGAGGCCATCGTCGACTGGAACGGGTGAGACTGGTCTTATTGCCGCATTATTATCTGGAAGCTACAGTAGAACCGCCGGTGACGGCGGTTGAAATCCGTGGACATTTCAGCGGACGCATTACACACCGGGACGTGCTGGGCGCATTAACTGGCAGCGGTTTTCGGCGCGAGAAGATTGGCGACATCCTGATCGATGGTGATACCTGTCAGGTTGTGTTGGCTCCCGAAATTGCTGCGGCTGTGCAGCGCGACCTAGTCAAGATTGGCGATCAGGTGGCGGAAGTGTGCGAGATCGATCTTGAACAGTTGGCGATCCCTCCTGAAAAGGTCAAAGAAATCCGTTCCACAGTGGCTTCGATGCGCCTGGATTCCATTGCGGGGCTAGGCTTTGGAGAATCGCGTACTAAGATGCAGCGCGAGATTAAGGCTGGCAAAGTTAAGGTCAATTGGCGGGCAGTCCTGTCACCGGACTATGATGTCAACCCGGGGGATGTGATCGCGATCAGAGGGCGCGGTCGCGTAATTCTTGAGGAAACGACCGGCATTAGCAAGAAAGGGCGTACCGGTGTTCTCCTGAAAAGGCTGATCTGAAGTCTGTTTGCACATACTTCCCTATATTTCCATTACCTGTGCAGGCAGGCATTTTTCAGATATCGTGGAAGTAACATCTTGAAATAACATCCTTATGAAGTCCACAAGGGAGTGATTGTAATGCTGACACCACTGGATATTGAGACGACAGTATTTCGGCGTTCAATGCGCGGCTATGATCGGGTTGAGGTGCAAGAATTTGTGACGCGCGTGGCAGCTGATTATGAGTTTCTTTATAAAGAGAATATGGATTTAAAAGAGCAACTGCAGGCGATGGATGAAAAGATCGCACAGTATATCCGGCTTGAGGACAGTATGCGTAATGCCTTAATGCTGGCGCAGCAGACTGCTGAAGAAGTTAAAGCCTCTGCCCAGAAGCAAAGTGAGCTAATGGTGCGCGAAGGGGAAGCCAAGGTTGAGCAGATCCGCGCCCGGATGCGAGACGAAATTAACACCGAATTGCGGCGCCTTTCAGAATTGCGGCAGCGGGGCGAACAGGCCAGGGCGCAGTTGCGGGCCGTTTTGACCAGTCATCTGGAGCTGCTGGAACGTCAGCTTCCTTCTGTCGAATCTGGTTCGGGCGAACAGGAGCCAGCTCAGGCGGCAGGAGCGGCAGGATCAGCAGGATCAGGATCCTGACTGAATATACATAAATAGACGGATCGGGTGTTTTCCAATTCGGACCGCTACAAGAATTTTTTTCTTGTTGAGAAGGTATCCTAACAGTAATGTTGAATATAGGGAAAGAATGAGCGGGTATTTAAGCTCATTCGTTGCGGTTTGCTCGCTATCGCCTGCATAGGCTTTCATAGACCGGGGCCTGAAGAATCAGGTATTAGCAGAGAAGGGAGGGAAACCTGCAGTCTGTATGACTTAAAGGTCTACAGCCGAAAGCGTTTTTCGGAAGAAACAAGGACATTCCGAAACAACTAATTTGGCTGCTAGTTCAAAAAAGCCCGACAGATAAAAGGGAGGAAAAATGATGAAGAGGATTCTTACATTAGCTATCGCCGCTATTCTCGTAGTAGCGTTTGCGATCCCGGCTCTCGCCGCTCCGAAAGTGGAGATCGTCGGCGGAATGGTTGAATTTGAGGCAGAGTGGATCAAGACAACCGGTTTTGTACCTGATGTAGCATGGTCAGACCTCGGCTTGTGGTTCGAATTTACAGCCGACAATTTTGCTTTCTATGTTGAGACATACTTCAATGGCGGTACCGATTACTACAACTTCTCTTTGGCGCTTCCGTACATGGAGTTGACTGGCGACAACACTTACAATCCCAGCATGACCGCTGTCAATCCGTTCATTCAACTCGCTTCGGATGCCAAATTTGAGGAATTGGCCGGATTCAACTGGTATGCAACCGAATACTATCTTTCCAAGGAATTCTGGGCCGGCGTCGGCACCACTATTGGTCCGGTAGGCCTGAACCTCGACTATGCTAACGACAACGTAGTGACAGATGATGCTGCGACACCACCGGCAAAAATGGAACACTACCTCGGCCTTGGTGCCGCTTATGACGGCCCGGTTTCGGTAGCAGTCAATGTTGGTAAGAAAGTCACCTCAGCTTTTGACGATTTCGGTGCTGACCTGACCGTTGGCTTTCCGATCGTTGACGGTTTTACTGGTGAACTCTATGCTAGTTATGCTCAGGAGAACGCCTACTCTTCCAAATTGACATTGACCCCGAATACCTTCTCGACCTCCGTTGATTTCCGTTACAATAACGAAGCTGCCAATGGTCAGTTCTATCTCGGTTACGACAACACCAGCAAATTTGATGCTGATCATGCTCTCAGCACCGCTGTCGAATACGTCAGCAATGGTCCGGTTTCTTCCAGCGGAAATAAGCGCCGCGACAACTATGCTGATGACAAATGGGACAGCCGTTTCAACTGGGTGCGCAAGAACTCCGGCAACGAGTTCGCTGCCCGCGTAGCATTTGATTACACCTTGTCAGATCCCGCAGTTTACGGTGTAACTGGATATGCTATGTTCGCTCCTGATTTCGCACCGGTCGTTGTATCCTTGAAAGGCACCTACGATGGTACCGATTTCGGTATCTGCAATTGGCTCGGCGTTCGCTTAAACGAGGACATTCATTTGGCCCTCTATGATCGCTACAATAAGGAAAAACTCGACGGCGTGAATCTGGAAGCCAAAAACTCCTTCAAAATTGATGCCTCTATCGTATACAACAGAGATGCAGTAACCTTCAAACTTACCGGTGCCCGGCTTACGCACTGGAAAGATTACGGTTCAGTAACTGCCTTCGTTGGCATTTCTTTCTAAGAATCAGCAAGTAGCAAAAAGCCGTCCCGTAAGGGGCGGCTTTTTCGATATGCGCCACGCATGGCGATTAACTAGGCGGTGAGAGTCCTCTATGGGGGTTAGTAGTTACCAATCATTAGCCAAGGGTAAGGGCTAGACAACAAGCATGGGAGTACGCGAACACAAGAAAAGGCTACTGGAGAATCTCCAATAGCCCAATCCTGAGCCAATCCCTTAAGAACGAAGTTCTTGAGAAACTGGGATTCATATCCTTTTAAAATTACTATCGACAAGTTACAGCGTAAACTGAGGAACCGCCGTGTACCGAACGGTACGCACGGTGGTGTGGGAGGCCGGCTACTCAACTAATGGGTAGCCTCCTACCCGATTGCGCCATTTCCAAAAGTTTGCAGGATTAGATAAAGGAAAAAGACTAATGACGTAGAATAAAAAATTCTAGGACACTAGGATATGCTGAGGCATTCCAGAATGAGGTGGTAAATAATCATGAAAAAGATCATATTATTACTAATATTGGCAATAACGCTTCTGGCCGGTAGTACTTCTTTTGTGGACGCAGCCGGTGTTGGTGCAAGTACGGAGTCAGGAGAAACCGAAGTCTATATTGTAGCTTCAATCAAGTTATCGCTAAGTCAGTCCAAAAGGGCATCATTCTATTATAATGATATTCGTACCATCGCCACCTTCCGGGTTTCTCGTGCCGATATAAGCTCGGTCGTTTTTGATTTTTCGGAAGGCGATATGCGCGTCAAAGGGCGTAATGTAAAGAATCCGGAAGACTTCATGCAGTATCTGACCCGCCCGGGGAAATGGAGTCTGTTGGGTTCTGACGGCAAAGAAGTAGTGCAGTTTAAGCGCATTAAAAAAGTGCTCCTGGATTCGTCAAGAGAATTTCCCTCTCTTGTTATCTCGCTAAGCCGCTCCGCCATTGGAATGGCTGATGGACTTAAACAGGGCGATTCAATAGCGGCTGAATTTGTCTGGGATGATGAAATATTCCCGTTTACGCTAACCATGATCGATGATAGCGGAAAATTAGTGCGACTTGAAAATAGCGCTCTGAGTCTGGAGAAACTGTGGCAAATCAGAGCTGCCCTAACGCTAGCCCCTTACCCCTGTCCCCTCGAAGTCACAGATTTCAGGTATGGCGATGATTTGCTGCGCCAGCTATTAGGGTTTTAGGCTTTCGGGCAGGGCTATTGCACATTGTGTGAGGATTAATATGCGTATATGCGCCATAATTGAAAAGCGGCCTGCCATTTATCATCTGGCAGGCCGCTTTTCAATTAGTAAATGTGGTTTTTAGAGATGCCAACCCCATGTAACTTGGGTGTCCTTAAGCCTGGTCGATCCTCGCAATTTTAGCTGTCAGGGAACCTTCGTCTAACTGAATCTTCTTCATCATCAAAGGCGATTGTAAGTGTCGTACCTCCGATAAAGTTTCGCGCCTAATGTCGGCACCATATTCATTGACAACAGAGGATAGGGCAGGAACCGCAGTTTCAAAATCCAGCAACACCTTGTCGGATACCGCAAAGCCCGCTTCTTTTCGTAAAAGCTGACAGTGCCGCAGAATCTCTCGGTAGAGTCCTTCGGTTTTCAGTGCGTCCGTTAGCTCGGTATTCAGAGCAACCAACACCCCGCTTTGAGATTTGGCCATATGCTCCTTTTCTTTGGATAAAAGGTTGAAAAGCTCCCCGGGAAGGGAATTTTTATACCCGCTTACCGTTATCGGTCTTTCTTTTCTGTAAGTAGCAACGCAAGCGGCCATTTCGTCGTCTGTCAGTTTGTCAAACAACTCATTGACTTTGTTTAAATCATCCCGAAGCTGCCTTCCGGCCACTTGAAAGTTCAGCGACAGATATTCGGTGCTGAGAGAAGCAAAATCCGTGAGATAAACGATTTCCTTGACGTTTATTTCATCCTTGATGATGTCGAAATACGGAGCGCAAACAAGCTCAAGCTGTTTATCCAAGTACAACGCGGACAATGGCTGCTTCACCTTGATGTTCTTGTCATTTCTCAGTTTCAGCGCTTGAGTAATGACCGCGCGCACCACCTCGACATTTTTTAGGACGGCTTCATCAACGACGCCGGCTTTGGGAAAATCGGACAGGTGAACAGACTCCTCCCCGGCGCCATATTTTAGCGTCATGTTTTGCCAGATGTGCTCGGTCATGAACGGCAGGACTGGAGCCATAGTCTTGATTGCATGAAACAGAGCATTGTATGCATTTTGCTTGTCGGCGTCGAGGGCGTTTCTCCAGAACCGCCTGCGGTTTATGCGGACATACCAGTTTGAAACATCATCAGTACACAGCTCGAATTCCCGTATGAGCTCGGCAAAGTTGTATTTTTCATAGCACGTCGTGGCCTTCAAGACAAAATCATCAATGCGGTTTTTCAGCCATCTATCCGTCACATCAGAAGATTCTGCCATGGATATGACAGGCTTGTCGATTTCCGCATAGGTCATGAAGAACGAGAAGATATTCCGGAAGTTAAGAAGCTTGCGACGAGCGCCTTCTCCGAGTTTATAACCGAAGCGCACGTCGCTTGCCATGGATGCGCCGGCAAACAGGTAGCGTATCGCATCCGAGCCTAGTTTCTCAGCTGCCTCGTCGAAACGGATCATGAAACCCGTTTTTGAAAACTTTGTTCCGTCCTCGGCAAGCACCCAGTTGTTGGTTTGCACGTTCTCATAAGGCGCGCGGCCGGTTATGGTAACGCTCATAAAAAGTTGAGAATAGAACCAAAGCCGAACCTGCTCCTGCATCTCAATGACCCACTCTGCGGGGAAACTTTTCTCCCATTCAGATCTATCGCTAAAATACCCAAGCGTGGAAAATGGAGCGATTCCAGCGTCAAGCCAAACATCACCAACTTCAGGGACGCGGGAAACAGATGCACCGCAATGAGGGCAGCAAACCTTTATGCTGTCAATCCATGGGCGGTGAAGCTCGGGCAATTGATATGCATCCGCGCCTCCGAGTTCTGCAAGTTGATCCACAGAGCCTATGACAGTGAGTTTGCCGCAGTTTTCACACGGATAGAATGGAAGCGGGAGCCCATAAAATCGCTTCCTCGAAATGTTCCAGTCACCCATGTTCTGCAGCCAGTCTGTCATGCGCTTTCCGATGAATGCTGGCTCCCACTTAACAGTCTCGGCAGCCCTGATGAGCTTCGGTCTTATATTGGCAGTTTTGATATACCACTCCCTGACTAAACGGAACAGTACTTCTGTTTTACAGCGCCAGCAGACAGGATAACTATGCGTATACTCATGTGTTTTATATAGTTTTCCTTGCTTTTGCAGATTATCAAATACTATTGGAGCGGCTTGTGCAGCAGGAAGCCCGCTTAAAAAGCCGTATTCATCCAGGAACGCTCCGCTTTCATCAATCGGGCAGATCTCCTCAAGTGAAAAGGACTTCCCAAGCTCATAATCCTCTGCGCCGCAGCCGGGCGCTATATGAACAACGCCGCAACCTTCGTTGGCGTCAACATCATCCCATGGGATTACAGTATGACGTAATCCACTTTGTACAGGTAATTCAGGGAAAAAGGTCTCATACTCAAGCCCGACAAGCTCGTTACCTTTAAGAAGCCTCAGTACCTGCTTTTCTCCTTCGGCGTGTTTAATGGCGGCTTTCGCCATGACAAGCGGTCTTTTAAAGCCAGCGCACTCGACAAGGGCATAATCAAGCTCAGGATTGACAGCAAGCGCCACGTTCGATGAAAGTGTCCACGGCGTGGTCGTCCAGACCAGAATATCGAAATCTGCATTTCTTACGGGAGCTATGGCAAATACAGCGGTGTGGGTCACATCTTTGTGCGAGCCTGACATTTCATGCTCGGATAATGAGGTGCCACAACGCGGACACCAAGGCATAGGGCGATGCGATTTCACTATCCAGCCGTTTTCGTGGCATATTTTTAAGAAATGCCAAATGGCAGATATATTTTCATCAGTATGAGTGAAATATGAGTTTCCCCAATCCATCCATTGTCCGAGTCTTTTGGATTGCGCAGTGATAACGCCGGAATAATGCTTGATACGGTCAACGCATTTCCGAGTGAATTTTTCCATGCCATAGGCCTCGATATCCTTCTTGTCACGAAAGCCAAGCTCTTTCTCGACCTCGACCTCAACCCACAGACCCTGTGTATCAAAACCATTTCGGTAATGGCATGAATACCCGTTCATCGCCTTATACCGCAGTACGGTATCCTTAATGCTCCTGCCCCACGCATGGTGTATGCCCATGGGATTATTAGCCGTTATAGGCCCGTCCAAGAAACGAAATCGCTGGTTCGCCCTGTTTTTTTCACGCAGCTTTTCAAAGCATTGGTGCTCCTCCCAAAAATCGAGGACATCATGCTCCATTTTTATAAAATCAGGTTTTGCTTCGTTTGACATATAGACGCTTCCTTTCAGCTTCAGATTTTGGCTTAATATGAATGTCTGAAAGGCTGTCAATTATACTGGCTACGCTCATAGCCCAATCACCCCCTCGCGGAGTATGGGGTAAATAAAAAAGCCTTCACCCCATACGATTTCGCACGGGACGAAAGCTGATCTTTTCCTGATCAGGCTATCGTTATACCACCCATTACGCCATACAAGCATATGCGTCCCCTATAACGGAGGAAATCCGTCGCAACTTACTAGGCAAACCGTTCAGTGCGCAGCTCAGGAGGGATTTTCGGGAGCATCCTACTTGTGCCGGGTTTTCACTGTTTCCGGCTCACTGTGACGTTTGAATGCGGCTTACTTTCTCCATCGTCGCTTTTATAGCGATATTATATGCAGCTTTTTACAAAAAGTCAATTACTCCAAGGGGCGGCTCTTTGTTTGAAAAGCGGCCTGCCAGGTATGAAAATGGCAGGCCGCTCGCGCTGTTAAGCTTTCGCTGTATGTCGGCATATGGCATATGGCATAGATGCTTTAGATAATGGCCAATTCCTTACCGACCTTCTCAAGAACGTCCAGAGCAAACTGCAGCTGCTCCTTAGTATGCTGGGCGGTAACGATGGTACGAATGCGGGACTTTTCTTCCGGCACGGTCGGGTAACCGATCCCTTGCGCGAAGACACCGTTTGCAAACAGGCGGTCACTGAATTTCATAGCTAGATCGCCTTTGCCCACAATCACTGGCGTAATGGGTGTCTCGCTATGACCGGTGTTAAAGCCAAGCCTGGTTAATCCATCTTTAAAGAATTTCGTATTATCCCAAAGTCTCTGAATCAGTTGCGGTTCTTCCAGTAACACGTCAATGGCGGCGATACAGGCTGCGGCCACTGCGGGCGGATGCGAAGTGGAGAACAGGAACGGTCTGGAACGATGGATCAGTAGATCGCGTAAGGGGGCCGGACCGGCGATATAGCCACCCAAAACTCCGATCGCCTTGGAAAGAGTGCCTACCTGAATATGGACACGACCATGCAGATCAAAATGATCAACTGTACCGCGCCCGTTGCGGCCAAGCACGCCGCTGGCATGGGCATCATCGATCATGACAATGGCGTTATATTTCTCGGCAGCAGACACGATGTCTGGCAAGGGCGCAATGTCACCGTCCATACTGAAAACGCCGTCAGTAATAATCAGAATGCGGCGGTATTGCGAAGCCTTTTCCTTCAATACGCGTTCCAAATCATTGACATCGCTGTGTGCGTATACGGCACGCGCAGCTTTGGACAACCGTACACCATCAATAATACTGGCATGGTTTAGTTGATCGCTGATAATGAGATCGCCATCATCGACCACTTGGGGGATTACGCCCATATTGGCGGTAAAACCGGATTGCAGTACGAGGGTTCCGCCAACGTGCTTAAATTCAGCCAGTTTTTGCTCCAGTTCTTCGTGCAGAGACATGGTGCCAGCAATGGTGCGTACGGCACCAGAACCAGCGCCATATTTTTCAATGGCGTCAATCATTGCCTTACGCAGGCGCGGATGGGTATTCAGACCCAGATAGTTGTTACTGGATAATTGCAGAACCTTTTTGCCGTCGTAATTGACTTCTGCGCCTTGTTCGCCTTGCAGGACTCGCAAGTTGCGGTACAATCCCTTTTCTTTCAAGGCATCAAGCTCTGCGTTGATGAAACCTAATGGATCAGACATAGCGATACCTCCAATCAAAAAACTCGGTTCAGGGGACTAATAATATTTTGCCGGAATTACCGGATCTCATAATCTCCATTGCCTCTGCAAAGCGTTCCAGCGGGAATTTATGGGTAATGATGGTATCCAGATGCAGCTTCCCGGAGCGTAACAGACCGCCGACCTGGTACCACGTTTCATACATACGTCGACCGGTAATGCCATAGATGGTGGCGCCTTTAAAAACTATTTCGTCGGCGATATTAATCTCCATCGGGTTGGAGGGTATGCCGAGCATGGATACACGCCCGCCGCTGCGCAACATGGCGAAGCCTTGATGGATTGCAGAAGGATTGCCGGACATTTCCAAAACGACATCGACTCCGACACCACCGGTGGCCTTTTTGACGGCCGCAACCGGATCTTCGTTTTTGGAGTTGATCGCCATTTCAGCACCTAGCTTACGCGCGATTCCGAGACGGTAATCATTGACATCGGTAACAAAAACTGCGGCCGCGCCGGCTGCTATGGCAACGTCCACCGCCATAAGCCCAATCGGACCGACACCTGTAATCGCAACAGTCTTCGCGGTGATATCATCAGAAAGTGCCGTAAAAACAGCGTTCCCAAGCGGTTCTTGCACAGAGCAGAAATCAGGTGGGATGCTCTTATCATTGATCACGGCATTACAGGCTGGTATGACAACATATTCGGCGAACACGCCCGGAATGTCCACTCCGAGAATGTGCATGTCCTGACAGACATGGGCATTGCCTGTCCGGCACTGGATACATTTGCCGCAAACCACATGCGTTTCGGCTGAAATAAAGTCGCCGACTTTGAGCGAATCAACGCCGGCACCGAGTTCAACTACTTCGCCAGCAAATTCGTGTCCAAAAATCATTGGCGGCTTGATCCGGGCTTGTGCCCATGGATCCCAAAAATAAATGTGGAGATCGGTTCCGCAGATCGAAGCAGTCCTGACCTTGACCAATACCTGTCCGGGCCCCGGCTGTGGAATAGGCGCAGTAATTAATTGTGCGCCAGGAGCAGCGGTGGGTTTGATAACCGCCTTCATTTGGCCCTGCATTTTATACCCCTCCCAAATTTGGCCTGCGCATTTATACGCTAAACCAACATAAAATATTCTCCAGCTTTATCCGGTATCCTTCTCATTGGGACAGACTATCAGGGGAGGGATACCCATGACTAGCCAGAAAAATAGGAAGCGCTTTGGAAAGAAAGATCATGCCAAGCACTTTGATTTCACAAGCAAGACGGGCACTGAATGGAAAGCCGGCCATACGACTGAGGAACAAAATCTCGACGAGCAACCGGAAATCGGACAGGAAGCAGCCCTGTTCGAAAGCGGCCTTGTAAACGCGTCTATGATACCAGACGCATTTGGCTACCGCAGTCTGGGAGAAAACAGGGAACGCATCAGCGCACTAGAAGAGTATTCGGAAGAAATCCTAAAAGATCCCTGAGTTGAAAAATGCCTGGCAAATTTGCTATACTGACAGGAGTTGCCATAGTCAATAACGAAAAATGATCTGTCCAAACAGAGGTGATTTATATGACACCGGCCGATTGGAGATTGATCGCTGCAGTCGCTTTGATAGGGGCGATTCTGTTGGGGATCTTTTTCGTAACGACACGTCTGCATGGTACTACAGCGCAGAATGCGACCGTCACTGTTCAGGGGGAAACAGTCCTGCGCCTCGATATTAGCGGTGCAGAGCGCGAGCACGTTCTGTCAGGAGTAGGCATGAAACTGCAGTATGGCGGAGGACGCATCCGGGTCATTCATTCTGATTGCTCAGAGCAAGTCTGTGTGCAAACCGGCTGGATTTCGAATCCGGGGCAGAGCATTGTGTGTCTGCCAAACCAGACGATGATCAAACTGTCAGGGGAGGGTGGTCCGGATGCCATCTCTCGATAGTGGCCGCACCAAGCGCTCCGCCAACCGCCGCGCGCGACGGGAAAGCATTCGGCACCTGTCGCGCACGGCGCTTTATCTAGCTTTGGCGCTGACGGTACACGCGCTTGAAAACGCCATTCTTCCGCCGCTTCCCATTCCAGGGGTGCGTCTGGGCCTGGCTAATATGGTGATCCTCACTGTGTTATATACAGAAGGGTTTAAGACGGCCTTCCTTATTTCAATTAGCCGCGTTTTTTTGGGCAGCTTTTTCAGTGGCACCTTTTTGGGGATCGCTTTTTGGCCGACTTTAGCAGGGGCAGTCACTTCCACACTAACGATGGCAGCCGTGCGGCTGTTCTCTCAATCCAAAGTCAGCCCTGTCGGGGTAAGTGTTATGGGTGCCCTGGCGCATAACATTAGTCAACTGGCAGCCATCTATCCTTTCTTTCCAAATGCCGGGCTGCTCTATTATTTGCCATTTCTATTTTTACTGGCCGTGCCGGCCGGACTGTTGACCGGCATAGTCGGCCGTAAGATCATTGTCGCATTGGATGCGACGCGGACGTAAGGAACTTTGGGGACGGTTCTAAAAGTGCAATGTTACATATTTTGGCAATTTG
>DHDG01000032.1:6352-18909 GCA_002399265.1 Firmicutes bacterium UBA4882 | reverse complement strand
GACCAGCAGCAGGGTATCCTCTTCCACTTCAGCTGCGTCAATCTCCTCTGGTTCAGCTGTCTGGCTCTCCAATCTCCATGCAGTGGCCGGTGCCATCTCTGTAAGCATCCGGATGGCACTGCGGGTCTTCTGCAGCGTGCGCTGCTCCAGGTATGTTCCGAATTGGAAAAGAAATGTCACGATAGCTGCTTCGCTGTATTCTCCGATAAACAGTGCACCAAGTACTGCAATGCTTACTAAAACTTCAATGCCAATGGCTTTCATCCTAAGTCCTGTGATTGCCCGAAAAAGGATTGGTAGCCATGCTAACACTGTGGCAACAAGATAACAAATGATTGTGGCTGTTCTCATATCTGTCAAGTGCTCTGCCAAATATCCTAAGACTGTCAGTATACCTGCTGCAAATGTAAAAGGTGTCGTATACTTCTTAAAAAATTGGTTCAGTTTTCGATTCCATTTATTCATGTGTATCTACCTCCTAACTGTCTGAATCATAACAGATCCTGTCAGGAAAGTAATTGACGTGGATCAAAAGATCTAAGGACACGCTAAAATATTGACTGTTTAAATTAGAAAAAATGACTCAAGTTACCCCCATAGGTCATAAATAAAGTGTGATTGCAAAAATCATGTCTGTTAAGCGATTTGTAGCAGATAGATAGCTAATGCATATGGAAAGCTCTCCAAACCCACAAATCTGGAGGGGAAAATGATATTGCTTATTGAGGCATGATAATAGCCCCGCATTATTAAGATGGCAAAACTGGTATCATGATGCTGGAAGCCCTTTTACAATCCACTTGTAGGATTCGATCTCCCAGAAAAGTTCCGCTGAAGCGGTCTTAACGGCGAAATCCTGCGCAAAGGTTTCATTCCTTACATTGTCATATTCCATGGAGGACATGAAACCGAAAGAATATTTTTTATGTGCCTGACTTTCAGAAAGCTTTGCGGTTTCTAATTTCTGCTGGGCTGCCGCGAGCACGGATTGCTGATTTTGTATCGTATGAAGCTGCTTTTCGAGCGACGCCCCGATA
Organism: Firmicutes bacterium UBA4882; assembly: GCA_002399265.1. Classification (GTDB taxonomy): domain Bacteria; phylum Bacillota; class UBA4882; order UBA4882; family UBA4882; genus UBA4882. The sequence continues at coordinate 17,872 of DHDG01000032.1, read as the reverse complement.
TTTTGAAGTTCCGCTTCGGTTAAGTTGCTGATCGATCTTTTCCGGTCGCGGTCTTCGATGCTTTCGTCACCCAGCAGTGCGCGCTGTTTTTGTTTAATCCGCACATTATAACTGGCATCCTGTGCCGCCGCGGTATCTTTTTGCAGATCGATTTTATTCACATAAGAGGTATCCGGGGCCGGCATGGAACCAAAGGTGATGGAGTCACTGTAGGAATGGCCTAAAAGCCGGTTCATCTGCGTATCAATCTCTTTTGACTGGTTCTGAAGGCCGGCGATGCTGTTGTCCATCTCAGCCAGTGCATCTTTCGCCTGGGAAACTGCAAGAGCCGTTCCAAGCTTCAAGTCGTATTTTTTCCGGGCGGCTTTTTCGTTGTTTTGCAAAACCGCGCGGGTATTTGTCAGCTTTTGCAGATTGTATTGTAACTGATAATGTACCGAAAACAGGCTTTGCGCGGTTCTTACAAGCTGATAATCCGCAAGGTCTGCCTGAAGTTCCCTGAGCTGATAATCATCATCCGAAATATCTTCCTGTGCATTCAGAAAAGCGGAAAGGCTTGAGAGCGCCACATTCGTACCCTGCGCAACGGTCTTTAATTCTTCCGAAGCCTGTGGATTTCCGATGATTGCTGTCAGACTGGAAGATGTTTTTGAAATCACATCGGAAAGCTGGGAATATTTCTCTTTGATTTCACTTTGATTATCTAAGCTTTTCAGCAAAAAATCATTGCTGCTTACCTGTAAATTGCCGCCTAAAACCGTTTCTTCCACTTTCGGATATTCAATCGTATAGGCGGTTGCATCCTCTGCGAATGCCGGCACCGCCGTGTTTAGGGAAAGCAACGCCGCCAAAGCAATTGCTGCGATTGATTTTCTTTTTTTCAAGAGAATTCCTCCTTACCTATAAATATGAAAGGTACCGGTATCAATTGATCTTTCCTTTCATTCCCTTTACGCTGCTTTCTTTGGAAAAATGCACATCCGAGGTAAGACCCGGTTTTATAAAATCACTTTTTTCATCCGCTTTGACTTGGACTTTTATAATACGGTCGCCATCCTTTTCCACCGCCTGATTTGGAATCTGAAGAATATGCCCCGGAATTTTCATATCCTTGTTGGATGCAGGGACAATATACACTTTGCTGTCTGCGGATATCTGCCCGATGAATTCCTCCGGAACCTCTGCACTGACATAGATGCTGTCGGCATCAATCAGACTGATTACTTTCTGAGCGGTTTGGCCGTTGATGACGGTACCCCTGACAACGCTGATCTCCTCTACTATTCCTGAATTCAGATTGGAAATAATGTTGTTCCCGGAAAGATAGGGCTTCTTTGTTTTTGCGTTCATCAGATCAAGATCGAGCTGTGCGGCATTGGCGCTGTTTTCCTGCTGGCTGAGCTGAACTTCCTTGCTTTTTAACTGCGTGTTAAGATTATCAAGCTCCTCCTGGAGCGCACGCCTGGTTTTCGTAATGTTATTCTTCGCATCTTTTACCGCTTTGGCCTTTTGATCCAGTACATCGGAATACTTATTATAATCGGATTCGGAGATCATGCCTTCACTCAGCAGCTTTTGGTATTTGTTCAGGTCATCCTGGGCCTGCTTTTCCTCTTTTTGTGCAAGAGAAAGGGTGTTTTGCAGCAATTGCAGCTCGGGTTTTCTTCCATTGCTGAGCTCTTTTGTTTTGTAGGCAATTTGATTCTTTAGCACTGCAATATCCGCTTTCAGTGCAGCGTGGTCGACATGATTGACGGAAGCTTTAGCCGAATCGGCCTGCGCTTGCTGTTTCTGAACCGTTTTCTGGTAATCGTCGGTGGACAGCGTAATCAGTGTGCTGCCGAGTTTTACAGAATCCCCCTGCTTAACGGCGATGTTTTCAACACGCGCCGGGAAGTCGATGCTGATCTGATATACATCGCTGTATTTGACTTCGCCCCAAGCGACAATATCTCCGCTTTGCCCGGAACTTTCAACAGGCGTATTTGCCGGTGCCGCCGGCTGGTTCTTCTGGCAGCCGGAAAAGAACAGCAGCGGTACAATGGTTAATGCCGCTAAATAGTTTCTCTTATCGAATCTCATACTGAACAGGACCTTCCTTTATCAATTATTCTACACTCTTCAGCGCCTGAAGCATGTCGATGGATTTTATCTTTTTACGCACAATATGGTTTACAATGGCCGCGAATGTCAGCGTTATCGCCGCCGCAATCAGAATTCTGTCCGGGGTTACACGGCTGATCAAATCGAAGTCGTCGCCGAACCCGCCGGCAATCGTACCGGCAAGATATTTCCCAATGGGAATTCCCAAAAAAATCCCAATTACGGTGGAAACAATATTTTCCGTCAGTACAAGCGGCCGGATTTCTTTTTGGTGGAAGCCCAAGACTTCCAGCGTGGCCAGATCTCTTACCCGTTCGGCGAAATTCAGCATCCCCATGTTATAGAGCACGACAAAAGCCAGAACCGTGCCCGACACAATCAGCAAAAGAGAAGTGCCGAAGATTGCGCTGAGGTTCCCCTCAAAATCCGATTTCTGAGTTGTCCTGTCCGTATAGCTTGTTATGTAGCCGCTGTTTAGAAAGTCGTTATCCTTCTTATTCCATTGAACCAACAGCGCGGTGGGATGAAAATTCTCGCCGATTTCCTGCCAGTAGCCGTCCGTCATATAGATTCCCTGCGCGCTCGGCATATAGACGACTTTCATGATGGTAACCGGATAGTATGTGTCGCTGCTCCGCTTCAGGTTTACGGTATCACCGACTTCTACATTCATGAGTTCAGCCAGTTTCCTCGTCATGGCAATTCCCGTATCGGGAAGCGTAACGCTGTTCCCCTCCGCGTCCTTAAGATGAATCAGCGGGCTTTCCTTGGAAAAGACGGAAACGGCGGTCACTTTCCGCAGCCCTTCCTGCGTTGTAAGCTGGACGGAACTTTCCTCCATATCCTGCACAATTCCGTCGAGATTCAAATTTCGGATGGCCCTGTCGGTGGTGTCGCTGTCCAGAATCACCTTCTGGTCGTAAGAATATGTTTTTTCATAAAGTGTTTTCGGAATACCGGATACCAGATCAAACAGGGCAAGGGCGCCGATAATCAGTCCCGCGCAGCCTGAGACGCCAAGAATGCTTACAACGATTCTGAATTTATTGCGCATAGCATTCCGCGCAGTCAGTTTTTGGCTGAATTTCATACGGTTCCAGACATAAGGAAAATGCTCCAGAAAAATATGTCTTCCTTTTTTGGGCATTTTGGTCCTCAGTAATTCGGCCGGTACTTCATTTTGAAGCTTCAGGCACGAAAGAAAAGAGATTCCTGCGGTAAAAGTCATGATGATCGAAGCGCCAAAAAGAAATTTTGAAATGTTTATAACCATATCCTCGACGGGAAACGTCATCAGGTTTTTGATTTTTGAAAGCAGCAGCCTGCCAATCACGTTCGGCCCGAATAGGATTCCCACGAGGATTCCTGCCATTCCGACAAAAACGCCGTAGGAGGTATAATGCCATAAAATGCTTTTTTTGCTGTAACCGAGGGCCTTCAATATCCCGATCTGGTTGCGCTGGTCTTCCGTCAGCCGCATCATTGTGCTGAAGGTGATCAGGGCGGTAACCAGAAAGAACATAAACGGAAACACCGTGGCAAACGACCGGAACTGGATGACCTTGGCGTTTGCGAAGTTAACGCCGCGGTTATCGGTTTGAGCCATCACAAAGTTAAGCTTTTTCCCGAATATGGAGTCCATCCGGCTCTGTATTTCCGCAGCGTCCGCCCCTTTCGCAAGCCGAACCTCAATCTGGTTATAGGGTTTCCGTCCTCCGTAGGCGGAGGCGATTCGATCCTCATCGATCACGATAAATCCGTATCCCTTCGGGTCGGGCATCATGGAAGCAGTGTCTTTCACGGCATAGATATTTTCGCTGCTGAGGGCGAGCGCTTCAATGGTAGTATCTATTCTTTTATCATTCACCTCTATGGTAAGAGGATCCCCAACAGAGAGATGATTGGCCTGCGCAAAGGAACGATCAAGGATTGCGCCATGCTTACTGAGCTTTTTCCCGGACATAATCATGGACATATCCAATGTGTTTTCCGACGGAACTGCGTATACCCGCAAGATAGGTTTTCCGTCAATACGGGCAGTAGCGTTATTCACTGTGAAACGTTTTTCCGCCTTCTGTACGCCTTTTAAATTCCGGACTCTCCATAGATTCAGGTCGGATGGATTGGAAGCCGCTACCCAGAAATCCGAAATATTGGTATCTTGATAAAAGCTTTGGGAGTGGGCGTCAATTGTGGTCCATATGGTGTCCAGTCCAACCGACATGCCGATAGCCAACGCCGCCATAATAAAAATTGACAGAAACTGCGACCGGTTTTTTTTCATATCCTCGATGGATTTTTTAATGAGCGCGCCCTTTACCATACAATTTCCTCCACCGGCCGCGGATGTTCGGTGTGCCGGATTTCGCTGATCTGTCCATCCCGCATATGAATGACGGTATCCGCCATTTCGGCAATGGGAGCATTATGCGTGACCACCACCACCGTTTTTCCCATATCGCGGGCTATGTCGCGAATCAGCTTCAGTACAATGCGCCCGGTACCGGAATCCAGCGCGCCAGTAGGTTCGTCGCAAAGCAGAATCTGCGGATTCTTTGCCAATGCCCGGGCGATGGATACCCGCTGCTGCTCTCCGCCAGACATTTGCCCCGGAAAATTGTTCTTTCTGTCTCCCAAACCCACCCGCTCCAGCATTTCCGCTGCATCCAGCGGATTTTTGCAGATTTCTTCTGCAAGCTGCACATTTTCTAATGCCGTCAGGTTGGGAACCAGATTATAAAACTGAAACACAAAGCCAATGTACTGGGCACGGTAGTCAGCTAATTGCTCATCATCGTAATTGGTGATGTTGCGGCCGCCGATGAGGATGCGGCCGGAAGAGGCATAATCCATACCGCCCAGCAGATTCAAAATCGTGGATTTGCCGGCCCCGCTGGGACCGAGTATCACGGCGAATTCACCCTGGTCGATGGCAAAACTGACTTCGTTGGCGGCGGCGAGCTTCTTTCCGCCAGCATCATAAACTTTACTCACTTGGTCAAAAACGATGGTTGCCAAAGAACCTACCTCCCGCGAATTATTGAACGTGAATTCTATTTCATATATTTCAATATAACAGCCGCACCGCTCATAGTCAATAGATGAATATGAATATATTTTCATATCTTCATACATTGACTATTGGCGATGATCATTTGTATAATCATGGTAGGTATGAAAGGGTGATAGTATTGGCTGGTGACAAAAGAACCGTAAGGCAGCCGCGACAAAAGCGCGCCATTGAAAAGAAAAGCCGCATTATTGAGGCGGGTTTTAAGTTGTTCTGCGAAAAGGGCTTTCACAATACCAATACCGTCGAGATCGCCAAAGCAGCCGGCGTGTCAACCGGCATCCTTTACAACTATTTCGTTGACAAAAAAGACATCTTTCTGGCGGCCATCGATAGTTTTGGCAACCGGATCACCCTGCCGGCGTTTCAGGCCACTGAATCTCTTAAGAGTACCTTTTCCTTACCGGAAATTGTGCGCTGGCTGATTGATTCCTTTATCAAATCACATGATCAGTTCAAATCAGCACATGAAGAAATTCGGGCCATGGCATTGCTCGATCCGGAAGTGGCCTCCGCCTTTAATCGGTTTGATCTGCAGACTGTCAATGATGTAGTGAAAATGATGCAGCGCTTTGGGCTGAACCCACCGCATCCCTACGAAAAGGCGCATATCGCCGTCAGCCTGGTCGAGAATCTCTGCCACGAAATCCTCTACAGCAGACATGAAGATTTGGATTATGACATTATGATTGACGAAGTCGCGCGGGTGATTGTTCAGATGCTTTCAGTAAATCCATGAGGTCGAGCTTTCCGAAATAAAAAAGGCACCGCCCGAAATGCTGGTGCACTTCAGACGGCGGGCCTCTTCTCGTTTCTACGTATTGCTTTTCTTCTTATACTGTTTGACACTCTCCGTCAGCAGGTACTCAATCTGCCCGTTTAGTGAACGAAAATCGTTCTCAGCCCAAGCCATCAGTTCTTTCCAAAGGGAAGGTGACAAGCGTAGCAACAGCTGCTTTTTATCCTTTTCCTTGTTTTCCATCTGGCTATTTTGCTCCTCTGTGTGTCCGCGATTAGTAGAGCGACCCACTATTGACGATGGGCTGAGCATCTTTATTACCGCAGAGTACCACTAAAAGGTTGCTGACCATAGCAGCTTTACGTTCTTCATCAAGATTGATAATTTTGTTCTCATTCAGTTTGGCGAGGGCCATTTCGACCATGCCCACTGCGCCTTCAACAATCATCTGGCGGGCGTCGATAATCGCGGTCGCCTGCTGTCTTTGCAGCATGGCGGCAGCAATCTCGGGAGCATAGGCCAAATGAGTGATGCGGGCTTCGATGATTTCCAAGCCGGCAATTTCAACTTTGCTTTGGATTTCATCTTTTAGTTTGTCGGCAATTTCCTGACTGCTGCCACGCAATGATTTTTCGTTATCATTATCACCAGACATGTCGTACGGGTACAATCTGACGATGTTACGCAGCGCCGAATCGCACTGAATTGACAGATACTCTTTATAGTTGTCAACATTGAACACGGCCTTGGCGGTATTAACTACGCGCCAAATCACGACAATCCCGATAATGATTGGATTACCTAACAGGTCGTTTATTTTTTGCTTTTCATTGTTGAGGGTCATGGCTTTTAATGATATTTTCTTGGAAACCCAAGAGATCTGGTTTGGCGTCGCCTGCCCAGGTACCGCCGGCTTTTCGGGAGAAATAACGCCGGTAGACATGACGTTCATCCGCGCAGTCGGATTGGTCGCGGTCGCAAAAGGATTGACAAAGAAGAATCCCGCGCCTTTGAGTGTGCCGTAGTACTTGCCGAAAAGCGTCAGGACTAAGGCTTCATTCGGTTTCAGAACCTTCAATCCGGCAAACAAGATCGGTCCGACAACAAAGAGATAGGTCGCGCTGACAACCACCATCACAATCCCAAGGGTCATGCGAGTGCCGTCTTCAATCATAATAATGCCCCAGATTAAGCCGCCAATGGACGCCAGCATCAGCAATACATTCAAAAGCAACATACCCATACCGCTTTTGTATTTGGCCTTGACTTCCTCGTAATGCATATGCTTACCCTCTCTACCCAAAGTTTCAGCCATGGAAACCGCCCCTTTCAAGATGTTATGTAGTTATAGCATTGTGATATCATTTTGATATCATCTATATATTATCTTGATAACCCGAAAATGTCAATGTAAATGGATCAAAATGGCCCGCTTGGGACTGTCCCCAATCGGGCCATCAATCGCCGCCATCAGGTCGGTGATATTTTCGCTAGTAGCAGCTTTGAAACCACCTTTGCGTGGATCATTTTTCGTGTTCCTGGCACGCTGGGCAATAGCCGTAAATGTCAAGTTTATGGCCTTCAATAGTGTAGTTCATTTCTCTTTCCAAGGCCTCTTCGTAATTCTTCAACGGGCAATGCTCAATCGCCTTAATTTTTTTACAGCCCAAGCAGACCAGATAATGCCGATGGCTTTTCCGGTTATATTCAAAGTACGCGCGGTTATCACCACTGATACTCATACTTAGCTTCGTAACCAGGTTCTTGTCTAACAGACTTTCCAGCACCCGGTAAACGGTGGAGAGGCTGACCCCGATTTTCTGATCACCTAGTTCCAGATAAACCTGCTCCGCCGCCATCGGCTGGTCGCTTTGCTCCAAAATATCAAGAATGGCAGTGCGGTGCTTGGTGCTTTTTAGTCCGCTGCGCCGTAGAGCCGCCTCATGATCAGTTCTCTTCTGCATGTTCAGTACACCCCTACCCGCACTTGTGCGATTCCTCATGGCATGCAGCTAATTTTCTGCTTCTCGCCTTACCCGCTATCGAATGCACCGCATAGAACAACAAGTAACAGACTACCGACAAAATTACAATCGCAGCTCCCGAAGCAATATTCAGCTCATAGGATAGCCATAATCCAGCCAGACAATAGATATTGCCAAGAATAACCGAGTAGATCATGCGTCTTTTCAAATTGGTAGTCAGTATTTCCGATGTAGCGGCCGGGGCCGTTAACAGCGCCAGTACCAGGATGATCCCCGCCACTCGAATTAAGACGACCACGGTCATGGCGATCAGCACTAAGAGCAAATACTCCAGAAAAGTGGTCTTGATACCGACGATTGATGCAAATTCTTCGTCAAAAAGGTACGCCTTCCAGTCATTGAACAAGGCTACAATTACAAATACCACTATGCCGGATAAGATCAGCATTAGTCGCAGATTCGCCTTGGTTACCGCAAGAATATTGCCAAATAGATAAGAACTCAAGTCCGGCGGATACCCGGGCATTAAGGCCACAAACAGAATGCCCAAAGCCATTCCGAGCGACCAAAACAACCCGATGAGTACGTCTGAACGCACGCCACCTTTTCTCTTGATGTACCCGATACCCAGGGCGGCAGCAATGGCGAATATAAACGCCCCGATGATTGGCTCGAAACCCAGCAGGTAGCCCAGACCGACTCCGCCATAAGATGTATGCGCAATGCCGCCACTCATCATGACCAGTTTTTTCTCCACAATGATGACGCCAATTATGCCGCAGACAATGCTCGCTAAAATACAAGCGAAAAAGGCATTCTGCATAAATTGATAATCAATGATAGCCCCAATCAATTTTCCGCGCCTCCTTCGCCGTCGCCCGCCACGCGCCCGTCACACTCGCATCCATGCCCACCGCCGTCATGTTCTTTCAAAACGCGATGCGGCACACCATGCGCAATCAGATCTACCGGACAGCCATAGAGGCTGTTAGCAACATTCTCATTAAGTTCCGGTTCGCCATGGTAGACAAGACGTCCATTCAAACAGGCCAAGCTGCGCACTTGGGCAGAGATTGCCATTAGATCATGCGTCACCAGGATAATGGTCATCTCTTGATTTAGTTCAGCAAGCAGATCATAGATTTGCTGTCGCGAACTTGGGTCGACACTAGCGGTCGGTTCGTCAAGCAACATCAAGCGCGGGTTCACTGCCAGTGCTCTGGCAATCAACATTTTCTGAAATTCACCGCCTGAGAGCTCAGCTATTTGCCGTCCAGCGAGACGGGCGACCCCTACCCTCTCAAGCAATTGATAAGCTATTTGCCGATCTTCTTTGGAAAAACTCATAAAGGGGGTTAATCCCGGTTGCATGCGTCCAGTCAGGACAACCTCAAGCACAGTGATCGGAAACTTCTTATCGAGCATCGCAAATTGCGGGACATACCCGATTGCGCTCTTGCTTTTTTTCGGGTTTTTGCCGTAGATAGTTACAGAGCCATTGGTCGGCGGGACAAGCCCTAGAATGGCTTTGAGCAATGTTGACTTACCGCCTCCGTTGGGGCCAATGATTCCAAGGTATTCTCCGTCAACCACTGTTAAGTTTACGTCTTCCAACGCCGGGGTTTGGCCATAATGGACTGACAAACCTTCAATCCGCACGGCCGTACTGACTTCTCGAGCCGCCTTAATCGCCACCGCCGCGCCGCTACCGCCATCGTTCCTACGCACCATCATTGCATTACCTCTGCCATGGTCATGGCCATGTTGTGCAAATTCCCGATATAGTCGGCTGCCAAAGGCGCCAATTGAATGGTGCGGCCACCAATTTCCTCAGCAAAGGCGATCGACTGACTGCTGTCAATCTCTTCCTGATAGAACAGCACTTTGATCTGCTCTTGTTTGGCTAAATCGATCATGTGCTGCAGATGCAGAGGTGTGGCTTCCTTGCCGTGCTCTTCCAGCGTATACATTTCCAGTCCGTAATCGTCTGCCAGATACCCGAACGCGGGATGGTAAACGAGAAACTTCTTGTTTTGCACCTTGCCCAGGACCGACTTGATTTCCTGATCAAGCGCCGCGAGTTGCGCGCTATAATTGCGGGCATTTTCCAGATACACATCCTGATTGGCTGGATCAAGTGCGCCTAGTTCCCGGGCGATAACATCCACCATAACCTGCACTCTTTTGGGCGAAAGCCAAATATGGGGATCCCGCTCGCCGGGCGCGAACATCCGATCCGGATACACCTCGGCAGTCCTTTCATGAAGGGGCACAACTTTCGCAGCATCAAAATAGGGCAAAATATCATTCGCTTCTGCGGCTACGCCAATTGAAAAATAGAGCGCCGCCTTACTGAACTTCTGCATTTCCAGCGGCGAAGGCTCGTAGTTCTCCGGACTGTATCCCGGCGGGACTGTTGCAATTACTTCCGCCAAATCGCCACAGACGGCCTTTACAAAAGTCTGTTGCGGTATGATCGTAACAGCAATAATAGGCCTGCCGCTATCTGAATCTTGATCATTGGTCTGCGCGTTCTTTCCGCAACCGGCAATCCCCCACAGACAGCCTGCTGCCAATGCCAAGACCATCATCAGCTTTAATAGCTTTAACATCCGGTTTTTCATGTTCATCCGCCTTTAACACTAATCTTATTCCTCTGATGCGAATGGTTCGCATTTGCATCAATATTGTATTATACCCCAAAGCGGATGTCAATATCAGGCATGTTGTTCAGCTCAGCAACCGCGCCACCAGCATATGTAGCTGAGCCATGCCATCCGGAAACTGGCGTACGTCCATATACTCATTACTGCTATGCGCCCCAAAACCTTCGGCAATACCTATACAGACCGCCGGGATATGCTGGCCGAGCGGCACATTCGCATCAGTGCTGGCCTCCCGATAGGTCGGACTAACTTGTAGCGCTGTCAAAACCTCATGGCACGCCCTTACCAGCGGATGATCAGCGGCAATCGATCCGCCGGGCCGATCCCCAACGACTTTAATATCAAGCGCAATGTGGTTCTGGTCTTGCTCGCTCTCGCTGTGGCCCATTGTGCCGCGTTCTTGTCCGCTGCGGCCTTGTTCGCTGTGGCGTTGCAGGATTAAGCGCACCTGCCGCTCCAAATCAGCCAAACACTGCGCATCCGTTGAACGCATATCAATGAGCATTTCGGCGTGCGACGCGATCGTATTGACCGACGTACCGCCTGAAATTACCCCGACATTATAGCTGGTCCGTGGATCGGCAGGCACCTCGAGTCGCGCGATATCGGAAATCATATGCCCCATGGCATGGATCGCACTGGCAGCACCAAAGTCTTCCCAGCTATGCCCGCCCGCCGCAGAAACCCCGACTTGCAGACGACGACTGGCAATGCCGGTATGGGTGATCATGCCGAAATGCGTATCAATGGCAATAACCATGTCTATTTCAGAACCGAAGCACTTAAAAGCTTGCTTCATACCGCGCAGATCCCCAAGACCTTCTTCCCCGGCGGTGGCCACAATCAATAAGCGGCCGCGCAGCGGTGTCTGCAATGCCCGCAAACCTTTAACCAGCTGAATCAGCGCAGCCAGGCCGGCAGAGTCATCCCAAATACCCGGCGCATGTAGTTCATGCC
>DHDG01000032.1:0-6126 GCA_002399265.1 Firmicutes bacterium UBA4882 | reverse complement strand
ACCATTAAGGTTGGCCCAGGTTGCTGCCAGCTAATTTGCGCATAGACATTGGGCATCTCGTCAATTGAGACGTTCTCTGCGCCAGCCTCCTGCAGGCGGCGCGCGACATAGCGCGCCCGCTCCAGCTCCTGAAACGGCGGTGCCGCCACCTCGCAAACCGCAATGTTTTCGGCGATTATATCTTCCAGATGCGCCTGATAATAAGTACGTAATTGTGTCAGCAATTGCTGATCAATGGTTGTCATATTACACGTCCCTTTTTCTTAGCATCGCCGTCCAGGCCGGCCCCGATCGCCACGCCCAGACTCAAGCCGATCCCCAAACCCGTTGGCAGATTGTCAAATATGCTCATTCCGAAGATCAAGCCCAATGACATGCCCAGCGCAATATATGTTCCGATGTAATAGCCATCTGGGATTAACTGATGCTCCTTTTCCAAATGGGTCGTAATATCCTGTGCCAACAAGCTTAACGCCTTATAATCCGACCGTTCCAGTTGCTCAAAGCGTTCCGTCAGCCCTTGAAGGAGCCCTGTCAGTTTAACTACATAGTCCTGACACCCCAGACACCCGGAAAACTCCACCAGGCGGGCCACGAGGCGCTCAACCTTTGGCAATTCGAGCTTCTTGGCACCAGCACTATCAACGCCGGCCTTTTCTTTGAGTTCCGCGAAGACGCTCCGCAATTTGTCAATCTGTTGCTGCTCCACCATTTTGGCCACCTCCATAAAAGCTTTTGATCTCAAGACGATTATTAGTGAAGGCTGGCCAATTATCCTGCTAAAACACTTTCCGCGACTTGTTGGCATAGTATAAGGCCTTCGCGGAATCAAAGATCGTAATCGCCGGGATAATGATCCATAATGCGATCTTCACGCCGCCCGGGATCTGCGTAACGATCCTTGCTGCATCTGCCGGGATATTCTGGAGCGCCAAAGCGATAGCATCCTGATTAATCAGATTAGTGCTTCCCATTAGCATAAAAATGACCACCACGACAAGAATATTGGCAGCCAAATTGAAGATCGCCGCGGCCCAGCTCCAATAACCGTAAATCAGCTTATAGACCTGGACAATGATCTGCACTGCCAGGACCAGATTGAGGTAAGGCAAATAGGTCAGATATACATCCATATTGAACAGCGGCGCGCTAACTTTCACGCCATTGATATTAATGGTGATATCAGATAAGTGCGGAAAATAGTTGATCAGCATTACAAAAATAAAGCTAAAAACTAGCCCAACGATAATTCCAGTCTTGCCAAATTCCGCTTGGTCTTGGGGAATATCGGGCAAGTCCTCTGGATCCCATTCCCGGTTCATTTTGTCAAAAAAATCCTTATTGACCTGCCGCTCCAGTTGCCGCTCCAGTGCTACGAAAAGCAGCGTCACTGCGCCAACTGCTCCCACCACGGCCGACAATAGCTCACCCAGTAACGTGCCAGCAAAGGCATACGGGTTCGCCACACCATTACTTACGGCATCCACTATGCTAGCCACCAGCACGCCAAAGAGGGAAACTATCACAGCCAATTTCAGCACAAACAGGAATTTATCATAAAACTGCGGACCGATTAAGTAGTCCTCACGATCCAGATATTTATTAGCTAGCACACGCGGGTTACCCAATTCCTTGAGAACGGCCTTTTCGGTTTCAAGACTATAGCCGCCTTTTTCTTCGATCATGTCCTCAATCAGGCTTCTGATTTCGCGCTCAATGTCAACTCTCTGGCCTTCCGGTAGCCTATTCTTTACCGCATGCAAGTACTTTTCAGTCAGTTTCATTATTCTCACTCCCAGTCAATCGTGTAATACTACGATACAAATTCTCGAACTCTGCAAGCAGGCTTTGATAGACATCCTGCCCCAGCGCGCTTATTTTGTAATACTTGCGCGGCCTGGATTCGGAAGTGTCCCAGCTTGATTCCAGCAAGCCCTGGTTTTCAAGGCGGCGCAGCAGCGGATACAGCGTGTCGGCTTCAATGTTAAATCCTTTTTCAGAAAGACTGTTAACGAGATTATAGCCGTATGCCTGATCCTGCAGCTGACTCAAAACGCTGATGACAATTGTGCCCCGCCTGAGTTCACGCACCATGTTGTCGATCAACTCAACTTTTTTAGTTTCCATAGCATCCTCCTAACCTCCTCAGGCATATTATACTGTACATAACCCACTATCGTCAATATATCATTATTAATTTCTAATCAATATTTGATCATTAATTTGTTTGAGCCCATCTGCCCGCCCTCGTCTTGCCCAGAAAATTGCAGAATATTCCATGGCCAGGTCGGGAACTTATCCGCAAATCTGCTGTTAGAATACTGAATACCCCCTTTTTATTTTGGGCGGTTCTCTGTCATCACAAACGGACGCCATGTCCCGTTTTGTTACTCTGCAGCAGAAGAAAAGACAGAAGGTGTGTGGCACAATTGACCAAAAAAACGGCGCTGACATTAATTATTTCATTAATTATCGCGCTGGCACTAATACCTGGCGTATTCATGCTTGCCAAGGTCCTGAGAAAAGTAGAGGCATATGACTTTATAGTCAACAATGAGCTTTGGTTTACCATAGCCGCAGAGGAGAAAACAACTTGCGAGCAAATGCTGGCTGAATATCAGCAGCAATACTTAGCTGATGTTGATCAGGATGCGCAAATTAAGAATGTCTATTTCCTGCAAAAAGTAGAATTTAGAGAGACTGAAGTTCAGCCCGAGGAATTGGATCCTCTGACCTATGCTCAAGAGCGGATTTATGCCATCAATGAGGAAACGCAACGCATTGAGGTTCAAGATGGAGATAATCTTTGGGATTTGACCAAAACGCACCATCTCGAGCTTGGCGAGCTGGAAATCCTGAATCCGGATCTCGACCCGGACAAGATCTACCCCGGCGATTCGCTGGTGATCAAACCGGTGGATCCGGTCTTGGACGTAATTGTGGAGCTGGAAAATACGGTGGCTGAATCAATCGGCTTTAGAGTGGAATACCGCAAAGATAATACCATGTATACCAGTCAAAGGAAGATTATCAAAGAAGGTATTGAAGGGGAAAAGGAAGTTGTCTACGACATCACGATGCTGAATGGCTATCAGCACTCTCTGAATGTCAAGTCGGAGACGGTTACCAGGCAACCGGTGAATGCCCAGGTGCGCATTGGCACCAAAACGACGGTGTCGCGCGGCGGATCCGCTAATTATGGCGTAGTCAACGGAAAGAGAATCTCCAGCCTTTTTGGCAATCGGATTCATCCCATCACCGGGCGTAAAACGTATCATGAGGGCCTGGACATTGCCGCAAATCATGGCAACTCCGTCTATGTCTACACCAGCGGTACTGTGGTGCAGGCGGGTTGGAATGGCGGCTACGGTCTGTCGGTTCTGGTAGACCATGGAGGCGGACTAAAGACCAGATACGCCCATTTATCAAAGATTAGTGTCAAGGTCGGTCAAAAAGTAAAGACTGGCAATAAAGTCGGAGCAATTGGTTCAACAGGTAACAGCACCGGCCCGCATCTGCATTTCGAAGTGATCAGGAACGGCCAACCCGTGAATCCGCTGAATTATATTTAGGGACTAAAAGCCAAAGGCGGCCGCATTCCGACGCTATTCGTCCAACCGCTTCAGCAACATCCCACCGTCTCGGCCCGGGCTTACCCCCGTGCTGAGGCGGTTTTTGTTCCTTTATCTCCATACTTGTTGAGGCGCGGATCTGATTCGATGCGATTGATGGTGGCCCGAATCAGCTTAGCCGGTCCATGGCAAGCGGCGATCCTAACCACCAACGGCTGTGAAGCCTTTGCCGGCTTTGGCACTTCAGCCGACCCTAGCATTTCCACCGGCTCCAGTAACAGAAAATCGCCAGTGTTCATTGTGATTTCATTCACCTGCGCTGCGCCTACATAGCAATAAAATGCCTCTGTTGCCCCATCAGTTACCGTCCCTGCACCCGTTGCCGCCATTGCGCCCGTTCTTTCGCCGTCTGCCAAGGAAAGAGCCTGCAAACGACCTTGCCACCCGGCCGCCAGCATCAAATTGAAGTCCTGTCCCATGCCTGCGCAGTGCGTAATCCAATTGCCGCTGAAAGCGTCCTGTTCAAAAGGCCTCAACGTAACCTGATGGTGACCAGCGTGGGTCAGTTGCATGCTGCCATTCAACACCATCAGCAGACGATGCCAACCCGGCAGTGCGGTAAAAGTGGACTCCGCCGCCGCGACTAGTGCCGTACTAAGGCGCCACTGAAAATTGCGTGCCGCGTAGCTGGAGCCTTCCGGAAAAACGGCCAGTTCAGTGGTAGTTCCTCCGGGCCAAGTGGTTGTCTTTTGTGCTGTTTTAGGTATCAGCTTGTGTAGATAGACCATTGAATGTGCTCACTCCCGACTCGAAAAATAGATGAATTTACAGTACCTTGATAGGAGGTATATTTCGGGTAATTCAGAAACTATACCCAATAATAAACTGACGCCAAGGTTCATCGCGGGAGAACTGGAAAACGGCGTGAGAATGGCGGCGATGCGTTATGGCTAAGCGAAAACACTTCAAAAAATCAGCCCTTTTTATCATGTTGGTTGTTCTTTCCATTGCTGGCATCATCATATTCAAATGTATTACAGATTCTGATGCGCTGCAAGCATTTGGTGATTTGCGCGGGAGATCCATACAGAACCGCGACCTGAGCGGTTGCGAGGTCTTACACATACAGCGATTTGATGGTCTGACCAAATGGCCTGAACCAGCCAAACTCCCCGCAGGCTTTGACCCGGCCGCCATCATGGAATTGGGAAAAGATCCGGGTCTGGGTATTAGAGAGCTGCATGCACGGGGAGTTACAGGCAAAGGTGTGGGAGTGGCAATTATTGATGGCTCTTTGCGGCTCGATCACTCCGAATACGGTGACAGAATTGCTTTCTATAGGGAACCGCCCGGCTACAAAAAGCAGCCTATTTATCATGCTTCCATGGTTGTAGGCATCCTTGCTGGAAAAACCGCTGGAGTCGCGCCTGAGGCTACGATCCATTATTTCGGGGGACATCTTGATAACGCAGATAACATACCACCCATTATCCGGGAGATCATCGCCTACAACAAAGAGCTCCCCGACAGTGACAAGATTCGCGTAATCTCAATCTCTATGGGCTGCGCACTGCCAAATTGGATGGAGGCCATCGCAGAAGCTGCTGAAAATGGGATTACGGTCGTAACCACTGCAGATCTGCTGAATGAACTCCGCTTAAGTGGTATCCAGTGCCCTTTAGGGAAAGACCGCAATGATCCGGTTAGTTATCAAGTCTGCTATTTTAAACGGGAGCAGGGAGTACAGTATGATCCAGGAGAACTCTGCGTTCCCATTGATAATCGTACATTTGCGGATTACCAATCAGCAGACAGCTTTATCTTTAACCCCAGTGGCGGGATGAGTGAAGGCGCTCCATACTTCGCAGGGTTGGTGGCCCTTGTCTGTCAAGTAAACCCTGACTTAACAACTGCTGAGATTCTGAAGTTCTGCCAGCAGAGCGCCACTCCCTTTGGTCAGGCGTTTATTGTCAATCCAGTTGAACTGATCCGGCTGGCGGAGGTTACCATTCCACGTCAAACTCTCGATTCTTATAATAATAACGGCGGTCTTCTTCCGTAATAGCGCGGATTACCTTACAAGGATTGCCGGCGGCGATCACATTGTCGGGAATATCCTTCACGACTACGCTGCCGGAACCGATCACCGCATTATTACCGATGCGGACGCCTGGATTAACGGTGACACTGCCGCCCAGCCATACATTATCGCCGATAATAATCCCGATGCCGTATTCATAACCGCTATTGCGTGCTTCGGGATGAACTGGATGCCCCGCAGCCAGAAGCGAGACATTGGGTCCGAACATCACGTTATCACCAATAATGACTTTGGCAGTGTCCAGGATAATGCAGTGGTAGTTGGCAAAAAAATAGTCGCCAACCTCAATATTGGTGCCATAATCGCAATGGAATGGCGCTTCAATATGGACGTCAACCCCGGCCTTACCCAGAATAGCACGCAGCAGATGCTCTCGTTGCACTTTGTCATCCGGTGGACAGAGGTTGAATTGATAGATTTTCTTTTTGGTCTGTAGACGCTCTTCCGCCAAGC
>DHDG01000044.1:38170-38563 GCA_002399265.1 Firmicutes bacterium UBA4882 | reverse complement strand
AGGCCGGTTCCTTGCGGCATGGCAGCCGTGATCGCCACAATACGGTCATCAACTGCGCCTAATTCGGTGATGGTTTGTCCGAAAATTCGCGTATAGGAAGGTGGCCCATTTTCGGGATAGACTTGTCCAGTGGCTACATCAAAGGGATTAGTGCCATGAAACTTTTGTGGATTTTCCTCTGCGGGCTGATAACCCTTCCCTTTCACAGTCCGGACATGGATCAGCACCGGACCACCCCTGCTAAGAGCATCCATCAAGGTTCTGCGCATCGCCCCGATATTATGACCGTCCACGGGACCGAAATAAGTGAAGCCCAGCTCTTCAAAAAGCATGCCAGGCACCACAAAGTATTTCAGGCTCGCCTTCATACGACTTAACAAACCTGCCAGTTTG
>DHDG01000044.1:35894-38006 GCA_002399265.1 Firmicutes bacterium UBA4882 | reverse complement strand
GTCCGACGAGGGGAATTTGGCGGATCGCCTTTGATAAACCTTCGCGGATCCGGTATATGGTGGGGTTAGCGCGCATCCGCGACAAATAGCCAGCCATGGCCCCTACATTCGGCGCGATGGACATCTCATTGTCGTTTAGAATGACGATCAAATTCAAACCACTATGTCCGGCATGATCCAGCGCTTCAAAAGCAACCCCGCCGGTCAGTGCGCCATCACCAATTACTGCGGCAATACGATTACTGGCACCTTTCTGATCGCGGGCGATGGCCAATCCCACCGCTGCGGAAATGGAAGTGCTGGCATGTCCGGTGTCCATGATATCATGAGGGCTTTCGGCGCTTTTGGGAAAGCCACTTAGCCCTCCGTATTTACGCAGGGTTGCAAATTGATCTTTGCGTCCGGTCAGTATTTTATGTACATAGGATTGATGACCGACATCCCAAACAATTTGGTCTTCCGGGCTGTTAAATAGACTATGCAGTGCCAGAGTTAATTCAACTACGCCCAAATTGGCAGCCAAATGCCCGCCGGTCTGACTAACCGAATGCACCAGAAACTGGCGTATTTCTTCAGCCAGTTGCCCCAACTGTTCTTCGCTTAGTTTTTTCAGATCCTCGGGGCCTGAAATACTCGGCAACAATTCGCTCACATAAATTACCTCACCCGTTTGGAGCTTTCTTGCTCGGTTTGCAGCCATTTCCATTCCCTTTGACTGCCTTTTTGCGACGGTTCTTCTTGTTCGATTCCTCAACACGTTTGGATATACGATTCCCCAAAAGGCCATCGACAGCCATAATAGCCCGACCTGTCACCAGGAGGATGCTTTCAGGCTCGTTAATGGCATAGTTTTTCCCGGCTGCTTTGCCACCGACTGTCAGGGCGGCAATCAACCCAACGATGAGCACACTCATGATACTCTCGCGGACCCCCAGCGCTACCGATAAGTAGACTACGAGCGCGGCTCCTGAAGCGCCGCTGGTGGTACCACAGATATCACCGATCACGTCATTACAAATATTAGCGACCCGGTCTGCCCGGCGAACTAAGTAAATCGCCCAGCGAGCACCTGGAACGCGGTCAGACGCCATGGCATGTAGCGCACCTTCGTCGGCCGCTGTAACCGATGTTCCTATCAGATCAAAAATAATTCCGACCCCGATAATCACGAGCAAGATTATCATGGCCGGCAAAAACGACAATTGCCCCATAGCGAACGTCGAAGACAATATAACTGCGGTAAAAAATGTGACTATTCCGGTCTTAATGGCTCCGGAATACTTACCCAAAAAATGAACACCCCATTTTCAACACATGGCAGAGTATATCCGTATCAAAATGTTATCAAAGATCACATTCATGAAAAATATGCTGGGGACGGTCAACTGCCGAGTAAATATTGTGGCTTAGGTCCAGCAGGTTTTCCCATGCGACCTCCCAAGCGTTGCCGCCCGGGCGGTTTCCCTTTATGGCCGATTCGCTGCGTTGCCGACAGCGAGACTGGATTACCACTTAGTCCACACTGCAATCCCCGACAGAATACCAAAATGGAACAGCCTAGGAGTTTTCCTCGACAGATGAAAAAACCGCTTAGCCTCTTTTGCAGACCAGATTTCAAACGGCAGAGAGTTCATGCCTCCGGCCAGAGACATATGAACTTGACCCGTTATCCCGCCCGTTCCACTTCAAGGCAGGCTACACTGCACCCGGCTCTTAAGTAATCAGAGAAAACTTCGAACCGAAATGCAGGTTTACCCCCAAGCCGTAGTAGGCCTCTCGGCTTTCCACGAACTTGGGCCTCCACGGTGGCGGGGTCAACACCCGCATGCCATTGCGGATTGCCCCATCCCCTTAACCCCCAGCACCAACCCCCGACTGGGCGTCAGAAGCCAGCACAAGGGACTTCATCGATGTGCCCTTCGACGGCTTTTTAGGGCCGTCCTGAGCGGCAGTTCACCTGACTAGGATACTGCACCATCCCCTAGCATAACTATTATAGCATTATACCATCAAATCGGCAACTTGACCAGAGCCGCAAACAGACGATCCTTCTGGAATTGCTGAGTTTTGACGGTCAGTAACCCACTTTTTTCTTATTATGAAAATACAGTA
>DHDG01000044.1:1589-35647 GCA_002399265.1 Firmicutes bacterium UBA4882 | reverse complement strand
ACGAATACCTCAAATGGCGTATGCCCCAGCAGTTCTTTCAGCCTCTTGTTTTGAATGCGTCCCAGCTGTGAGTATTCTTCCACAATTTTATTAAGAACCGCAGCCTGCTGTCCGGCGGCATAGCGTACGCCGGCAGCGTCAAACATCACTACCACCGCAAAACAAATTGCCAAAGCTGCGATTGAGCTGTGCCATCCTTCTACCAGTGCCACTCCGGTCGCCAGCGAACAGACAAAGGCTGAGTGCGAACTAGGCATCCCGCCTGCCCCTACCAGCCTGCGGAAGTCGATCTTCTTCTTTTTCCAGCAGTCAAAGATTACTTTGAGGATCTGCGCAATCGCCCAAGAAAATATGGCGACATTGAGAACTGTATTGCCAGCAATGTGCAGAATAGTTAGATCACCTCTATCAAAGCATTCTAAAGTTGAAAGTCAGATTATTGGTCCCGCCCCAGGACGGATTCTGCCAGATCGATCAAATCGGCGGCCTTGTCGCCAAAAAGGGTGAGGCTCTGGCAGGCTTTCTCCACTTCATGCTGTGCAAGTGCTTTGGCCTGTTCCAGACCATAATGAGAAACATAGGTAGCTTTCTGCTTCTTAGCATCGCTCCCGGTTGCCTTTCCTAACCGGCTGCTTTCACCGCTGACATCCAGAATATCATCCGTAATTTGAAACGCCAAGCCAAATGACTCCGCGTAAGCGGTCAAAGCGCACATTTCGTTGGCTCCGGTCCCGGCGGCAAGGCCACCCATGCGTGCGGCGGCTTTGATTAGTGCACCGGTTTTGGCAGCGTCCAGGACAGCCAGTTCCGACAATTCCAGAACTTTGCCTTCACTCTGCAGATCAATCGTTTGTCCGCCAATCATTCCGGCGCATCCCGCTGCCGCTGACAATTCCTTGATCATTGAGATCCTGGTGGCCGCCTCTAACTCATGCGGTGCGTCACACAAAACCTCAAACGCCCTCGTGAGCAAGGCATCGCCTGCCAGGACCGCCATACCTTCGCCGAATACTTTATGATTAGATGGTTTGCCGCGCCGAAAATCATCATTGTCCATACACGGCAGGTCATCATGAATCAAAGAGTAGGCATGCACCATTTCGATTGCGCAGGCTGCCGGGTAGGCGCATTCCGCCTTCCCGCCGTTCATTTCACAGGATTTGACTGCCAGATAGGCCCGCAGGCGTTTACCGCCACCCAAGACTGAATAGCGCATGGCCTGATAAATAATTGCCGGGTAAGTGCTTTCCGGTGGAAGATACTTGTCCAGTTCTTTTTCGATAATAGCAGCTACTTGTGCCAGAGAATCCGGCGCCTTCATTGGTTTACCCTCTTTCTTCCGGATCAAAATCGCTGGTCTGAATGTCGCCATTCTCGGCATACTCCATATTAAGAATTTGCAGCCGGCCTTCCACTTCGTCAAGTTTCTTATGACAGCTGCGCGAGAGCCGGATGCCTTCTTCATAAAGCTTCAAATTCTCTGCCAATGTTTTTTCGCCCGATTCCAAGATTGACACAATTTCTTCCAGCCGTGTCAGATCTTCTTCAAAACTTTTATTTTTCGAACTTTTGTTATCTGAAACTTCATTCTGCGCCACCTAACTATGCCTCCTCCCCGTCGTACCTAAATGTCCTCGGCATCCCCGGCGTCCTCCACATCTTCAACCAAGCAGGTCAGCCTGCCGGAGGCGAGGATTACCTTAACCGCATCGCCTCTGTGCACCTCAGATGCCTTACGCACCAACTGTTCTTGCTGATTCAGACAGATACTATAGCCGCGCCGCAAAGTCCCCAGCGGACTAAGGGCCTCCAATCTGCCAATGGCTCCGTTGAATTGGCTCTTTCTGTTTTCCAGAGCGATCAGCATCGCCCGGCCCATTCTTACAGAAAGTTGGTCAATTTCCTGACGCCGGCCGCCCAAGAAACGCTCCGGGCGAGACAAAACGGCAGATGTCTCCAGGCGCTGCACCTCCCGGCGCATTTGCTCAATCCGCTTCGCCAGCGTCCGCGTCATCCGGCTGTCCAATTGCAGCAAGTGCCGACAGAATTGTGCGCCATCAGCTGTAGCCAGTTCAGCAGCAGCAGAAGGCGTCGGGGCCCGTAGATCAGCGGCCAGATCCGTCAATGTAAAATCCGTCTCATGCCCAACGGCGCTGATTATTGGTATCGGGGCGCTCGCCACCTCCCGCACTAGGACTTCTTCGTTGAAAGCCCAGAGCTCTTCAATGGAGCCTCCGCCACGCCCGATAATGGCGCTATCAGCTCCGACCATCCCCAGCAGACGCACTGCTTTGGCCAGACTCTCGGCCGCCCCAGCGCCTTGGACTTGGGCTGGGATAATAATGATATCCACATCGGTACGACGTCGGCGCAATACTTTGATCATGTCGCGCACTGCCGCTCCGGTGGGCGAAGTGATTAGAGCCACCTTGGCGGGCATTTCGGGAATCGGCCGTTTGCGGGAATTATCAAACAAGCCTTCTACCGTCAATTTTTCTTTCAGCTGTTCATAGGCTAAAAAAAGCGATCCTAATCCGGACGGTTCCATAGCGTCGATATATAACTGGTATTCACCGCTCTTAGGATAAATCGTAATGGATCCATGAGCCATAACTGCCATACCATCCGTTGGACGAAACCGCAGCCGCAAATTATGTCCCTTGAACATCACGCATTTTAAGCGAGCCGTGCTGTCTTTTATGGTAAAATACATATGCCCGGAAGAATGGCGCATGAAATTCGACAGTTCGCCTTCCACCCAAATTCCCTGCAGAGTCGGATCGGTTTCCAGCTTCGACTGCAGATATATGGTAAGCTCCCCAACACTTAGTATTTGTCTTGGCAAACACCACTACCCCATTTCTTCGCTCAGGTCTCCGCTGCATTAATTACAAGATCCACGCGCCTGCTTCCTGCAAATCGCATGGTTTTTATTTAAGAAAAGCCGTGCCGTAGAATCCCGCGGCACGGCCTTGACCCTATTTACGAGCTTTTTTCTATAGATCTCTCTTGCGCCACCAGGAGCGCCCCACCAAGAATATCAATACTGCGAAAGCGATCCAGGGCGTCACGGTCACAATGAATGCCAGTAACCCGGCCACCGAATCCCAGAGCTGCCTGCCCAGGCGGCGCAGCGCTTCGATGAATGGCGAAGGTGCTGCATCATCCTGCTCATTGCCGGGCGCTACAACCGCAAAATAAATGTCGGAAAAATCTGTACGGCGCTGCAGGTATTGCAGTCTGCCAGTCAAACGCTCAATTTCTTCACGCACGCGACCCAGCTCGTTTTGGACCGCCAGAATTTCTTCAACATTGCGCGCCTTAGTCATGATCAGATTCAATTGATCTTCCTGAGAACGCCAGTTTTTCAGGCGGGCTTCCAGGTCAACAAATTCTTCGGTGACATCCTGACCACTCACGTTTTTATGGAGCACTTTGCCTAGATCCGGCAGTTGGCTCAAGATCTGATCGAACATTTCCGAAGGCACCGCAATTTGAACGTTACCTGACAAACGTTCTTCGGAATCAGGATTATCAGGATCCGGATCACTGGTGTTACGACGGATTGAAGACTGCTGCACGTATCCGCCAAAGGAGGCCGCCAGCATTTCAATGCGATTACAGGTCTCTTCCACTGCGCTGGTTTCGATCGTCACCTGCGCGGTTCTGATGATCTTCCTTTGCTGAGCAAGCAGCGGGGCCGCAAGCGGGGCCGCGGCCTTACTGAACGCTTGATTAGCATTACCAGATGCAATGCTACCCTGTGGCGCTACTCCGCGCAAGTTGGCTCCTTCCCCAGCACCCGCCCCCGCACCAAATGGTTCCGCTTCCATCATGGTCATGGGAGCTCTGTCCGCCATCAAACCGGCATCCTGATCCTCGGCAATGGTCTTGTTGTATCCATAAACACCATCATGATCGGCCAACGGCTGAGAGCGATAGCTATTGCCGATCACGACACTTAACCCGATGGCCCCGATCAAAACTGCCGCAGCAGCCAGTTTCGGAAGCATGCCGCCGCCCCTGAATCCGAAGCTGCGGGCAAAACGATTATCCGCATGATCCTTGCGCTTGCGCGGCAGGCCTTCAGCGGCAACCACCCGATCGCGCCAGCCTTTCCGAAAACTGTCCGGGACGACAACCTCATCGGTCTGCAGGGCGTCTAACGCCTCGTTGTAACTGGCCCACGCGTCCGCACACTTGGGGCAATGCGCCAGATGCGTCACAAGTTGATCTTTAAGGTCATCGGTAATTGTACCGTCGCGCCACGCTGAGAAATACTCTTCGATATTAGCACACCGCATGGCCTTCACCCCTTCCACTTAACACGACAAACTGTTTCCGGAACGCATCCCGTGCCCGGTTTAGTCGTGATTTGACTGTTCCAGCCGCCAGACCGAGAATAGCCCCGATCTCGCCATATTCTAAACCCTCGATCTCCCGTAAGACAAGCACTGCCCGATGATCAGGACTTAGACTTGCCATGGCGGCTCTGACTTGGCGACTGGTCTCGTCACGCACCACTTTTTCTTCCGGCCCGGTATGGCTGGACTCCATATTTTCCGATAACCCTTGGATAGCCTGTTTTTTGCGACGGCGCGTCTCATCAATGCAAAGGTTAACAGTAATGCGATAAATCCATGTTGAAAACGCAGCGCGCCACCCATAACTCGCTAGACGCTCGTAAATGCGAATCATCGCCTCCTGCGCCACATCTCCGGCATCCTGGGGATCAGAGAAAAATCTGGCGGCCAACTTAAAGATGCGTTCTTCATAGCGGCTCAGCAGTTCTTCGACTGCCGCAGCGTCCCCGCATTGGGCTTTTTGAATCAAAAGCCTTTCTTCCAATGCCCCCGCCCCCTTCTACTCCTTTGACGAATGATAATAGCACAGTGTTCCATGAAAACACTGCCTTTTTGCAAATACAATAGCAGCTTCCATTATATCGTAAATATGCGCTACACAGCGGACGTTCCCGCAGAAATCACCAAATGATCTTGGATCCGGTGGCGGCCGATGCCAAATCCGGCTCTTCCAGCCACCGCTGCCAGAAGAATACCGTCCTGTGTTGTTGCCCCAGTAACCCCATGATCTACTTGCAGGAATAACCATTGTGATCGGCTAAATGAAAACACAGAAACCCTGATGTTATGTAAACAACAATCACTACGGCTAATGCCTTAAGGGAGGGCTCAACATGAATCTGCTGCGTCGCATCGCCATTATTACTTTCCTGACTACCGCCTGTCTACTTCTGCTGGCGTTTCCCGCCTCGGCGGCCCTCGATGATATTAGAGGTAACTGGGCGGAAACTGCCATTCGGGATCTAAAAAGCGCTGGCATCATTAACGGTTATCCGGATGGAACATTTAAACCTGACCGTTCGCTCACCAGGGCGGAATTTGCCAAACTGGTTGTCGAGACTTTTGATCTCCCCACCGCGGAGGCAGTCTCTTTCCCGGATACCAGGACACACTGGGCGAAAGAATACATCTCTGCCGTAGGCACGGACTATATGACCGGCTATGCTGATGGCGCTTTCCGCCCGGAACGTAACATTTCCAGAGCAGAAGCGGCTGCGGTAATTACCCGCATTATGAAACTGGGTACTGATAATGAAAAGCCTCTGAAACCCTGGAATGCGAGTTTCGCAGATGTCCCCAGAGAACACTGGGCATTCCAGCAGATTGAAATTGCCCGACATATCGGCATTCTGCCCAACTACGAAAGCAATTTCGCACCGGATCGTGCCCTCCAGCGCGACGAAGTTGCCTGGATGCTATGGAAGGCGCACAACCTGAATGTTGTGACAGGCAGCGTCGCAGCGGTTGACCTTACGCAAAACAAACTGACCGTGTTACCGGACGAGGGCGACTTGGTGGAAGCAACGGTCGATTTGGATACTGCCATGTTTCGTAACAATGTAGGCACCGAACTGAATGACATTCTTGACGGCGACGAGGTGCGCGTAGTGTTGGATGCCAGTGGCAATGCCCGCTACGTCAAATCGTATGGTGCCGTCAACTCCAATGATTTGGCGGCGCGCGCCAGTTCATACCTGAAAGGACGCATCACCCCGGATCAGATTCAGGCCATCGTCGCGGGTGACTGGGAGTCAGTCAAAGCGAACTTCAAGGGAGAACTCTACGATCAGCTGTTGAAATATGGCGCCACGCCTGCCGAAGCAGAAACCATCCTCATGGCCGACTGGGGTTCGCTTACTGAACTCGGCCGAGAACGACTGGCTGATTCCATCGCCGCTGAGCTTGGCCTGGATCCCAGCATGGTCGCCTTGATTATGGGCCAGAATCTGGGCGGTCTCCTCAATATCGGCAGCCTGTCCCAATTGGGTCAATCCGGTACCGGCAGCACGCTCCTGGGACAATTACTGCAATTCCTGCCCGGTTTTCAACCGGCCAGCTGATTATCGGCCCGCTGATTGGTCGGGTAGGTAAACCGTACGCCCGCTTAGTAGCAGACACTAGGCGGGCGTCTACTATTGCTCGCTACCGGCAGCCGCCGTTTGAGTCTGCGCCTGACTTTCAACATCAGTAAGCGTAAACGCCAGTGCTGTTTCAAAAACAATGGTATATCCGGAATGCTCCTCTCCGGAATGTTCCTCTCCCTGTTCGATTCTGAACCGGCCATCCGCGCTTTCGATGAGGGCCTGCGCCGGAATATAAGACTTATCACCGGCTTTGATCGCCTGCTTGCTCCAGTCAATGGCCAGGCCTTGTAGTGGTCTGATATTACCAATTCCCGCCAGCCAGAGGATTGCCCACGCTGATTCTGAAGGAATCCAAATTTCATCAGGCGTATAATAGATGTCAAAACTGACTGGACCCATCTCCAGCACGCTTTTAACTGGCAGCCACAATTTATTACCTCCGCCCACGCTGCCCCAGCTGCTCCCGCCGCCCACACCTGCCAGCGCTAAAGCCCTGGCCAAATACCAGTCGGTGCGACCGCCAAAATCTGTGGCGGCAAATGAGGCGGCGATCTCCTCCGCCGACGGGAACGGCTTTTGATAAACGTTTTTAAAAATCTGCATCTGCCAGCCTTCCGCAACAAGCAGCGGTTCAACCAGCTGGTAGGTGATGGTGACCGGCATCCCGACCGTTACATAGGCAGCCAATTCAGTGACATGCTGATTATACATTCGAATGCAACCTAGCGAAACGGCCGTTCTTACCGTGTCATCCTTGCCATTACCATGAATTCCAACGCCATCCCTGGTGACTCCAAACCACCATGACCCCAAGGGGTTATTGGGACCGGGCGGAACTGCTTTTCTCCCATCACTTGGATACCAGGTGGGATTTTTAACGCGGTTGAGCACATGGAATGTTCCGGTGGGCGTTTGTTTGGTAGGCTTGCCAATTGCCACGGGATAGGAGTGGTAAGGCTTGCCGTCACGTACCAGAGTTAGGCGGAAGGCGGGGAGATTAATCTCGATTGACCATGCGGTTTTTAGTGCGGCTGTTTCCGTGGGCGCGCTCGCGCTTTTGTCACCAGAAGTCTCCGGTTCAGCGTAGGCAAAACCCGCCGACATCAGAATCATGACAGTAATCATGAAGCATCTCAACCACTGCCGCACAGAAAAACGCCTCCTTTGGGAGCATAAATCAATCAATTTTATGCTCCCAAAGAAGCGTCAATGCGCGTCCTGATAATGACTTTTCAGTTTTTCCAGAAATCCGCCAGTGCGGTCAAGTACTCTTTGTTCGAAAACGGTCGGCCCGGCATAAACCAATCCGGAGGCAGCAACTCAATATAGCGTTCGTCAGCAAGGCGGTCATCGACCAGCAGCACTACACCCTTATCGTCTGGGGTCCGGAACACCCGCCCGGCTGACTGGATTACGCGGATTAATCCGGGGACCAGATAAGCATAGAAAAATCCATTGCCATTACGCTCATCAAAATACATACGGATCAGTTCCTGTTCATCACTCAAGCCCGGGAGGCCCGGTCCGACAATCAGTACCCCGATCAATTTCTCGCCGGGCAAATCGACGGCCTCGCCAAACAAACCGCCCAAGACAGCCAGTCCCAGGTTCGAACGTTCCGGAACATTGGCGGTTACTCTGCGGATGAACTCCTCCTTCTGCCGCTCAGTCATGGATGGCCGCTGCGTGTAAACGGCGATTCTGCCACCCGCCATGGCCTTGATATAGGGCTCCGTTTCCCGGAGGTATGCATAGGATGGAAAAAACGCCAAATAGTTGCCGCGATGCGCCTCAGCCATGTCAATGACACATTGAGCCACCTGTCCGACGGAAGCCGCTCGGGCGCGATAGCGTGTGTCCACTCCCGGTATATGCAGGTAAAGCCGGTTTTCCTGAGGGAAAGGTGATGTCAGCCGTGCGTTCAGCGCATCCGGTTCAGCACCTAGTAATTCCTGAAAATAACCAAAAGGCGATAAAGTTGCAGAGAAGAACAGCGTAGAACTGCTGAAATCCAGCCGCTTTCGCAGCAGCGGACCCGGATTCAGGCACTGCAAATGCAGCACTTCGTCCGCATCCTCTTTTTTGACATAGAGCGCGTAATGCTCATTAATCATGGTGACGATTCGGGCAAAACCAGCGATCTTATAATAATGTTCCAGCACGCGATCCTGTGATGGCCCAAACGGTATCCCCGGCAGTAATTTCTGCGTGCGATCCAACAAGCGTTCCAGTGACGGCGGCAGCATCTCTGGCAGCCGCGCCATCTGGACCCCGGGCCGCTGTTCTTGCTCCATCTCATTGCGCCAGCCGCCGAAAAACTGATCGACCGCTTCGCAGGCTTGTGCCATGCCGCCGTCTGTCCCGGTCTCATTCAACAGCGCTGCCAGATCGCTGCGGGACATCGTTGCCGAATACATTTCGCGCCCTCTGGTTACCAGGTTGTGCGCTTCATCCACCAAAAAAAGAAAACGGCCTTTCGCACCAGGCATAAAAAACCGCTTCAGAAAAACCCGCGGATCGAAGACATAGTTATAGTCGCAGACAATCAGATCCGCGTGCAGAGTCAGATCCAGCGTTAATTCAAAAGGACAGGCCTCCGCCGCCCGCCCAGCCTCCGCCACCGCTTCCGGTAGAATCAATTCTTCCGCCAGCAGCATCGGCAGTAATTCCCGAACTTTATCGTAGTAGCGGGCGAGATAGGCGCAAGCTGCCGGGTGACAGCGGTTTCCAGGCGAGAGGCAAACGCGTTCCTTCGCTTCGATGAATACTGTGCGCAGACGCAAGCCCTGCTCCATGGCAGATGCGATTGTTTTGCGGACGATTTCCTTACCAGCTGTTTTGGCAGTCAAAAAGAAAATCTGATCATAACGATCCCCGGCGCTCAGGCGCTTCAGTGCCGGAAATAACACCGCGATGGTCTTGCCGATGCCAGTGGCTGCTTCCGCGATCAGATCCCGCTCTTGATCAATAGCCAGCGCTGCCAGATCCATCAGCTCGTCCTGCCCGAGGCGCCTGTCGCTGAAAGGAAACTCCAGCGCCTGTAGCGACTGGTTGCGTATGGTGACCCACCGGTCCCGATTGCGCAGCGCAGTCAGAAAAGCCTCCGCCATTCTTTCAAACAGACCGCTGCACTCTGTTGCGGAGTACGGCACCGTAAAGGATTTTTCCTCAAGGGTGTCGAGGTTCAGGTAGGTCAGTCTACCAGCCGCAGGTAGCTGCTCGTTTTCTGCAAAGAAATACATATATAATTTCAATTGGGCGGCATGCACTCCGCTTTCGTCCAACACCACATCCGCCAGGTTTAGGTAAGTCGTTTTGATTTCTTCAACAATCAGCATACCGGATTCCTCAAACAATCCGTCCGCACGACCCTGCACAATCAGGCGGTAATCGCCGCTGTCATGGCAGAACTTGACTGCCACCTCGCGGCGGTATCCTTCCGGTCGTTTCCCCGTCAGAAACTGATGACCTTCCGTACCATCCGTACCCCGACTGCTACTCTGATTTTTGGCGTTCAAGTCCTGTGGCAGGAAGACTGTCTCCAATAACTCCCGCACGCCGACTTTAATCTCTTTCAAGCTTTTCCCTTCCGGTCTGTGCTTTTACCTGTGCTCTTTCTTTTTGCAGTTCGCGCTGGACAATGCGATCCAGGATTTCAGCCGCCTTCTCAATGATATCGCGGCACTTGCGCTCTTCGGTACGGTAGCGCGCTTTGAGCGGGGCACAATCAATCGCGCCCAACTCGTCTTCAAATGCCTTGATTAACTCCGCCGTCAGTTCCTTAATACGGGTGCTCTCATGCGCCCGCTCTCTGACAAAGAGCGGGCCCAGCGCCATGATCGCGGCCGTCAGCGTCCCACAGACACCCTCAATTGCCATCCCGCCACCAAACCCTGCGGCCAATTTCAGATCCTGCGCATCCAATCCCATGCAATAAGCTTGATTAGCTCCTGAAAGAATCGTTTCCGCACAGTTCAGGTCTTCCTTAATCCCAAAACCTTGTTGCATCATTTTCCCCAGCATACACACAACCCCTTCTCATAATATAATCTTGTTAATGGAACTTTGGGGACGGTTCTAAAAGTTCCCTTTCCCATTATCTGGATACCAAAGTATCTGCAGCGTTCTGGGAACATTTCGCACTCTTCCTACGTCAAACAGACAGAACCGGATCCATCGGGGATGACCTTTGGACAGATTCTTTTGGATCAAAAAATGAAAATCAAAAAAAAGGGGGTTCCTTTCAATGCGTGTTGACAATAACAAATTACCCGTCATCTGTGGCCTATTCCTGCTGGTCGCTCTAGCCTTAGTCATATTAGTTGCCCAACCTGGCATTGCCAAAACCAGAACTGCATCTGCAGAAGACCCGCGTGAAATTCACGTGACCGGCGAAGGCATTGTCAGCGTAAAGCCCGACATCGCCTACCTGTCCCTCGGCGTTGAGTCCAAAGGAGCGACCGCCAAAGAGGCCCAGCAATCCAACAACCGGATTGCGACTAAATTAATCGAGGCACTTAAAGCGATGGGCATCGCCGAAGCTGATTTTGCAACCCAAAATCTGCAACTCTATCCCGAGACACGTTATGACTCCAAGACCAACCAGAGCATCCTGATCGGTTACCGCTCCAGTCATATCCTGCGCGTAACTGTCCGCGATATCGACCAGACTGGCGCAGTCATCGACGCACTCACCAATGTCGGCGGTAATGTTGTGCAAAACATTTCCTTCGGCCTTGCTGACGATACCAGCGTCCGGGATCAGGCTATCGAAAAAGCTGTTCAGGATGCCACCCACAAAGCGGAAATCCTCGCACGGGCCTCCGGAGTCAAACTCACTGGTGTGATGCTCATCAGCGATAATACCGTCACTCCGGTGCAACCGCTCCAGAATTACCGCAAAGAAATGGCCTCCGTGGCCGCAGATGCTCAAATTGCGGTCGGCAGTATCGATGTTCAGGCTGCGGTTCAGATGGTGTTTGGATTCTAGTAGTATTGCGGCCATTTTATTCACCCCGACCGCGCCATCCCGGCGGTCGGGGGTTTTTTTTCAGATTCGCAATTCGCCCGCGTGTGACCGCGTTTTCGCCCAGCTTATCCTTGATTTGGTCCACTGTTTGGTGCAGTTTTTTGAGGCGATCGCGGTCCTCTCCGCTAAACAAGCTTAGCTGTTCATCACTACCGCGCGTCAGGTTGCTGGCGCTTACTCCGAGTAAACGCACCTTTTTGCGACCCCACTCGACCTCGCGCGCCAGTTCCAATGCGGTACGGAAAATGACTTCTTCAAAATCAGTCGGGTTTATCAAACTGCGTCCCCGCGTAATCGTATGGAAGTTGGCATCTCGCAGTTTCAAGGTGATCGTGCGGGCCTGAACCTGATAACGCCGCATCCGGCGCGCCACTAAATCGGAAAGCTCCAGCAAAACCGCAGTCAGGTATTCGCGATCATCCGTGTCTTCCTGAAAAGTCGTTTCGTGCCCGATGCTCTTGGCATCCCCTTCTGTGACCACCGGACGGTTGTCAATACCACGGCTCAGTCGATACAGGTGTTCACCCGACTCCTTGCCGAAATTTCCGATGAGCAGCTCCAGCGGCACTTCGCGCAAAATACCGATCGTCGGAATGCCTAGATTCAGCAATGCTTGCTCAGTTTTGGGTCCGACACCCCAAATCCTCTTGACTGGCAAGTCTTTCATCAGATCATTGACGTCTTCGGGGTTTACAACCACAAAACCTTTGGGCTTGCGCAAATCGGATGCCAGTTTAGCGAGAAACTTGTTCGGCGCCACCCCGACCGAAGCTGTCAGCCGTTCCTCCATTTCAATGCGGTCCACAATTTCGCGCGCGATTTTCTCCGCCGTCCCAAACAACGTCTGACATTGGGTTACATCCAAAAAAGCCTCATCAATGGAGACCTGTTCAACCAATGGTGTGTAATCGCGCAAAATCTCCATAATGCGGCCTGACGATTCTTCATATTTACGCATATGACCATTGACAAAAATGCCATTCGGACAGAGTTCTTTGGCCTGACGCAGCGGCATGGCCGATCGAACGCCATACTTTCGCGCCTCATAAGAGCATGTGGAAACAACTCCACGATAGCGCGGATCTCCGCCGACGATGACCGGTTTACCCCGTAACGCCGGGTTATCGCGCTGCTCTACGGCGGCAAAAAACGCATCCATATCGATGTGAATAATCCTCTGCATGCGATAACCTCACCGCTGTCGATTTTTGATCTTGACCGTGATCGCCTCGTGACCGCCTTAGGCATCCGAATTCACTTTCTACTGCGCCTTGACAAACTCCTGCACTTTACGCACAATCACCGTAGGCTCCTGTTCCGTGCGATCAATACGCCCCCAGACCAGCAGTGGCCTGTCATTATTAGCAGCAAAAAGATGCCCATATTTCTGCAGTACAGTCGGAAAAACGACCAGATCCGCGCGACCCTGCTTATCTTCTAAAGTCGCGAATAACATGCGTTTACCATCGCGGGTACGATTGCCGCGAGCGGCACCGACGCACCCGCATAAAAACACGGCATCGCCATGTTCCAGCTCGCCGACATCGGCAGCTGACCGCACCCCTAACGCGCGGATCGCCTCTTCATAAGAGTCCAGTGGGTGACTTGTCAGGTAAAAGCCAAGCAGCTCCCGCTCCATCTTCAGTCTTTCAGCGTCACTGAACTCAGGTGGAGAATAACTGACGAACGCGTCACAAACCCGGCCCCGCCGATCGGCCCCCTGCGCCCCGGCCGTCATATCCGTCCAATCCATGCGTTCCGCCCCCGGCAGCGCCAACTGTCCCTGCATCAGGCGGGCCCGTTCCGCCTCCGCCTCCTTGCGCCCGCTATCCCACAAACCCTGCAGCGCCAGCAGCTTTCCCGGCCTGGTACCGCCAAAGCAGTCAAACGCTCCGACCTTGATTAGATGCGTGATCGCCTTTTTGCTCAGTGCGCCGCTCATCCGACTGCAAAAGTCCGCAAAAGACCTGTAATCGCTGCGCTTTCTTTCCGCCAGAATCGCCGCCACAGCCTTTTCTCCCAAGTCGCGCACCAACCCTAGACCGGCCCTGATTGATCCTCCTTCTGGAGTAAACAAAACCTCGCTGCGGTTGATATCCGGCAGCAGTAATCGGATTCCCAGATAATGCAGTTCGCTGAGATACTGATCAAACCTTTCCCTCCAGCCATAATTCAGCGAAAGCAAATTGGCGAAATAAGGTACCGGATAGTAGCAGCGTAGCCATACAGTACGAATCGCCGTACGCGCATACGCTGCCGCATGCGCCTTGGCAAAACCGTAACTGCCAAATTCGCGGATCAACGCGAATACTTTGGCGGCCGTCCCACCGGGAATGCCATTTGTGCGCGCTCCGGCAACAAAGTGGTCACCCTCGCGTTCCAGTGCTGCCTGATCAGTCTTAGCGATGGCTTTGCGCAAAATGTCCGCGCGCCCCAGCGAATAGCCCGCCATCACCTGAGCCACTTGCATCACTTGTTCCTGATAAAGGATAACCCCGTAAGTATCCCTCAGCACCGGCTTCAGAATTGGATGAAAATAGGACACCGGTTCCAGCCCATGCCGCCGCCTGATAAATGATTCGTCCATGCCGCTGCCTAGCGGTCCAGGCCTGAACAAGGCGCAGATACACATGATATCTTCCAGGTTTTCGGGGCGCATCCGCCTAATCAACCGCCGCATTCCGGAACTCTCGAGTTGGAAAGTACCAATGGTTTCTCCTCTGCCAATCGCCGCGAAGACCGCCGGATCGTCGAGTGGAATATCCTCAATTTCGGAAATGGCACTACCACCGCAGCCGGTGATGCCGCCGCCGTCATCCATGCCACCGCCGCCACCCTCATGCTCCGCAACCCAGCGCACCGTCCGGTCCGCAATCGTCAAGTAACGCAAACCCAGCAAGTCAATTTTAAGCAGACCCAGGTCCTCGACAGCATGCATGTCTGCCTGGGTAATGATCTCTTCCCCGCCAGCCCGCTGCAAAGCCACATAATTCGAAAGCGGACCATCTGCCAGCACAACCCCGGCCGCATGCTGCGTCATATGCCTGGGGAGTCCCTGAATACGACCGGCAATCCGCACTATTTCACCGGCTTGCGACTCCTCCCGCAGCATGGTCTGCAGGCGCGGCGATTCCTTTAGCACCTGATTAATATCACGACTGTAAGCGGGTATCGCCCCGGCCAGCCGGTCAATCAGCTTCTGGTTGACTCCCAAGGCACGACCGACGTCCCTCACTGCCGCCCGCGGCCGCAGCGTTGTAAAGGCACCCAAATGTGCCACGTGTTCGCGTCCCCAGCGTTTTCTGATGTAGTCGAGCACCTGATAACGCCCCTCATGGCACAAATCAATATCGAGGTCCGGCATGCTAATGCGTTCCGGATTAAGAAAACGTTCGAAGATCAACCCGTGATCGAGCGGATTGACAGTGCTAATGTCCAGCAGATAAGAAACCATACTGCCAACGCCGCTGCCTCTCCCCGGACCAACCGGAATACCATTCCTCTTGGCATAAGACACAATATCATGCACGATTAAAAAGTATCCTGCAAACCCCATCTCCCCGATAATCTTGAGTTCGTGCTCCAGACGCGCGCTGACACTGCTGGGAATGTGCGCCCCAAATCTGGACGCCGCTCCGCTAAGGCACAGTTCTCTAAGATGTGCGAAGGTATCCCCGATCTTGCGACCACCTGCCGGTGTGTAAACCGGAATATGCAGGTTTTCCAAGTCAAGCCTCACATCGCAGCGCTCGGCAATTGCGACCGTATTACGCAGCGCTTCGGGAAGATCTGCAAACAACCGCTCCATTTCCTGCGGGCTTTTAAGATAATATTCCGAACTTGACAGCCGCAGCCTGTTTTTCTGAGTCAAAGTGCTCAGAGTCTGTACTGCCAGTAAGACGTCATGCACACGCCAATCCTCGCGTGCCACATAATGCACATCATTAGTGGCCACCACGCCGACCCCTGTCTCTCCGGCCATGGTGACCAAAGCCTTGTTAACCCGCTCCTCTTCCACTAAACCGTGTCTCTGTAATTCTAGATAAAAGCCTTCGCGCCCGAAGATATCGAGGTAGCATTCGAGATTTCTACGCGCACCCGCCGCATCCCCTACCAAAATACGGCTGGCAATTTCTCCCTTCAGGCACCCGGAAAGCGCAATTAAGCCCTTACTGTGCTCTGCCAACCAGTCGATTTCCACGCAAGGCTTGCCATGGAATCCGTCCAGGTGCGCCTTGGTCGACAGCTGAAGCAAATTGCGATAACCCTCCGCGTTCTCCGCTAGAATTGGCAGATGATAAGGCTGCCCATTGCGGTTTCTAATATAAAGCTCTGTGCCAAAAATTGCCTTCATGTCCTTCGCTAAAGCTCTTTTGTAAAAGGGTACCAGTCCATAAACTGCACCATGATCCGTTAGCGCCAAAGCTGTATGTCCCGATTGAGCCGCGGTTTCAATCAAGTCAGGAATACGGGCGCACCCATCCAGCAAGCTGTATTCGCTGTGCACATGCAGATGGACGAACCCGGCTTCCTTGCGGCAGTTATTCTCAGCGCAATCCGGCATGTTTCTCCCAGCCTCCGTTTTCCGAACGTATGTTCGATTACGATCTATATTATCTGCCCAGGCGGTCGCTTCCTGCTGGTTTAGGCTGAAAAGATCTTGGAAATTCTCTACAGGGAGGACGTTTTTGATGGCGAATTAAATTTGATGATGCGTATGCTCACTTATCGGGAGGG
Organism: Firmicutes bacterium UBA4882; assembly: GCA_002399265.1. GTDB lineage: Bacteria > Bacillota > UBA4882 > UBA4882 > UBA4882 > UBA4882. The sequence continues at coordinate 19,433 of DHDG01000044.1, read as the reverse complement.
ATTCCGATTGTTTACTGTCGATACCACTGGAGCGCGCCGGCTGCTGAAAGCGCTCAGCAAAGCCTCTCAGACCGGCAAGCTGCCCGATACTGAATGGTGCCAGGTCCTAAAGAGCGGCGGATACGAGCTTTTTTTTGCACACCATAACCATAATCCCGCAGGCACTTGCACCATAACTCCTGAGCTGTTTGGCGAGATGATCCGCTCCCTTATCGAAAATAACGCGTTCTATTCCGCCCCGCATGACAAGGCAGCCGGCATGCGCCAATCCTTTGAGAACGCCTTGCAGCAACTGCCGCAGCTCCAGCGGAATTTGGAGCAGTTGTCAAAAAGTGATTGGGCTGACAATGCTTTACGGTGCGCCGCTGAATGGCTTCCGGAAGACGCCCGCATCGAGGCCACCATCTTCATTCTTCTGGATGGAGTCAGTAATGGTTATGTTGATCATAACCGGATCGCCTTTGATTTGCTACAATATAACGGCGTGCCCGAGTCTCTGGAGGGGCCTGCCGCTCACGAATTGCACCGTATTGGATATCAGTCACTGTGTGATCCGGAGCTTCTGAACGGCACCGTGCCAGAATCGATTGCTTACCGTCTGGCCTCGACCTTCCTTGCGGAAGGCTGCGCCACTGCTTTCGTTTCCGGATTACCAGGGCCGCAGGATCCTGATTATGCGGCGTGGCAGGATCATGTCACCCGCTTGCCCGAATACTTCGCACTCATGAGGGATTATCTGGCTGGCATTGCCGCAGGAGATATTCCAGAATCCCAATTTGCGACTGACGTATCGCGCCTTTATATGCGCGGTGTTGCCTGCGTAATGGGCGTTACCATGGTCCAAACAGTCTGGAAAGCCTTTAGCAAAGGCGGAGTTTTCCACTGTCTGCGCAATACCGGCATGTTCTTTGACATTTACCGCCGAGCCATCGAACAGTTGCGTGCCGAAGGAGTTGGCGAAGGATTGTTCGATTTATGAGCGGTACCCGGCAAATTAGGAGCAACAGTCTTGCGTCGCGGACGCCGATGCTGTAAATTAAGATGTATAAACAAAACAAAACCGTCTTTGAAACCGCCATTACCTGCATTGTCAGGTTAGAATAGTATTTAAAGGAGCGATCATATGCCCACTACCAACCAAATCAGACAACAATTCCTGGACTTTTTTGCGCAGCGCGGACACACTGTCGTGCCTAGCGCTTCGCTGATCCCGAAAGACGATCCGACCTTGCTGTTTACCAACGCCGGTATGAATCAGTTTAAGGATATTTTCCTCGGAACCGGATCGCGCCCCTATGTACGCGCCACCAATTCACAAAAGTGCCTGCGTGTCAGCGGTAAGCATAACGATCTCGAGGAAGTCGGCCGCGACACTTACCACCACACCTTTTTTGAAATGCTAGGCAACTGGTCCTTTGGCGACTACTATAAGAAAGAGGCCATCAGCTGGGCTTGGGAACTGCTGACCGATGTCTGGAAACTGCCCAAAGATCGCCTCTATGCCACCGTCTATAAAACTGATGACGAAGCGGCGCAGCTCTGGGCGAAAGTGACCGATATCAATCCCGACCACATTCTGCGTTTCGCTGAAAAGGAAAACTTCTGGGAGATGGGCGATGTTGGCCCCTGCGGTCCTTGCAGTGAAATTCACATTGACCTGGGTCCAGATCGCTGTGATAAAGCTGATGTACCGGGTCATAAATGCAGTGTCAATGGAGACTGCTCCCGTTATATTGAGCTTTGGAATCTGGTGTTCATTCAGTATAACCGGCAACCGGATGGCAGTCTGGTTGATCTGCCTAATAAGCATGTTGATACCGGTATGGGCTTTGAGCGCATTGCCTCGGTGCTGCAAGGCAAACGTTCGAATTATGACATTGATTCATTTGCCGCTATCATTGCCGCGATTGAAAGAGCAACCGGGCGCAAATATGCAGATCCTGCCAATGTGGTTGCCATGCGCGCCATTGCGGACCATGTCCGGACTCTGACTTTCGCCATTGCTGATGGAGCGCTGCCTGGCAACGAAGGTCGTTCTTATGTGCTACGCCGTATTCTCAGAAGAGCCGCCCGCTTCGGGCGGACGCTCGGACAAGTGGATCCGTTTCTCTATAAGCTGGTACCGGATCTGACAGCAGTCATGGGAGATGCCTACCCAGAAATTAGGGAGCGCCAAGCGCACTGCGTTCAGGTCATTAAGGCTGAAGAAGAAGGTTTCGGACGTACCCTTGACAAAGGAATTGAGCTTTTCGAGGAAATCGCTGTCAAACTGCAACAACAAGGTCAGAACATTATATCCGGTTCTGATGTCTTTAAACTCTATGATACTTTTGGATTCCCACTGGATCTGACTGAACTGATGGCGCGCGAACGCGATCTGACAGTCGATCTTGAGGGTTTCAACCGGGAAATGGAACAGCAGCGCGAACGTGCCCGCAGTGCCGGAAGGTTCACCCGCGATGACGCCGAAGTACACTGGCAGTCCATGAACTCCGGCGACGATCAGAAATGCAGTTTCGTAGGTTATGACACTCTCAAGGTGAAATCGGCCGTGCTTGGCTGGGGCGAAGCTCCGGATCATTACCGGCTCATCACTGCCCAAACACCATTTTATGCGGAGATGGGTGGACAAGTTGGCGATACCGGCTTTGTGGAATTTGGCGGCAAACGGTATCGCGTAACCGGAACACATCGGGACGGCTCCCGTATTGTTCATAGCATTGAACGCCCTGCCAACGAGCAAATGCCTATGCCTGCTCCGCAGGAGTGCCTACTCAGCGTAGATCCGAAGCGCCGGTTAGCTATTGCCAGCCACCATACAGCTACGCACTTGCTGCACGCCGCCTTGCGGACTGTGCTTGGCGGCCATGTAAATCAAGCAGGTTCACTGGTAGCGCCCGATCGCCTGCGCTTTGACTTTACGCACTTTGAAAAAGTCTCTACCGAGCAGCTCCGGGCGATTGAGCAATTGGTCAATGAACAGATTAGCGCCGCCAAAGCAGTCGAGACTTCCGAGACAAGTTACGACGAAGCTGTAGCACAGGGTGCGACGGCCCTATTTGGCGAGAAATATGGCGATCAGGTTCGCGCTGTTAGAGTACCGGATTTCAGTCACGAACTTTGCGGCGGAACCCATGTCCGCAACACATCGCAAATTCAATATTTCCGCATTTTAAGCGAAAGCAGCATTGCCACCGGCGTAAGGCGCATTGAGGCCGTCGCTGGCCAAGCTGCTATTAAGGTGGCTGAGCTGGAAAGAACTGCTCTTGCCAAAACAGCCGCGCTACTGAAAGCTGATGCGGAGCATGTACCGGACCGTGTGGAAGCTTTGCTGGCCGATCTAGCCAAAGCGGCGCGCGATGCCAAATCCGCTGCCCAAGCCCGTGCCGGTGCTCAAGCCGCAGAGCTGCTGGAAAATGTACAGCAGATAAACGGCGTTAATCTGCTCGTGGCGCGTATGGACGGACTTTCTGCCGACCTGCTGCGCGAAGCGGTCGATCGTTTTAAATCCAGCTACTCCCCAGGCATTGTGCTGCTTGGCGGACTCGTGGAGGACAAGCCGTTTTTCGTAGCTGGTGTCACTAAAGACATGACGGCCAAAGTCCAGGCTGGCGCAATTGTTAAGGAAGCGGCTGCCATCACTGGTGGTGGCGGTGGCGGTCGGCCCGATATGGCGCAAGCCGGCGGGAAGGATGCCGCTAAGCTGGACGAAGCACTGACCAGAGGCAAAAATCTGATAACCGGAAAATTGAACTGAATGGGCCGAATGCACTAAATAGGTTTTGCCAGACTAAAATAATTTGAAAAGCCGGCTGCCACTCATTGCGAGTGTGCAGCCGGCTTTTGCCTTATCAAACTTCCCTATAAACGGAATCTCTTCAGCCGCAGTGAATTACTGACCACCGAAACCGATGAAAAAGCCATCGCCGCTCCGGCAATCACGGGGCTCAAAAATCCCAGGGCCGCCACAGGAATACCAACTGTATTATAGAAAAATGCCCAAAACAGGTTTTGCTTAATAACGCGCATCGTTTGCCGCGACATCCGCAAAGCCTGCGGGATGCTGCGCAAATCGCCATGCATTAGCGTAATATCGGCCGCCTCGATGGCCACATCCGTTCCTGTTCCAATAGCCATCCCGACGTCAGCAGCCGCCAAAGCCGGGGCATCATTAATCCCATCGCCAACCATCCCAACCAGATGGCCTTCAGACTTGAGCTTTTCGACTTGCTGCGCCTTATCTTCCGGTAAAACCTCAGCCAAGACGCGGTCTATTCCGACTTGGGCGGCGATCGCCTGCGCAGTGCGCTCGTTATCACCGGTGATCATTACAACAGTCACGCCCAACCCCTTCAGTGTCTGAACCGCTTCGGCCGATCCCTCTTTGACAGTATCCGCCACCGCGATAATACCAGCCGGTTGCCCGGCAATAGCCACCAACATGGCAGTTTTGCCCTGTGACTCAAAGAGCACCCGCTGTTCCTGAAAAGCCTCCGCCGCGATGCCTTTGGATTCCATTAGCCTGGTATTACCAATGAGCAAGGTTTGCCCTTCAACTACGGCAGCAACTCCATAGCCTGGCAAAGCTTCAAAACTGGTTGCTTCCGGTATGGTAATCCCGTTGTCCCGCGCTTTGATAACAATCGCCTGTGCCAGGGGATGCTCGCTGTTTTTTTCGACGGCGGCCGCCAGCCGCAACAGTCTCCCTTCCGCGTCGGCGTCGGTACCTGCGCACCCTTCCGCACCTGCACCTGCGCCCGCGCCAGCACCCGCGTCCGCCCCGCAAACCCTCACATCAGTAACCTGGGGCTCTCCCTTGGTAATGGTGCCTGTCTTATCAAGGATAATGGCTGTCAGGCTGTGGGCGCGTTCGAGGTGCTCGCCGCCCTTAAAGAGGATGCCATTCTCCGCGCCTTTACCGGTACCCACCATAATCGCCGTGGGCGTTGCCAATCCCAGCGCACAGGGGCAGGCAATCACCAGCACCGATGTGAAGTTAATCAGCGCCGTAGCAAATTCCCCCGTCAGGATATACCAGATAATGAACGTTAGAACCGCAATCCCCAGCACAGCTGGCACAAAGTAACCGCTAATCACGTCTGCCAGTCTCTGAATAGGGGCTTTCGAGCCTTGCGCCTCCTCAACCAAACGGATAATCCTGGCCAATACCGTATCTTTGCCGGTTTTTTCGGCTCTAAATTTCAGCAGTCCGTTTTTGTTAATCGTCGCACCGGTAACCGCATCCCCCGGCTCCTTTTCCACCGGCAGACTCTCGCCGGTAAGCATGGATTCATCAACAGCTGAGTGCCCTTCGAGCACCTGACCGTCAACCGGAATCCGTTCACCGGGGCGCACAATCACCACATCTCCCGGCACTACTTCTGCGACCGCAATTTCGAGCTCCTGCCCGTTCCTGATGACCCAGGCAGTCTTTGGCACAAGACCCATCAGCTTCTTAATCGCCTCCGACGTGCGGCCCCTGGCGGCTGCCTCCAGCAATTTTCCGAGCAACACCAACGTAATAATTATGGCGGATGACTCAAAGTAGACGTGTCCGCTAGTTGTAAAAGTTATGACCACGCTATAGAAATAGGCGGCTGAGGTTCCCATGGCCACCAACACATCCATGTTCGCGCTGCCACTCTTTAACGACCGGTAAGCCCCAACGTAAAATTGCGCGCCGCTGTAAAACTGCACCGGTGTGGCCAGCAAAAACGGAACAAGTCCCGTCATCAACCAGTCGAACCCCTTAACCCCAAACAAGTGTAGAATCATCGCCAGCAGCATCGGCAGCGAACAAGCCGCCGCTACGTAAAATCTTCCCTTTAGCCTGGCGATCTCGCGACTGCGCGCTTTCTGCTCACGGTCCACAGCGTCATCTTCGGCTTTGAATGCCTGATAACCGATATCTGTAACCTTCTCAGCCAGTTTTTCCAAAGAAATCTGATCCGCATCATACTCAATCGTCGCTTTATTCGTTGCCAGGTTGACTCCGGCAGATATCACGCCGTCAGTCCCGTTGAGCACTCTTTCCACCCGCGCAGAACAAGCTGCACAAGACATCCCGGTAACAATCAGTGTCCCTTTACGCACCTCTTGGGCCGCTGCTTTATCCGCCATTGATGATCCCTCTCTTTCCACATCGGTCGCTGCCGCGCCACTAGCTGCCGTGCCCCGCGCCGCCAACGCCGCGCCGCCAACGCCGCGCCGCCTGCCGCCACCAAATCGGCTTGCAGCGAAATTCCGACCTGTGATCAGTCTGCCCGATTATCGAAATGTTTCTATCTTTTGAGATAGTCACCTTCCCAAATAAGATGGCTTTTTGCGAGCCACAGCTCATACTGGATCAATTTGTGCAAACAGCTCCTAATGGCGGGGCATAATAAACTGAAGAGGAGGGGAAAACCTTTGCGTACACTCTGGAAGGGCGCCATTAGCTTCGGACTGGTCAACATACCGGTGCGCATGTACACCGCGACCCAACGCAATGAAGTGAAGTTTAATTACTTGCACAAAGCCTGCAACACACCCTTGCGCTATGTGCGTTATTGCCCCAATTGCGACGCCGAAGTCAACAATGAAGACATCGTCTGGGGTTATGAATACCAAAAAGGCCAATACATTGTGCTCAGTGAAGAGGATTTCGAGCGTCTGCCGGACGAAAAAAGCCGCACCGTTGATATCCTTGATTTTGTGGATTTGGCTTCCATCGACCCGGTTTATTTTGATAAAACCTACTTTTTGGATGCTAATGAAGGCGGTGAAAAAGCGTACGAGCTCCTAATCCACGCCATGAAAGAAACCGGCAAGGTCGCTATTGCACGCGTGATGATACGTACCAAGGAGACACTCGCCGCCCTGCGTATTTGGCAGGATACTGTTGTTATGGAAACCATGTTTTATTATGATGAGGTGCGCCGCCCGGAATTGCTGCCACCCTCAAGACCGGCCAAACTGCACGAAAATGAAATCAAAATGGCCGTGAGCCTGGTGCAAAACCTTTCGACGAAATTTGAGCCGGAGAAGTACACGAACGAGTACCGCCAAGCGCTGCGGGAAATGATCGAAGCCAAAGTTGCCGGCGAGCAAATCGCGGTTCCCGCCGCTCCGGAGGGCGGCAAAGTAATCGATTTGATGGACGCACTCAAAGCCAGCCTGGCAGCAGTCGAGCAAAAGCGCGTCTCGGCCGCATCGGCATCATCAGCGACTGCCGGGCAGGTCAAAAAGACGCGCCGCAAAAAGGCTGTAACCTGATCATGAACTATTATGAGCCTATTAAGCCTATGCTGGCTGAAAGCGGCCGGCCATTTGATTCCAAAGACTACATTTTCGAAATCAAGTGGGATGGCATCCGCTGTCTGGCCTTTCTGGATCCAGATTCGGACGTCACTCGCCTGCAAAGTCGCAATTTGCTGGATCTTAATCCGCATTACCCGGACTTAGGCGGTCTGCACCGCCAGGCACAGGCAGGCGCGTGCGTAATTGACGGAGAAATCATCGCGCTCCACGACGGCCGTCCCAGTTTTCTGCAATTGCAGAAGCGTATGAATGCTTCCGGTTTGAATCTGGCGCGCATTGCCAAGCACATACCGGTACTTTTTGTCGCCTTTGACATCCTCAAACACCGGGATCGCTATTTAACGGACCAGCCGCTGGAAACCAGACGACGGTTGCTGGCTGAAATAATTCGACCTAACGAGCAATTGCTGCTGTCCGAGGCTGTCCCTCATACCGGCAATGCATTTTACCAGGCGGCCTGCGCGCAGCAACTCGAAGGTATTATGGCAAAAAGACTCGGTTCGCCATATTTGCCAGGCAAACGCTCGCGAGACTGGATTAAAATCAAAAGGCGACGTATGCAACCCTTTGTCATTTGTGGATTTTACAGTCATGCGCCCAGGCCGGAGGTCATCGCCTCTCTGATGATTGCCGCCTATTATCAGGATGCCCTGCGCGGCTTCGGTTATGTCGGGTCTGGCCTGGCACAGCGGGATATTGATTATTTGCAGCACGCATTGGCGCCGTTGGCGGCAGATGCGCCTCCTGGTCCACCCGGTGACTTCCCAACGGCCGGACGGTCAGTCCACTGGGTAAAGCCCCAACTTACCTGTCTGGTGGAGTATCTCGAACTAACGGAGGCACGTACTTTGCGCCATCCGGCATTCCAGGGTTTTTGCCCTGATATCCCACCCCACGATTGTATCTTTGACCCTGCAGGACTTTTTGATCCAAACAGGCAGAATGGATGGTGTACTAAAGAATGAGTACCAAGAATCAGACACTTGTCTCCGTAGAAGGGCATACAGTGATCCTTAGCAATATCGACAAGGTTTTTTGGCCACAGCAAGGTTACACCAAAGCGGACATTTTGCAGTATTATACTGCTATTTGGCCTTTCATCGCGCCGCATCTGCACAACAGGCTGCTTTCGCTGGTGCGATACCCGCATGGGATCGCCGGCCACTACTTTTATCAGAAAAACTTCCCCGATGCCCCGCTATGGGTGGAAAGAATTCCGCTGCGTGCTGAGAACCGTGTAACTGTCTACTGCATGGCCAATAATCTGGCCACGCTGCTTTGGAGTATTAATCTAGGTTGTATTGAGGTGCACCCATGGTTAAGTCGGTTTCCAAACCTGGAAAACCCGACCTATATGATTATTGATCTAGATCCGATGGAGCCCTCCAGCTTCTCCGATGCCGTCGAAGTGGCTCTCGCCCTGAAGATCCTACTGGATCAGGTCAATTTGCGCAGTTTTCCGAAAATATCCGGTGCCACCGGCCTGCATATCTATATCCCGATTGAGCCGATCTACTCATTTAAGCAGACCAGCCAGCTGGTTGAATCTTTGGGCGACATCGTCATTAGAACCATGCCTGATAAAGCCACGAATCAAAGAGCCATTAAAGATCGCGGCGGCCGCGTGTACATTGATCATCTGCAAAACCTGAGAGGCAAAACCATTGCCGCTGTCTATAGCTTGCGTCCTTTTGCAGAAGCACCTGTGTCGATGCCAGTTCGTTGGGAAGAGCTGCGCGACGTTAATCCCGGATCATTCACAATCAAAAACGCCCTCGATCGCATCAAAAAAGAAGGCGATTTATTCGCCCCCCTTTTGAACCTAAACCAGTCACTTGATCAAGCCCTCAAATTGCTAGGTGTTACCGATGGTCGCCTTCACTGACTGGCAGCCGTCAGATTGCTGCTCCGAGAACTTTAGCCAGGATATCGGCCTGTTCAGGATCATTCTCCAGCAGTAGCTTAATATGATGTGCCAGATGTTCTTTTTCCCCGCACAAGATCTGGCGCAAAACAAGGGCCATTTTATCCATTCCGAGTAGATCGGCTTCCCGGGCATGCAGGCTATAATCATTGATCGCCAGCAACTCGCCGCAGATATCTTCACGAACGCGCGCCAAAAGACCTTCGATGCGCGGATCCTGCTTTTCAAGAGCACTGCGCGTTTCCTTCGCCAAATATGGCCACCTCCCAAAAGGAGTCCTTATAACATATGCGAAGGAATTTGCCACGTAACGTGCAAGCGGCCCAGTGTGCCCCTATTCCTAATCGGCAATTTTCTCTGCCTCAATCACGGTTGGCTGGGCTTCCGTTTCCAGAGGGGACTTCCCCTCCAGCGCCAGCCTGAGCCTTGAAATAAGAACTTCCAGCCCAGCCCGGTTAAATCCGCCCTCCGGTAATATGATATGGGCATATTTTTTGGTAGGCTCGATAAAAGCCTCATGCATTGGCTTAACAGTCTTGAGATATTGATCAAATACGGAATCCAGAGAGCGACCGCGTTCTGAGATATCTCTGGAAACACGCCTGATTAACCGCACGTCAGGATCGGTGTCCACAAAAATCATCAAGTCGATCATCTTGCGGATCGCCGGATCATAAAAAGCCAGAATCCCCTCAAAAATGACAATTCTCTTCGGCTGTACCAGTATTTCGCCAGTTTTGCGGGTATGTGTCACAAAACAATACTCCGGCCGGTAGACCTCCTGACCGCTATGCAGCTTTCTCAAGTCCGCAGTTAGTCTCGTAAAATCAAACGCATCCGGATGATCGTAGTTTTGTTTAACGCGCTCTTCCATTGGCAAATTAGTCTGATCCTTATAATAAGCATCCTGCGGGATTAATGCGCAGTCTTCCTTAAAAGTCTCCAAGATCGTCCTGGCGACGGTAGTCTTTCCGGAACCGGTACCGCCAGCCAAGCCAATGAGCATTGGCGCTTGCATCCATGCCACCTCCGTTTATCTGAGCGGCGGCCAGCCAGGCCATCAGCCGCATTGAACATCAGCTCTTTAGAATTTCAGCGAGAAAGACGCCAGCAGCTGTGAATCCGCCAGGCTTAACAAGCGATAACCAAACATAAATGACCCGAGGTCACTGTGCTGCAGTCCCACGACCGCCTGACGCTGGTTCCAGGGTTGTGTGGAAGCTAAGATCACATATTCCGCAAACAACTGTATGTCTGGCGAAAGCCTGAAGTTAATACCAGCATTTGTAATCGATTGGCTCAGGTTAAATTGCTCAGCGACAGATTGTCGCACCGCACTATAACCATAGCCGCCGTATAGAGTGGCCGTGCCCAGCACCAATTTGCCTTCGATGGCAACCGCCGCTGAAACAGGCTCTTGCGTTAAGGTGCCGAACTGAGTGTATTCATAGCGGGTACGTAACCCCAATGAGCCATACGCGTTTCCTGTAACTCCAATTCCTCTGAAAATGCTACCTGCAGGGGTATTGGTCGAAACCGCGAAACGCCCAATCTCAAGGGTCATATCAAAGTCCTGTGTGCTACTTTGCGCTGCCGCACTGCCCAGGGAAAGCTCATGGTCCTGATCAACACCGCTATCGCCACCAATACTCAGCGCGTCAAAATGTTGTGTTCCATAAGTGTTGGTTAAGGCCACTGAAGATACCAACCCCATGCTGGAACCTGCACCGGCACTAATCGCCCATGTTCCCGGCCCATCGACTGTCTTACTGGAAGGATATACGGTTCTGAACCCTGTGCGCACGCTGGCGTTAATTGTTATGTATTGCCTTAGGAATGAAGTCCTATTGAAATCAACGCTCGTAAAGCCTGCTTCCTGAACCACTGACTCTTGCTGAGCCTCAGGCTGAGCTGCTTCCGTCACTCGTCCGGCAGGTGACGGCACTGCTGACACTGTAACCATCGGATCGGCAATGTGCAATTCAATTTCTCGCTGCAATCCATAGGAGATGGGTGCCATCGAACTGAACAAGTATGGGACGCCCGCATCTTTTCCGCCGGACACTGAGCCGATCTGCACCGGTTCCGTCAAGGCACTCAGCGCCAAATAATCGTTGTCCAGATAATTGCTATCGGGATTCTCGCCGACATCCAAGCCGATATTGCGTGCCTGGTGAGATATTTCTTCCAACGAACGGATCGAGACCCCCAACGCTAGCAGTTCTTTTTTTAGTTCCACCAGGCACTCTTCCACCAATAGCATCTGCCTGGCATCGCAGCTTTGGGCGCAGGACTGTTTCACTTCCAGCCTTTCGAGAAGACCCTTTAGATAAAAGGCCATTTCATACCTGGTCAGCTTACGGCTTGCGCTGATCAATTCCGCCGGATATTCGGGCAGTAGTCCATCAAAATAAAGGCGCGCAAAATGGCTATACAGCCAATGGTCGTATGGCACAACAGCGCCGGATGCTGAAACCAGCAACGGCGCTAACAGCAGCGTAATCAAAAGGCAAATAGCGCAGACTCTTCTCAACATGGATCGCTCTCACTCCTGATCAACGCATGTCGATCATCAACTCAAGGTTGACGTGTTAAAAACACTCCACTAGCTATTTATTCTATTGTTTCCGCGTAGTTCCTCTTATTCCATGCCAAGAGAGGCATTTTTCTTCAAAAAACGTTCCGCCAAAATCACGGCCACATAATCGTCAAAAGGCTGATCAGGTGTCTTAAGACCGATTGGCAGCAAACGGCGCAGCCCTTTGCCAGGATGATCGCGCAGATAACGCCGGCGTCCTTCCACGCTCGACATATGTTCATCGACAAAAACTAAGCGTGCCTTGGCGCTTAGCCCGCTTTGGTCCCATTGGGTTTTAAACTTGGCGCTACCGGTACGGTCGCCAGCCACAACGGTCTGAACCGCACCTTGCTGGACAAATTGCCCTACTGTTGTCATCAATTCCGCGGCAGGCACCACACGTTGCCAGATCACACCGGTTTTTTCATCGACCAGTGCCAGCCCGCACTTTTCTCTTCCCGGATCGACTGCCAAAATCACAGCCATAATGCCCTAACCACCCTACCCGAAGTAATCTTTAAAGTCGTAGTCGAAAAATCGGAAACAACGAGCCGCCCATCTATGGGCGGCCCTGTTTTTGTGCAGTTCCAGTTGACTAGACTAGAACATAATCGGTACGTTGATCGCCGCCGAATGATCGGTATCTGCTTCCGTGCCGGTATCTTCTTCCGCGCCAGTTTCCGCTTCCGTGATGATCATCTGCCAGGTTCTGACTGACGAGGAATCCACATAAACTGAGTGCGCTTCTGCCTGGATCGGTACCTGCAAGTTAGCGACGCTGGCATTGCTGCCGCTGGCATTGCTGCCAGCGCCCATATCTCTGGCACCCTCTCCAGACAACGCCAGAAAGCGTGGTGTCTTGTTCAGCTGAATCAGTTCTTCGTAAAATACGCTCTCCAGCCACGCCAGGCTTTCCAGAACAGCTGCCGGGTACTGCTGCAGCTGCGCTTCGCCCGCACCCGCGCCCGCACCCGCACCCGCGCCGACTGCGCGTTCCGCCGCCTGCGCTACGATATTGGCTTTTTCGAAGCGGTCCAGAGACATCAAATCCTCATCAGAGGCGGGTAATGCCTGGATCAGGCCCATATTTTTCAAAAGCCTGAATGCCTGAATTGTGCGTTGCTGCTGTTCCATCCCATAGACCGGCCCTGCTGCCGTCAGGCAGAGAAGCAAGGCTAAAAGGATCGTTATCGTGTGTTTTCTTGTCATTTGCATCCGGCTGATCGCTTTCATCATAACAAACGCCGGGGTATTTCCCTCCTTTCGCTCCGAAATGAGATTTCAGGAAAAACTTCGACACTACTGGTCGATGTCCCTGTCTTTCCGGATTCGCGAAAGAATGGAAATTGCACGCATACCTATCGTGCCGCCCAGGCGCGCGGGGTTATTCCGAGTTATTCCTTGATCTGCAGCGTCACTTTTAAAGGCCCTTGTGCCCGCCAGGTATTCTCTTCCGCACAGGCTTGAATAACAACCGTCTTGTTCTCATAACTCTTGACCCTGGAAATGATATCCTGCACTTCCTGCCAAGAGCTAATCTGCCCGACAATGCCCTGCAGATCAGATACCATGCCTTTTTCGACGATCGCACGCCAGTTAACCTCTTCCAACAAGGCCAAAATCTTCTCCAAAATTGCGTTCGAATCTGCATTGCTGTTAACGGACGCCTCCGCGATCACATCACCAGCTGTGAAAATTAGTTCATCCGGTAAGATCTGAAAAGTTACCAGCACTGGTTCCTGCGCTACTGTATTGGTAGATGACAAAACCCGCAGTACCGCTTTGCCTTTGAATGCGACCAATTTGGCAACCGCTTCATCCAAATCGACTGGCCTAATCCGCAGCGCGTCAGTTTCGCTGCCCGGCACTAGTGCGCCGCGCGTCAGCGCCAGCTCATTCGCCTTTTTTAGATGCATATTGAGCAATTCCTGGGTGATCTCCGTCGTACTTCTGCCTCCATCGATCACCGTAGCCAGCACAATTTCACCGGTATGGAAAACGACCTGCCGTCCGAGCATGCCCCGCAAACCTTCCTGTAAGCTCATCGTCTCAGCAGTTAGGGCTTCCACTTCGCGATTAAGGCGTTCTCTTTCCAACGTAAGCTGGTCGATTACGGAAGTCAACTGGGATTGAATTTCTGTGAGCGGCTCCATTCTAGCCTGTGCGAAACGCAGGTTTTCTTCAGTTTCTGCCAGACTGTTCTCCGTTTCCGCCAGGTTTTGACGCGCAATATCATATTGATAAGTTACGGTATCGAGTCTTCCGGTAACGAGTACCAACTGTTTTTCCACTGAAGCACGCCGTTTTGTGACCTGATCCAGTTTCGCCTGAGTTGACTCATATTGACTCACTAATTGCTGGTATTCTTGTTCCTTGATGGACACTTGGTCGACCAGCACTTCAACGGTATTGGTCAATTCGGAGGCATGCGCCTCGGTGCGCTCCAGTTCACCACGCGTCTGTTTCAGATCATTCTGCAGCTCTTTCATGCTAAACAACGCAGTTCTGACATCCTGAGACACAATCGCCATGACGCCAAGCGTCGCAGCAACAATAACCACGCCGGTAAAAATGGTAATCAATATGGAAGTATATTTAGGCCGGAGATTAAAAAGTGTAATGCGCCGGCGCCCCACGCGCATGCCGACTCGATCGCCCAAAAAGGCGACCACACCACCCAAAGCAATCAGCACGACTACTAGTAGGGCACCATACATCCAATACACTCCCTTCAAGAGAACATCGATTACCACCAATTACATGCTAAAACGATCACCCAGATAAAATTTGCGCGCTGTTTCATCCAGGGCAATTTCTTCGGCAGTCCCTGATACCAGAATCTTGCCGTCAAAGATAATGTACGCTCTATCCGTAATGGCAAGCGTTTCGCGGACACTATGGTCAGTAATCAGGATCCCGAAGCCCTTTTCTTTAAGATGATATACGATATCCTGAATGTCAGATACGGCAATCGGATCAACTCCGGTAAAGGGCTCATCCAGAAGAATATACTTCGGATCAGCTGCCAAAGCGCGTGCGATTTCGGCCCGCCGCCGCTCACCCCCGGACAGTGTGCTCCCCCGCTGGTTTCGCAAGTGTCCGAGTCCCAAATCCTGCAACAATTCTTCCAAGCGCTCATGGCGCTTATCCTTGGGCAGACCCTTCATTTCCAGCACCGCCATGATGTTATCCTGAACACTCATGCGACGAAAAATCGAAGGCTCCTGTGGCAGATAGCCCAGCCCGTAGTTGGCCCGCTGGTGAATCGGCATATGACTGACGTCGTGACCGTCCACAGAGACTGCGCCTGCCTCGGCTTTCACCAATCCAACAATCATATAAAAGGTGGTGGTCTTACCGGCACCGTTGGGGCCCAGTAAACCGACCACCTCGCCTTTATCGACAGTGAGACTCACACCGTCGACAACGGTACGACCGCGATAAGATTTGATCAAGCCCTGCGCATTGATGGCCATCGCAACACCTCATTCTTCACGAAACCGGACGCTACTTCACAGGTCAACCTGTCCGGATATGAACTTTACCAGAGATAATTTCGCCCTGATAGACCCTTCTTCCTGCACCACGCTGCGGCCGGTAAGTCGGATCGCCATCTGTAAGCGCAGGTTCTCTCCATCTTTCCAGTAAGTCACGATATTTTCGGCCGACTTCCGACACCGGGTTTGCGAAAACCGCCTGCGGATGGCCCTGCTCCACCACTTGGCCATGATCCATCAAAACAACGCGCTGCGCTGCCCGCAAAGCGAAGTATAACTCATGTGTGACGACCAGCATCGTCGTACCAATCTGGGCCAGATTCTCAAGAACCTCGATAACCTCTCCGACGAGAATCGGGTCCAGTGAAGCGGTCGGCTCGTCCCAGAGCATGATTTCCGGCTTAAGGGCCAAAGCCCTGGCAATCCCGACGCGCTGGCGCTGTCCCCCTGACAGGTTTTCGGGATAGTCTCCGGCGCGGTCCGCCATCCCTACGCGAGCTAGCTCACCCAGTGCCAACTGTTCGGCTTCCTTGCGATCCATGCCGTTCAGAATCTGCCCCATGGCAACATTGTCCAGGACGGAGAGACGCTTGATCAGATTGGATTGCTGAAAGACAAAGCCGATGCGGCACCTGGTTTCCAAAAGCTCGTTGGCACCCATCGTCGTAACTTCTTTCCCTGCGAATAATATGCTACCAGCGTCCGGTTCAGTCAACCGGTTCAGACAGCGTACCAGCGTTGATTTGCCGCAGCCGCTCGGTCCCATGATGGCCACCGTTTCCCCCCGGTGTACTTCCAGGTCCACCCCGTTCAAAGCCACGCGGGATCCATATGCTTTCTTGAGGTTCCGGACGGTTAGCATCCTTACTTCCTCATTTCTTCCGTCATTTCATCACCAGTCTGCGGCGGTTCAGCCATTGCATCAGGCCGGGGCGGCCTGCCGGAATGACAATCTCCCGCATAATAGTCTCGAATGGTTGTCCCAGCGCTTCTCCAGCCACTATTTCATCTTCGTTGACCGGGTTGAATTTCTCACACGTGGCTGTAAAAAAGCAACCTGTCAATAATCCGAGACCAGCCGCTCCCCACACACCCACAACCGGAATATCGGCGCCGGAAGCCAGAAAGGCCAGCACAAACCAGATCAGACCAATACTGCCGCCAAACAAGTAGGGACTGCCAGCCAATCGTGTGGTCATGCGTTGCCATTTACTACCCCGCATAACCCTCTGCCGCGCTTGCCTTTTCAAAACTGACAGTATTAGCGCATGATCCAGCAGGAATGCCAAAATTCCTAAAACAAAAACGCTCAAAGCCGCAATCGTGGTGCGCACTTCACCCAGTACCCGGAAGACTTCCCCGCGCAAGTTGGGCTGAATGGCGCCTATGGGCAGAACAACCACATCCACTTGATCTTCCGATTCCCGCCGGATTGTGTTTTTGATGGCACTGACGGTCAAGGTTTGATCTGTCAGTAACTGTACCTTCTCTCCGGCATAGGCCTGATCGCCGACATATTGTTCAATAACAGCAACCGAACGGCCAATTTCTTCGTCCCGCAGGTTGGGTAGCGACGCCCGAATGTCTCCGATCTGTGCCGAAAGCCCTGGCAGGTTAACCTTCCCTTCACCGTTACCAGCCAAGCCTTCCAAAGTGCCGGATATTCCGGTGGGATCAGCCTCCGCCACCAACGCTACGGTGCGATCGGTCACCATGATCAGATCATCAAGCCGTTCACGTCCTGCGCCTCCGAGCGCCAAAAGCTGATCATAATCAGTAACTTCCGACTGAAAGCGCAACACCTTTTCCCGCCAGTATTCTACGGCAGCAAGCGGCTCGCGCATCTGCTCCGCAAAAGAGGCCACCGCCTGTTTCTGAGCGGCAATTCCTTCGGACAAAGCCCCCAAAGTCCGGGTTGCTGAAAGCAGGCTCTCGATCCCGTCTCCCAGGGATAAAAACTGCGCCACTGAAGAAAGTCTATTGTTAAAACCATTGAGCTGCGCAGCTACTTCGCCCAATCCTTCCACGCTGGTGCGCAGCCGCTCAATATCCGAGCCAAGCCGCGCCATTTCTGCGGATGCAGAGTCGATCTTCCGCACGGCGGCATCCAGGCGGGCGCTGCCTTGCATGGGATTGTCTGTACCAAGTGTTGCCCGGACAGCCTCCATTTCCTCCTGCGACTGCCGTGCTTTAGCTATTAAACGAGAATAGCCCAAAACTTGTTCCAAAGCATTGGAGGCAAGAGAGGCCGCTTCTGGCGAAATCTGGTTAAGCTGCGTCAGTAGCTGCTCGCTTTCATCTAGCATATGCATGAGCTCATCCCGGCGGCTACGCACCTGTGCCATTCCTGCAAAACGCTGTATTTTTCCGTCGCCATTAAGCAAATAACTCTCCGAGCGCGCAACATCGCGGCTATCGCCGCGGATAATGATACCTTGCGCTTGTCGAGAGTCGGCGGAATTGATCTGCACGATAATGTCACCCTCGCTGGGAACCTCGCCGGTAATGAGCGGCCGGCCCGTCCCTTGCAGCGCCAATTGCGCACC
>DHDG01000044.1:1160-1385 GCA_002399265.1 Firmicutes bacterium UBA4882 | reverse complement strand
GTCAGTTCGATTGTCACTTCGGCGGCATAATAGCCCAAAAATCTCTTCATTTCAATCAGCGTACTCATTAGCTGCTGGTAATCATCGCCGCCGCCTGCCAGGGTAACATCGCGCACCAGCCCACTGCCGGCTTGTTCCTGCAAGGCTGTCGTCAGCGCATTGCCAGATTCGAGAGCATCTTCAAGGGTGTAGCCGGTTGGATAACGCAACTCAACCAAGCGGTAT
>DHDG01000044.1:292-890 GCA_002399265.1 Firmicutes bacterium UBA4882 | reverse complement strand
AGGGTTTTGCAATACGACTTCAATATTGCCGCCTCTGCGAAAGGCGAACCGCACCTCTTCCCAATCCGCCATGCGGCCAAGCAGCATTTCCTGAGCGCCGCCATGCACTGCACTGATGGTCAGCCGGGGTTCAATCAACAATGAAAGCCCGGACCATCCGGGCACGCGCGCCAAAATTGCGTCCAGCCCTTCAAAAATATCACGCCGGCGCAATTCGTCGGGTAATGAAAGAAAAATGGCCGTTTTCCCGACTAGAGACGGCCCTATTTTAACTGTCGTACCAGGCAGATAATCGCTAATCAGCCGATCCAGCTCAGCACGGGACTCCGACAATGTCTCACTACGCACTTGCAGAAACAAGTCGTATTGCCCGTAATCACCCATTAAACCATTAATGGCCTGGCCAAAATAGCGATCCGCGATCCAGGCTAGACCGGATGAAAATGCCGAAGCCAGCAAAATGCTAATAATCAGGAGGATGAGAAAGTCTTTTCGGAATGGAGTGTGCCAGATAGTTGACATAATATATTCCCTCCGCTTATCCGATTATATCACGGAGGGGAATCGGCTTTGTTATGTAAATCATGGAATAGCAGGA
>DHDG01000044.1:0-147 GCA_002399265.1 Firmicutes bacterium UBA4882 | reverse complement strand
ATGTAAATCATGGAATAGCAGGAACGGTCAAGCCGTTGCTACCGGCAGGTGCTGCCTACGATTTCTCGCAACTGCACACCGGACACGCCGGATCCTGCTTAACCGCTATTTCATCACAGTGCATATCCAGCGCATTGATCACCAGCA
>DHDG01000053.1:11312-14912 GCA_002399265.1 Firmicutes bacterium UBA4882 | reverse complement strand
GAAAGGGTCTCTGGCCCGGTCATGAAAAAGGTACTTTCCGCCCTGACCGGTCGTGTCTGGAAGGCGACTGTCGCCGGTGGCGTTCTAACCGCGCTGGTTCAGAGCAGTACAGCAATAACTGTCCTCGCAGTTGGATTTGTCAATGCTGGTNNTGCTTATGTATGGTGTTGACATGATGGGAGAAGGCCTTGAAAAAGCATCAGGTGAGATGATGAAAAAGATTCTCTCAGTGTTAACTGGAAATGTCTGGAGTGCATTTTTAGTTGGTACTTTTTTGACTGCACTTGTTCAGAGCAGTACTGCAATAACAGTATTGACAGTTGGATTTGTCAATGCTGGTCTGATTAATTTGAAAAACGCCGTCGGCATCATCTATGGTGCGAATATCGGAACCACTATTACCGCCCAGTTTATGGCGCAGTACTACACATTTAAGCTAACTGACATTGCCCTGCTGGTGGTTGGCTTGGGTTTTGCCGTGCAATTCCTGGCAAAGCGCAGACGCGCAAAAGATATCGGATCGGCTCTGATGGGCTTCGGCCTGATGTTTTTAGGCCTAAAGATTCTCAACGAAGGCGTACCTTTCATTAAAGACAATGCTTCTGTGCGCTACTTTTTTGAGCACTATGCCAATCAGCCCTTTATTGCCGTAATCCTGGGGATGCTCGCCACGATGCTGGTGCATTCGTCCAGCGCTACCATAGGAATATCCATGGTTCTGGCGCAGGCTGGTCTGATTGACTTGAATGGCGCTATTGGTCTAATGCTTGGTGACAATATTGGTACTTGTATTACTGCACAAATGGCTAGCATTGGAGCAAACATTTCTGCCCGTCGCACAGCCTGGGCCCATACCATTTATAACGTGATCGGTGTGCTCCTGGCCATGGCAATCTTTGCAATCTTCCGCGGCCTAATCCAGATGACCTCCACAGATATTGGCCAGCAAATCGCCAACTCTCACACCATTTTCAATGTTCTCAGCGCTGTTGTTTTCCTGCCGTTCACCGGTTTATATGTCCGTTTCCTGGAATGGATCGTCCCCGACAGAGGCAAAGAAAAAGCGACCGGAAAGACCAAGCATCTAGACCCTCGTTTTCTGGAAACGCCTGTCGTTGCAATTGATGCGACGATCCGCGAAATTAAAGAAGCAGCCGATATTACCCGGGGCATGATTCAAAAGGCTTTTAAGGGATTCATCAATGAAGATCCTGACATTCTGGATCAAGTCACCAAAGATGAAGACCAAATCAATGCATTACAAGAGCAAGTTACCAAGTATTTGATTGATCTTTCTAAAAAAGATATCGGAGCAGATGTCTCCTCCAAGATTCCGGCCTTGGTTCATAGTATCAACGATATCGAACGCATCGGCGACCATGCCGAAAACCTGGTAGAGTTAGCTCGCGAAAAAATGAGCAAACATTTGGTTTTTTCCGATCAAGCTATTGCGGAACTCAACGAGTTGAACAATGAAATTGAGCTGATGTTCTTCGAAACAATGGCCGCTCTGGACCATAATGACCCGGAGCAGGCAGTTTTAATCATGAAGCGCGAAGAACGTATTGATAATTTTACGGATGATTTACGTGCCAGTCATATTGATCGCCTCGAGAGAGGTTTCTGTCTGTTGCAGTCTGGTGTTATTTTCCTTGATATTATCTCTAATATTGAGCGTGTGGCGGATCACATGAACAATATTGCTGAAGCAATTACCAATGATCTGCAGTAGGCTGTGAACCATTCATAAGCAAAGACATACACGGCAACGCACGAGTAATTACCCGCCCGGCAAGGCGGGTTTTTTCTATTTAGTCTTTACGCCCTTTTTTGGCAAAACCCTCTTGACTAATGTCAGTGGTTCTTATATTGTTAGTTACAGCGGTAATTAACCATCCAACCATCTAACTGTTTAACCATTTAACTGTCTCCTGGACCACGCGACGTAGTGACGCAGAAGGAGGTGACTGTATGCTGCTACTTGATTTTAACAGCGAAACGCCTTTATATCTACAACTGGCGTCAGCGATTGAGGATAACATCTTGCGGGGTGTCTTTGAAGAAGAAACCCAAGTGCCTTCTACGACCGAAATCTCCGTCAATTTTAAGATCAACCCCGCCACCGCAGGCAAGGGTGTTAATCTGCTGGTCGACGATGGAATTCTCTATAAAAAGCGAGGTGTCGGAATGTTTGTGTGCACTGGTGCCAAGGAAAAAATTATGGAAAAACGGCGTGACGTATTCTACGAAAATTTTATTCGCACGCTCCTGGAAGAAGCCAAAAAGTTGAATATCAGTAAAAATGAAATTATTACCATGATCGAAAGGGGTATCTAAATGGGACTAATCGAGTTCAGGCAGGTTACTAAAGAATACGGCCCAGTGAAGGCATTGGACAATGCCTCACTAGTGCTGGAACCTTTGAAGATTTACGGTCTGCTGGGACGCAATGGTGCTGGTAAGACAACCATGCTTAACATTCTGACCAACAAAATCTTCCCCACCTCCGGAGAGATACTTTTCAATAATGAGAGTGTCATTGAAAACGACCGTGTTCAATCGCAAATGTTCTACATGACTGAAATGAAACTCTACCCCTCAGGCATGCGCATTAGCCAGGTGTTTCGGTGGACACGCGAGTTTTACCCCCAATTTGATATGGAATACGCACAGGCTTTAGCCCATAAATTCGCGCTAAATTTACGCAAACAGGTCAAGACATTGTCGACTGGTTATAGCTCGATTATGAAGCTGATTTTGGCGATGGCCTCCAATGCGCCGGTGATAATCTTTGATGAGCCAGTGCTCGGTCTGGACGCCAATCACCGCGATTTGTTTTACCACGAATTAATGGCGCGCTATAATGAGCATCCGCAGACCATTATCATTTCTACGCACTTAATTGATGAAATTGCGGATGTGCTGGAAGAGGCGATCATCATCAAAGACGGCCGCCTGGTCTTGCATCAACCAGTCGAGCAATTGCTCCAGTCGGCTTATACTGTTTCGGGCGCAGACGCCAAAGTAGACCAATTTATCAAAAATCGTAAAGTCATTCATCAAGAAACCTTGGGGCGCTTAAAGTCGGCCGCCGTTTATGAGCAACTTAACTCCCAGATACGCAGAGACGCTGAAGCATTAGGCTTGGATATCTCAGGCGCGCCGCTCCAAAAGCTCTTTATCTATCTCACCAATTGAAGTGAAGGAGGTTGTCATAATGAAGAATTCTCTTAGCGTAGCAAAACTGAAGTTCATGGATTGTCTAAAAGCCATGGGCATTTTCTATTCAATCTCACTATTATTAATGATTTTGACCTGGTTTTTGTCTGTCAAAGAACGCGGCGGTGGTTACAACAATGAGAGCGCCGCATTGATTTTCCTATTTGTATGTGGTCTAAATAGCTTTAAAGAGAGTTTCAAGTTTACTTCAGCTAATGGTGTATCCCGCAAGCGCTACTTCCGTGAAAGCTTAATAGCTATGGCTGGCATAGCTGCCTTAGCTACCCTGGTTGAAACAGGACTGCGACTAATATCCCAAGTATTCACAAGACATGAGATGCTGTACAATATGCTCTATGAAAGCAATAGCATAATTGCTGT
>DHDG01000053.1:7822-11203 GCA_002399265.1 Firmicutes bacterium UBA4882 | reverse complement strand
AGCAATAGCATAATTGCTGTCGTTGCATGGACTTTTGCCCTGTTCTTTTGTGTCTCATTACTTGGCTGGCTGATTAACCTGGTTTATTATCGCAGTAGCGCACTATTGAAAATAGTGGTCTCGCTTTCGCCAGTCTATGTTACTATTTTGCTGATCTGGCTGAATAAGCTGATCGGCGGAAGTGTTTTTATAGCCATCGGCAATTTTATCTCATTCTATTGGGGCATTACAGATTCAAACTCCTACGTTGCGGTACTGAACCTCCTCGCGACATCCGTCTTCTTTTGCGGACTAATTTTCCTGCTGATGCGCCGGGCACCGGTGAAAGAATAAGGTTTCAAAAGACGTCACAAAGAGCCTTCTCAGGAAGGCTCTTTGTGCACTAACGCTTACTGTCTGACGCATTGACGCCCTTTATACCTTGGTCTTATCAGCCATATGATCGAATTTACGCAGCATTAGTACGGTAACAAGCCCATAAACGACGGATGCCAGAAAGTTGGTCAGTGCCGAGGGAAAGCCGGTCTTATGAACAGACGGGACTTTGAACAGCACCGTGATAGCATAGACCGCAAACCAGACCGCCAGTCCGGCAAAAGCACCCTTGACCCACAGATGACTAGTCTTGATCTTGGGCAGCAAATATGCCAGGGCAATTCCCACACCAGCTGAAAGTCCAATGTGTCCAATTTCAGCGAAAATGGACTGCATCAGTCCCCGGGGCAAATGTCCGAAAATCATCACACCGGATATTTCATAAAAGTGTAGGTCACCAAATTTCAATACTTCAGTGGAAAACAAGTTGACTGCCAATGCAGCAATGCCCCCAATTAAGCCGGCCAATAAGCCGCGCATGAACCGATCGCGCATCATTGTCGCAGCCATCGCTAAATTCGCCCCTTTGCCCTTTCCCTTTGTTCAGACACCGCTGATCCACTCTGGAATTAGTATCACCATACGCTTCGCAGTTATTATAACCTTGGACGAGGCGAAAATCGGTTTACATATATTGGCACAGTTAGAATTATGATGTAAGCTTGACTTTAAATTTTCATGGTGCTATAGTACTGGTAATATGTAAAACCGATGAGCAAGACGAGTAAGAATCATTACTTATACTCAGAGAGCCGCCAGCCGGTGAGAATGCGGTTATAAAGATGATTCTGAATGGACTTGCGAGGGAAGCCCGAAACCGGCATGTCCTCACCCTCACCTCTCACTTAGAGGAAGGTACAGCAGGCACATTACCGGGAGTTAGGCGCTTACGGGGGCCCTACCCGTTATCAGCTGGGTGTATATGATGGTATACAAAATGAGCGGGCGTTTTATGCGTCAATTTGGGTGGTACCGCAGAAGCTTGAAAGCTTTTGTCCCTGTTTTGGGACAAAGGCTTTTTTTATTACTAATTTGGAGGGGTGTGTTTTCAGTGGCTGAAAGAGCGATTCCTGTGTTTGAATCGATTGAGTCAGTATCCAAAGGTAGATTTGGCATTCATGGTGGTCAGTATATTCCCGAAGTGCTGATGCACGCAGTCATCGAACTGGAAGAAGCCTATCAACACTTCAAAGACGATCCGGCCTTCACTACTGAGCTGGAGGACTTATTAACCAATTATGCCGGACGTCCATCCTTGCTCTATTATGCCGCCAAAATGACCCGCGATCTGGGAGGCGCAAAAGTATATCTGAAGCGCGAGGACTTAAACCATACCGGGGCGCACAAAATCAACAACGTACTTGGGCAGGTCCTACTCGCCAAATACATGGGTAAGACCAGGGTTATCGCGGAAACAGGCGCCGGACAACATGGCGTCGCCACCGCTACTGTTGCGGCTTTGATGGATATGGAATGCGAAATATTTATGGGTAAGGAAGATACTGAACGCCAGGCCTTAAACGTTTACCGCATGGAATTACTGGGGGCTAAAGTCCACCCCGTGACCAGCGGCACGCAGGCGCTCAAAGACGCTGTTAATGCAACCATGGGTGAATGGACCAGGCGTCTATCTGACACGCACTATGTAATCGGTTCCGCTGTCGGACCACACCCCTTCCCCACCATTGTCCGCGATTTTCAGAGTGTGATTGGACGGGAAGTGAAACAGCAGCTGCTAAAAATAGAAGGCCGCCTGCCGGATGTTTTGCTGGCTTGCGTAGGTGGCGGCAGCAATGCCATTGGCCTGTTCAGTGATTTTGTGGACGATCCTGAGGTTCGCCTCATTGGCTGTGAGGCAGCCGGGCGTGGTCTCCATACTAATCAAAACGCCGCTACTATGACATTGGGAAAAGCGGGCATCTTCCACGGCATGAAATCCTATTTCTGTCAGGACGAGTACGGCCAAATCGCCCCAGTTTATTCCATTTCTGCTGGCCTTGATTATCCTGGAGTAGGCCCGGAACACGCCCTGCTACGTGATAGCCGCCGGGCAGAATATGTGGCTGTCACGGATGACGAAGCGGTGGATGCGTTTGAGTATTTGGCGCGCACGGAAGGCATCATTCCGGCCATTGAAAGCGCTCACGCGGTGGCCCATGCACGCAAACTGGCCCCGTCACTGGATAAAAATCAGGTTATGGTGATATGTCTTTCCGGTAGAGGCGATAAAGATGTGGCGGCGATTGCACGTTGTAGAGGAGGACAAATTAATGAGTAATTTGACGCATGTTTTTGCTAATGGCAGAGCCCTAATTCCCTTTATCACAGCCGGTGATCCTAACTTGACGACCACCGAACAATTAATTGCGCAGATGGCGCGGGCCGGAGCAGATCTAATTGAGTTGGGTATTCCATTTTCGGATTCGACTGCTGCAGACCCTGTCGTCCAGAAGGCTGAGTCAAGAGCCATAATTGGCGGTGCCACCCTGGACAAAATCTTCGCTATGCTGCGGCGCTTGCGTCAATACTGTAATGTTCCAATCGCCTTTATGTCATATCTCAATCCGATCTTTGCGTATGGCACTACCCGGTTTATGAATAATTGCCGCGAGGTGGCTGTCTGCGCGGTAATCGTCCCAGACATGCCTTTCGAAGAACGGGATGAACTGCTCCCCGATTGCCGCGCCAATGACGTTAGTCTCATCGCGATGATTACGCTGACTTCCCGGGACCGAATCCAGAAAATTGCTGAACAGGCGCAAGGCTTTATTTGCTGCATGATGCCGCCAGACGCAGAACCAGCTGCGGTGCAGGAGTTGATCAATGAAGTAAAAAGGGTTAAACAGATTCCCTGTGCTGTCAACGCAGGCTGCAGCGCAGGCGACGGCGTAATCGCCGGAAGTGTAATCGCCCGCCTAATAGAAAAATATGGTCCGCATAGCGTGCCGCACGTTACGGAATACGTCCACCATCTGAAAATTGCGCTCGGCTGAAAAAGAGCTCGGC
>DHDG01000053.1:0-7677 GCA_002399265.1 Firmicutes bacterium UBA4882 | reverse complement strand
CTCGGCTGAAAAAGAGCTCGGCTAGGCTCGCACCTCAAAACGGCGGTTGAGCACAAACGCGACAGCCACAGCAGCTGCCAGTCCAAGAATACCGCCAAACCGGAAGGGTGCCGCTGCTCCAAAGGTATTCCAGAGAAAGCCGGCGATCAATGAGGCTGGCAATAAGCCGATGCCAACGAGCGTACCATGCAAGCCCAGCATCGTTCCCCTCAGATTAGCAGGCGCTATTTCAGTAATCAATGCTCTCTCGGTACCGGCCGTCATGGCGGTATATATTCCATAGGCGGCAAACAGCGCAATCATCCCCGCCCTTGTCGTCACATAGGCAAATCCGATATAGACGAGGCCATAAATCAGATAGCCGCCAACTAGCAATGCACGGCGCCCGATTCGATCGGAAAGTCTCCCGAGGGGGTAAGCCAATAGTGATGCCACGATATTAAACAGAAAATACATCAGAATCACTGATTGTGCGTCAAAGCCGACGCTGCTTGCGCGGAGAAGTAAAAAAGCATTGGATGAGTTGCCTAAGGTGAACAGGAAAACAATAATCAGAAAGGCTTTCAGTCGACCATCCAGTGTTCTGAAATTGAGACTTAGTTTTCGTGTTGGAGCACTCTTGCTTTTGCGCTCTTTGACCAGTAGCAGTGCCAGAACACCTAACACAGCAGGAACCGTTGAGATCAGGAAGATCCGGCGGTAGCCAACGATATTGGCACTGCCACCAGCACTGATCCTCAATAAAAAATAGGATGCCAAAATTCCTAACGCGGATCCGAGCATGTCCAGCATTTTATGCAGTCCAAAAGAGCCACCCAGCTTTTTGGCATTTGCACTTTCGGCAATGAGCACATCGCGGGGCGCAGTACGAATCCCCTTCCCGACGCGATCCACAATGCGAGCCGCCAGGACGCCTGGCCATGAAGCAGCTAATAGTAGAGCAACCTTATAGAAAAATGACGCTGAGTACCCAATCAAAGTCAGCCTCTTTTTATTCTTATAGCGATCTGCCCAATAGCCGCTAAAAACCTTAAGCAGACTAGCCAGGCTTTCGGCAATTCCCTCAATGAGGCCGACAATTGCCGGAGTGGCTCCAAAGACAGCCGTGAGGTATAACGGAATGATTGGATAAACCATCTCTGAACTAAGATCCGTCATGAAGCTTACAATGCCAAGCAGAATGATATTGCTCATCCGAACGCCACCTTATCTGGGAAGTCTTGGGGGAATCATGGCAACCGCCCGCACCGGAGAACCGTCCAGATTCTCAAGCGCCAAAGGCAAGGCAATCAGCGTAAACTCTCGGGGCAGGCTGCTCAAGTTAATCAGGCCTTCCAGCAGTACAATGCCCGCCCTCAGGAGGGGCTCATGGGTGGCGCGTTGCAGCTGCGAATGCGGTGACGGTAAATCCATGCCAACCAGCAACGGACGTCGGTCAGCAATCCAGTGGATGGCCTGCGGTGTGAAAACAGGATGATCTGTAAAATGATCCGCTGCGTCCGGCGGGCAAATCTCCGTCCAGCCGGTGTTGATGATTACCCGTGCGCCCCGCTGAAAGGCATCCCGATGGGGCTCCAGTGTTTGAGGCGTTATTTCCCGGCCAGGTTGGAGCATCAGCGGCCTCAGGTCCAATAACACTGCCGGGCCAACAAAAGCCTCCAGAGCCAAACCTGTGACTCCACAGCCCTCTTTCAGGAAGTGGCGCGGCGCATCAATATGCGTGCCTGTGTGCGTGCTTAAATGCATCCTGGTAAGGCAATAGCCTTGCTCATCAAAAGAGGCTTCCGTTTCAAAATGCACTTTGGCATCACCGGGGTAGACGGCGGTTTGCGGGTTAATTATCTTGGAAAGATCAATGATACGCATCGATTCAACCATCTTAAATACCCACGTCCGACGCATCCGGAACATACTGATGATCCACTGTAATCACTGAATTGTAGGCCGAATCAATCTGATAAACCTTTTCGGTAATTGCATTGACAATGTCATCATCATCCCGGTACAAACCGAATGGCACTACAATATCGAATATCAGATTGGTGTGACTAACACCCCAGACCACCCTAAAATCATGCATGCTTATTTCTGGTGCAATCGCCATAACGATTTCTTGCACCTGCTGGCAAAGGGCATTGGTTTTTGCATCATTGGTGACAACCGGGTCAAGATGAATAACCATATGGATTCCCTGCTCTTTTAAGAAATCGCGTTCAATATTATCAATAATATCATGACTCACCATAATATCCTGAGAAGCCGGCACTTCACAATGTACCGAGGCAAAGTATTGCGACGCGCCATAGTTGTGCACCCGCAAGTCATGTAGTCCAATAATGCCCTCATAGCTTAGTATCTTACGGTAGATGCCATCAACCATTTCCCTGGAGGGCGCCATGCCGAGCAAAGGGCTGCTAGTATCCCTGACTAATTGCGCACCGGTATATATGATCAATAGCGCCACCCCGACACCCATATAGCCGTCCAGATTATGTCCGGTAAATTGGGAGATTAGGGCCGCCACCAATACAGCAGAGGTCGCCCAAATATCGCTGCGGCTATCAGCGGCGGATGCCAGCAGTGCTGTAGAATCAATGAGGCGACTGATTTTACGATAAAATAGAGATTGCCAGAGCTTGATCAGGATAGCAACAACGAGAGTTGCCAAGGTCAGCAACGTAAATTGTGTATCCTGCGGGTTAATAATTTTCTCCACAGAGCTCTTAACCAGCTGGAGTCCCAAAAATAGCACCAGAAACGAGACAATTAAGCCGGAGAGATACTCCATGCGCGCGTGACCATAAGGATGCTGTTTATCGGCCGGTTTTCCGGAAAGCTTGAAGCCCAACAGCGTAACTAAAGATGAGCCGGAGTCAGATAAGTTGTTAATAGCATCAGCTGTAATGGCGATGCTGTTAAAAATAACACCGGCGGTGATTTTGATCACAAAGAGCGCCAGGTTAGAGACGATGCCGACCGCTCCGGCAAATTTGCCATAACGCTGACGAACAGACGCCTCCGATGTCTTTTGATAATCTTTCACAAACAGCTTAATTAAAAAGTCAGTCAAGCTAAAACCTGCCTTTAGATCCGCCTTTGGACCTTTTTTTTGCGATCTAATCCATTAAACTGTATTGTATCACAAAACAACGCTATCTGTATTGTTCATTGCCAGCTCCGCCCGCCTATGATATTGTTTTCTTGGGGTGTTATTATGAAATCTACTGGTTTGGTTTACGCCTGCATAGCGCCACACGGCAGTGAACTAATCCCTGCTCTGGCCGGATCTCATTTTGATCAGGTTGCGCTGACTCGCAGCGCCCTGGAAGAACTTGGCCGGAACATGGCTGCTTCTGCACCTGATACCATTGTGGTCGTGACTCCGCATGGCTTGCGGCTCGATACTGCCATTAGCATTGTGACAACGGATTACACCAGTGGAGCCCTTGAGGAAAATGGCGGGCGGGTCGAAGCCGAATTTGTATGTGACCGGTTATTGGCCGAACAAATCTTGCAGGAAGCACGCTCCCACAATCTTCCGGTAGTTGGGGCTCTTTTTGGTGCCTTGGAAGGACCGGCATCGCGGTTTCAGCTCGATTGGGGTGCTCTGATCCCCTTATGGTTTATGGGAGCCCACTGGGATCGCAAACCCAAAGTCTTAATAGGACCGTGCCGCACCATCCCGCTTACCGATCTCGTCACCTTGGGCCGCATAATAGCCCGCAAAGCTGAACAATGCGGACATAAGGTCGCCTTGATCGCCAGCGCCGATCAAGCCCATGCCCATCATGCCGAGGGACCTTATGGCTTTGATCCGGCAGCGGCTTTATACGATGCCGCCATGCAGGAGATTGTGCGAGACGGTCATCTCGAACATCTGTTAAAGCTGGATCCTGGACTCGTTGCATCAGCCAAACCGGATAGTCTATGGCAAATGTTAGTACTTTATGGAGCCACGCTGGAAGTGTCGATGCAAGGTAGACTACTATCATATCAGGTACCGACTTATTTTGGTATGCTATGTGCTTCCTATGAAGTTCGTAAATACTGACATCAACTACCGCCCTGATGCCGGCTATTCTATGATCAGGTTTTGCTCGAAGAACTCGTTGACTTCATTCATAAAATCCGCATCCAGTTCGGAAGTAAGCTGCCTGTCGACATTGGCGTAGTATTGAGCTTTTACGTCGTCTGGTATTTTCTTTTTCCATTGATCATAGATCTGCTTATACTCAGCGTTCTTTTCATCAATATAAGCCGTGGCAGCTGTAGAACGGAAGAGGCTGCTATGCCCGTTTTGATTTTCAGCGCTACAGGATTTATATATGACATTGGGGTTCGTAATTTCATCGCGGTGCGCAATGATGGCGGCACCGCTATATGATATTGCTTGATCCTCAGTGCCATGAATGATCAGCACCGCTGTTTCGGTATTGTTGATGCCATCGACGGCTGTCAGGTCGGCTGCACTACCAAAAAGCATCTTTTGGTAAGCCCACTCAACTGGATAGGCGACATAGGCAAAAAACCCAATCCTATTGCGGGCTTGTTCCACCAAAATTTCAATCGGCGCATTGTAGCCAGCAATACTGGCCACGGCGTTAATCTTGTGATCATAATTTAAAACTGCGGTAACGGCGTAGCCACCCCAGCTATGACCGTAAAGCATAATCGGCAAATGGTTCAAGGTGTCATTACTGGCCACATAGGTCAAGGCAGCGTCCAGATCGATCGCGGATTGCGGCAATCCACGTGTATTTTTGCCTTCACTGGCATGGCTGCCGGTGCAGTCATAGGAAAACACGCACCAGCCTTGCTCAACGAAATACATCGTATCTGACAGATAGCTCTCGGCGCCACCACCCAGGCCATGGGCAATGACGACCAGCCCTTTATTGTTTTCTGAGCCAAAGATGTAGCCAGCCAGTGTATTGGGACCGGACGGAAATTGCACTTCCGTAATATCCATTTTGTCAGCCACGTCACTAAACCGGATAAAGCCGGAATACGATGGCTCTGGTCTGTCATACCTGGCAAATGATTTGCTGTACAAATTGTTAACAAGGAAGAATGCTACCACTATGAAAAACACCAAAAATACCGCTACCCATAAGATAATTTTAGCAGCACTCCTTTCTTTGTGAACGACACTTGTAGTTTCCAATATAATCCCTCTCTCTGCGCACTTGTGTCTATCTTAGTACATTATACAGGTGTTTTGCTGAGTAGGAATCCGCCAAGATTGTTGATTTCATTTGAAATGTTCAAGTGAAATCCCCCATTTATCAGCAGTCCGCGCGACGTAATTTAGTGTGGCCTGGCTGGATTGCGTTTTGCCGATCGGCCGGTGCCGGACGCTCTTCTGAATTGACCGCGTCCCTGATTCGACTGACCGCGACCGGGATTGGGGGCCGGCCTTCTACGCCCCTCCGTTCCTGTTCTTGTTGTCGTTGCTGTTGCCGTTGCTGTCGCCGCGGCTGAAATGTTATCTGACAAGTCGCTCTGGTTTTGGCCGATGACCATCTTCAGCAGCGCAGCTGCCATGTCCAGTGAAGTGGCCTCGTTTTCACGCACCCCGGCTACAGCTGCTTCTTCCATCATCTTTTCGATATAAGAGACATAGCGATCCAATTGGCCGCTCGCCAAAATACTTTTCACGCCATCATAAATCCCCCGGACCTTAGTCTCTTCGATATCAATCAGAGAAGGCGGCTTCATCAACTTAATATTAGACTTTGTGAAACGCTGAATATCCCTTAACCGATAAATTTCGCGCCCCGCAACGAAGGTATAGGATGTTCCGGTCTTACCGGCTCTACCTGTACGTCCGATCCGATGTACATAATACTCTTCATCTTTCGGAATATCATAATTAAACACGGCTTCAACATTATTGACATCCAAACCGCGGGCAGCCACATCGGTGGCAATTAGCATTTCAATATTCCCCTGCCGGAAGCGAGCCATGACCCGGTCCCGCTGAGACTGATTCATATCGCCATGCAGTGCTTCAACCATATAGCCGCGTGATTGCATTACTAACGCCAATTCATCCACGCGCTTTTTGGTATTACAGAAAACCAGAGACAGCTTGATATGTTCCGCGTCAATTATCCGGGACAAAACCTCGGGTTTATTGGGCTCACGTACTTCCAGATAATACTGCTCAATGGCGGGTACCGTCAGTTCTTTATGGGCTGTTTTAATAACCACCGGGTCTTTTTGATAACTGGCGGTCAACTCCATGATTTCCTGTGGGATTGTGGCTGAAAAAAGAATGGTCTGTCTTTCAGTCGGCACCTCTTTCAAGATCACGTCAATATCTTCCCGGAAGCCCATGTTCAGCATCTCATCGGCTTCGTCCAGTACAATCATTTTTAGTTCACCGAATTTGAGGGTCCGGCGCCTTAAATGATCCATCACCCGGCCGGGTGTTCCGATAATAATCTGCGGGCGCTTCTTTAGCGCAAACAGTTGCCGCTCAATGGGCTGCCCTCCATAGATAGGCAGTATTCTTAGACCCTTTTTGTATTTCGCGATATTGGTGACTTCCTGGGCAATCTGAATCGCCAGTTCTCTTGTTGGACATAGCACCAGTGCCTGAATGAACTCTTCCTGGGTGCTGATCATTTCAACAGCCGGAATGCCAAAAGCGCTTGTTTTGCCAGTTCCAGTCTGTGCTTGCCCGACTACATCCCGGCCTTCCATGATGGGCGGAATTGCTTGGGATTGAATAGGCGTCGCTTCTTCAAAGCCCATATCAGCAATCGCTTTTTGCACTTCTTTTGACAGGTTTAGGCTCGTAAATAAAGTATTATCCATTTTCCATCCTTTGCTTATGCATATGTATTTGCGCTATGTAAGCGACTACCACACGTCCTGATGCCTATTTTACACTTTAATGGCCTGAAAGAACATCGTTTATATTTACCTAATGCGCCACTTGCATCTTCTTTGACGAAGTAGCCTTTATTTTGGCTGGCATTGCCTTTGTTATAAAGCGCGAAAAACTTACAATCCCATTGATCATTTTAAATATTTATAATAATATGGTATTGGGTACATGACATGTTTGGATTTTTGACTTCTCTGTTAGAGATTTTGCAGCTTAAACCCTTCGGCAAACTCTATGAAAGGAGGGTCAAATGTGAAAAAGAGAATACTCCTTCTGATTGTGATCTGTGTTTTGCTGCTGGTCCTTACCGGCTGTGAGCTTTCCAAACACACCCTCGTAAGCTGGTCTCAAAATGCCGGCTCTGTATCAATCAAATATAGAATGTCCAATTTAGGCAATAAGGACATCCTTTCTTACACCGTCTATTTCGTGATCGAATCTGACGCTGGCCAGCAGACCGCAAGCCCGACTTTTGATGAAATCATAGGCGAAGGTTCGATAATCACACGGACTTACGTATATAACAAACCATTCGTCATGAATGTTACTGATGTCAGTATATCACACCATTCAGCCACTTGGTCACCATAAGTGACGATCACCGCCGAACGACTGCTGCCATTGGTTGAGCAAATGAGCGTATCCCGGTTGGGATACGCTTTTTAGAAAGGGCCAAAGATATTTACGTCGGCAAACAGCAAAAACGGGTTCAGAGTAATTCTCCAAACCCGCGTCATTACTTGGTGGGTCATCGGCGATTCGAACGCCGGACACCCTGATTA
>DHDG01000048.1:40486-46030 GCA_002399265.1 Firmicutes bacterium UBA4882 | reverse complement strand
TAAGCTGACTATTAGCGAAGGAACCGGCTCCTATGATAAAAATTACACTACACTCAAAACCGAATTAGAAGAAGATCAGGAAAAGCAATTGCATTGGCGGCAGGCACCTCTGACAGGCCATGGTTATGTCCTGACCATGGAATTAGGGACGATCGTTTTCAGCAACATGAGCGCCAGCGGTGCCATCGCCATGGTTCCTTTTAAGATTAAGGAACAAGCACAGGAACCGGAAATCCCGCAGACTGTTACAGACGTAGGCCAGATAGTCTGCGAGATGGTCAATCTGCAGGGAATCTGGCGCTGCCAGAAGATGACGATTGCTTATTATGCTTCGGATAAGACCAGCGCAGGCGCGCGTAATAAGAAGACTGGCGAAGAAGATGCGCAAGGGTTCTGCTTCGGAAGATTTGAATTTTAGTAATTGAGAGCACGCTTGCGATAATCAATAATCAATAAGAGTCAATGATGCTTATCCCCTCTTCAAACGTTGGCGCGAAGAGGGGCTTTTTCGCGTAAGTGAAGCAAAGACGGGCGTGGACGTGGAGTTACGGGAGGGCATTGGTAGAGGGTGGCAACTGCCGGAGAGGAAACAGACGAGATATGGCGAATCTTGCAACATTTACCGAAATGACAAAATATGACGAACAAGTTTATATAGTAGCAGTTAACTGCACGAGTAGTTTGGAGGGGTTGTTTTGTTAAGAGACTGGCTCAAGAGAATTACCCATCTCTGTAGTAGATCAACCGGAATCGTCTTGGGGGTTGTAGTTTTATTATCAGTGATAGTGTTTTGTTCAACATCCCAAGGTGTCCGTGCCTACGACACCCCTGCGGGCTATAACGCAAACGATTACCAGAAGTTGGTGGCTTTTTTGGAGCTGCCAAACGGGGTCGGCAAGAATGGCGATAAAATAAGTGCGAGTTATAACCCGGAAGATCCGACTACTTGGGATGGGGTTGTATGGTTTAACGGAGCGGAAAAAAGGGTTTGGGGCATTATTTGGTCTGAGAAAGGCCTGGTTGGTGACCTGGATGTGAGTGATTGTACAGAATTGGGGAATATTTACAATTACTTCAACCAACTAACTTCACTAGACGTGAGTGGCTGTACATCTTTAAAAAGACTTTTCTGCTTTGATAATCAACTGATCTCACTAGATGTGAGCGGCTGTACGGCTTTAGTGATACTTTCGTGCAGTGACAACCAACTGACCATGTTAGATGTAAGCAACTGTACGGCTTTGGAGGAACTTGGGTGCAGTTCTAACCAACTGACCGTACTAGATGTGAGCGGATTATCCACTTTAACGACGCTCTCCTGCAAGTCCAACCTATTGGCCGAACTCAATGTGAGTGACTGTACGGCTTTAAATTCTCTTCGCTGTGGCACCAACCGACTAACCTCCCTAGATGTGACCGGATCTGCCATTTTAACAACACTTTTCTGCGATTCCAACCGATTGACCGAATTCGATGTGAGTGGCTGTACGGCTTTAGGGGAGCTTGTATGTGATTCCAACCAACTGACCTCACTAGATGTGAGCGGATTGGCCACTTTAACGAAACTTTCCTGTAAGTCCAACCTACTGTCCGAACTCAATGTGAGTGACTGTACGGCTTTAGTGGAGCTTGTGTGTGATTCCAACCAACTGATCTCACTAGATGTGAGCGGATTAACCACCTTAACGACACTCTCCTGCAAGTCTAACCTATTGGTCGAACTCAATGTGAGCGGATGTACGGCTTTGGATTATCTTCACTGTGACGACAACCGACTAACCGCGCTGGATGTAAGCGGATTAGCCACTTTAACGAAACTTTCCTGTAAGTCCAACCTACTGGCCGAACTCAATGTAAGTGACTGCACGGCTTTAGTGGAGCTTGTGTGTGATTCCAACCGACTGACCGCGCTAGAGATGAGCGACTTCGCCACGTTAACGAAACTTTCCTGCGCTTCCAACCAACTAACCGCGCTGGATTTGAGCGGGTGTACAGCTCTATATTGGCTTGGGTGTGGTTACAATAAACTAACCTCACTAGAAGTGAGGGGTCACATGACTTTGAAACATCTTTACTGTTACAATAACCAACTGACTTCACTAGATGTGAGCGGCTGTACGGCTTTGGAATATCTTTTCTGCAACTCCAACCAACTAACCGCGCTAGATGTGAGCGGCTGTACGGCTTTAGATAGACTCTTCTGTTATTCCAACCAACTGACCTTTACCACGCTGCCATTTTTTGACGGTACTATATACACCTATTCCCCACAGAATCAAATACAAGTTGGCAGCGGAGGCAAAGTGGTCATCGGCAGCGAGATTGATTTATCAGCAGTATCGGCGGTTAATGGAGTGGACACCGTTTTTACCTGGTATCGTTACGGTTGGGAAATTGAGCCCGCCACCTCCGTGAACGGAATATTCACGTTCGAGCATGGTTTTGGGGAGCAAATCATCTACTGTCTGATGACTAATGCTACATTTCCAGAGTTAAGATTAGGGACAAACAAATTTCTATTAATAGGGCCCGTAAAGCCTGAAATTGTGGTGCAACC
The DNA here is from genome assembly GCA_002399265.1 of Firmicutes bacterium UBA4882. GTDB lineage: Bacteria > Bacillota > UBA4882 > UBA4882 > UBA4882 > UBA4882. The sequence continues at coordinate 43,473 of DHDG01000048.1, read as the reverse complement.
GCAGAACATTACAGTTGCCACCGGTATTGCCGCGGCCTTCAGTGTCACTGCTACGGCAATTGATGCTGATGCAGGAGGAATCCTAAGCTATCAATGGCAACAGTCAACAGATGGGGGAAACAGTTGGAGTGATATCGCGGACGCAGTGGGAAACAGCTATACCACAGCGGCGGTTACGTTTGCTAATAATGGACATCAATACAGATGCATTGTAACCAACACTAAGGATGAAATTACTGCGTTAGTATTCAGCAATCCAGCCATATTAAATGTGGCGGCAACCCCAACAATCACCAGTCAGCCACAGAATAATGTCGTTGCCGAAGGAACTTCCGCGACCTTTAGCGTCATAGCTGAAGTTGCGGATAGCGGAATAGGCGGCGTCTTAAGTTACCAATGGCAACAGTCAACTGATGGCGGAAGTGTATGGAGTAATATCGACGAGGCCACAACTAATAGCCATACCACACCGGCAGTTACGTTCGCTAATAATGGCCACCAGTACAGGTGTCAAGTGATTAATACTCGGGAGGGCGTTAGTGCTACGATCTTTAGCAATCCAGCAACTTTGAGCGTAGTGGCCAGCCCAACGATCGTCAATCAGCCGCAAGATATTACGGCCCTCGAAGGGGCTACCGTAACCTTCAGCGTCACAGCTGAAGTAGCGGATGCCGGGGCGGGTGGCGTCTTAAGTTTCCAGTGGCAATTGTCAACCGATGGCGGAAGCGTCTGGACTAGTGTTGACGGGGCGGCGAATAATAGCTACACCACGCCGCCCGTTACCTATACCGACAATGGACACCAGTATAGATGTAAAGTGATCAATACCAGGAATGGTGTTTCAGGCGAAGCCTTTAGTGCGACGGCAACTTTAACAGTTAAGACCCATCGCATTACCTTCGTCAAGCCGACTGCTGACAATGAAGAGAGCAACCCGGTCAATATTAATAGTGGCTCATTAGTACTAGCGCAAATAACCGGCGAAATCGAAGAAATCGCGACGCTAACAATCAAGATTGATGATGGTGCTGAGCAGACTATCACACCGTCTGGAAATGCCATCTTTTATCTGCTGCCTGCGGACCTATCCGATGGGTGGCATACCATCACCATTAAGTTGACTAATACTGTCAGTTACGAGATCGAAGCCACGGTGACTTTCTATTGGGATAGCTACCGTCAAGGATTTGGATTTGGCAGATTTGATTTTGGCGAGGCGGATGATCATTAAGGATGAATAAAGGAATGAAAGCAGCTACGAAAGCGGAAAAGAGTTTTACTTTAGATAATGCCTGGGGTAGTTCCAGACGGATCTGCTCCTGCGCGGGTAAAATCCTTGCGACGCTGGCTATCACAGTTCTGTTCGCCTTAGTTGTCATGCGAGCGGTACCGGCCCGTGCTGCTGAGGAAGAGATCGTGTCGTCCTCGCCGCCACCATTTACGGATTCGGAACCGCCCCGGATCACTATTATCCAGCCTTTGGAGGGCGTCACTATTGTGGATGACCGCCCTTGGCTGGAGGGGCAAGTCAGCGATGCGGAATCGGGAGTAGAGCGGGATGCCATCAGCATCAGCGTCGACGGGGTCGATGTGACGGCGGCCGCCCTCATTGAGCGGATGGATCTGCAGGAGATAGGCACTGCCAAAGAGTGGAGGATTCGTTACCAGCCGCAGGTTGCCTTGCCGGCAGGGCGGCATCGGGTGCAAATCGAGGCCGTTGACATGGCAGGCAATCGCAGCCGGCGACAATGGCATTTCGTTATCGCAGCTACGCCTACAGCTGCAGAGCAAAGGCCTGAGGCGAGCTTTGATGCCAGTCTGACCAGTAGTTTAGGTATTTCTTTGTTCCCCTTGCGGAAATTTGGGCAAACCTTCAAGTTTTCTTCCTACCTGCAATCGCAAGGCAATCGGCTCTCATTGCAGTTTGTGGCCAGTGTGGCGGATCATCCCGGTTTGATTAGTGAGCCCAATTTCGGACACCTTTATGTGCATCTCGATCAGTACGCGCTCAGCTGGCAGAACAAGTACTTTGCCGCGCAGCATGGTGATATCAGTATTCCGTTTGATTCCGGGCTGATACAGGTTGGGGCAGGTTTTAAAGGTACTTGCCTTAGTAATGGCGGCGTGGGCGGTAGCGTGACTTCTGAAGGCGGCCTTGGCGGGCAATGGAATCTCTTTCAGGGAACGTCCGCCAGCACTTATGGGATCGGGATCTCTTCCATGAGCACACTCGGCGCAACTTACAGCTGGCAAACCGAAAAGGTTAAGAACCAATTCTATCTGTTGCAGGTGGGCGACAACAAGACCAAGGTGCTTGGGGCGCAATACGACTTTGCTTTAAAGCAAGGGATGCTGCGCTCGGAATTCATCTATGGCTTTGGGGAGCAAAGGGGTGGCGCTTTCAGGATTCAAGGCGCGACCGCATTGGGCGGCATCTTTTGGGATGCGGACTTAATGATGCTGCAAGCTTCCTATCCTTTGATAAGCATGTCACCGCTTGCTGCAGTCGAAGGCGGGGGTTATCAATATGCGATCCGCGGGGACAAACTGTTCGCAAATGGAGATCGGCTTAACTTCAGTTATTCCGGGTTGGCAGACAACCTGGATGGCAGTGCGGAAGTAACCCGGCGCAGTCAAAGTCTACAAGCTAATTATACCGGCCAACTTGCATATGGCTTTAGTTGGAACACGGGTTATCAGGGTAGAAAGGCCGATAACTACAATAGTTCGCAACAACACACGTTTCGGATCGGGGTGCAACATAAGTCGCCGGACGGCCGCAACTTGAATAGTAACCTCTTAATCACAAGTCAATCAACCAATAATGCGATGCAATACAAATGGGATGTCGGTTATACCAAGAACTTCGAACAGTATGGGCTGAAGACAACAGGGCGCCTGCAGTACTCTCTGGAGAGCGGAGCACGACAAGGCAGCGACATCGGGTTGCGCTTGACTGCGGAAAAAGCATTCTTTCAGGATGTAGC
>DHDG01000048.1:34668-40231 GCA_002399265.1 Firmicutes bacterium UBA4882 | reverse complement strand
GTCTCAGCGGGAAAGTTACCTTTTGGGAAAATAGCGGAACCATTTCCAGTCATGGGGTTGACTATGGCTTGAGTTTATCCTGGCAGGCTCAGATATTTTAGCACAAGGGGGTCACAAGGGGACGGTTCTTCTGTGCTACTGGCGCATCAACCCAGAAATAGCACAGAAGAACCGTCCCTTTGTGACCCCCTTGTGAAATACTACGGTCGACCGGCCAAATGGTTTATTGGTCTAAATCCGAAAGACCCTTTGCCTGAAACCAGCTTACTCACCAAATTCAGAACTCAGCGCCTGAAAGGTACCACTATGGATGCCATCATGGCTGAAATAATGAGGCAATGCGCCGAGAAGGGCATAATCAAAAACAGTAACGGCCTTATGATCGATGTCACTGATAGTGAAGCTAGCAGCATGGAGAAACACAGACTATAATCTGCGTCGTAGCTCGCTATAGAAGTTTTCTCTGGTTCCTATATGGATAACATGAATTTCGATGCGTTCTCTTACTATTTTATACACAATTCGATATTCAATCGTTCGGTAACGCACCTCTAGTTTATTGAGGTGGGATAGGTTGCCAGACAAGGGAGTGCCTAAAGTGGGGTTATACGCCAGTTCGCCCAACCGCTGAACTATTTCCCTTGCTACCGCTCTGTCAAGTTTCTTCAGGTCGCGCTTGACACTGTGAGGAACGATTACTTCATACATTGCTTTTCCCCATCGGAATCAAGTTCTTTTTTGAGTTGCTCCAAAGAGGAATATTCGCCTTTAGCAATTTCAGATTCTGCGTCAGCAGACATTCTTAACAAGGCCTCGCCTAACTCTCTCTTTCTACCCGGTAACATAGTCTCAACCTCATATGCACTACGGCCCTCGCTAACCAAATCTTTTCTGATGAGGTCTTCCAAATCCGAAAATATGTCTTTTTTTGTAATGATTAATCTCCCTTGACTATCAAGGTCAATTTCCAGATTATCGTTCGGGTTCATTCTGGCACGGGCTCTAAGTCTCTTGGGAATAGTTATCTGTCCACGCTCATTAATCTTTACGATAAACACAGCCTCACCTCATTCCTCATTCCGAATACTGAATTCAGTATAACATACTTAAGGCGAATTGGATACCATCGGCGTGACACGAGCGGACACAAGGGGACGGTTCTTCTGTGCTGCTGGCGCATCAAACCCAAAATAGCACAGAAGAACCGTCCCCTTGTGTCCATCTCCTGATCTTCTGATCTGCGTCTTGTTTTCTTAATCAGTCAGATTGATCTCAAAGGCTCTGTGGGCGGAGATAGACCTCTTTGACCAGACTCCGACTGGATCGGGTGCATTTATTATTGCGGTGATACGCCAGAGGTACTCCCCCGGAGACAGACCGGAGAGAACCAGCGAAGTATTTGTAGAGGAAGCGATTTCGTAATCCGTCCAGGAGTTGTCTATCTGCTTCTTATAAACACGTATCCCGTAGAAACTGCATCCCGCTACGGGATTCCATTCCAGAGTAATGCCAGACTCGTGGTTTATAATGTTATTAGCCGGTGCCTTCAGGGTTAACGGCTCAAGCGGCACCAAAGCCACCGGTTCAGTCAGGGGCGTTTCACCTTCGGCAGTATATAGCTGAATGGCATAGTAAGACTCCCCGGTGCCGAAAAGGAGCGGGTCACGAAACTCGCCGATTATATTGGCCCATTTGCCCCAAAGGTTAGCCGGCGCGGCATCCACCAAAACAAACGGACCATCGGCAGAATGCGCGCTATACAATCGGAATCCTTGAATAGCGAGGGGATCGGTAAACGCAAATTCGCTAGAAAGATGCAATTCATAGCAATATCCTTCAGGCGCGTTATTAAAATTTTTGGCGAAGACGGCTTGGGCCGCCGAGGCTGTTGTCCGATGGTCAGTAGCTGTTATCGAGCGAGAATCCACGCCATAAGGAAGGGTAATTAATTCAAAATCGTAGGAAAACCCATCCGGAGTGCCAATTACCTTACCTGATCCGGTTGATAACCCAAAGTTCTTCGTTACCGGTTCCTTTTCCAGGGTAACAGTGGCGGAAGCGGTTTTAAAAGTTTGGTAAGCGGCGCTAATTTCATATTTGCCGGAGGGAAGCATCAGTTGGTATGTCCCGTCAGAACCTGTGACTGTGGTTAGCGTATCTTTTCCAGTGGCTGTGATCAGTGCACCGGCAATCACCGTATTTTCCTGCGTGCCTCGAACAGTACCGCTTACGGCAACTAAGCTGCCGCCACATCCTGATATCGTGCAGACTATTCCGATAAGTAAGACCAGAAAAACCTTACGCATTCTCAAATCCTCCATTCCTTACTGTGGCGAAGAACATCTAAGAACATCTGAATCTTTAGTTACGGGCTTATTTTATGGGTCCATCAGGAAGGATCCTCAACAATAAATATTCTGGGATAGGAGTTAGAATAGCGATACGTGGGTTCCGAATCATCCCGCGCCATAACAAACCAAGCGTATGTTCCCGGGTCAAGAGCAGGGAGAGTCAGCTGATTCGTAGACACCGGGGTATGGTTGACAAGGAGCCAGAAGCTGCCTCCTCCTCGATAGGTTAAGACTTCGTAACTTTGGCTATCCCCATCTCCTGTGGAGATAGCATTTCACTGTAGAGTAATTCCAGTTCCGGAGATAGCGGCGTTATGATCGGGGGCAGCAAGGATCAACGGTTCAAACGGCGCTAATGACAATGGTTCAGATAAATAGGTTTCGCCTTCCGGGGAATAAAACTGCATGACATAGTGAGATTGAGCCTGATCAGCTCCAAACAGCAGCGGTTCGTCACATGTAACCCAAAATTGGCAGTCTGCCGAGGGGTATGAAACTTCAACTAAGTCGGCGAATGCTAAGGCAAACGGGCCCGCTACCGAGCGGGAGACATATAAGCGGATTCCCTGATAGTTGTCGGATGCAGAAAGCGGGAAGGCAGCATAAAGGTCCAAGAGATAAACGTATCCTTCTTGATCGTTGTTATAGTTTTTGTTATAAAGGCTTTCCAAAACGGTGTCCTGTCTTGCCAAAACCGGAGCGGTACGCGAACGGGTGCCGGTTTCAGCGGGTTGGGTGTTTATGGATATCTCGAAAGTAAGCGGATCCGGTAAATCCAGGATTGTGCCTGCCCCGGTCGTCAGGGCAAGGTCTTTGGTCACCGGATTTTTTTCCACAGTAATGGAAACAGTGGCCTTGTTGAATGTTGGATATGCGGCAGTAACACTATAATTGCCGGGAGGCAGCAGTAAGCGGTATGATCCGTCTGCGCCGGTCACAGTGCTAAATGAGCTCTCTCCCATTGCGGTGACGGTGGCACCGGCAATAACCGTATTTGGCAGGGATCCCCTAATTATGCCACTAACGGCAATCATGGTTGCGCCACATCCGCTCATGATGATGATCGCACCGAGGATTAAGATAATTAAAACTTTTCGCATTCTCATCCCCCAATTCGTCTATTTTCGAAATAAAGGCACTGTTGTTGTACCCTTACTATTAGATGCTGATAAAGAAAATCCTTTTTGCCCAGATAGAAAGGCAAAAGCAAAGACGCGGAACTTTGGGGACGGTTCTAAAAGTGCCATCTGACAGCAAATGGGAAACGGCACTTTTAGAACCGTCCCCAAAGTTCCTTTGGCAGGAAAATGGATGACAATTGCGAATTTACATTAAAACCTTTAAAGAAAATCTTGGAAGAGAAGGGGTGGATTGTTAATGCGAGTGCGGTGGATTGGGATTACGGTTCTTCTGCTGCTGTCGATTGCATCTGTGCTCCTGGCGGCAGGCGTGCCGCGCAGCTTTAAGGAGATTCCGCTTTACGCCGGGGCAGTCAGGGATCTGGAAACCGAAGAGCATTTTTTCGGAAATCTTACTGATGCAAATCCCGAAAACGTGCGTTCTCATGAACAGAAGGTTTATCGTGTAAATACCATTATTGATGATGTCTTCAAGTTCTACATTGCTAAACTGGATGCCACATATCGCGATTATTGTACGGATTACGAGGATTATGAGGAGTTTCTTGAACTTTTCGAGTATGGAGAGCTTGAGCCGGGAGCGATCCTGGCACCTCGATATGCGACCGACTTCTATGCCGACGACTTTTTCGAGGATGAGTATGAATACGACATGCTCATCAAGGACGGTAAATGGCTCCGCAGCGCTTTCGAAGGTCGGCCGCAATGGGAAAAAGGCCGGTGGCTCGCAGGAGGCGGGGTTGAATGGCTTGTCTGCCTGGACAATGGTGATCTGGCCACATTCAATGTCGGGTTGTTGGACGTGGGCTATGACTCCCTCAAAAAGATCGACTACCGGTCCACTTGGATTGTAATAGATGTTCTGATTGAAAAATCCCCAGATGCCATGGACGAGGAATGGGATCTGGCCATGGATGATACAGCGCGGCAATTTGCCCAGAATCCTCCCACCGAAGCCTATCTGGGTATTCCGTTTTATCCGGGCTGGGTCTATGCTCCGGAGATTTCTGCTGGCATGTCAATGGACAATGATTATCATTACTACATCTTTTTCAGCAATGATGCACCAGCCAAAGTAGCCGAGTTTTATCAGCAGCGCCTCAACCAGAAACCGAGTACCGGCGGCGGGTTTTACATATTTGCGCTCAAGGGCAACCTGCCGATTCCCGACGAAGGACTGGTCATTCAACTGAATACAGGCTTCAAGGACATGCCCCAGACGATCATCACAGTGCAAAAGATGATCGACTAAGGATAGCTGTTCGGATCGGGAAAGCCGATCGATTAAGGGCTGGGCAGCATGGTAGCGCCATTATAAAAAACTAAAAGAGAATCCCGGATCATTTCCGGGATTCTCTGGCATTTGCGCTCGCCGCGTATGCCGCATCTCTCGTTGCATAAGCGCTGACTCGTTGTCGTGCACGCTTTCTATCAGTCAACCTGCTCTTCAAAGTCATCTTTGGTGACACCGCACAATGGACAAGTCCAGCTGCCCGGGACGTCTTCCCACTTTGTTCCCGGTGCCAGGCCGCTGTCAAGATCGCCTTCGGCCTCATCATAAACATAACCGCAAACAGTGCAAACAAATTTCCTCACGTTCCGAACCCCCTCATTCTCCTTCATTGTGTCTTGGAGCATTATTATTCGACATCGATGTCCGCAGCCCTGCCACGTTTTATGGGTGCCTTTTGTGACCCGTTTGTCCGCGTCAGCCATAAATGTGTATAATATGATTATGATTGCATAGACCATGATTATGTATGGAGCGATGCCAATGTATAAAATCTTGATTATCGAGGATGACCTCACGATCGCACGGACCATCAAGGATCATCTCTGTAAATGGGATTATGAGGTGGTCTGTGTGACCGACTTCAAAAACATTGTCGAACAAGTGATTCAGTTCGAGCCGCATCTCGTGCTACTGGATGTCATGCTCCCGTTTTTCAGCGGCTACCATTGGTGCAGCGAAATTCGCAAAATCTCCAAAATCCCGGTCATGTTCATCTCTTCCGCCGGCGACAATATGAACATTGTCATGGCCATGAATATGGGCGGGGATGATTTTATTGC
>DHDG01000048.1:34086-34540 GCA_002399265.1 Firmicutes bacterium UBA4882 | reverse complement strand
ATGGGCGGGGATGATTTTATTGCTAAACCTTTTGATCTGAATGTCCTCACCGCCAAGGTGGGGGCTCTAATCCGGCGCACTTATTCATTTCAGGGGCAAGTCAACGTCCTGGAACACCAGGGGGTGCTTCTCAACCTGAGCGACACCACCCTCACCTATCAAAATCAAAAAATTAATCTGACCAGGAACGACCTCCGCATTTTGCAGCTGCTGATGGAAAATGCCGGCCAGGTGGTTTCCCGCGAAGAAATTATGCAGCGCCTTTGGGAAAGTGATCATTATATTGATGAAAACACGTTGACCGTCAATATCACGCGGCTGCGCAAAAAGCTGGCCGAAGCAGGGCTGGAGGACTTCATCGTCACCAAAAGAGGCCTTGGCTACATGGTGCAATAACATGGAGCAGTATAAACGCCGCCGCCGTAACATTATCCTCCTGCTGGCCGTCTGCGCC
>DHDG01000048.1:26906-33991 GCA_002399265.1 Firmicutes bacterium UBA4882 | reverse complement strand
CTCCTGCTGGCCGTCTGCGCCATCTTCCTGACGGTTTTTGCACTCTATGACCTGCCGCTGGAAGCGGTGGGCTATGCGGCCTTGCTGAGTGGTATTTTAATCTTGATCATTGGCATCATCGACTCCGCCGCTTACCGCCGCCGCCATCAGGCACTGGAAAGGCTCAAGAGTATCGTTACAGCGCTTGATATTGATCAAGAGCTGCCAGCGCCGCTGGATCAGATCGAACAAGATTATCAGGAATTGATCAAGATTATTAATCAGAGCCGCGCCGGGATCATTAATGAAGCGGACCGTATCCATCACGACTTGGTGGATTACTACACGATCTGGGTGCATCAGATTAAGACGCCGATCGCAGCCATGCGGCTGCTGTTGCAGTCCGAGCCGACTGAAACGCGTGCGGAACTCCTGGATCAGCTGTTTAGAATTGAACAGTATGTCGAGATGGTGCTGCAATACCTGCGCATGGAGAGCATGAACGCCGATTTACTCATCAGCCGCAACGACCTGGACGAGATCGTCAGATCGGCGATTCGGAAATACTCGCAGACATTTATCCATAAAAAGATCAAACTGGATTATCAGGAGCTGCACTGTGAGGTCCTGACGGATGCCAAGTGGCTTACCTTCGTGATCGAGCAGCTGTTGTCGAATGCGCTGAAATATACGCCAGCTGGAGGGACTATTACGATCTATATGGAACCGCATGCGCCGGGAGTTACGCCGGCGCCACCGGACGCATTGGCCACGTCCGCGGCCACGCCGGAAACGCTGGCCACACCCGCCGCGACCGCCACATTGGTGATCGCCGATACTGGTATTGGAATTGAGCCCGAAGATATACCACGCGTTTTCGAACGCGGTTTTACCGGTTACAATGGACGCCTGGATCGCAAGGCCAGTGGCATTGGATTATCCCTCTGCCGGCGCATCCTCGATCAGCTGTCGCATACGATCACGCTTGAATCCACGGTCGGCAAGGGCACCAAAGCGAAAATCGGGCTGGAGGAAACCGAGATTGCTGGCGATTAATAAGCTAGCCCGGCGCGTCACACCGGCCACGCTTACCTTACCAAAATGTAAGCTGCAGAGAGGAAATGTAAGCCGAAGCTAAGGCAAGGCATTTTCTCTTTTTGTTATAATGAGCCTGGAGAGCGAAATAGGTTCCGCATATGAGCCCATAGAGCTCGCCAACGGAACCTGATCATGAGCTCGGAAGTTGATAGGAGGGCATCAGTATGCCACTTTTAGAAGTCAGTGATCTCCAGAAAATTTACACCTCCAGGTTCGGCGCCAATCAGGTGCAGGCACTATCCAGCGTTTCATTTCAGGTCGAGCGGGGTGAATACGTTGCCATCATGGGTGAGTCCGGATCAGGCAAGACTACGCTGCTTAATATTCTCGCGGCCCTTGATCAGCCGACCCGCGGCGAGGTACAGCTGAACGGCAAAAACCTGCGCTCAATCAAAGAAAAAGAACTCGCCGCCTTCCGGCGCGACAATCTCGGCTTTGTCTTTCAGGATTTTAACCTGCTGGATACCTTTTCGGTACAGGATAATATCCTGCTGCCGCTCGTGCTGGCCGGGAAGGCTTACAACGAAATGAATGCGCGCCTGCAGCCGATCGCCAGGAAACTCGCGATAAGCGACATCCTGGCCAAATATCCATATGAGATCTCCGGTGGCCAAAAGCAAAGAACCGCCATTGCGCGGGCGCTGATCACCAAACCGCAGCTGATCCTGGCGGATGAGCCGACCGGGGCGCTTGACTCCCGCGCCACCGCCGAACTGCTACGTCTCTTCCGCGAGATCAATGATGAAGGCCAGACGATTCTGATGGTTACGCACAGCATTACCGCAGCCAGCCACGCCAAGAGAGTACTGTTTATCAAGGACGGAGCGGTCTATCATCAGCTCTACAGGGCGTCCATGTCGACCGCAGCGATGTATCAAAAAATCTCTGACACGCTCACTTTGATTGCGACGGGCGGTGCCAGAAAATGAAGACGCAGAGGAAGATGAAGGGATCCTTTTACGTGCGGCTGGCGCTGAACAACCTCCGGAAGAACGCCAAAGCCTATTTGCCTTATCTGCTAACGTGTTTTGGCACCATCGCGATGTTCTACAATATGTGTTTTCTGATGCTGACCAGGGATATTGGCCCCTTGAGCAACAGCGTCAGTTTGCGGCAGATTTTGATGTTCGGGGCGGTCATCATCGGGATTTTTTCAGCGATCTTTCTGCTCTATACGAATAGCTTTCTAGTCAAACGCCGCCAAAAGGAATTTGGCCTCTTCAATATTCTGGGGATGGAGAAGCGGCATGTCGCCCGCATCATGGCGCTGGAAACGCTGTTTACGAGCGCGGTCAGCCTGGTAATCGGCATTTTGACCGGCATTCTGCTCAGCAAACTGATGCTGTTGCTGCTCTTCAAGATCCTCTCCGCTAATATAACCTTTGGCTTTGAAATTCCGGGTGGCGCAATTCGGAACACACTGTGCCTTTTCGGGATCATCTTCGGCCTGACTTTGATCTATAACATTGCGCAGGTTTACCGCGCCAAACCGGTCGAATTATTGCGGGGCGGCCTCGTCGGGGAAAAGGAGCCGCGCACCAAATGGGTGCTGGCGGTGATCGGGATCCTCTGTCTGGGTGCCGGTTACTATCTGGCCCTGACAACCGAAGCACCGCTGGCGGCCTTGGGCATCTTCTTCCTGGCAGTGCTGCTGGTCATGATTGGCACCTATTGTCTGTTTGCGGCAGGCAGTATTGCCGTTTTGAAGCTGCTGCGCCGCAACAAGCAGTTCTATTATCAATCCAGGCACTTTATCCCGGTTTCAGGGATGATCTATCGCATGAAACAAAACGCCATCGGCCTGGCAAACATCTGCATCCTGTCGAGTGCGGTCATCGTCGTGCTTTCCACGACCGTCTCGCTCTATGTGGGGATGGAGGATGTGCTGCGCACCCGCTATCCCAGAAATGTGATTGTTAACGCCACGGATGTTTCCGATAGGCAGGCTGCCGCATTGGACACTCTCATTGCGGAACAGGCGCAGCTACATGATATGACGCCGCAGGACGTGATCCGGCATCGCTACCGCATTTTCCTGACCAATCAGGATGGGACTGAATTTGTGGGGGACCGGGATCAATACTATGCTGGACAAAGCATGGCCATGCTCGTCTTTATGACCAGAGCCGATTATCTGGCGATGGGGTATCAGTCGGTGACATTGGGGCCGGGTGAAGCGTTGCTGTATGTGTCGCGGGGGCATATTCCGGGGGAAGTCGTGCGTTTCGGTGCGGCAGGCGGCGACGCTGGCGGCGCTGGCGGCGCAGCGGGTACCCATGGCGACGCGGGCTACACACTTTCCATCCGGGAGCGCCTGAACTCCTTTGAGACTGTAGGGCAATTGACCGCCATGTTGGCGGGCAGTTACTATTTCATTGTCAATAATGATCAGACGCTGACCGAGATCCATAACGCGCTTTTTGGCAAAGGTGCCGCAATGGCAGAGCGTTCTTACTATTATGGTTTTGATGTCGCCGCCGCGCCGGAGGCGCAGATCAGCCTGGTCAGTGCCTTGAATACGAAACTCAAGGAGTACGGAGCCAGTCAGGGGGTCAGCGGCCTCTATGCTGAGGGCGCGGAAAGTGAACGGGCCAGCTTCTACACCCTGTATGGCGGGCTGTTCTTTATCGGACTCTTTCTGGGCCTGCTGTTCATCATGGGAACAGTGCTGATCATTTACTACAAGCAGGTGGCGGAAGGCTATGATGACAAGGAACGCTACGAGATCATGCAAAAGGTCGGTATGAGTCGCGCCGAGGTGCGCAAAGTAATTCGCAGTCAGGTATTGGCCGTGTTTTTCCTGCCGCTGATCACTGCGGCGATTCATGTCGCCTTCGCCTTTAAGCTCATTACCAGATTGCTGGTGGTCTTTAACCTGACTAATGTACCGCTCTTTGCGGCCTGTACCGGGCTGACGGTGCTGCTGTTCGCCGTGCTGTATATCTTCGTCTACGCCTTGACCGCTAAGACGTATTATCAGATCGTCAGCCAGGTAAGGGGTTAGGGGTTAATCGTTTGTGGTTAGTGGTCAGGGGTAGCCGTGGTGGCTGCCTCGGCCGTAGCTGCAGCCGAAGCGGCAGCCGTTGCGCCGGAAGTGTTGGCTGCGCCCGCGCCGTCCCCATTCGCTACGCCGTTACCGCGAGTTTTATTTGTGCCCGCCCCTAGAGGCGGGCCTATTTTATGGCAACGACGGCAGCGCGCCTGATAGAAATCCGTACTCCCAACCAGCACCAAAGGTTCATCGATAGCGGCCGGGGTGCCATCGGCCTTCAAACGCTGGGTCTTGGTAGCGAAAGCTTCCCCGCAGACATGGCAGACGGCGTAAAGTTGATCAAGACTGTCTGCTAAAGCCAGAATTGTCGGCATGGCACCAAACGGTTCACCGCGGTAGTTTTGGTTCAAACCGGCGGCGATGACTCCCAACCCTTTATCAAGCAAGTTCTGAATGACATCCACAATTTTGGCATCGAAAAACTGGACTTCATCAATGGCAACAACATCAAGCTGCTGGCCGCCAAGTTGCTGGCTGCTAACATGCTGGAGAATTTGCTCCGGGTCATTCACCGGGATTAGCGTGGCGGGAAATTTGGCACCGCTATAAGAGACGATGCAGGTTTCGCCATCCTGATAACGGCAATCGATCGCTGCTTTGAAGACGATGACTTCTTTGCGGGCGATGCGCGCGCGTACTACTTCATTGATTAATCCTTCCGTTTTGCCGGAAAACATGCAGCCATAAATAACGTGCAGCCAGCCACCGCGCGGTCTGTATCTCATGCAAGATTCCCTCCTGGATGGAAATAATAATTTAGCAGAGGTATTCTCTCCTAAAATAGCGTATTCCTGTTATGGAATAGTAAAGTAAACGCGGGGTGGCGAAATCGTGAAAAAAAATAGCGGGCTGATGACGCCGGAATATCTGCAGGGCCTGCGGGACTGTGTTCCGGCAGGGCAAGTTCGGCTCAATGAAGATATGGCGTTACATACAACCTTCCGCTTGGGCGGTCCGGCCGATGTTTTCGTGTGTCCGACCTCCGCCGATGAATTAAGCGCCGTCCTGAAATATCTTGCCAAACAACCGATCCCGCTGTTGATCATTGGCCGCGGCAGTAATCTGATTGTCAGGGACGGCGGTATCCGGGGCGTGGTTGTTAAACTGGGTGAAGGCTTTGATCATGTCACGATTGAGGGAACCTATATCACAGCCGAAGCCGGGGTGGCGCTCGCGGCCCTGTCTTGGAAGGCGGCAGAGGCGTCGTTGGCTGGCTTCGAGTTTGCCGCCGGCATACCGGGCAGTCTTGGCGGGGCATTGGTGATGAACGCCGGTGCTTATGGCGGAGAAATGTGTCAGGTGGTCGATTGGGTCGACTGCATGGATCGTGGCGGCAATGTGCGGCGGCGCTCCAATGCCGAAATGGAGTATGCTTACCGGCACAGCATTTTACATGACACCGATGAAATCGCCATCGGCGCGGGCTTGAATCTGCGCGCCGGGGTCCGGGAAGATATTGAGGCGCAGATTAAGGAGCTGAACGCCCGGCGGGCCAGCAAACAGCCGCTTAACTGGCCGAGCGCAGGCAGTGTCTTTAAACGTCCGCCTGGCAACTATGCCGGACCGCTGATCGAAAGCGCGGGCCTCAAGGGTTTCCGCATCGGCGGGGCGATGGTCTCGAAATTGCATGCCAACTTTATTGTTAATGTGGGTGGTGCCACGGCAGCCGACGTGCTCGCAGTGATCGAGCATGTGCAACAGACTGTTTTGGCACAGCATGGCATCAAGATGGAACCGGAGGTCCGTGTCGTTGGGGAGGATCCTGCGCCTTAATCGGGGAGGATCCCAAGTGATCAAAAGAGAATTAATGATCGTATTAATGATCCGGTTGATTGGGATTACGGGGGTGTATTTTTTGAGTCGTGTTGTGGAATTAGCGAAGCATTTGGCGGAGGCGATCAGCCAGAGTGAAGAAGCTCAGGCATTGGATAAAGCTCTGACGCGTGTTAATGAACATGAGGCCGCCAAGGTGATGCTGGATGATTATCGCAAACGCCAGGAGGCCCTGCAAAAAGAGATCGCAGCTGGCAAAGATGTCAAAGAAGCGATGGAAGACTTCCAGAAACTGTCACAGGTCGTGATGGTTAATCCTTATCTGCGCGACTATGTCATGGCCGAAATGAGTCTGGGTGCGATGGTTTCTGAAGTATATAATGTTATTGGGGAGGCATTCCGCAAGATTACGGGGAGTGTGGCCGATCAGACAGGGGATGTTGAGGGCGTAAAGGACGGCGCGTCAGGTGCAGCAGGTGAAAAGGACGCAAATTAGTATTTTAGCATAGCATAGAGTGAAATCATGTTGAACGTTGTGAACGTTGCGGCGGTATGTCGATGCGCCGTGGGAAGGATGAATGAGATGGCGAAAATAGCAAGGCGTCCCGGAACAGGACTATTTCCGCTTCCGGTGGTTTTAGTAAGCTGTCAGGCTCCCGGCGGGCGTCCGAACTTAATTACCCTGGCCTGGGTGGGCGTGGCTGCTTCCGAACCTCCGACCATTTCCATCGGCGTCAGGCCGGAACGCTATTCACATTCCCTGATCAGGGATTCAGGCGAATTCGTAGTCAACATTCCTGATGAGAGTATGCTTTATGCCCTGGACTATTGCGGAGTGGTTTCAGGCAGGAATTGTGATAAGTTTGCCGAGGCGCATCTGACGCCGAGTGCCGGTCACACCGTGACCGTGCCCCATATTGAGGAAGCATCGGTCAGTATCGAATGCCAGGTGCGTCAAGTTATTAATGTCGGCAGCCATGATCTATTTTTGGGCGAAGTCACCGCGGTGTTGGCGCGTGAAGAATGCATCACCGGCTCAGGCATTGATTTGTCGCGTGTACTCCCGATCGCATACGGCAACGGCCGCTACTGGTCAATCGGCAAAGCCCTGGGAGACTTCGGCCTGGCAAAAAAATGACACAAGGGGACGGTTCTCCTGTGCTGTTCTGTGAACTCCCGGAAA
>DHDG01000048.1:26035-26681 GCA_002399265.1 Firmicutes bacterium UBA4882 | reverse complement strand
GAAAAAGCGGATAGAATTTCTCTTCCCGCATATAGTGCAAAAAGGACCAATCTTGTAAGTTTTGGTAAAAGATGATATAAGGGGGATGACCAGATGATGATTTTTAAAAGACTGAAGTTCCCTGTTTTCATCACGATAATTTTGGCGGTTTCCTTCGCTTTGGCTGGCTGTGGGGAAAAGACTATAACGTTGCCGGCAAGATTGTTGACAGTATCACGAATGCAGGCATTCCGGAAGTAATGATCTTTACCGACAGTGGCCTGATTACGCAGAGCAGTGCAGATGGTAAATATGCTCTGACCGGTGTTTCTGGAAAAGTGTCTATTATGCTTTTCAAACAGGATTATCGTTTTGACCCCATCAGTGTATCTGCGGAAAACCAAAACATGGTAATTATAGGAACCCTTTTGGAACCCCCGACAGAAACTTATCAGGTATCCGGGCGCGTTATTCACGCTGATACCGGTGTCGGTATACGCAATGTAAATGTTTTCGCCATTTCCAACGGGCAGGCCACTATTACAGATCAGAGCGGCACCTTTACAATCTCCGGGCTTTCTGGCACGGCAAGCCTGTACTTTTTCCAGGAAGGGTGGAGTTTTTCGCCGAACCGGCTGGAGGTAACGGGGGAAGAAAAAGAGCTGGA
>DHDG01000048.1:0-25909 GCA_002399265.1 Firmicutes bacterium UBA4882 | reverse complement strand
GGGAAGAAAAAGAGCTGGAAATCAGGCGCATTCCACAGGCACTTAACATTGTCGAGCCCAAAATAGCCGGTGGCTGGGGCTCTACCCTGATGCTGAAAGGTGACGGGAGTGTCTGGACCTGGGGCTACAA
Source organism: Firmicutes bacterium UBA4882 (assembly GCA_002399265.1). Lineage (GTDB taxonomy): Bacteria > Bacillota > UBA4882 > UBA4882 > UBA4882 > UBA4882. Next base: position 25,779 of record DHDG01000048.1, on the reverse strand, counting down.
TAGCTACGGCCAGCTTGGTAACGGGACAACCACAGGCAGTAATCTTCCAGGGCGGGCTCTCGGTTTAAGTAACACGATGACAGTCGACGCAGGCCGATTTCATAATATGGCATTGAAAGACGATGGGACTGTCTGGGTCTGGGGATATAACCTCTTTGGCCAGCTTGGCAATGGAACAAATACTGACAGTAACATACCTGTGCAGGCAAGCGGGTTGACCGGCGTTGTTGCAATTGCCGGCGGCAAGAACCATAGTATGGCATTGAAGGCGGATAAAACTGTATGGGTATGGGGGAGTAATAGCTATTACCAGCTTGGTAACGGGACAGGTACGGATAGTAATCTGCCGGAGCAGGTTGACGGGCTGAGCAACGTGATCGCAATTAGCGGTGGGATGCACCATTCGCTTGCTTTAAAGGCAGATGGCAATGTCTGGGTGTGGGGAGATAATTCCTGGGGCCAACTTGGCGATGGGACAACTATGCCAAGTTATGTGCCAAAGCAGGTTAACGGCTTGAATAATGTAGTCGCCATTGCCGGCGGTGAACGCCATACTATTGCACTAAAAGCCGACGGCAGCGTTTGGACTTGGGGATTCAATCTTTACGGCCAGCTTGGTAATGGATCAAATGCAACCAGTAAAGTACCGGTCCAGGTTAGTGGGTTAAGTAATATAGTCGCCATTGCCGCAGGCAGCATGCATAGCCTCGCGTTAAAAGATGACGGCAGTGTTTGGGCGTGGGGGCAGAACGGCTACGGTGAGTTGGGAGTAGGCAATTACGATAATACAAACACGCCGGTAGCAGTGACTTTTTAGACAGAAGTCTGGCACATGGGGACGGTTCCGACGTGGGGGATGGGGATCGCCCCGACGGCCACTTGGCAAAACCTATTTGTGCCTATAAGAGCATTAACGCCCGGAAGGATGGGTGGCCCATCTTTGCGGGCGTTTTTGCTGCGGCGGGTGGTTGGTAATTATTAAAAATAAATTAATTAGAAGATAAAGAATAGGAAGGTAAGACGGAAAATAAACCGAAAATTAATCAAAGCTAATCAGGCTATCTTGCAGGGGGGAGAACTTGAAGTGAAGACATTTGGCTCTACTGACTCACGGTTGCGTGCATAATCGAAAGCGGGGCTGACGGGAAATATGCGCTGACAGGTCTTTCGGGGCAAGTAAAAATAATGTTTTTTAAACAGAAGTATGGCTTTGACCCCGTAAATGTATCTGCCGTAAATGCCAACCTCGTAGTCAAAGGAACGATACTTGAACCACCGGCGGAGACTTACCAGGTATCGGGGCGCGTCGTACATCTGACCACAGGATTAGGAATAAGCGGGGTCAGCGTTTTTGCCTTTGCCAGCGGACAAACAGCAACTACGGGGAGTAACGGTGAGTTTACAATTGATGGCCTATTTGGAACCAATGAGCTGCACTTTATCCAGGATAACTGGGGTTTTTCTCCTAATCCGCTGGTAGTGACGGGAGCAGCATCCAATCTAACAATTAACCGTATTCCGCTCCCGAACGCTAATTTAGTTGAGCCGAAAGTGGCTTGCGGCTACGGACATAGCCTTTTCCTAAAGGGAGATGGAACTGTCCGGGCATGGGGTAATAATTATTACGGCCAGCTCGGCGATGGATCAACAACTATCAGCTATTTCCCAGTACGGGTCAGCGGGCTTAGTGACGCCGTCGCAATCGCCGGAGGCCATGATCATAATATTGCTTTGAAGGATGACGGCACGGTCTGGTCATGGGGCGTCAATGGAGATGGCCAGCTGGGTGACGGTACATATATCTATAGTAACGTACCGGTACGGGTTAGTGGGCTGACCGGCGTTGTGGCGGTCGCGGCAGGAAGAGGACATTCGGTTGCACTGAAAGAAGACGGGACAGTCTGGGCTTGGGGAAGTAATTCATACGGCTAGGTTGGCGACGGAACAACAACTCAACGTTCCACACCGGTGCAGGTCAACGGGCTCAATGGTGTCATGGCAATTGCCGGAGGCGGTTATCATACTATTGCCCTAAAGGCGGACTGCAGCATCTGGGCTTGGGGAAGTAATTCTACCGGCCAGCTCGGCGACGGTAGTAACGCAAACAGCAGTGTTCCTGTCGCAGTGCAGTTTTAGCCATGCAGTTGGCAGTGCGGCATGATATAGTGAACGCCCGGAAGGCTGATTAATTTCGGTTTCCGGGCGTTTTGACGTGGCGTGGAGGTAATAGCTATCCAACTTGGCAGCGAGATTAGTGATGATTCTGCTCAGGGAATAGCCATTTCTCTGGTAAAGCAGCCCTCAGGATGGTATAATAACCTTTAACGAAAGATTAGGATCCAGGGCTTAGGGCTTAGGCCTATGCTTTAATTCTAGGCCTTAGGGCCAAATTTCATAGGAGGTGGACGGTTTGACTTATGCGCGCATCAGCCACATTGCCGAATACGCCGGTCAGGAAGTTACCATTCGGGGGTGGCTTTATAATAAGCGCTCCAGTGGGAAACTCGCATTTATCATTATCCGCGACGGCAGTGGCTTTATTCAGGGTGTGGTAGCCAAAAACGCCGTTGGCGACGAAATGTTTGAACTCTGCAATTCCTTAACTCAGGAATCGTCCATTATAGTAACCGGTACAGTGCAGGATGATCCGCGCTCGCCAGGCGGTTACGAATTGCAGGTCAGTAAAGTGGAACTGGTCTATATGGCGGAAGAGTATCCGATTAGCTTGAAGGAGCACGGCGTTGACTTTTTACTTGATCATCGCCATCTCTGGTTGCGCACTCCCCGCCAAGTGGCCATCATGCGCATCCGCAGCGAAGTGATTAAGGCGATGCGTGACTGGCTCGATGATCATGATTTCATCCTGATGGATACGCCGATTTTGACGCCGGCGGCCTGTGAGGGGACGACCACGCTCTTTGAGACAGACTATTATGGTGAGAAGGCTTACCTCAGCCAAAGCGGCCAGTTATATAATGAAGCGAATGCCATGGCGCTTGGCCGCGTTTATTGCTTCGGTCCAACCTTCCGGGCTGAAAAGTCCAAGACCCGTCGGCATCTGATGGAGTTCTGGATGCTGGAGCCCGAAATGGCTTATTGTGATCAGGAAGAAAACATGCAGATCCAGGAGCAGTTCCTGGCTTATACGGTCCAGCGCGTGCTGGAAAAACGGGCGGCCGAGCTGAAGACTCTGGAACGCGACACCTCCAAGCTGGAGAAAATTATCGCACCGTTCCCCAGGATGAGCTATGATGATGCGATTGAGTATTTGAAGAGCAAGGGCGTGGACACCTATTGGGGTAACGACCTGGGTGCGACTGACGAGACGCTTCTGGGCGAGATTCATGAGAAACCGGTGTTTATTACGAACTACCCAACGGCGGTCAAGGCGTTCTACATGAAACCGGATCCAAAGCGGCCGGAAGTAGTGCTGTGTTCGGACTTGATCGGTCCGGAAGGCTATGGCGAGCTAATCGGCAGCAGTCAGAGAATCGACGATCCGCAATTGATGTTTCAGCGCATCAAAGAGCACAACCTGCCGGAAGACGCCTATAAATGGTACATAGATTTGAGCAGATACGGCTCGGTGCCGCACTCTGGCTTCGGCATCGGTCTGGAACGCACGATTTCATGGATTTGCGGTTTGGATCATCTGCGGGAGGCGATCCCGTTCCCGAGGTTGCTGAACAGGATTTATCCGTGATTAGGGATTAGGCGCTGGTCGATGGGCTGCTTCAGGCGGCATTTGTGGGCGTTGCGTTGATAGTTTGTTGATTAATTGGGGAAGAACAGGTATAAGCTGTCTTTGGCAACAGGGACAGCTTTTGCTTTTGGGAGTGGGGGGCATTGATCTTGGATGACAAGATGCTGCTTAAGCAGAGCATAATCGATATGGGAGTGCGTCTGATCCGCAGCGGATTGGTGGTGGGCACGGCTGGTAATATCAGTGCGCGGCTGCCCGGGATGGATTACTTATATGTTACTCCCAGCGGCATGCCTTACGAAACGCTTGTCCCCGACGATATTGTCGGGATTGATTATGAGGGCAATGTCGTTGAGGGGCGGCGCGCAAACCGATCTCGGCCATTTTGGAATCAGTGATCATTGTCAACGGATACAAAATTGATGTGGCGGAATTTGCCCCAGCGGGATCGAGGCGCTTGGCTGAAAATGCCGTGCGGAGCGGTCGTGATCCCGGATGCGGTGGGCGGGGGGAAGACGCATTAACCGTTCCTGCGTCTTTCTTCTTGCGATTTCGGTGGTTTGCATGATGGTGCGTGCAGGCCGCCTTTTTTATTCCAGGTAGCCTTTTTGCACGACCAGAGACGCGGGATGGCGCTATCAGACGTTAAGGCGAAAGATGTTAATTATTGGGCGACATACCAGTTGATGAAAGACGGAATTTGTGGTATCATAAGATGGAAATATAAACCAGTAATGGGAGGTGTTGCAAATGAGGCGCAGCATGATGCTCCTCATGATTTTCATCTTTATCTGTTTAGGCCCGGCGGGGTGTGCAGTGCGTACCGAAGTCACGATTACCGAAAACGGTTTTCCGATCTCCGATTTGCTCTTGAAAATGGGCGTCAATATTAGCGTGCTTGATGAGAACGGCACCGTGGTTCACAACGACACTTATGACGAAACAAACGGTCAGGCAGTTCATACATGGTCTTTGGCTCCCGGCAACTATAAAGCCATAGCGGAAAGCCCTGGTCACAGCAAAGTTGTCATGCCCTTCCGGGCCGGATTGTTCAACCGGGAGGTCGTACTAAACTTCACCGAAATCATTATTGCCAGCCGCGTCACGATCAATAATGAAGCACCGCCACCAGGGATATGGGAAGATGTGGTGGTGGATGTGTATGCGTATGATGACTTGGATTGTAATAACGAGCGTAAGGTTTATAGTACGGGGATTAATGAAACTGGATACTTTTATGCTGTAATACCGCCTAATGAATATTTGAATCCGCAAGTCCATGTGGTCATTGGAGAATATCAATATCTGAAACCTGGCTTAGTTGACATGTATAGCCGTTCGCAGCGATTGCTTTATGATTTCAATATGAATATTGAATTATAGGGGGATTGGAATGAAAAGAGCGTTAACGCTTCTTTTCATCATGGTGATCATAATCGGTATGGCAGGGTGTGCCAAAAAACTAACTGGTACAACTATCAGCGGGATTATTAAGGAAAACGGTCAAATGCCGGGCGAAGACTTTCCGGGAGCAGTGGTTAAGCTGATCAAAGGTGGACAAGTCAAAGGTGAACAAGTCAAGATAGCGCCGGGTGCAACTAAATGGTCGTTTGCCGGTATCGAGCCGGGAGTTTATGAGGTGGTAGGGGAGACCCCTCGGGGTAGCCGGGCTACCCTGTCTGTTGATACGATCAATGGCAGTAGCAAAGGATTGGTCCTAGACTTCCGGGCGGCTGTTGTACTTTCCGGAACAGTGAAAGAACAGGGAAAAGCCCCCGGCGTGGATTGGCCGGGCGGGATGTTGACCGTTAAAAACACATACGGCAATGTGGTGGAAGGGAAAGAAATTAAGGCTGGATTGAGCGAATATGAGTTCAGTCTTCAGCCCGGCAAGTATGTTGTAATTGCCGAATCGCTCGGGCGTAAAATTCAGAGTTCGGCAATCGATCTAAGCAGCGGGAACAAAGGTACTTTCGCGTTAGACTTCCAGGAATCAATGTTGTTTGGGGAATTGCAGGGAGCTTCCGGAGTAGCGCCGGCGTGCCTAATTCAGATTTTGAAAGGTACGGAGACTATTGTCAACAAGAATGTATCAGAAGGCCAGGGTTTCTACCAAATACCGCTTGCCAAGGGCGATTATCAGCTCAAGGTTCTCTCAAATTACTCTTCCTTAGCAGGCAAACAAGGATGGAAAGCCAGGAGTTCAGGAGGATATGAGCTTAACAGAGCATTTACGATCGATCAGTCATTACGCTTTGATATTCCATTTGATTTGACGATTCAGGCAACGGTCACAGTCCGTGAAACAGGCTTGCCACTCGAGCAAGAATTTCCTGGCGGCAAGATCGAGATCTACAACGGCGACAAGTTCGTTGATTCCAAACCACTCTTGGCCGGTGTTTCCGATTATGCATTCAGTCTACTGCCTGGAAAATACGTGGTCAAGGCGGAGTCATTTGAGCGTCTGGAATCTGCAACTATGGACCTGAGCAATGCAAAGGAGTCGGTCAGTTGCGTTGTCGATTTTGATGAAGTGGTTCTGCATGGCAGACTCCTTTCTAATATTAATTCTACCATACCTAATGCAACAGTGCGTCTCAAGAGTGGCGATCAAGTAGTGGACGCCATGCCTGATGTCAATGAGGAGGGCGACTTCTGGTTTGTTGTTGGTCCGAATACAACGTGGACTCTTGAAACAGACATTCCTGAGTTGGGATTTCTGAAGCGGTCATCAATTTCTGTAGGGCAATCGACTGCCACTCATGTGGATTTAGATGAAAAGATTCGCATCGAAGGGCGCATTACCGAAAATGACTTGCTGCCTATTCCCGGAGAGTTCCCGGGCGGGAAGGTTCGCTTGGTTACCAAAGACGGCATAGCCAGGGCAGAATGCGATATGGGCATAGACGGTACATTTGAGGTGTTTGCACCGCCTAATCTTTACAGAGTAGAGGCTGATTCTGAAACCAGGATACAGTCGATAGAGAGAGATTGCACCACTATATCAACCCAAGATGCTGTTATTAACTATACGGATATTGTAATTAATGGTCAGATCGCCATGCGGGATGGTGGGGTTCCTAATACCTTTCCAGAAACCGATATTGAGTTTCTATTAGGAAATAAGGCTGTCACAAAAGTATCGGTTCCCCAAAGAACAGCATCTTTCAAGGCCATCGTCCCTAATGGGAATTATTCTCTCAAGATGGTGCTAAAAGATACTAATGTCGTCATTATTCAATCTGAAGAATCGTACAAAAGATCATGTAAAAAGATCGTCTTCATCGACTCCCACGTCTCCCGCATCATGGGCAACATCTCAACAGTCCTTGGCGCTTTTGAAGGGCAGACCTCAGTCAGTATCTATCGGGCAGACAATGGCGCTTTAGTGCAGACTAAAGAGTATGGCCCGGGTGCTGCCTATGAGTTTTACCTCAATCCAAACAATTACGACATCGTGGTCTCCAACCCCAACTACACCAAGCTTTCCAAAAAATCGGTTACTGCCTTTGGTGATATCTCAGTCAATTTTCGTTTTACGCATGCGCCAATCACTTTTCAGCTCCAAATGCCAAAGGAATCGACTTTCTGGGGATCCTATTTGCGCCTTAGCCAAAATGGCAATGCCGACAATCTGTTCAGTTTATGTAATGACCCATTTGCGCCACGCGATCACCTATACACCGTCACCGCCGATATCGAACTTGGTCGTACACTCTACGTGGCTTTCACGATAGAAGAAGCGGAACCGGATCCTGATGAAACATACGAGATAGAGAGAAAATCATATGTGTTTTCCAAGGCTGCCACAGTGACTCCCTTCTAAACCCGCAGCTCAAAAGCCAATACTGCCAATACTGAAAGCAACACTAAAAGATCGAGCGTTGGTTTCCGATGATAATAAGGTAGTCCGTTAACAGGGGGTGTTCCTGATAGGCACCCCTTGTTGTCGCACGTATTGCGCCCACAACCCTGGTGTCCTCAAAAATTCCAACTGTCACAATCTGCCATGGTTCACATTCGGACTGCTCAGAAAACTTCGCAGGAATTGAATTTAGAGTACCGAATTATATATCATTTACTGGATTGGAGACGGAGGTGAATCGGCCAGGTTCAGTTTGGCGTCGCGCCGACGCGCACGCGCAAGCGCGTACATGCATACTCGCATACTCGCACATCTTTATCAATCAATCACATAATCTGCAGTTTACCTGCGTGCTGGGGGGAGTGGCAATGCGAATTCAGGATCACCCGATTCTGGAACTAAAAAAAGGTTCCAGAGTCAAATTTACTTTTAACGGCCAGGAAGTCTACGGCTATGAAGGGGAGAGTATTTTGGCGGCCCTTCACGATGCGGGGGTTTATGTTCTGAGCCATAGTCAGAAAATGCATCGTCCCAGGGGCTTGTTCTGTGCGATCGGCCATTGCTCATCCTGTTCCATGCGTGTCAATGGAGTTCCCAATGTCAGGGTTTGTGTAGAATCTTTACGGGAAGGCATGACCGTCGAAACCCAAGAAGGGAAGGGTGAGCTGGCATGAAAAAGACCGAAATCGCCATTGTGGGCGGAGGCCCGGCCGGACTGGGCGCAGCACTGAGCGCCGCCACAATGGGCGCACAAGTAGTGTTGTTTGATCGCCAGCATAATCTGGGCGGACAGCTCGTAAAGCAGACTCACAAATTCTTTGGATCCAAAGCCCAATTCGCCGGGGAGCGCGGCATTAAGATTGCGGAAAACTTAGCCGCCAAAGTAATCGCCCATCCTAACATTAAGGTGCTGCTGAACAGTACCGTCCTTGGCTATTACAATGATAAGGAACTCATGTTCCAGCAGGGACGCCATGATTTGGATATCATTAAAGCCGATCAGATCGTCATGGCAGCAGGAGCATCTGAGAAGATGTTGGCTTTTCCAAATAACGATTTGCCCGGCATCGTTGGTGCTGGTGCCATTCAAACCCTGATGCATATTGACGGGGTGCTGCCGGGTAGCAACGTCCTCGTTGTCGGATCAGGGAATATTGGCTTAATCGTAACATATCAATTAATGCAGGCCGGTGTGAATGTCGTGGCGATTGTGGAAGCCGCTCCGCGCATCGGCGGTTATCTGGTACATGCCTCTAAGATCCGCCGCCTCGGGGTCCCGATTTTAACCAGACACTCCATCAAGACCGCCATCGGTACCGACCGGGTTGAAAAGGCTGTCATCTGGCAGCTGGATTCGCAGTGGCAGGGCATTGAAGGTACCGAGCAAACGCTCGCCATCGATACGATCGCTTTGGCGGTTGGACTATCGCCCTGTGCCGAACTCCTGTGGCAAGCCAACTGCGCCATAGCGGATGTTCCGGAACTGGGAGGCTTTGTGGCTTATCATAACGACCGTTATGAAACGACTTCCCCTGGCATCTTAGTAGCCGGGGATGCCGCTGGTATTGAAGAGGCTTCTGCAGCGCTCCTCGAGGGAGAATTAGCTGGCATTTTCGCCGCCCAGAACATTGGCCACAATTTCGAGGGGGCCGAAGCGATCATTGCCAAAAAGCGCGCCGAACTGGCTTCTTTGCGCAATGGTCCGACAGGCGAGAAAATTCGTGCGGGAATGGCCCGGCTTGAAGAACGGGGGGATCATCAGTGCTTGAACAAACTGGGGTAGCAGAGCAACAGCAGATTAAGACGGTTATGCCTTCCGAGGAAAGGCTTCAGAAGGGGCCGGTGGCCATATTTGAATGCTTCCAAAAGATACCGTGCAACCCGTGTACGGAAGCCTGCGCACGCAAGGCTCCCAGACCGATGAACGACATAAATGATCTACCCAGCGTGAACTATGATCAATGCAACGGTTGCGGATTGTGCATCAGCGCTTGTCCGGGCCTGGCTATCTTTGTGGTCGATATGACCCAGGGACCGCATTCCGCGCTAGTCAAACTGCCGTTTGAGTTCCGTCCGCTCCCTGAAAAAGACAGCATGGTAACCTTGCTGAACAGAGAAGGTCAGGCGGTCGGGCATGGCCGGGTTCAAGCTGTGGAGAATCGCCTCAATCAGAACAAAACCGCTGTAATCTCGGTCATTGTGCCGAAAGAAATCGCCATGGATGTGCGCGCGATTGCGCCAATGGTCCATAACCATGGAGAAGGTGCTGGCCACGCCACTGGCGCTGTTCACGCCGCTGCCGCTTTCGACCACATAAAATCCAATAAGGATGGGGGTAATGGGCATGGATGATAACACCATCATCTGCAGGTGCGAAGACCTTACCCTTGGCGAATTACGCCGCCGTATCAAAGAAGGCTATACCAGCTGGGAGGAGTTGAAGCGAATTACCCGCTGCGGAATGGGCTCCTGCCAGGGGAAGACCTGCCGAACCCTCATACTCCGTGAACTGGCCCAAGCTGGGTATAATGAGCCATTTACGCCAAACAGTTTCAGACAGCCCATTGCCCCGGTGACATTGGGCGATTTGAAGCGAGCCGGAGGTGGCGAACATGAATGAACAAGCCGATATCGTTATCATTGGTGGAGGAATCGTGGGATGTTCCACGGCTTATCAACTGGCTAAGATGGGCGGAGCCGGGCGGATCATCCTGTTAGAAAAAGACTTTATCTGCAGCGGTTCGACAGGGCGCTGCGGTGCCGGTATTCGTCAGCAATGGGGTACGGAAACCAACTGTGCGCTGGCCATCCGCAGTGTGGAAATGTTCGAGAACTTGCAGGAAGAGCTGGATTATCCGGAAGATATGGAGTTCAAGCAGGGTGGCTATCTGATGATGGCGCACACCGAGCACATGCTTGATCAATTCCGTAAGAATGTGGCCTTGCAACGCCGCCTGGGCGTGGATGTCAGTTTGATTACACCGCAGGAAGCCCGCGAGATTGTGCCGATGCTCAATACAGACGGCATGTTGGGCGGCACTTTCTGCCAGCGTGACGGGCATCTTAACCCGTTCAAAGTAACAGATGCATACGCTCGCGCCGCCAAACGCCTCGGCGTTGAGATCCGTCTCAGGACCGAAGTGACCGGCCTGGTACGTGAAGGCGACCGCATCACGGCCGTCGACACAAAGACGGGACGCATTTCAGCTGGTAAAATCATCAACTGCTCCGGCGCCTGGGCTGGTGAGCTGTGCCGTAAAGCCGGAGTCGAAACCCCCTTCTACGCTGAAAAACACCAAATTCTGGTCACGGAACCGATTGAGCCTTGCGTGAAACCGATGGTAATTTCGCTTTATCATGGCTTGTATTGTCAGCAATCACCGCATGGCAGCTTTATTATGGGGATCGGCCATCCCAATGAACCGCGCGGCTTTGAGATGAAGGCGGACTGGCGTTTCGCCAGCGAGATGGCGAGCAAAGTCACTTACTTGCTGCCCCGGCTGAAAGATCTGCACGTGGTCAGACAATGGGCTGGGCTTTATGATATGACTCCTGACGCACAGCCAGTCTATGGTCTGGTGCCGCCGCTCACTAACTTCTATGTGGCAGCTGGATTCAGTGGCCATGGTTTTATGCATGGCCCGATTACCGGTGTTCTGATGAGTGAGATCATCAGCGGCCGCCCGACCAGCGTTGACGTTTCAATGCTTGATATGGGCCGGTTTGAGCGTGGAGACCTTTTCATTGAACCGTCCGTAGTCTGACCCGGAAATTATCATAATCAAACCGGAGGAGAAGGAGGCGATCCTTTGAAACTAGCAGTCCGCGAAAAAGCATGTTCGGGATGCCGTACCTGCGAAGTGGCTTGTGCTCTGAAAAATTTTGCAGAAAATAATCCCAAAAAATCCGCGCTGCGCATCACTGGCGAATTCCCGGCGCCTGGAAGATATCAGATCGCTTATTGCAGCCAGTGCGGTACCTGTGCCGAAGTGTGTCCGACCGGAGCGATCAGTCTGATTGACGGAGCCTATATCATTGATCAGGATACTTGTATCGGGTGCTATGTCTGCGTGGAGGCCTGCCCGAACAAGGCCATGTTTATCCATAAGGACGAAAAGGCGCCGATCAAGTGCACTAATTGCGGCGCTTGCGTGCAATACTGCCCGCGGGAAGCAGTCTATGATGCCGAAGTCGGTATCAAAGGGAGGGTCGGCTGAGATGTTGTATGGCTACGCTGGGAAGATCCTGCGTGTTAACCTGACAACCGGTAATATTGCAGCGGAACCTCTTGCCGAAGAGATGGCGCGTGACTACATTGGCGGCCGCGGTTTTGCCGCCAACATCCTGTATCGCGAGATTCCGCCCGGAGCGGATCCGCTTTCTCCGGAGAACAAAGTGGTGGTGGCGGCGGGTCCGTTGAGCGGATTGTTCCTGCCGGGCAGCGGCAAAATTACCTTTGCCTCCAAATCGCCGGCTACCGGCGGTTATGGCGACAGCAATATGGGCGGTCATATGGCGAGCGAGTTAAAGTTTGCCGGGTATGATGCCATCATTATTGAGGGTGCCGCCCAGAAACCATCTTACCTGTATATTGATGATGATGAAGTTGAGATCCGGGATGCCTCCAAGTATTGGGGTAAAGGCGCCATGATCAGCGAGCGCATGATCCTTGATGATTTGAGTGAGGATTTCCGGGTGGCGACGATCGGTCCAGCTGGTGAAAATCTGGTGAAATACGCCTGCGTATCGCACGACTTTGGTCGCCAGAGTGGGCGCACCGGCATAGCCGCTGTACTGGGATCCAAGAAAGTCAAGGCGATCGCCATTCGTGGCAGTCAAACCATCCCGGTGCCGGATCCCGCTAAATTGTTTGAAGTCGGCGGCCGGATGTACGAGAATTGCTTTGCCAAACCGGGATTTAAAGAATGGACCCCGGACGGTACCGCCGGCGTAACCGACTGGGCTAACCAGATTGGCGCATTCCCGACCAGAAACTTCTGGACTGGCTATTTTGAAGCCCATAAGAACATCAACGGCCAGGCCCTGAGCAACAGAATCAAGGTGCTCGACAAAGGCTGCTTTGGGTGCCCGATTCCCTGCGGCAAATATTCCAAGGTTGAAATGGATGGCAAGTCGGTGAATGTGGAAGGCCCCGAGTATGAGAGCATCGCGCTGTTGGGCGGCAATCTGATGCTCGACAGCATTGAGAAGGTCGCTTATGCCAACTATGTTTGTGACGAGCTGGGCCTCGATACTATTTCCGCCGGTAATGTCATCGCCTTTGCCATGGAGTGCCTGGAAAAGGGCGTCATTACGAAGGAACAGGTTGGGCAGGAGCTGCGCTGGGGTAGTCTGGATGATGCCGTTAAAATGATGCAGGCCATCGCGAACCGTGAGGGAATCGGTGACGTGTTGGCGGAAGGCGTGCGTTACGCAGCCGAGAAATTCGGCGGCGGGTCCGAGAAATATGCGATTCATGTCAAGGGACTGGAGTGGAGCGGCTATGAAGCCCGTTACGCTCCTTCGATGATGCTCGCCTACATTACCTGCGACTTGGGTGGTCATCATAACAGGGCCTGGTCGATCACGCACGATGTGGCCACCGGGCGCGATAGCCTGGAGGGCAAGGCCGATAAGGTAATCGAGCTGCAGCATGTCCGGCCGATGTTCGACAACTTCGGTGTCTGTCGCCTGCAGTGGGTTGAGATTGGGTTTGAACTGGATCATTATATACAGTTGATCGAAACCGCTACCGGTTACCATTATTCTTGGGAAGACCTGATGAAGGTCTCCGAGAGAGTATGGAATTTGACGCGTTCGTTCAGTCTGCGCGAAATCAGTGATTTTGGCAGGAAGTATGATTACCCGCCGGCCAGATTTATGGAAGAGCCGATGCCGACTGGCCCAGCCAAGGGCAAGTACCTGCCACGTGAGCAGATTGACACGCTGCTCGATGAGTATTATGATAAGCGCGGCTGGAACCGGGAAGGAAAACCGAAACGTGCGACGCTGGATTCCCTGAAACTCGGTTTTGTGGCGGATGAACTCGCGTGGTTCGGGAGGTTGTGAGCGATGTTTCGGGTCACGCTCCAGACGGCAGGGTACTTGCAGCAGGTTTTCCCTGACAAGAAAGATACTGTTGTCATCGAAATCGGGGAACCCGAGTCGGTACGCGCCTTAATCGCTAGACTAAATATTAGCCCCGATCTGGTGATGGTGGTGCTGTCAGGTGACGGGCAGCGCCGGGACTTGGATTACGTTCCGGCAGACGGTGAGGTAGTCACAGTTTTGCCTCCGATTTCCGGTGGATGAAACCTGAATTCAGCATGGGAAATGGCAAATGGCAAATGGGAAATAGTGAAATTGGGAATATAGGAAATGGGGAAGGGCCAAGCCCTATTTAAAAGAAAGCTTGTTAATCGAAAGAGCCCGGAGCTTATCATATGTATATAAGCTCCGGGCTTTTGTTTTGAACTCTTGCGTGAAAAACGCAGTTGCTCTGTTTTAAATTTAGACATAATCAGGCAAAAACCGTTAAATCAAGCGTTTATTCAATAAAGGGTTTGTAAGAAGAGTATTGAATGACTAGAATGGGTTAAATTACATGAACTTTCCTAAAAAAGCAGGCACATGAATCATATGAAGAAATTTTGACTTTTTTAACGTCTTTTTAGTTGATGAAGGCGGGTGTATATAATGAAAAAACATTGCGGTATGTTGATAATCATCATGATGATGTTAATTTTGGCTCTCGCGACTTCCAGCGCAGCGGATTTGGAAGAATGCGCAACCGTGGTTCAACAAGGGGTTGACTGGCTGCTTGCACATCAAAATGCTGATGGAACCTGGGGCACAGGCTCCATGACGCAGCGCGATACAGCTGTTGTACTTGAAGTATTGCGCCTTACAGAACTCGTTGATAATGATTTTATTCTGGAAGGCGAAAACACGGTGGCGCGTATGAATGCAGAAATTATCGACTGGCTTGCGCGTCAAGTAATAGCATTGGAGAATAGCCCGCTGGGTGTCAAGAAATCTGCTGAACTTGCTCAAGGGGATAATTTGGGATGGGATTTGAACCGATTGGACCGTGCCCTAAGGGCTGAGGCGCTGTCCTTTCATGCGACCACTTATCCGAACATTCTTGATGGTTTCGTGCATGAACTTCCATATCAGCAATCTTCAGACGGCAGTTTCTCATATGATTATGGTCAGGAAGGGCATGTTGCCATTACGGCACATTATCTGAAAGCCTTATGCCGGTTAGCCAAGTACACTGATATTGAAGCTATTGCTGTTAAAGCTGCCCATTGGTTGTCTAACTGTCAAAATCCTGATGGAGGATGGGGAGATCCCCAGAGCACAATCCAAGAAACCGCACTGGTATGCAATGTCCTCCAACGCATCTTACCTGTTTGGGGTGGCTGCGAGGCCGGGCTGGCCTACTTGTTGGGACAGCGACAGTCTGATGGCGGTTGGGGAGACGCCTACCACACCGCACTGGCTGTTGAGTGCTTTTATTATTATCGGCCCAACTTGAATTTGCGGCCGGGGGATCTGCAAATTTATGAAGAGGATGGCACCTGGCGCATAGACATGGCTTTGCGCAACCAAGGGCCTGTTGATACAGGTCGCTTCAGAGTACAGTTCTCCGATGGACCATCTTCAAATGGAAACAAAATTGGCGAAGCACTTGAGATCGAAAAAATGGAACCGGGAAAAATCCTGACCATACAGATGCCATATGACCTGACCGGCCGGGAAAAGAGCGTTTATGTTTTGGTCGATGCTGGTAATGAAATAATTGAATGGAACGAAAGTGATAATGAACTTGGCATTAAGATTCCTGTCGGTATAGAGTCAGATCTGCGTGCGCACAGTGACTTGAAAACCTACCCTACTTTTCCGAGCCCCAATAGTGATACGGTATTAATGGCGGAAATCGAAAACATGGGCTCCACTCCAGTCAGAAATGTACGGGTGCGCTTTTATAGCGGGTATCCAGAGCAAAATGGCATCGTCTTGGGTGATAGTGTATTTTCGGAAATTGGTCCGGGCGAGGCGGTTGTTGCGAGACTTATGCAACGCATGTCATCCGGCCGACACACAATTGTGGCAGTAGTTGATCCAGATTTTGTATTGCCGGAGCTCGATCGTTCTGATAATCGGGTTCTTTCTGTCATTGAAGTGGCGGAACGGTATGATTTTTCGATCGATCCATGCGATGAAGTAGCTTTTTATCCTGGAGAAACAGAAATGGAACTGGAAATTGGTATTTCGAACCATGGATCCGATCGGGCTGCAGAAATTCAGGTAGCGTTCTATGGACAAAATCCAGAACTGAATGCTGAGGTGGAACCGTTTGAAGTATTGGTCATTCCGGAAATAGTCGGTTATGGCACTGAGACAATCAATTACGCGTTGCGACAGGATGCAGTTGACAGCGCGCTATATGTGCTCGTGGATCCCGAAAATGTCTTTCATGAACTGAATGAAGGTAATAATACCGATCATTGCCTGATTACTGTGATGAAACCTTCAAATCTTGCTCTTTCAACAGGTACGCCGGCCCCGTATCCAGACATTCTTTATCCGGAGTCCAAACTTGAGGTTCATATTGAAGCACTAATCTCAAATCCGGATCCTAAATATGATTTCTATCATCATGCAATTATCAAAGCATATTGGAATGAAGTTGCTGGGGAACCGATCTTCTATAAAGAAATCAGCCTATATCCGGGAGAATCTGAAAACCTCACCGTCTTTCTCGAAACCCTGCCAACGACCGGGATGCAGAAGTTGATTATCGTAGGTGCACAACCAGGGGTTCCAGAGGTTGATGAAACAGATAACCGGATTGAGTTGGATATCCCGGTAATTGAAAGACCGTTCAATCTGGCTGTATCACCGGGGACTCTCGAAACTGCCCCAAACCTGGTTTCAGCCGGTCAGCTTTGCGATGTAGTATTAACGGTGCATAATCAGTCGCCAGTAGCTGCAGAACCCTTTATTGTGGAATATTCGTATTCTTATGGACAAGAGTGGATTCCGATCGGACAAGCACAGGTATCTGGTATTGACGCTATGAGTACCACATTAGCTTCGGTTCCATGGCAAATTCCAATGACCGCCGGAAAAGTACAATTGAAAGCGGTGGTTGATCCCCGGACACAATTGTCTGAATTGAGGCGCGATGACAATGAAGTCGTGAAGACCATTAACATTAGCCTGCCCCAAGGACACACTCCCGCTAATCTCATATCCACTCGCACAGATTCTTCGGTAAGGCTGGATTGGACAAGGCCTGCGCTCGAAATGTCCGGATATTTAATATACCGCAACAATGAAATCCTTCCGTCAATGCTGGTAAACGAGGCGAAAAAAGGTTATGCCTCAGATAATGGCGGCAGTGTGCATCCTAATCAACCATACCGAGCACTCGATGGTAACTTAAGCACTTATTGGAGATCCAACATCTCAGACGCGCAGTGGCAACTTCAGTTTGAAGATCCGGTTTACAGTTATTTCATTGAAATCGAATCGGCTAGTAACGCCTGCGTCGAAGTACAGGATGATACCGGTACTTTCCATGAACTGGGGTACACAAACACAGTCTGGCTAAATACCTGCACCAGGTTTGTTTGGAAAGGCATTGTTAAGGCTATCCGAATCTCCTTTGCGGATGGAGGCAGAATCAGCGAAGTGCGGGTTTTGTCGCCTAATCCAGTTATGGAGACGAGTTTTATTGATGCTGCAATCGAGCCGGGTGAGTCATATTGCTATTATGTGGTAGCAGTAAATCAACATTATCAAACCAGTTTGCCCTCGCAGCCGGTATTTCTTGCTGCCGATGATGCCAATGCAATTACCCAGGGAGACGGGTTTTGGGCAAAGTTCAGCGGAACCTCCAATATGCAGGTCTTTTGGGACCGTTGGATGGCGGATCCCTACTATACTTTTAGGATATATTGCAATGGCAATCTGTTTTCTGGAGAGGTTAACCCAATTCGTTACGGAACTGTCCAATCAGCGGAAAACAGATTTCTATTAAGTCTTGACCAGATAACCCCGGTGACTTTTGGGATTTCCGGGGACCGGAGATACGTAATTGTAGTTGATGGCAAGGAACGCCAGCCAGAAAGGGGAAATCAATCCAACTATTGGCGGTTAGCCGGACACGATTTCGATTTTAAATCGGCCCATTCTGATATTGCTGGCCAGTGGTCAATTGATGAGTGGTATTACAATGGACCTCCAGTATCAGGGTGGATTTGGGAGTTGCCTTGGTCAGTCGGAGAATACAACTATGTCTTGGTCGGAGTGGATTCACACGGTCAGGAACATGAACTGTCTTCACTTTTGCTTGAGGTTCAGGTTCCTACTGAGATTCCTGCTCCGGAGTATTTCAGCGTGAGAGATAACGAAGACGGTAAAGGTATACACTTAAATTGGAATCGTGCGAATGCTTCGGGTATTGCGGGATATAGGATTTATAAGAACGGCGAAGCCATTCAGGAAGGCGCGTTAATTAGTGATAATCGTTACTTGGACATGTCTTGCGAGCGCGCGTTGTTCCATACAGACATTTATGAAGTAGCCGCTGTTACGATAGATGGACGTGAAGGGCTACGCGTCGAAAAAACTCTGGAACATGATAGCCTGACTGTTGACTTTGTTGCAGTAATGCCCACAATGCCTCGTCCCGGTCAAATGGCCGAGTTTGTTTTTAGAGTCGGCAATCATTCTACAGAATCACTCCATGATGTTCCGGTTGAACTAAGTTATGTGGCTTATTATGGTTCAGAAGGGTGGATCGATTGGGCTGATTATATAGCAGAGCTGCCTGCACAGACTGACACTACTGTCATAATCCCTTGGGAAAACGAAGCAGCACCGGGTCGTGTAGCTTTATTTGTGTGTCTTGACCATTCATCGGCAGAAACTGAATTTTGGAATGCACAAAACCCGGCCTTCCCAATAACAGCTGGCGAACAGGATCTTGCTGCTTTTCCAATGGTAGAACTGGTCATGCAACCATTCAATTGGATGGTTGACACAGGCACAGACGGAAAGCTCTTGCCGGGAGTACTGACAATTAAGGAAAATGGTCAGATTGTGGAGGACATTTGTGGAGTCCGCATCGAAGACGCACCGCTCAATGGGATTGATGCTGTTATTATATTCCCATTGGGAGAAAATCGAGAAGATATTCATTGCCAAATACCAGACGTTATTGAACGCCTGCAGCAAACAGCATTACTATGGAAAGTCCCGCTCAATATTACTGTTTATGGCCATCCGGACAATAGTGGTGATCTGACCCCTCCCGAGGATTTTGATGATTACGTTTTGCTCGAAAAGGGCTGGCGTTTGGGCAAAGAAATTGCTCTCGATTTTGGAACCTGGGCAGCGGCTGGCAGTTGGCTGGCTCGAAACCATCACTGGAGCGAGGGCTACGAACGGGTCATGATTGTTTTGGCTGATGAATGTGGTACAAATTTAGAAGAAGCGCATCCCTCTTATTATTGCGTGCCCGTTGCAGTCACTGAACAGCGGGCTATTCTCAGCGAACTGGCGGCAGAATTGACGCAAGCTTGTGTTAGTTCGTTATTTATAGTTGATGGTCACAATATTTATGAAGACCAGGGAGAAGACGCAACATTCATCAGTGAACTGACAGCTGCGACTGTTACTGTCTCGCAGAACACACCTATGTATGGCGTTGACTACCGATCTGACATCTCTACTCTGATAGAAAACTCTCGCAGACGTTTCTCGCTAAGTTGGGTTTCTCCTATGCCCGGTTTGGACGGAACAACGCGGCGAGTAAGTATTGAGCTGAGCCAAGGTGAGCGCATCGGCGAGGCATTGGTCAGTTATCAAGCCCCGACCTCTTCAGAAGTGGATCTATCTTTTCAGGGCGAGCTGCAGATCAGCAACGTCACGCCGCATCCCGGCCAAGAATTTATCGTTGAAGCCATGGCAATGAATCAAGGTGGTTCGGAAGTCAGAGGAACCAAAGTAACACTGATTGCTGCCGGAGAATATGGATCTACAATAATCGCGGATGACGTCTGGCTTGACCTAAATCCCGGGCAGAGCAAAATGCTTCGTTGGAGTGTTGCTGTGGCGGCGGGTAGTAATCAGCTGGCGGCCATGCTTGAGGCTCCTGCCGGAGTAGCAGAAACAAATTTAAGGAACAACGCAGTTTCTGTCAAGATATTTCCACAGGATTCTAATTTACCTGAGTTAGCAGTTTTGGAAAATTCTATGCTATGCGCGCCAAGTGCTCCCATAGCAGGTAGCATGGCTGAGATTAGGGCCAAAGTGATTAACTATGGCCGTAATGTTGGTCCCTTTGGCGTGTCCTTCTTTAGGGGGGATCCGGAGCTAGGTATCAAGATTGCCGACGTGTCCGTTGATGGGCTTGAGGAAAGCCAAATGGCCCAAATTACAGTACCATGGGATTGTCCCGTTGAACCAGGGAATTACTCGCTTTGGATGGTGATTGATTCCCAAGACAAAATTGCAGAAGGTAACCGGGTAGATAACCGGGCTGAACTGAAGGTTACGGTAGCTCCGCTCGAAACTATAATTGGAGTCACAACAGATCGCGGTGCATACGAGGCTAATTCAGATGTATTAATATCAGTTAGTATTGGTACAATGCCGGGCTCAAAACCTCAGGCATGTCAGGTCGCTGTACTGGATCCGCAGAGGAAGGAAATTACCCGGTTGGGTTTGGAACTCATTGATAATCCAAGCAGTTTCTTGCCTGGTTGGCATTATCGTATTCCGATTAGTGTACCTTTAACAGATGTGGCAACTGGCCAATGGTTAAGCGCACTGGTGGACTTTGAACAGATACTCATAGAATTAGAGGTCGAAGGGCAATTAGATCCCAATTCAATCCGAGTTGTCACCAAAGATCAACAGACTGTGATGCCTGCAAAAGTAACATTAGAACCAGGCCGTATCTGGCGGGTTGAATGGAAAACTCCGGAGAAAGCTGTCGATGAACTACAGTATTGGCTGTATTTCGACACATCCGAGCATGGTCCCAAGCCGCCAGGTCTAAAGGTTTCCAATGATACTTGGCTGGCTGCAATCAACGATTGTGGTCAGATCTATACAGCTAAAGTCGACGACCTGTTTGCACCATACTGGAAATTGGTTGGTCAAATTGGCGATTATAAATCTTATCCCAGAACTGCGGTAATGGCAGATTTCAACCGCGATGGATTTCCGGATTTAGCGGTTGGAATGAATGATGCTATTTATATACTTCCGGGCAGTGCCAGTGGTACTTTTTATGAGAAGAACGAAGTAGCTGTACTTCCGGGCACAAACCTAATTTATGGTTTGGCAGCCGGCGACCTCAATAATGACGGCTGGATCGACCTAGTGGCCGGACGCGATTTGGAAACTTATATCATGTACGGCATTGCTGAAAAGCCTTACGAATTTGAATTGCTAAGGCTGCCTACTATTGAAGAGGAAGGCGTGGGAACTAATGAAGGGGCTGAGATCCATACCCGCATCATTGTTGATTTTGATCGTGATGGCCAGTTAGACATCATTGTAGGATACGTAACACCCTACTTGTTCATGAGTGGTACTTATGAAGACCTCTTTATGGATATAGTCGTCTTTTACCGGGGTCGGCCTGACGGAACCATGGAACCAGCCAGATTTGTCACATACGGTGTAATGGGTGGAGACGGACTATGTGTAGGTGATTTTGATGAAGATGGACGCATGGATATTTTTTGTTCGGGAGAGACTCTCATGGTTCGGTCCTTTTCACGTGACAATTCAAGAAACTTTGATACCCAGAGTTTCATTTGGTATGGCGAACCGGAAGAAGAACTATGGGAGCGTACGGCACTGTTGGAAATGGATTTCAGGGGACATTTGCAGTGTCAGGCGTTGGATATTAACCTTGATGGGCATCTGGATATTCTGGGGTATCAGGAAGATGGGATAATTAAGGCCTTTTACGGAAATGGTGACGGGTCATTTTATAAAGGAGTGCCACTTAACTATCCAGGCGGACTGGGTATGACCCTGACTCAGAATACTACTATGCGATTAACGGTCAAGACAGGTCAGGCCGAACAAGCTGACGTCCAAACAGCGACCTATCAATACCGTTGGAACACCGCTAGTCACTCAGCTGGCGATTATGCGGTAATCGTCGAGACAATCAATAGTGCGAAAGTAACTAACAGCGCTGTCTGTGGATTTAGAATTGCTGCTGAAGAAAGCCTGCAGACAAGATTGGCTGTAGATAAGCCAGAATGTCATCCGGGAGATAAACTGGAGGCAATATTAACTATTGCCAACAGATCTTGTAATGCTCCTGTAGATGGTGCGAAAGCTGAACTTATCGTCAAGGATGCCCAGGAAATAATCTTGTCGCGGCAGTTATGGGATTTAGCACCACTTCCGATCGGCGGTTCCAGTGAACTTTTGTTTACTTGGGACACTACAGGAATGGCTGCTGGCGAATATCGCGTTGAAAGTGTTGTTGTTTATGGGGATGGTATCAACGATCACCAATCGATAGCAGTAACAGTTGAGCGTATTGCATTGTTGCAAGGGAAGTTGACTTCCGGTGTTACAAAGGCCCTGCCAGGAGGAACTGTCAATTTGAGTTGGACCGTGACAAACGCCGGTAACGCAGATTGTAATAATATGCAGGTCCACATTGTATATGTCGACGATTCAGGTACCCGCATAACCTTGGTCGATACCCCCATAACGCTGTTAATAGGTGAGAAGCATGAAGGAGCCTATGGCTGGGCTACTTCCGAGTTATCGGACGGCAACTACCCATTATTATTGGAAGTGGCATACGATGGACAAACTGTGGTGTTGGACGATTCTGGATTGATTATTGACGGAACTCCTCCAGTCAGTAAATTACAGATTGGTTCACCCGGTTTTTGGGAAGACGATCTACTGTTTGTGACTGCCTCAACACCTATTACAATAACTGCTGTAGATAATCTTTGTGGCCTTGATCGTATCGAAATCAGGATTGACGACGGAGAGTTCACTGAGACATCAGGATCTTTCACCATGAAAGAGGAAGGGCGGCACCAAATTGAATACCTGGCAGTAGATCGTTTGGACAATACAGAATCTGCGCGGATCTGTCATGTTTATACAGATAATAGCGCACCTCAGACACAAGTCATTCCTTCGACAGGATACTTTATCGGTAATAAACTCATTGTCAAGGAAGGGGCAACTGTAATCCTCAAGGCCAGTGATACCGGCTCCGGGGTTGAGAGGATCCTGGCGCGGTATGGGGACGGCGAATGGTTCGCATATGCGGAAGCTATTGCCATAACAGACCAGATAACTCAGCTGTCATTCCAAGCCATTGACCGGCTCGGTAATAAAGAAGAAATAGCTGAAATCGCAATTAATATTGAGGTTTCCGGAACAGATCTGGCGGTACTGGCACAAGAAATTTCCTTCTCGCCAATGCAACCAAAGGCCGGGCAGGATGTACAGATCGAGGCCGTGATTCACAATTTAGGCCCAGTTGATACCAAAGACGTTCGTGTAGCCTTTCATAAAGGTGATCCACGAACCGGAGGACTCCCAATTGGAGAACAGCTTGTCTCTGCGATTAATGCAGGAGATGTGGCAACGGTGCAGCAGCTGTGGCCAACTCAAGCCAATATGATTGGCACACATCAAGTTTTTGTACAGATTATTACTGAAGACAATCTTGATCCTACACCGGAAAATAACGTTACCTCTATAAGGATACAGCTGGAACCGGCGATTATCACCGATGTAACATCATCTTCTTGTGCTCGAGTGTTGGTATTTGCCTATCGGCTAGATAGAGGCAATTGTTCTCCGACGCTTGATTTTCTCAAGGATGCGTTGCAACCTTATGAAGGCCATTATGAAATAGTGTATGATACACCGGCATTCCTTGAATGCATGCGTTCTGGTGAGTTTGATGCTTATGTCATCACCGATTACTGGGGTACAGTGAGTCTGCATAATCCGGAAATCCGTGAAAGAGTCAATGCGGGAGAGACTGTCATTGTAATGGGCCTCTCACCGCGGCAGTTATTCTATACAGATCCGATGCTGGGGGTCAAGTATTTGGCTCCAGCAACAGTGTGCAATGCTGCCATTAAGCTGCCAGGTGACCTTCTGCCGATAGAAGGGACAACATATTTCTCGGGAATGATCGATTTGGTACAGGTTACCGGTTCCGAGGCTCAGGTTGCCGGATGGATTGAGACTAATAAGGTCCGCTATCCTGCGATTGTCCTTAATAATTATGGGCGCGGCCACGTGGGGTTGTGGAATTTTAATCCGGCGATGACTAAAGATCCAATACTGATGCAACAAGTGTTCAGAACGATGCTGACGACTCTGGCTCCGGAAGCTCGTTCGGAGGGTCAGGCCGGTAAAGTAAGCACATTGAAGTGGGTATGCAATAGTGCTATTGACATGACCAATGTGCGGCTGGTTGCCACACTGCCGACAGGCGCTGAAATCATTAATGCTCACGGCGGCATAGTAACTTCTGAAACAGTGACTTGGGATCTCGATTGTACTGAAGCAGAACCTTGTGCCAAAATGCTCACAGTCCGGTGGCCGAAGGTGCCGGGACAATATGGCGTCCATTGGGAAGTTGCTGCAGAGATCGACACTCAAACGGTGGCAATAGATAATGGTACGGCGAAATCACCGATACTGGCGGACGATGTGTTCCTGATTCAGGATATTCTGGCCAAACTCGACGCGCTGGAAGGTTATGATGGGTACTGGACGTGGCGTCCCTTCCTGCGGTATTCTTTACAAGAGTTGCTAGTCAGAAAGCCGTGTAATCATGTTGAAGCTCTGGCTGCAATGTATGTGGTTATTAGTGATATTGCGTTGATGTCACATAAAGAAGCCACTGCTGAAATTAGATACGCACTTGACCGTTTGCTGTTGTATTATGCAATCCGGAGTATTCGGAACGCATGGTTGTAGGAGGTTTATCAATGAAAAAGTGGATAACAATTATTGGCATTATCGGTCTTCTGGTTCTGCTGGAAGTAGTGGTTGGCAACATTCCTGTGTTCGGGGAAGAAGAGCAAGATGCTTTTGGTCAGCTACAAATCCTGGCACAGGAAGCTTGCGAGTGGATTAGTGCATTGGGCAGCCTACAGAAGCAACAATTAAATCAGTTCGAGGCACAAGCATTGATTGAATCTCAGGCGGTAGCGCGAGCTGAAAAGCTGTTCGCGAAATTTCAAAGCAGTGAGGCCGCCATACGTCAGCAAATGGGAGCAACAGAGCAGGTATTGGTCAATATGGGCATGTCAGCCCAGATCATGCAGCGGCATGATGACGCGGTTGATCAAATCGCGCAGGGGTTTAGCCAGCTCTATAATGCCTTGCTGTTACTGCAAGACAGGAAGGCAGAGCAAGGCTTTAGTGTGCGTGTTCAGGCGTGCGAAAGAGTATTGAAAAAAATCACTTTCGAAGAAAAAGCTACATTTGATGCAGTGCCTTTGTTCAGGGAAAACGGCCTTCAACCTCAGCCTGCTTCAGCACCGGAACAATCACAGTCGGAGATTGTACCATCTTACATAAAAGAGGCATCTGGCGTGAAGTCTGCGTACAGTACACTTGATCTGGTGGAAACAATTGAGGTGCAGTTTACTGATGGCATTAAGGACTTAGCTGATTCACTGGAGAAAAACCCTGCCAAAATCTATGACTATGTTTATAATAAAATCGATTTTGAGCTCTATTGTGGTTCTGTCAAAGGTGCCGATTTGACACTGCGTTCGGGGAAGGGCAACGACTTTGATATTGCGTCTTTGTTGATTGCGTTGCTCAGATATTCTGATTACCCGGCTCGCTATGTTTATGGCAGTGCGATGCTTTCTTACAGCCAACTCCAAAATTGGCTGGGTGCCAGCACGGAAGGCTGTTTCCGCATGCTGCAGACCAAACATTGTTATTTTGGTGCCAGTGATCGCGGAGTGCGAGTGAACCATGTCTGGGTCGAAGCCTATGTCCCCTATAGCGATTATCGCGGGACACAGGAACGCGGTAGCGGAAGTGCTTGGATCCCAATCGATGCTTCTTTTAAAGAATATGTCGATTTGCCAGCGGATCCGCTTCCGGAAGAACACAAGTTTGTTGGGATAGAATATTTGCGCTCTGGAACACCTCA
>DHDG01000060.1:73189-77687 GCA_002399265.1 Firmicutes bacterium UBA4882 | reverse complement strand
GGGGGTACCACCTTGTCACTGCCATCGCTAATCATGCTAAGTAAAGCCATAAAGCCTAAATTGATGGCGCTCTTCATTGGGGTTTGCGCCGCAGGAATAATAATAGTAGGATACTTTTTCAATGCTATTGCATCATTAATTATTTAGGAGAAATGTTGCGGAGTTGTGGTCATTGCATTGAAAGGAATAAGAGTTATTTTCGCAGCTTTGGGGGTAATTTTGATGGAAGATAAGGAAGAACTAAGAGACCAGATACGAGAGAACTATTCTCAAGTCGCGCTGAAAGGTTCAAGTGGTTGCTGCTGCAGTCCGGGATGCTGCGGCGTCGACCCTGCCTTTGATGTCAATACGGCCGCTAAAAACCTAGGGTACTCGGAAGAGGATCTACAGAATATGCCTGACCAGGCGAATATGGGGCTAGGCTGCGGCAATCCGCTCGCGATTGCGTCACTTCAAGAAGGAGACATAGTTCTTGATTTAGGAAGCGGCGGAGGCTTCGATTGCTTTCTTGCGCGAAGGCAAGTAGGTGATTCAGGTTATGTTATCGGCGTGGATATGACACCTGAAATGATTAAGCTGGCCAGAAAAAATGCCTGGGAAAGCGGCTATCAAAATGTTGAATTCCGTTTGGGGGAAATTGAGCACTTGCCGGTGGCAAATGACGCGGTTGATGTCATCATATCAAATTGCGTTATTAATTTGGCGTTAGAAAAGCAGCAGGTTTTTAATGAAGCCTATCGGGTGCTCAAACCCGGCGGGCGAATTTCGATATCTGATGTAGTCGCCACAGCAAAAATACCAGAGTGTATAAAAGACGATCTTACAAGTCTCGCTGGCTGTATTGCCGGAGCTGAATATGTGGGAAACATCGAAAATATGCTTAAAAATTCCGGCTTCATAAATATCCACATGGTTCCCAAGGATAACAGTAAAGATATCATCAAAAACTGGGTGCCTGGAAAAAACGCAGAAGATTTTGTAGCGTCCTATATAATTGAAGCTCAGAAAAGTGAATCTTGATTGGGGCATCAAACTTCTTTGAACTATCAGTTGCTACCGCAATTGCATTATTTGGCATGAATTCTCCTGCCGCTCTGGCTACCACCGAAAGCATGTCAGTCAGTTTTCAGAACTGTACGTTAGGGGATAGTGGAATGAAAATCACTGTTTTGCACGGTCAGAAGCATCACGGCAGCACATGGAACACAACCCGCTTGTTGCTGGACGCACTTATTTCACAGGAAGATGAACATCATGAGTTTTGCGCAAATGATATCCCTGATTGCATTGGCTGTTTTACATGTATCATGAAAGACGAGGAAAGCTGTCCACACCGCAGTATGACAAAGCCGATCATTCAAGCCATTGAGCAAGCAGATGTCCTCATTGTTGAAACCCCGAATTACTGTATGGGTATGACCGGACAATTAAAAACCTTTTTTGATCATATGGCTTATCGCTGGATGAGTCATCGGCCGTTAGGTGAAATGAAAAACAAAATAGCAGTCGCAATATCGACAACAGCCGGTGCGGGTGCACGGGTAGTCACAAAGCAAATAGCAAGGCAATTGTTTTGGTGGGGCATTCCTAAAGTGTACCGGCTTAATAAGGCTATAGCAGCTGCCAAATGGGACGATGTGAAACCTGAAACAAAGCTTAAATTAAAGCAAAAAGCCGCTGAAATCGCAATAAAGACCAGGAAAAATCACGGAAGGGTTCGCCGAGGACTACGCCAAAAGTTCCTGTTCAAAATGATGGCTGTTATGCAAAAGTCGGGACTTGGCACACCGAAGGATGCCGCTTATTGGAAAGATCAAGGTTGGATATAACAAAGCTGTTCGTAAAAGAACGCCAGTGCCGCTACAATAATGAGTGATGAAAAGCCCAGCAATACTGGGCTTTTTCATATACATTCTTCCATTGATATTTGGCAATCATAGTAATCGCGAGTAGAGCTGGAATGAAAGGAGCGTACATCGTGTTAAAAGCATTTGAAAAATCGATCAACCTGGGATTGGGACTTTTGCTGTATTCACGCGAAAAAGTGGAGGAATTTGTCGAGGAGCTGGTCAGCAAAGGGGAAGTATCAAAGAATGACGCACGGCAGTTTGCGGGCGAGCTTGTACAGCGTGGGGAGGAGCAGCGCAAGGAGCTAAGAAAGCTAATCCAGAGCGAGGTCACAAAGGCGCTGGAGCAAACAAATCTGGCCCAAAAAGAAGACATTGTGTCTAAGGATGAGTTAAGGAGCATTGTCAGGGAAGAAATTCGCAGCGCGCTTCAGGGGCGGGAATAGTCACCCTTACCTTATGCCGCGCTTGCAGAATTGGATGGGGATGATGAGCCACAAAAGCAGGAGATATCGGGAGATCGTTGTGGTTTTTGCAAAATACGGTTTTGGATTAATCCGGCCGTTTTCGTCTCGCGATTCCATAGAGGAGAAGGCTGGGATGTTCGATGCCGATATGGGTTCAGCTAGTGGCAGAGCCTCCAGAGGGGGGCGACTTAGGCATGCTTTGGAAGAGCTGGGCCCCACCTTTATCAAGTTGGGCCAGCTTCTGAGCGTACGGCGGGATATTTTCCCGGCGGATATTATTGAAGAGCTCAGGAAATTGCAGGATTCGGTGCAACCATTTTCTTTTTTGGAAGTAAAGTCTATTATTGAGGACGAGCTCAACGACAAACTGGAAAATATTTATACCGAATTCTGCGAGTCCCCTGTAGCCGCAGCATCCATCGCACAGGTCCATCGGGCGAAACTACACTCCGGCACGCAGGTAGCCGTAAAGGTTCAGAGACCGGAAATAGAACAGATCATCCATCTGGACCTAGAGATATTAAAAGGTATAGCCCGCTGGCTCGATCGTCATGCCAAGTATGGAGAGTCGTATAATTTCAGCGGCATGGTGGCGGATTTTGAAAGCACGATCAATAACGAATTGGATTTCACAAAGGAAGGCGAAAACGCCGATATCTTCAGAAAGAATTTCAGTCAGGACGAAGGCATTTTTGTCCCGCAGGTCAGGTGGATCTATACCACGAAACGTATTCTTACAATGGAGTATATAGGGGGTATCAAGATCAGCGACAACAAGGCATTGGATCAGGCGGGCATAGACCGAAAAAGGATCGCTGTAAGGCTTTCCGCATCCTTATGTAATCAAATTCTTCGGGATGGCTTTTTTCATGCGGATCCGCATCCAGGTAACATTCGAGTTCTGCTGGGCGGCTCTATCGTCTTTCTTGATTTGGGCATGGCAGGCCAGCTCAGCAATACCCGGAAAAACGCTGCGGCGGATTTTTTTATGGGGATTGTTCTGCGTGACAGCCATATGGTAGTCGACGCCATCATTGATATGGGTGCAATAACTAACCAAAGCAACATGAAGAGTTTTGAAAGAGAAGTCGATACCCTCATTGCAGAGTATCTGACTATGCCGATGAATAAGATAAAGCTCGACGAACTGCTGCGTAAGATTTTCCAGATTGTATATTCCAGCCATATAAAGGTGCCTCATGAGTTCGCCCTAGTGGC
The DNA here is from genome assembly GCA_002399265.1 of Firmicutes bacterium UBA4882. GTDB lineage: Bacteria > Bacillota > UBA4882 > UBA4882 > UBA4882 > UBA4882. The sequence goes on along the minus strand of DHDG01000060.1, from coordinate 74,155 downwards.
TAAGGCTCTAGGGATGCTTCAGGGGCTGGTGGAAAAACTTGCCCCCGAAATCAACTTCCTTATGATCGCAGAACCGATCGCCAAGAAACTTATTTATCGGTCATTTTCATTAGAAAATGCAGGCGACCATTTCAAGAAGAGCTTATTAGCATATTATCATCTTTTCAGTGAGCTTCCGGCAACACTCCGGAACATCTTACGCAAGGCAGCAGGCGAAAGTTTGAACGTGAAATTTGAATTGACCGATATGAATATGCTTCAAAGACGATTGGAACGGGTCTTCAATAGAATATCCTTCAGCGTGATGTTGCTTGCCATAAGCATCATCATTGCCGGGGACTTGATCAGTTTCGGTCTTAGCGCGGGTAAGAGCGCCGAAATGCATGCTTTTAATATAGCCATTTTGAAAACAGGATTGGTATTGGCCGTCATCATTGTTCTAGGTCTTATCGTCTCCATGTTTCGATCACGTCGCTAATACTCAAGCATAGCCTTGCCCGCTCGGAGAGATCTGCAGGGTATTCTCCATTATATAATGGACGTGCTGACAGAACCTGTGGTTGCCCAGGGAATTTTCACATCTATTAAGGAGCAAATTCTAACGCTGAGTCAAATGCCATTGCGGCACAGCGTTGTTCCGGATCAACCGTATGCCGAAATGGGAGTACGCATGCTATTGGTGGAAAATTACATCGCATTCTATGTGGTTGACGAAGCGAAGCGCGAAGCACATGTGCTACGTATCCTCTATAACCGCAGAGAGTGGCAGGATCTCTTATCCAGCAGACACGAATAAGTCACCACTTGAAATTTGTCCTCATTGGCATGGATAAATTCAATCAGCGCCGCGAGCTTTTGAGGAGTGAAAGATATCTGGGTCAGATCGTCTGTATCGTTAATTCTTTGGAGATTGAACAGCACCGCCGCCGCATTATCGCTTGACCAACAGGCCATCAGTTCGGCTAG
>DHDG01000060.1:66290-72924 GCA_002399265.1 Firmicutes bacterium UBA4882 | reverse complement strand
CAGCGGTATCAGATACGGATTACACTCGCCCATGGGCGTGACGATCATGTTTATGCCTCTGGTGAAGAAATGTCGATTCAGCCATTCCCGCGCGTGCAGATATTCGGAAAGCATTTCGTCGCAACGAAAATACATGTCTTCCAGATGGGAGTAAGAATGATTCAAGATATCCCAGCCATCCATATATAGTTCTGCAAGCTGACTATAGGACATGTATTCCCGCTCGCGCACCATGCCTGGGATTACGGCGATGTTGCCCCTGTATCCATAGCGCTTCATCAACGGATAAGCATCCGAATACACCGAGCTCCAGCCATCGTCAAATATGAACACAACCGGCGTCTTTGCTTGATCAACGGCAGTGAAAGGTAAGTCGCGGCTTGAAAAATTGCTGAGCCGCAACAGTACGAATATGTCGATTAAGCCATGGTAAAGGCGCGCATATGTCCCCGGATACATCAGCACCGAGAGGCATATGGCTACTATCACAAAAGCGCTATAGAGCTTTTTCAAAACGTGACCGCCCTTCCCTAAGGTGAGGTGAGCCCGAAATAATCCTTTAGATGACCGCGCACAGCATCGGGACGATTCTTGGCGTATGTCCGCATGCGTTCGATTTCCGCCAGGTATCTCTCCATACTCCCGCGGTGCAGGTTCCATCGCAGCAGATGCTGCGGCACATAGGGCAGGTATATCGCAAGCAGGGCGTCCAGTTGCGCTTGAACAGTTTCTGCGCTATAGGAGGTATTCAAAAGGTCGACAAACCGCGTTATAAACTGGGACTTAAACTCCTCATTGGTCAGCAAAGCTCTTAACATGACAGTAAACTCATCCTTGTTGTACCACAGTTCACTCCCGACTGCGGTGGCGTTTGCCAGCGAGTTTTCCTCATAGCTTTTATAAAACATGCCCAATCCCCTATCCAGATCATACACCAGCCACCGCCAGCGGCCGTCCTGACCGTAAGGGGCTTGCGGTTCGTATGCCGGCGTGCGCTTCCTCCAGATACGCACATTATTTGCGAGCCAGTCGCTGTTTCCACAATAGATCTCCAAAATGTTGTATTCGATGTAATTGTCGATATCAATCTGTGTTTTTACATAGGCGTAATTCTCAGGCTTCCTCATATCTGTACTCTTGATAAAGTTGAACAGCTTGCTATATGGAAATTCGTCTCCGGCAAAGCCTTCCTGTATCTCGTCACCGATGCCACCGGTTGGATTTTTGATGATCACGACGTCTTCGGATGCAAAACCGTATTTGCGCGCGATATAGTCCGCACTATACAGCGGACGGATGTTGTAGATGCCGAAATACTCGCCGTTAATAAAAGCAATACAGGGGCGGGAGGCCTGAAGATCGAGTCTTTCAGGATCGGCAAGGCTTTGAATAAAGGCGTCACGAAACAGGGAGTATTTGGCATCGGTAGCTGAGTTTCTGAGGATCACGCCGCTTAATGGCAAATATGTATCTGCGCCCTCGGCAAAGAAGTCATACGCGAAGATATCCCGGGTCGTTCCAGCAACCGCCCCGGCATCATAAGCGCTGTCCGCCAAAAGGCGCAGACTCTTGTTGGGCTGGTCGAGCGAATAGCCGCCGTGGGTGCGGATGCCAATGCCCTGAGATAGATAGAGCTTTCCATCGGGATCAAAGAGCTCGAAATGAGCGGGCCTTTCCCAAAGTTTGCCTTTCTGATTGTAGTTAGCGGGTATTCCTAACCCCAAAGAAGCTTCTTCTGCCGCAGATGTCTCCGAAGTCTCGGATGCTGTGCGGTGCGCCGCAAGCCAATCATCGCGTACTTTTCCGGGGATGTATATTCCGGTTTCGTAATCATAGAGATTGGCGGGGTCGGTAGTAAGAGAGATCACCGGTATGCCATATTGATCTTTGATACCTTCCTCCACAAAATAGGTATTGGTAACGACAGCGCTGCTGGGAGAGCCAAATTTGAAGGTACGGGCGCGGACGACATAAGGTTCAGCACGCTCTTTTAGAAGCAAAGGGCCCACGATCTGCGCAGAATCCTTTTGTGGCTCTGATCCATCGAGCGTGTAACGAATTTGCGCGCCGTCCTCACAGGAAAACTCTATGACTACATTTTTCTCATAAAATCCGGCAGGCAGGCTAAAGATTGGCACCCCAAGCCGTCGCCTGTGCTGCGCTTCCTTCAATGGTTCTTTATTGTTTCTGCCACCGGCGGTGCAGCCATCAAACCAATAGAGCGCGTCGCTACCGTCCGGTAGTCGTCCATATGATATGTTGTCGTACATGTGCTCAAAAAGCAGAGCTGTATGCCACGCCCGGGTGGGCGAGGTTAACACTACCACGTTGTCGTCGGCGTTAAGCTCGAAATTGGCGTGGGCACTCTTTTCATCGATCTGTCTATCCTTACCGGATGTCCAAATCGTAATGTGACTGTGCGGTGCCAATAGCATTTCCGGAAAAACCCACCGAAAGGGTTTTTGGGCGTCATCAGATAAACCAAATCCTTTAAGATTTACGGGCGTTTCCGAGTCATTATACAGCTCGATAAATCCGAAAAAACCGCCATCATCTGCCTGGATCAAACCCTTATTGAATGGCATGATCTCATTGATCACAATATCATAATGCGTGGGCGGCCGCGGTAGTGGCTGCCTGGCAAATTGCATGGCCAAAAAAATGTTGTCCTTGCCTATGCACATGGCAATTCCTATACAGCACAACGCAAACAGTATGCGCTTCAGTCGCTCCCTCATCAGCGCGTCACCCCCCCTTTAGCCGGTCACCTCACCGGAGAAGGAAACGAGGTTCACTTCGGTAATGCCCAATTCGCTATTCTCCGAGAAGTGCTCCACGATAACATAGGGACGTTGCTTCTTCAAATAAACCTCGTAGGTCATCTCCATGCAATCGAAGCTGCTATTCTGCATGCGAAGCTTGTATTTGATGCCAAATCCCTTGAGGGCTTTCTCGGCGTCTTGCTGTTGTATCCGGTTGCCTTTAAGCACTAAGAGGTAACAGCAATCCGAATAGACCGACTTGCCAAACACGAAGATAAAAGCGGCGATAAACACGCTGCACACGCCGGCAATCAAAAAAGCGCCAGTTCCGGCAGAGAGTCCTGCGCTGATCGCCCAAAATAGAAAAGCGAGGTCGCGTGGTTCCTTGATGGCACTACGGAAACGCACAATGGATAGCGCGCCGACCATTCCGAGCGAGATGGCCAGGTTGCTGCCGATCAGCATAATTACCATGGCGGTGGTCATCGTGATGACTACAATGGAGACATTAAAGCTTAACGAGTACAGCACCCCGGTAAAGGTCTTTTTGTACACGAAAAAGATAAAAAGGCCCAGAAGCGTGGTGATGGCCATATTGAACGCGATGGTCTCGAGGGTATATGCGCTCGTACCGTCAACAAGATAACGGAAGAGATCCAGATCGTTCATCTTGTATTCCTCCCAAATGTGCCATGTTTGGCGCAGAGGATGTGCTTGCGCCTAAATATGTAATGTTTGGCGGCAGATGATGTATTTGCTTATGGAAGTGCCCGTTAGGTCGATTTCTGAGAGAATGCTCCTAATAAAATCAGGTATCGCATGGCGGTATTTCACCTCAAGAATACAGCCTCGCTCATTCGGAACTCTTAGGCAGGGTGCGTTTTTGTCAAATAGGCGCGATGTGTCCATAGAAGCGCGCAAGCTTCTGTCAATGGTGATACGAATACTTTCAAAAGGTAGCTCAAAGGCTTGTCTTTCATAATCAATGATCAGGATCGGCCGCAGAAGCTCGCGCTGGAAGCAGGCATAGAATTGATGCGCAGCGCCATGTGGCAGGAAGGGGAGGAACGCGCAATTGCCATTGACGAGCGTGGACGCGTTCTGCCTATCCAGCGGCATACTTTCTTTATGCACGAATGCGCCGCGTTTACTCTTATGTTCGAGCATCGCTATATCGGTGGCGGTATCATAGATGCGCAAGCGGATTTTTCTGCGATCGGTATATCCGTTAACTTTATCGTGATAGTCGCGGTTGCCGGGTGTATCGAAGTACAAGCTCCGTATCCAGTATTGCCCGTCTGAGCCAGCGTGCTTGTCTGTGCGCATGATGCACCGGAAATATTGTGCGAGCATGTGCGCTTCGCGTTCACTGATATGATATTTTACTTCGTGGCGGAATACACCGGAACCCGGATTCTGTCCTGCCTCCATTTCTTTTGCGCCTCCATAATTGCTCCCTCTGACGCCTCAATAAGGGCTCCTTCTGATCTGAATGGGAATTACAGCGTATACGTATTGTTAGTTCTGCTCGGTTTATCCCAACTGGTTTTTTTCATCAGATATGAGACAGTGCCTTTAATAAAAAAAGCGATGCGCAGAAAACTGAAAACAATGAGGTCTATGCAAACGCCAAAATACAGTGGGCTCGTCTTGGTCCTCTTGTTTCCGCGGGCGTTGTTGTTTACAGTTCGGAAGGAATCTGGACCGCGCCTGATGGCTCTGTAGATTGCGACCAATGAATTCGCGATATTAAACAGCACGGCCAGTCCTGAAGAAACAAGTAAGAGCGGGGGAAAAATGCCGCAAAATACGCGTATCGAAAGCAGCAAATAGTTGGCAAGGAAGGTCATCACCGCAAAAGTGCCGCTAAGGGTCGCATCCGCAAGCATGAAGAAACAGACACTCGTATGCCAAAAATTGCTAACAAGAAATTGCCTATTATGCTTCGACGCGTCCCAAAATGCCATTTGCCACCTTACGCGCTGTCGACCGAGATCCTTCCAGTTCTGCGGGCACTCGGTATAGCAGATCGCGTTCATTGTATAGGAAATGACTTTTTTGTGTAGCTGTGCGTATTCACTCAGGCGTATGGTAATATCGATATCTTCCCCGAGGCCATGCCTGAATCCACCCACTGCGATCAAGGCGTTTTTTCTGAAAACACCAAACGCGCCGGAAATAATATTGAGCGCATTGTTCACGGTCAATGAAGGTTTGTAGACGTAAAAACCCTTAATGTAATCGAGCGCTTGAAGCGCAATCAGTGGAGACTTACAGTTATCCATAAGAAAATACTGCATCGCATGTATCGCGCCGCCAGAAGCGATGATGTTATCGTCCTGGAAAGTACGGTTCATGATGCGGAGGGCGTTCTTTTCGAGCACGCTATCTCCGTCGAGTGTGACGATTATTTCCTTGCTGCTCAGGGACACGCCGGCGTTCAAGCTGGCGGCCTTGCCACTGTTTACTTTGTCCACGACGAATATATTCGCGTATTTCGCCGAATAGTACACCTCGCTGAAACCTGCGCCAAGGTCGGTTTCGTTTGGCATGCATTGCAGCGGAAACGGCTCGATTTCCAGCGGCTCGAGTTCCAACAGTTCGAAAAGAGTCGACATAGTGTTGTCCTTGGAGCCATCGTTGATGAATATGACTTCATAGTCTTCATAGTCCAACCGCAAAACGCCGCTTAATGTGTTTTTAAGGATCAGCGCCTCGTTAAAACAAGGGATGATGAGTGAAAAGCCCAACGTTTTTCGCGGGGCGCGCTCTGGCTCCTTGCGGTAGTAAAAGGAGCAGATGAAGTGCAGTATGGCAAAGAATGTGCTCAAGAACGTAAAAACTGCGACAATGCCGATAATCATCGCGGTTGGCTCCATTCAGGCTCTACGGCCCATGACTTTAAAATGAAAGTGGCGGGAAATAAGGTGTTCTCGTCCGGTACGCCCGGCCATTGACCGCCTACTGCTTGATTGACGATCAAATACATCGGCTCATCCGGAACGCATTTGGAGGTTTCAAACTTACACTCTCCGTCTATAAACCAACGCAAACTTTCTCGCGTCCACTCAAACTCGATCAGATAAGTATCTTTTCTGGCTACTTTTGTTTTGAAGAAATCCCGCGCTTGGGCGGAGCCGTCCATATAGTGCACCACTCCATAGAACTCGTCGGGTGCGCTGCCGATCATTTCGAAGATGTCGATTTCGGGCAGGGCTTTATTCTCCGCAGGCATGAGCCAGATCGCGGGGAAGAGCCCTTTTCCCTCCGAGACACCGATGACAAAGGAAAATTTGCCGTAAAGGTAGGCGTGTTTGCTTTCCACCATTCCTGAGGTATAGCGCTTATTGCCTATTAATTCTTCGTGGGTAGTTATCGCAACGTGCCCGTCGTCAAAATTCACATTGTGTGGGCTGTAATACTGCAGCTGGTTGTCATGGCTCTCGCTGAGTTCAATGACTCGCCATGGTGAATTCTCGGGAATCCCGGCAACGGCAACATCGTGGCGATCGGTTGATACCGGCCTGTCAGGCTGCGATTCAGGCGCGGTTTTGGCCTGGGCTGATTTGCTTTCGCGCTCGGCGTGTTCTGAACCCTCAGCCTGTTCAGATAGAATGGCGTCGATGCTTTCAATAACATATATAATAAAGACGCTGCACAGTAGTAGTGCGCATGACGAGATTAGCAGCCATTTAAACGCTTTATTGAGCATGGTAATTACGTCCAATCCCAAGTGCTATTTATTATCTATGCATATGTTTGATTGAAAAGATAAATTCAAATTCTTTGGCTGGATGACACAAGGGGGCTAAGATAACACAAGGGGACGGTTCTTCTGTGTCAGCACAGAAGAACCGTCCCCTTGTGTCTCA
>DHDG01000060.1:61998-66118 GCA_002399265.1 Firmicutes bacterium UBA4882 | reverse complement strand
GCTGGCCCGCTCTGCTGCTATACTGTTTTCTGGCTCAGCAACTTGGCCACCTCATCTTCAGCCACTTTTTTGTCAAGGCGTTCAAATAGGATTTCTGGTGCGGGTATGCAAAACCCCACAGGAATGGACTTAACTTCCCAGGAATTGTCGATGTGGAACCATCCCCGGATTTTTGCTGAGGAAAAGGGTAGAAACGGCTCCAGCAAAACAACGAGATTCGCGATCAGCTGAACGCAATTAAATATAGTCGCGCCGCACTCAATCTCGTTCTCTTTCCTTGTTTTCCATGGTTTGCCGGAATCGAAATACTTATTCCCGAACCGCACCAACTCAAAAGCGTCGTCGAGTGCGTCGTTAAGATGGCCATCTTCGATCTTCCGGCCAATAACGCCAAAGGCTGCGGTAATGCGTTTCTGCAATTCGCTGTTAGCCTCTGCTTCAGGCACAGCGCCACCCTGATATTTAATGATAAAGGACAGCGTCCGATGGACGAAATTGCCATATGCGCCAAGTAACTCATTATTATTGCGCTCAACAAACTCTCGCCAGGAAAAATCGGTATCCCGTTTCTCCGGTCCGTTAGCGATAAAGAAGTATCTCAGGGCGTCGGGGTTATATCTGTCTATAATATCCCTTGCCCATACAGCCCAGTTCTGGCTGGTCGAAATCTTGCGTCTCTCAAGCGTCAAATACTCACTTGAGATAATGTCATCCGGCAAATGGAAGCCTCCGCAGAAGCCTCCGCCATGGGCTAGCAGTAACGACGGCAGAATGATGGTGTGGAATGGAATGTTATCCTTTCCGTGAACATAGTAGTGGCGTGCGTTTGCGTCCGCGTCCGCGTTTCCGCCTGCGCCTGGGCCTGCGTCCGCACCGAAAAGCTCAACGAATGGAATGTTGCGTTCGGCGCACAGAATAGCACTGGCCGAGAGATATCCAAGTACATTCTCAGCCCAGATATAGATCTTTTTATTCTCATAACCGGCTTTGGGCACATCAATACCCCAGTCAAGGTCGCGGGTGATAGCACGGTCGCGTAGTCCCTCATCGATATACCTCTTGGTAAAGGCGATCGCATTCTTACGCCATTTTTTATGATCATTCAAGTACTCCGTAAGCTCAGAAGTGAGTTTTGAAATTTCCAGATAGAGCTGTGTCGTTTCCCCAAAAGCCAGAGAAGATCCGCATTCCGAGCATTTCGCATCAACGACCGTGTCGACATCCAGTACTTCGTTGCAGGCATCACACTGATCGCCACGCGTGGCCGCCCCGCAAGCTGGGCATTTGCCGACAATGAGGCGATCAGTCAAAACCTTATTGCATGATTGACAAAAGGCCTGCTTTACAGTCCTCTCATGAATATAGCCGCCTTCATACAATTTCCGGTGAAATTCTTGAACGTATTTGATATGTAGTCTATCGGAGGTCTTCGTATAAAGATCATAAGAAAACCCCAGTTTGTTGAAGACATCGACAAATTGAGCATGGTAAAAATCGCTGACTGCACCTGGCGTTTTGCCTTCCTGTTTCGCACGAATAGCAACAGGTGTTCCATGGCAATCACTGCCCGAAACATAAAACACACGATTTCCGATGGCTCTGTGATAACGGGCAATAATATCGCCCGGCAAGAGCGCTGCAATGTGGCCAATATGGAGGGAGCCGTTGGCATATGGCCAAGCTCCGCCAATCAAAATGTTTTTCATCGCAAGATACCTCTCTTTTCTTTGTCATTAGGCACAAATGGATACAAAAATGCCCTCACCCCCAAACTCCGGCAATGCCGTTATTTAGGGACGAGAGCATTTGCAGCTTCGCACTACCACCCTAATTCGCTCATTTCTCACGAAACAAGCCTTATCAGGTTCGGATGGGCAATGGTCCATCGAAACCCTATCGCTGTTACGGGCGAACCCGTCGCAGTCTACGCCGTTTGTGATAACGGTTCGGTGCGAGGCTCAGAGGCCATGTTCAGCGTTTTTCGCTTTACCCATTCTCAGCTTAAGTGGGTTCTCTGTAAAAGCAATATCCGCTTACTCTTCCTCGTCAGCGCCTTTATATTTATTCTTTAGTATTGTTTATGAGATAGAAATTATGCTTAGTTTAACATAAAGAATGGCTCATATCAAGTCGTGGGAATAGATTTTCAATTGGACCTTTATCAATAGCGCAGAGAGGTATATAATCAGGACTCGGGTGATTTATTTTGAAAAGGTTCCTTTTTGCGTTATTGATAGGCACTATTATTATGCTTACGTTTACGGCTTGTCGCATTAAAGAAACTGCATCCGCCGGCGAAACAACTGAAAACCTGGGCTTCATCGGTGGTAATATTGCCGCAGGAGGCCTCATGGGCGGTGACAGAAACGGGTGGGTATATTATAGAAGCGAGGCTGATAGCTGGAAGCTTTACAAGGCAAGACTTGACGGCACCAAGAAAACTTGGCTTAGTGACGATTGTCCATGTTACATAAATGTGCTTGAAGGATGGGTCTATTACTCTAATTATCGGGATAATTTTTCCCTCTATCGCATTCGAGCAGATGGCACAGAGCGTCACAAGCTTATCGACGGATACTGCTGCAATCTGTATGTCACAGATAGCGGCATGTATTTTGATATGCGGGACAAAAACAACTCTGTGCAGATATACCATATGGAGCTAGACGGTAGTGCGCCTGAGCTCCTGGTTGCTGATATGCAAGTTGCGGCTTACTATGATGGCGTTCTTTACTGCAGATCTACGAATAAACTGTGCGCTTATAATATGCAAACAGGGACCTTATCTAATATTTGCGAGAAATACACGCACAATGTTTGTGCCGACGAAACAGGCATTTACTACTGGGCAGTCGATAAAAACACATTTTGTCATATCGGTTTTTCCGGCCAGGAGCAGGTGCTCTTAACTGGGGGGGATTTTTTCAATTATACCGAGGGCATGCTGTATTATTTCGGATATGGCGGTAACAATCATGATTACTATTGTATCTATTGCCTTGACGTGAAGAGCAAGACGACATCCGCCGTTCTTTCTCTTTCCGATCAGTGCTTCGATATTAGCGGTAATCTCCTTGGTATAACAATCGCACAAGTGCGGGATAGTGCGGTCGAGCTGGATGAATCTTATTTTGATAATGATGAGGGTGTATTCAATGGATTTTCCGAACAGGCAGGATATACATATGTCATTGAGGATAGCGCATTTTGTCGTGGAGGTTTGCGCGAAAGTATTCTGAGCACAGGAAAACTTGGCTGCTGGATCCTGTATGATAATAATGGCGGTATTGTATGGGATTAGATAATAGAAACGGGAAGATACAAGGGGACATGAGGGGACGGTTCCTCCGTCCCCGCGTCTTCCTTCTTTCAGACTTTCTTGTTATAATATGAGCCAAGTATTGCCTTGACGGCAACAGTAAACAGCGTTGCTGCGAGTAGCGTGAAGAATATCGTCTGGCTGAAATAATGAGAGATCAGCATTGCCAAAGCAAAAGACAGGATCAAGACGTTGATGCCTGTGCGACCAACCAGGGCATTTACATGCTTTTGGCGTTCGTCATGTTCTTCAATGTATAGCTTTTTAAGCTTATCTTCGCTTTTTAATGCGCCGCGATACTTGATCATGAAGAATATCGCGACGGCTCCAATACCTACCCCAAAGCCGAGACCGAACGAGGTCGCAGAATCATCCAGACCAGCAATTGCTGAGGCAGCGGTTAGGATTAAGACTATCGCGCAATAGATTCCTGCAATAATAATGCGGTTGCGTACTTTCCGTCTGTAGTTTTCCATGGTTTATTGCTCCTCCCCATCCGAAAAATCGAATATTTCCTCGATTGTACTGTCAAAGTACTCTGCAATCTTGTGCGCCAAAACAAGCGAGGCCGTATACTTTTCCACTTCAATGGACGTGATTGTCTGTCGAGTAACCCCTACGGCGTTCGCCAGTTCTTCCTGCGTAATTTTCTTCTGCTTGCGCAGGTCCGCGATTTTTGATTTCAAATATTCGTCACCTCCAAATGCAAAGCACACCTTGCAAAATAAGTATAGTTCGCTTTGCATAAAATGTCAAGCTCACTTATTACAGTGACACGAGGGGACGGTTCTTCTGTGTCAT
>DHDG01000060.1:51860-61870 GCA_002399265.1 Firmicutes bacterium UBA4882 | reverse complement strand
AATGACACAGAAGAACCGTCCCTATTTGTGTTATTTGTGTTATAGCTTATCCGAGTTTTCGTAAATCGCCTTTTCGTCCGTTTCCGACAACAGTTTTTTAATAATAAACGCGATCGCGAAAACCACAAAGACATTCAGAATGAGTCGCATAAACGTAAACTGCCAGTCTAAAGAGGAAATCTCAAATAGCAGCAGAGGAATACGGATACTTGTGCTCGCACATATGAAAAGCAATACGCTTGAAATCCGACTTCCTTTTTTAAGAAGCACACCGGCAACCGGCAGCAACGCGTACAGAGGAACTGCTGTCACCACGCCCAGCAGCAGCGCGACAATCACACCTTTGAAGCCGGATTTTGCACCCATTATCTTAACCATGGTATCTCGTTCTATCCATACGTCCATAAGGCCGACGCAAACGAAAATCGGCGTGAGCATGAATAAGAAATTGAGAAAGTTCTTGCCCGCGAAGCGCAGGGTGGTTAACTCTACCTGCGGCTGGAATATCAGCATAACTAAATTGACAGCGATTACCGTCAAAAGAAACCATTGTCTCTTAAGCAGCATTTTCATGTCAACACCGCCCCGATTATAAAGGCTGTGACAAAGGCGAACAGGTACGCAAGCACATTCCGTAGTATGGCAACCTTTTTTCCAAGATACCTTATTTCCATTGGCAGGGTAACAAAGCCCACCATTGTAAGGGTGGAAATGAAAATCGCTATTTGCGTAACCCCTGCGCCATTTTTCAAGAGCTCGGCAGTAATGGGAAAAGCCACGATTACGGGTACTAACGTGATCGCGCCAAGCAAAGATGCTATCAGCATACCCCAAAAGCCGCTTTCTGTGCCTATGACGCGCTGGATTGTTCCAGGGGTGACAGCCACTAGCAGCAACCCGACAAGCAATAGGATTGCTACATACTGAGGCAGCATGTTTATGAACATCTTCCATGCTCTTTTAAGCGATAGCGCGGTTTTCTTTTTATCGTTCACAAAAGATATGCCAAGCAGAACGGCAGCTACGATATAAAGGGAATAGGTAAAAGCAGCGTTCATTTTTTGATTCTGTCCTCCAGCGGTTATTTTTCGACTGGGTGACGAAGCAAAAAGCTTGTCTTATAGCCTCCATTATATTATGATTGGGTGTAATAATTTGTTGCGTGTGCAACAAATTATTAGGTGAAGGAACTATTAGGCGAAGGTGAAGACATGGTATGATTGGATATATTGAGGATTTGGTGCATACAAAATTGTTTTCGGGCATTCCGCCTGCTGAAATGCCCGGCCTTATCGACTGTATCCATGCCCAGCGCGTTGATTACGTAAAAGGAGATTTTATTGTTGAGGAAGGACGAAACGTATACGATTTTGGCATTATGCTTTCTGGGCGTGGTCAGTCTATCAAGTGGGATGCTGCGGATAGATTGATTATCATCACCTTGCTTGAAAAGGGCAGCGAAATAGGGGTCATGCTGGCGGCCAACCCCGATCATAAAAGCCCGGTATCGGTTCAGGCGCAGGATGAAGTATCCGTTTTGCGTATCCCGTATGACCGTATCATTGAACGGTGTCCAAAGGGCTGTCCAAAGCACGAAAGATTGCTACGGAATTACATTGCTATTGTTGCCGAAAAGGGGCTTGTATTGCATGAGCGCATTGATTGTCTTCTAAAACCCACTGTGCGGGATAAGATTCTGACATACCTTCAGCGAGTATCTCACGAACAGAAAAGCCGCACATTTTCTGTTCCCATAAACAGAAATGCAATGGCTGATTACCTCAATGTTGAGCGTAGCGCACTTTCAAGAGAACTGTCCCACATGAAACGAGACAAGTTGATTGATTACCATAGAAATAGTTTTAGGCTGGAACAAGAGAGTTGAAAAAAGACCAACCTCACGTTAGGATTTGAGACAAGGAAGACGCAGGGACGGTTGGACGGTTCATCCGTCTCGTCCCAAAACAAGAGATTCGAATAGGGCGAGACGGATGAACCGTCCCTGCGTTTTCCCGCGGTCTTGGTGCACCTGCGTCTTGCGCAACTAAAGTCAAACAGACGTCCCCCGAATTGTCTAAAATGTAATCAGGACGGGAGGTGATGAGCATGTACGAATGGCATCAGCAAGTGCAAAAAATCGCGGACGGCATCGACCGCTGTATAGCGAATCGTGACGACGACAGCCTTACGCTGCGTGCGATCGCAAAAGAAAATGGTTACTCCGAATTCTACATGACGCGCAAGTTTAAAGAATTGTCGGGGATTTGTTTTCGGGATTACCTGCGCAAGCGGCGTCTTGCCTTCGCACTGATTGACGTGCGCGATACAGTAAGGAGTATTCTTGAAATCGCCGTGGATTACGGGTTCTCCTCCCATGAAGCGTTTTGCCGGTCGTTTAAGGCCGCCTATGGCATTCCACCAAGTACATACCGGGCCAAGCCAAAACCGGTGGTACTCCGTACAAAACTCATTACCTTTGACCGTTACTTATTAGGCTTGGGGGAGATTGGAATGGCGAAATCGTCAAAGGACATTAAAGTCTATTTTGTGTCAATCCCTGCGCACCAGTTCCTGCACATCAAGAATTATGAGAGCGACGGATACTTTGATTTTTGGGAGAAACAGGATGTAATCCTCGACATGGATTGTGACACCATCTGTGGTCTGTTGGATAGCATCAAGGGTAAACTGGACGGGGAAGACGACGTGATTGGCAAGTTCAGTGGCCAGATTATGGGGCGGATCTTTGAAAACGGAAAATCAGCGGAAGCATATGGGGTGCGCTTGCCAGCCGATTATGACGGTGAGCTTCCCAAGCAGATGCTAGTGGCGCGTGTTCCGGAAGCGGAGTATATTGTATTTGAGCATGGTAGCTTTGATTATGAGCAGGAATGCGAATCAGTTGGTGATAAACTGCAGACTGCCATTGACAGTTTTGATTACAGTGGCACAGATTATGTCCCGGATCATTCTGCCGGGCGTGTGTCATACTTCTATTTTGATCCTGATAAATTTATCAAACATGTACTGCCAATAAGACACAGGTAATATCTAGGGACAGTGGCCGGCTCTTCTGAATGACACAAGGGGACGGTTCTTCTGTGCTGCCGGGCGTTAAGGTCTGGAATAGCACAGAAGAACCGTCCCCTTGTGTCCCCTCTGTCATTTTTCTTATTATCATATTGACAAAATTTGATATGACGCATATACTGAGAACGTGTTAAGTATCAATTATTTTTGATATGAGGTGATAGCAAGTTTGGCAACAATTTATAAAGAACACGCAAAAGTCTTCAAGGCCTTTTGCGACGAAACACGGCTGCAAATACTGGAGTTATTGTGCGATGGTGAAAAATGTGCCTGTGATTTGGTGGAACAGTTAGGGGTGAGACAGTCAGGGCTTTCCTACCATATGAAGGTTTTGGTTGAGTCAGGCGTTGTGGAGAGCCGGCAGGAAGGCAAATGGACCAACTACAAGATCAGTGTAAACGGCAGCGCTGATGCGATCGCTCTGCTAAGAGAACTGATCACACCGAGCAAAGTGGTGGAAGAAAGCGAGGCTCTTTGATGCCAATACTAAAAACGATCTGGGACTTTTTGCAGAACCAAATCCTCGGCATGAGGTGGCTGAATGACTTAATCGGAAGCGTGCTAACTGTTTTGGGGATGGACACTTCCAATCGCTGGGTCGGAAGCATTCAGTTTTTTGCCTATGACGTTACGAAAATCGCAGTCTTGCTATGCGTCCTGATTTTCATGATCAGCTATATCCAAAGCTATTTCCCTCCGGAACGCAGCAAGAAGATATTAGGACGCTTTCACGGCATCTGGGCTAACTCAGTGGCCGCCTTGCTTGGAACGGTAACGCCGTTTTGCTCCTGCTCATCTATCCCGTTATTTATTGGCTTTACCTCCGCAGGTTTGCCGCTTGGAGTTACTTTTTCATTCTTGATCTCTTCGCCAATGGTAGACCTGGGTTCTCTCATTCTGCTGATGAGCATATTTGGCGCAAAAACCGCCGTTCTTTACGTAGTGTTCGGTTTGGCAATTGCCATAATTGGCGGCACGCTCATTGAGAAAATGAACATGGAAAAGTATGTCGAGAGCTTTATTCGGGCTGCCGGAAATGTAGATATCGAATCACCGGATCTTACTAAAAGAGATCGGCTGATTTATGCAAAGGAGCAAACACTATCAACCTTTAAAAAAGTCATTCCCTACATCTTGGTTGGTGTTGGCATAGGGGCGATTATTCATAACTGGATACCCAAGGACTGGGTGGTATCTCTGCTGGGAAGAAAAAATCCCTTCGGCGTAATCCTGGCAACGCTGATTGGCATACCATTGTATGCCGATACCTTCGGCACAATTTCAATTGCGGAAGCACTGCTTTTCAAAGGTGCCCAACTGGGTACGGTGCTATCTTTCATGATGGGCGTTACTACTCTGTCATTGCCATCGATCATAATGCTCCGCAAGGCAGTTAAGCCGAAGCTGCTGGCGCTATTCATTGCCATCTGTACTATAGGAATTATCATTGTCGGCTACTTATTTAACGCATTACAGCCGCTATTGGTCTAGGAGGAAGGAAGGTAGAAATTATAACAAAAAGCTGCGAGCTTGCCTTGCGGTAGCGGGTATGAGTTGCCCGCAAACTTGAAAAGCTTCTTTAATGGCAAGAAAAACAAGTCGGGTTGTTCTTGCGGTGGCAATTGCTGTTGAAGGATAGAGTTGATGAATAGAATTGATGAATAGCAGAGTCTAAAAATGAAAAACTCGAAAAAAGGGAGATGCTTATGATGGCGTTATTTGGGAAGAAAGACAAAGATGAAAAAAACGCGTCTTGTTGCTGCGGGGGTAACTGCGACGCAGAAAGTATGGCAAAGGCGGCAAAAGCCAAAACCGAAGGCGCAGCCGTAAAAGTGCTCGGAAGTGGCTGTGCCAAATGCAATCAACTTGAAGCAGCGACTAAAGCAGCCCTTGAGCAGTTGGGCATGGACACAACGATTGACCATGTAACCGACTTTGCGCAAATCGCTGCATACGGTGTGATGACAACTCCGGCGCTTGTTGTCGACGGGAAAGTAGTCTCTTACGGCAAGGTACTCAGGACTGATGAGGTCGTGAAGATCCTGCAACAGGCTAGAGGTTAGGGCGGGTTACTTCAGGATGGTAATTCCGCGCTTGATATCTTCTAATTAAAATAGAAATAGGGGACGGTTCTTCTGTGCTCACAAAAGAACCGCCCCCTTGTCCTTCCGATTGACTTTTTGTGGATCTCCTAATATAATTAATACGTTATTTTACGGCGTTTCGAAATGTTTTTGCGCTCTGTCACGCCAAAAATAGGATTAGAATAGCACGAAAGGAGCTGTTTTGAGCATATGGCTGTAATTTTTGAGGTGGCTTTGGTCTAAAACAGCATATTGGGCACGGTAATGTTCTCGCGGTGAGTTTTGAAGAGTATTGAGACGGGACGGTTTGAACGCAAATACGTCTTTTGTTGCTGTGCCGTATCGAGTAACCTTTCGTGAATACTGTAGACTTCTACGGGCATGCGAACAGGTGTGCCCGTGTTTATTTTATTTAACACTTGCATTACCTGTAATGAACCGCAGTTTGCAGCTTTGGAAGGCTGCTTGCTGCGGTATTTTTGTGCCCATTTCGCGAGGCGAAAGATGCACTGAAAATGGATG
The DNA here is from genome assembly GCA_002399265.1 of Firmicutes bacterium UBA4882. Lineage (GTDB taxonomy): Bacteria > Bacillota > UBA4882 > UBA4882 > UBA4882 > UBA4882. The sequence goes on along the minus strand of DHDG01000060.1, from coordinate 56,174 downwards.
AGCAAAAAACGAACTAAAGGAAAAGGGATGAATTGAATATGAACTTAGCAGATTATGGCTTCATTCCGACGATGCTTTCGCCAACTGACATTGATACTCTGAAGGATAATTACATACCGGCCAGGGTTACTGCTGTCCACAAAGAGCGTTATGCTCTCGTCTGTGAATATGGTGAATGTTTCGGGAGATTGAAATCAGGTAATTACTTTGATGTCGCGTCAGATGAAATTCCTACTACGGGTGATTTTGTGTTGCTCAAGTACAATGTCAGCGGAGATAGCCAGATCCTTCAAACACTGCCGCGCCGGTCAAGATTTGTACGCAGTGATTTTTCAGGACATGCGGTCGGATATGTCAAAACTATCTTGGAACAGGTAGTGGCAGCGAATTTCGACTTCGTTTTTGTCCTGTCATCGCTGAATCAGGACTTCAACGTTAACCGCATTATGCGTTATCTGACGCAGGCGTACCAAAGCGGTGCGCAGCCTGTGGTGATTTTGACAAAGGCGGATTTGTCCCCGGATTTTGAAGCGTCTGTAGCTGAAGTTCAAAAAGTCGCGCCTGATGTGCCGGTTCACGCAGTTTCCAGCCATACGGGTTTTGGCATGGAAGCACTGAACGCATATTTGCAGCCTGAAAAGACCGTAGTGTTTCTTGGGATGTCTGGCGTGGGGAAATCGTCGCTGCTTAACGCTCTGATGCAGCAAGAGGTAATGGCTGTAAAGGCGATTCGCGAAGAGGACAGCCGAGGCCGACACACTACGACATACCGACGGCTTTTCATGCTTCCGTCCGGTGCGATGGTGATCGATACGCCGGGAATGCGCGAGCTTGGGTTGTATGACGCAGATGAAGGGATTAGCGCAGGATTTGGCGATGTGGAGGATTTGCTCTCACAATGCCGCTTTAGCGATTGTCGCCACAAAACCGAACCGGGTTGTGCGATTCTGGCAGCCCTCGACGATGGCTCTTTAGCGCATGAACGTTGGGAACTTTACTTGGCGCAAATGCAGGAAAAGAGATTTGTGGATGAGAAAGCGACTTATCTGACAAACAAAAAGGCACGAGACAAATCAATCTCCATTTGGAGCAAGCAAATGAAGAAGAAAAATGGAGGAACTAAGAGATGAGCCTTTCAAAGAATTGTATTGAAAAGACTGAACAGATCTATATTAATCCCGCGACGCTGACCCAGGTTTTAAGTAAAAAGCTTGGCACAGATGTCATCAACGCTAATTACCAAACAAAGCAGCTACATGGCGGAACATTGGGCGATGTTAGGCTTGTCACGGGTACGGCGGAAACCGCCGATCACAGGAGCATACCATATGAAGTAGTTTGGAAAACACAGAAAAAGTGGGAACGCCCCGGCGATCCAGATTCATGGCGCAGAGAGTATGATTTTTATAGTTCGGATTTTAGCGCTGCCTTTACGGATTCATTGCGTTCCCCGAAATGCTATGCCACAAAGCTGCATGGCGACGATGAAATTGAGATCTGGATGGAGCACATCGATGGTGTATCCGGTAGCAATCTTACTATCGAAGCCCTCGAACAGGCTGCCGAAGAGTGGGGGCGTTTTCAGGGCCGTCTTCGTTGTCGTCTCGATCTCGATCTCGGTCTCCATCAGCACCCCGGAAAATTGGAATTTGGGGACGTCTCCTGGTTAGGCAATACTGGGTTTATGGAGCGTGAATTCAGGCAGTGGACTTCGGACACAGAGGAGTATCGTTATCTTTATTCCAGTACATGCAGTCTCCCGGAACATCTGCGCCGGATGCTCATTACCACGCAACAGGAATCACAAACAATCTTCTCGAATATTAAACGCCTGCCCGTAGTTTTAAGTCATCGGGATTTCTGGATTGAAAACATCTTCTATTCGCAAGACAGCAAAATACACCTAATCGACTGGGACTGCGTTGGATGGGGTTTTGCGGGTGAGGATATCGCCAGCTTAATCGCGGACGACACGGATGTCGCGTACCTGGACGAATACTATCGTAGGCTTGTTCCCGCCTATCGTCGCGGATTATCGGGCGGATTATCAGGCGGGGGCGGATTGTCGGAATGTATGGACGTCGCGCCGAATGAGAGTTTCTTAATCCCTGAGATGATCATCATTAAATTCGGTTACCGGTTCTTGCAGAAATTCATGTTTTCGCAGTCACCGAGCGCGAAAAATCGACAAATCACAGCGCTGCAAAAAATCTATGAGATGCAGGAAACGGGTGCTGAGAGGGCCTAGTTTTATTCATGTCCGCCCTTTACTCGTGTAAATATACCCTGATGCCAATCCTCAGCCAGCCGTCGGTGATTTCTTTGGAAGTAATGCGGGCGAAGAGCAGCTTTCCGGCGTCCATTAGGCGTGCGAAAATTACATTATCAGCTTTGGGGACATAGCCAATCTTCACGCCATCCGCATTTTTGATGACGATCGCTTGTGAATCGTGCGGGTTATCGGGTTCGCGGAAGAAGGCCAGTCTGTCGTCGATATTGAGATGCGGCTCTAGCTCCTCGATACCTTCGACATGGCTAGTTCCTGCAACGTGTGTATCAAAGAGAAAAATGTCGCGTTCAAAGGGTTTGGGTATGGCGATCTCTCCGTTCTTGCCGTGGAACAAGCCGATCAGATCGCCTCCTTTGTCTTTGATTAGGTCGCCCATTTGCACAACTCCTCAATTCTGGCAGTGTATGCGGCCACGATTTCACCCCAGTTTTGCAGCTGTTCTTCCAGTTCAGCTTTCCGGGCGGCGGTTTTTTCCGGACTTTGCACGAGCGCTTTCATGGTGTAGGGGTACTGGGACTTAATTTCGGTAATAATTTTCTTGACGTGTTGGAGTAGCAATGTCAGCCGTTCTTTTTCTTTGATCAAAACGGCCAGCGCATCGGATCTGGTGACAGGGGTGGCTGGCTCGGATACCATGGCGCTTATAATTCTCAGATCGTTCAATGCACCATGCTCATATGCCTCGACGGCCCTATGAAACAGTTGGATTTGAGCAGCACTGAGATCCGGATTTAGGTCCGGGTGGAGTACTTTAATAATGGTGCGGTAGAGCTGTTTCATTTCGCGGCTTTCTGCGTCCGTCAGCGGCTCGCCGTGACGATTCCGGTCGAGTGCGGCGTTCATCTTGTCAATCTGCTTGTCCAGCTTGGCCTGGTATTCAGCAAATTCACGTTCCAGAGTGTCTTCGATTTTGGAGAGGATGACTTTTTCCTGCCGGTTCTGCTGCGCCTGGATTAGTTCTGCTTTACGTTTGAGTCGCAGCGCAGCACACTCAGCTTCATAAACCTTGTACTCAAGCGCACCAAGTGAAAGCATGTAAGCCATTTCGATGTTCTTGCATTCTTGAAAAATCAGGTCGTCTCTCTCGAGAACAAGCATGGATAGTTCAATACGAATTTTGGCGACATCCGCCTGCAGCTTAGCGAAATCGGGGTGGAGGACGACGAGTTTCGGCGGCGTGTCGGGGGTCTGATGATTCATGACGCGTACTCCTCCCAGTGTTGGCGTTCCAATTGTGGCTATAATATAACATAATATGGGAGGGAAAGCAAAACCGTTATGTCACATTAAAGCCGCGTTTTAGAAAACCATAACAAAAACATAGGATGAAGGAAGGGTGCACGATGAAGAAAGCGATTAAGAACAATGTGTATTGGGTAGGCAAAGTCGACTGGGAACTACAGCGATTTCATGGTGAGGAGCTGTCAACGCATAAAGGCTCCACATATAATTCTTATCTCATCAAAGAAGAAAAAACGGTGTTGGTTGACACGGTCTGGCTGCCTTTTGCGAAGGAGTTTGTCGAAAACTTAAAATCAGAGATTGATCTGAAACAGATCGATTACATCGTCGTTAATCATGGAGAAGTTGATCATAGTGGGGCTTTGGCGGAATTGATGCAGTACATACCGGATACGCCTATTTATTGCACAGCCAACGCGGTAAAATCGTTAAAAGGGCAATACCATCAAAACTGGAACTTCCGGGTGGTCAAAACAGGGGACAGGCTGGATCTGGGCAATGGCAAAGAGTTAATTTTTGTTGAAATGACCATGTTACACTGGCCGGACAGCATGGCGGCTTTCATGACCGGTGATAATATTTTGTTCAGCAATGATGCCTTTGGGCAACATTACGCCTCAGACGCCCTGTTTAACGACCTGGTGGATCAGTGCGAGCTGATGTATGAGGCGCTGAAATACTACGCCAATATTTTGACACCATTCAGCGCCATTCTGCGCAAAAAGTTGGATGAGATCCTCGCTCTCAAACTGCCGTTCGAGATGATTGCCACCAGTCATGGC
>DHDG01000060.1:36847-51642 GCA_002399265.1 Firmicutes bacterium UBA4882 | reverse complement strand
CGAAAACCTTAGCTGAAAAAATCGCCGCCGGGATCCGTCAGGCCGATCCGACTGCTCAGGTAAAAGCGATCAACAGGGCTAAGCGTGACGAGAACGACCTGATCGTTGAGATTTTCAAGTCAAAAATGGTGGTGGCAGGATCGCCGACCATGGCCAACAGCATTCTGCACGGGATGGCTGGCTTTTTACACCTGATGAAAGAAATGAAATTCAAAAACAAAAAAGCGGCCGCCTTCGGTTGCTATGGGTGGAGTGGCGAATCTGTCAAGGTACTTAATGGACTCTTGGCAGACGCCGGTTTCGAGGTCGTCGACGAAGGGCTTAAGAATATGTGGAATCCTGATGCAAAGCAACAAGAGGCCGCCATGGAATTTGGCCGCCAAATCGCAGCAGCCGGCTTAAAATAGCCGGCCGCTTGGCCACATAATTGGGGGATAATATCATGTTTGCCTAAACATTGCTCGATAGCAGCCGATAATAGTAATTGGGGAAAGAATTGGTTGCAATGCAGGGGGAAAAGATGGAAATATCAGTCGAGCTGCTAAAGAAAGAATTGGAAGCCAAGAAAATCCATCTCTCATATCAGAGATTGAAGGTTTTGGAGTATCTCGTCCAAAACCGCATTCATCCAACCGCTGACAAGATCTATACCGATCTGCAGAAGGTAATTCCGACATTATCCAAAACAACGATTTACAACACATTGAAGATATTAGTGGAAGCGGATTTGGTGAAGTTAATCAAGACTGAAGAGAGCGAAGCCCGATACGACATTGACGTCAAGACTCACGGTCATTTTAAGTGTGAGAGTTGCGGCGAAGTCTTTGATTTCGCCATTAACCTGGAAGCATTGCAGTTGGCCGATCTGAAGAATTGCAGGATTAATGAAAAGAACGTATATTTCAGGGGCTTTTGCCCGGGATGCCAGTAAGGAAGACGCATAGAACCGGAGCCGCCCAGCATCTTTTTAAAGGGAGATAAAGGAATTACTATTGTTGGAGGAATACTGCTTTCTTTCTGGAAATCTCTAACTTAGGTAACGTGAGATTGTTTTAGTTTTCTGGGAAAGCATTAATAAGGCTAAATAGTGATGATCAGGAACCAGTAAGAATAAGAAGACCTTACAGAGAGCCACCGGTTGGTGAAAGGGGCAGGGGATATTATTCTGAATACATCCTGAGAACTGCTTACCGAAAGGTTAATCACCTATTAGGCTAAGACGGCAACCTGCACCCGTTATAGTGCTAAAGTGCTCGCTGTTTGGGCCGGCACTTGATAAGGTTGGTATCGTAAGATACTGATAAATTTAGGTGGTAACACGGGAGATTCCCGTCCTTTGTGTATTTGAACGCACAAAGGGCGGGTTTTTAGTTTATTAGAAGGGCGGTGGGAGCATGGAGGCTGACTATGCCTATCAGGCCTTGGCCTGGAAAATCATTAAATCACGGATTACATGGAGGAATGATTAAAGTGTCGAAAGTTAGATTCTTTAGCGGCGAACAAGTGCCGCTTGAAATGCATAAGGTCAGAATAGTACAAAAACTGCAGCTGCCACCTTTAGAGAATCGTCTGGAGTACATCAAAGAAGCTGGCAATAATACTTATCTGCTGAAGAACCGCGACGTGTTTCTGGACATGTTGACGGATAGCGGTGTAAATGCGATGAGTGAACGTCAGCAGGCAGCTATGCTACTTGCTGATGATAGTTATGCAGGCAGCGAATCCTATTTCAGATTGGAGAGCAAAATCAAAGAACTGTTTGGCACACAGTTTTTCCTTCCGGCCCATCAGGGAAGGGCTTGTGAAAATATACTCGCGCAAGTGTTTGTCAAACCTGGCACCATCGTACCGATGAACTACCATTTTACGACTACGAAGGCGCATGTTGTCCTAAATGGCGGTGTCATCGAAGAAATTGTGATCGATGAGGGACTATCGGTTACCAGTAAGCATCCCTTTAAAGGTAATATGGATCTTCAAAAGCTTAGGGATTTAATTCGGAAATGGGGAAATGGAAAAATCGCATTTGTCCGCATGGAGGCGGGCACAAACTTGATTGGTGGCCAGCCATTTTCACTTGAGAATCTTGAGGCAGTCAGAAAAGTTTGCGATGCAAATGACCTCCTGCTAGTGTTGGATGCCAGTTTATTAGCAGACAACCTGTACTTTATCAAAGAAAGAGAACCACAATGCCAGTCTATGAGCATTAAAGAAATAGCCCATCGTATCTTCAGCTTATGTCACATTACCTACTTTTCTGGACGTAAGCTGGGGTTTGCCAGGGGCGGGGGAATATGCACCAGCGAGAGGGAGCTATATCTGAAGATGCGGGAGCTTATCCCGTTATATGAAGGTTTCTTAACATACGGAGGTATGTCTGTCCGAGAAATGGAGGCGCTAACAGTTGGACTGGACGAGACGATGGACGAAGATATCATCAGTCAAGGTCCCCAGTTTATTGCCTGGATGGCGTCAGAATTAATCCGGCATGGCATTCCGGTAGTAACGCCAGCCGGTGGTCTTGGCTGCCACATCGATGCGGCGCAATTTGTCGATCATATTCCCCAAAATGAGTACCCGGCGGGAGCGCTGGCGGCGGCCCTGTATATTGCCGGCGGCATCCGTGGCATGGAAAGAGGCACGATGTCGGAACAAAGAAGTCCAGATGGCAGTGAGGCTTTTGCTGATATGGAATTACTGCGACTAGCGATGCCAAGAAGGGTGTTTACACTATCCCAGGTCAAATACGCTATCGACCGGTTGGTTTGGCTCTATGCAAACCGGCATCTGATTGGCGGATTGAGGTTTGTCGAAGAACCAAAGACTTTGCGGTTTTTCTTTGGTAGACTGGCAGCGGTATCTGATTGGCAGGAAAAACTGGCGGCACAATTTAAGGCTGATTTTGTGGATAGTCTGTAGCGGATAGCCAGTAGTAGAATATGTCAGGGTGTTCAGAGGGCAGGATGGTAAGGGCAGTAAGGGCGATTGGGGCGGTTTTTTGCCGCAGAAGCGATAAAGCTGTTGTCAGCAACAGCTACAAAGTATATAATACAAAGTAATCTCTTTGCACTGCATTACATTCTGTAAAAGGAATGCGGGATCAACAGTACAAACTGAGCAGGCGATGAACCTTCACGTAAGGTACATGGGGCTGGGTCACCTGAAAGGGTGGCAGCAGATTGCAGAAACATGCACATCTGTGGGACAGTTATTTGTTCTATGGATGTGTATTTTTATGCCCTGCAGTGCTTGAGTCTGTTCGAAATCGCCACAGTTGGGGAGGTAGCCTGGCCTATGAAAAAAATGATCTATTTATTTGCAATGCTGCGAAGCTGTAAATCTTTGATTAGGAAGTATGGTAAGGCGTTTTGGGGAAGGTTCAAGAGAATCTCCAAAGAGAAACTGGCAGTAATAATGCCGGCTACGCCAAATATCGGCAAAAGCATTTTTTCTGTTAATTATCAATTTGGCCCGGCATATATTGCGTGGTACAAGACCTTTATGGAATTAGGGATGCAGCAGCAGGAAGCATGGGAGAACATCTGGCTAATGAGCGAAAAAATGGTGACTGCCATACCGAAGTTTCTACTCCAATGGTCTGGCAAAACATATATCAACGGTTTTCGCAAAAAGGCTGCCGCTCATGTTGAACGCCAGCAAGGGAATGGACTGCACCCATATGACTGGCGAATTGTATACCGCGAAATTAATGACAACACATTTGAATTGGACATCACGGAATGCGGGATGAAAAAGCTGGCACATGATTTTGATGCGGACGGTATGTTGCCGGGCATATGCCGGATGGATAATTTGCTTTCCCATCTGATGAAAAATGGATTTGAGCGAACAAAAACCCTGGGGGACGGGGACAATTGCTGCAATTGCCGTTACCATATTGTGGGCACATGTGAGTGGTCTCCTGAAAAGGGCTTTGAAGGGAGAAAGTGAAATGCGCATATTAGTTTACGGCGCCGGCGTTATTGGCAGTATTTTTGCGGGCAAACTTGCCGCATCAAGGCAAGACGTAACTGTTTTGGCCCGCGGCAAACGTTTTGAGGAACTACGGAGTAATGGGATTGAGCTTTCCGCGCATGGTGTGCATAGAAACGAGATCATTCCCGTGAATGTGATAGACCATCTTGAGCCTGATGATTTATTCGACTACATAATTGTTGCGATGCAGCGGACGCAGGTAGATAGTGTGTTACCTATTCTATCGCAAAATTGTTCCAGGAATATCGTTTTCGTGGTTAATACAGCCGCCGGTTATGACCAATGGGTGCAGGCTGTAGGCAGAGAGCGGCTGATGCTCGGTTTTCCGTCGGCGGGGGGTGAGCGCGCTGACGGCAAAGTCGTATACTTTGTTGGGAAAGGGATTGTCCGCGCGTTTCAAACAACAACGTTCGGGGCATATGGCGGCAGAAAAACAGAGCGCGTACGGTGGTTGATTAATGCTTTCAGGCGTGCGGGTATTCCCTCTGTTTTTTGCAGCGACATGGACGCTTGGCAAAAGACCCATGTTGCGATGGTGACAAGCATCGGAAACGCGCTATACCAATTCGATTGTGATAATTACCGTCTTGCCAGATCATATGACAGCGTAAAACTCATGGTACACGGCATAAAAGAAGGCTTCGCTGTGCTGAAAAAACTGGGGATAAAAACGAAGCCAGCCAAACTGTGGTATATGAAATTGCCGGCATGGATGACTGCCGGAGTATTTAAGATGGTCATGGGAACGAAGCTTGCAGAGACTGCTCTGGCAAAGCATTGTGTAGTAGCAAAACCGGAAATGCTTTGTCTGCAGACTGAATTCGATTCATTGATTGAGCAAAGTCAGCTGCAGACACCCGCTATCGATCGACTGCGGAAAAACCTCTTATTTTCTGAAAACAACAGTGATATTCGGGAGGGGATTTCATGAAAAGAGGAAGCAGTGCTTTCGCATCAACGCGCCTTTCAAATATATGTGAATCGTTGTTGGCGGCGTATGGAAATGACAAAGGCCGCAAGATTTATACTGCTGCGGAAAAGATACTGGCTGTCGAACTTGCAGGGATGGGGATGGATGATCGGGGCAGTAAAGTGGTAGGCACACATATCCGTAAAAATATCCTGCCAGGTTACGCCTGTTACCGAGCCATGCTCGATGAGGGGATAAGCAGTTCTGAAGCAGTCGAGTTTATCAAGGTTGAGCTCTGCAGAAGCGTAGAACGCATGGCGAGGTTATGCAAGCGGTTAAGCTTAAAAAGCTATGCTTACGGGCTAACTCGATTTGTACTTAAGGTTGGTTTTAAGTATGGCTATCCTAAACAGGGCTGGACGGCTGTTATTCATGAAAACAATAAAGAGAGAATTCGTTTTGATATGATCAGCTGTCTTTACTGCGAGGAGTTGCAAAAACGGGGTGCAATGGAGCTTTGCCCGGCGTTTTGCTATACCGATGTGGCAAGTTATACCCCGTTGGCCCCGGCCGTTATATTTATCCGTGAGAATACATTGGCATTATCAGGTGTAAAATGCGATTTCTGTTTTGAAAAAGGGAAGCCGATAGACTAGTTTGTGATGCAGCTTTCCTTCTTGCGCCATCACCAGAACGGTGATGGCATTTCTCTGCCTTTGACAAATGCTCTTGAAGAACATAGTATTTTGTTAAGAACCATAACGGTAGAGGAGAACCTTTCAGAATGAGAATCGCCATTTGCGACGATGAATATGCACAGCGCCAGTTTCTGCAGGAACTCGTTTCTTCCTGGGCCCAGGGCGGTACGCAGAGCGAGAGGGGCGAATCTGGTACCGCCCCGCTGCCCACAACCATCCGCACCTTTGACAGCGCCGAGGCATTTCTCTTTGCCTTTGCCGAGGATCAGAGCTTTGACATACTGCTATTGGATATTCAATTGCAGGCCATGGATGGAGTGGCGCTGGCAAAAGAAATCCGTAAAGAAAATGAAGTCCTGCAAATCATCTTCATCACAGGTTATTCCGATTACATTGCCGAAGGTTATGACGTTTCAGCCCTACATTACTTAATGAAGCCTGTGGACGAGCAGAAATTGTTTGAGGTGCTCGACAGGGCAACCGCCCGGGTGAAGGCTTTTACCGTATCACCCGGCCGCACTATTTTATTTCCCAAAGGTGGCGGCATGGTGCGCATATCAGCTGCTGATATTCACTACGCTGAAGCGTTTTCGCATTATGTAACGCTATATACCAAAGACAAGCAGCAAGACTTTAGCATGCGCCTGTCAGATATGGAACAGTTGTTAGGGGAAGGGTTTTTCCGCTGTCACCGATCGTATATTGTCGCGATACAGCATGTCCGGAGGGTCACGCGGACTGCGATGGTGCTTGACAGCGGCAAGGAAATACCGCTTTCACGCAAGCTCTATGATGCTGCCAATCAGGCGTTTATTCGCAGCTGTTAAGGTTTTTGCTGATAGGGGGAGGGGGGTTAGCCTGTGTCGGTTTGGACGTGGTTAGCCGCCGGTGCGGCCATACTGGCGTTATTGGCGCTGCTTTTGATCGTGGGATTTGTTCTGCGCGCTTTCCTTTATCGTCTGATCGATCGCCGCATTGCTTCCTACCAAAATGATCTGGTCGCCAAACATTGTGAGGAAGTCCAGAATATTTACCGCGAGATGCGTGGCTGGCGGCATGATTATCATAATCACATCCAAACCATGAAGGCATACCGTAAACTGGGGGAGGATGGGAAACTCGATGAGTACCTCACGGCGCTGGATGCCGATTTGACCAGTGTCGACACGCTGATAAAGTCCGGTAATGTGAAAGTGGATGCCATTCTCAATTCTAAGCTTTCGCTTGCCAAGGAACGGCAGATTAATGTCAGTGCCAAAGCAATTGTGCCGTCGGATTTATCGATGTCAGAGATTGATTTGTGTGTTATTCTGGGGAATTTGCTCGACAATGCTATCGAAGCTGCGCTGAGGCTCGAAGATGAAGCAGCCCGTCAGATTAGAGTTTATATTGATATCAAGCGTGATCAGCTCTATATTTCGATTACTAACACCTGCGGCGGGAATGTCCGTAAACAGAACGGGCATTATCTGAGCGCCAAAGAAGGCGGCAGCCATGGGTTTGGCTTGATGCGGGTGGACAGGCTTATTGACAAATATGCAGGATATATCAAAAGCCGGGATGAAGACGGAGCATTCACGACCGAAGTAATGCTGCCAATTTGAGATGTGGGAATTTGAGATGTGGGGTGAGACGTAGGGACGGTTCCTCTGTCCTTCCCGAAGTAAGAGGCACGGGACAAGGCAGGGCAGAGGAACCGTCCCTACGCCTCACCCCCGTCCTCCTATTCTGCAATTCACGCATTTATTCGTGCCATTCACGCACGGAATCTCATTTCACCACCGCACCATGTTATACTCCTGACAGAAGGAGGGGGTGTCTGTATGGAAAAGGCGAACCCGAGCGGTTCGGAATACTCACTGGGATCCAATATCCTTTTTGCATTGCGTTCTCATTGGCGGACCAAAAAATCAACGCTTGTTTTTTGTGTCATTGCCATTATTGCGGGGGTGCTACTGCCGTTCATCGGAATATTGCTGCCCAAACTAGTCATCGACCTACTGACCACCGGCGCAACGCCCGGTCATTTTGTCACTATAATCGGCGGCGCAGCTGTGCTGTTCGTTATTCTGAATGGCGTCAAAGGCTATACCGATGAAATTGTCAACAACTCTGTTGGTACCCTTGCCGCTTTTAATAGCATCACGCAAAAAGCTGAGAAGAACCTAAATATGGATTATGAGCTGATGGAACATCCTGATGTCCAGATGCTTGAAGAACGAGCCGGGCGTGCGTGGGATTCCAATCATACGCCGGCGCATAATGTTCCGCGCACGATCGTCAGGCTGGCCGTCAATGTCTTTGGCTTTATCCTTTATGGCAGCGTGATTATTGCGGTTCATCCGGCGATTATCATCTTCTTGATCATATCGGCCATAATCAACTGGCAGAGTTTGGCGGCCGCCCGGAAATTTGAAATAGCGACTGAAGAAGAACGCGCCACGCTCAGTAGAAAGCTGTCATATATGCATAAAAGCTTGAAGCAGCCGGCGGGGGCCAAAGACATTCGTTTGTACTCGATGGCACAATGGATGCAAAAATTGTTTTTCGGGACGCTGAGTCAAAATGAACATGTTGAGGACAAAATCGCGGCGCGCTATATGTGGGCACAGCTTATGGAAGGTCTGTTGATACTCATCCGTGACGGTGCTGCCTATGCTCTTTTAATTTATCTGCTGCTACAAGGCCGCATTACACTGGGTGATTTTGTTTTCGTTTTTGCGGCAATTGGGGCGTTTGCTGGCTGGATTTCGGGGATTATCCTGCAGGCGAGCGAGCTGTTGCGTGCGTCGGATCAAACCACACACATCCGTGCGTTTTTGGATTACCCGGATCGATCTAATTTGGGAAAGGCAGCGCCTTTGCCATCGGGCAGTCAGCTGCCACCGACTATTTCATTGTGCGGAGTGAGTTATGCCTATCCAAAATCTGAGAAGGCGGCCCTTCAGGATGTCAGCATTGAAATCAGCGCTGGTGAGCGTGTTGCGATTGTTGGCGCAAACGGGGCGGGTAAGACAACGTTGATCAAGTTGATCTGTGGGCTCTATCGTCCCCAGCAGGGGCAAATATATCTTGGAGAGGTCGAGGTTGACAAATATAACAGGGATGAGTATTTCAGTCTCTTCTCCACTGTCTTTCAGGATATCCATTTACTGACCTGCGACATTGCGGGCAATATCTCGCAGATGCCGTCGGAAACAACTGATGATCAAAAGGTGGAAAAATGCTTGCGTCTTTCGGGCCTGATTGATAAGGTGCAGACATTACCCGCAAGGGAGAAAACCCTACTTGTCCGGGAAGTTAATGATAATGCCATCGAGCTGTCCGGAGGCGAAAAACAGAAGCTGGCGCTGGCACGCGCACTTTATAAAGACGCGCCAGTCATTATTCTGGATGAACCGACTGCCGCACTGGATCCGATTGCTGAAAGTGAAGTTTATCAGAAATACGCCGAACTTACCGATGGTAAAACCTCGATCTATATCTCACACCGACTGGCCAGTACCCGGTTTTGCGATCGTATTTTCTTTATGGATAACCATAGTATCGCCGAAGTCGGTTCACATGATGAGTTGATGCGGTTGGGCGGCAAATATGCCGAGATGTTTGAAGTTCAGGCTCATTACTACCAGGAAGGGGTCAGGGGCCAGGATGGGGAGGTGGCTGCCGGATGAACATCAACACTGAAAGGCGGATCGGTTTATGGGAAGCATGGAAGCTTACAAAGCGCGGTTATGGCATAATTCGCAGCCTGGATCCCTCATTTTTGCCACTCTCAGCGTTCAGTGCGGTAATCAAAGCGATCCAACCATTGAGCGTGCTGTATTTTTTGGCGCGGATCCTGAATGAGCTTACAGGCGGGGCTGAGGCACGGACCATTATCACTTGGGTGAGTATTACAATTGCGGTTGCATTTGCACTCTCCGTGATACGGGCGCTGGTCGACCGCAAGCAGCGGGTGTCAGAAAGCATCTTTCATGCCAAATTGTATTTTCTGCACAGCGAGCGCTATATGGCGTTTGACTTTGAACATGTGGAGCAAAGTCAGACTAATGAATTGCTGGCGGATATCGAGGCCAAAATTAACGGCAATAGCCTGGGAATCCCGAGACTTTATTATTTGTTTCCCCAATTAGTCACCCACTTTGTCGGGATCATCGTGGCGTCTATTCTGTTAATCGGCATGTTTGACACCACCCCTGCAAATACCGCTAACTTTTTTACTTCCTCTTATACAACCGCTGCGTTGGGCGGCTTAATTATTCTGATATTGACGCTTACGCTACTCGTGCGTCGTAATGAAGATAAAGTATTGGCGCAGTTGTTTGATCAAAATCCCAAAATGAATACTTTCCTCAAATATTATTACAGATATGTAATGGCAGGCGTAGCTGGCAAAGATATTCGCATTTACAATCAACAGCCGGCGATCAAGGCGATCATGAACTACTGGTTCGGCTCGATGCCATGGAATCGATACTTTGATTACGAGGGCAAATTAGGGGCCGCTGCTGCGGCCGGTAATGCTTTAATCGGGGGATGTGTCTATCTTTTTATTGGTCTGCGGGCGCTGGCGGGCATGTATGCTATTGGCAGCGTAGTGCAGTATGTCGGCGCGATCACCAGTCTGGTGGATAATCTGACGGCCTTCGTTTACACTTGTGCCGGCTTAAAGACCAATTGCCAATATTTGGCGCAATTCTATGAATTCCTGGATTTGCCGGATATCAAGTACAAAGGTTCACTAACCACCGAAAAACGCATTGATAATGATTATGAAATTGAGTTTCACAATGTTTCATTTAAGTATCCCGGTACAGATACTTATGCGCTTAAGAATTTCGATCTCAAGTTGCGAGTTGGCCAGCGTCTCGCGGTGGTCGGCATGAACGGCAGCGGCAAGACAACAATGATCAAGCTACTCTGTCGCCTATACGACCCCACCGAGGGAGAGATTACACTGAATGGCATCAATATTAAAAAGTATGATTATGCCGAGTATATGAACCTTTTCGCGGTAGTGTTTCAGGATTTTAAGCTGTTCGCTCTGCCACTGGGACAAAACGTGGCTGCGGCTGCGCAGGTGGATCAGGAAAGGGCGGCGCTCTGCCTGGAAAAAGCGGGGTTTGGTAAGCGTCTGCAAGGTTTTTCGCAAGGCTTGGACACCTGCTTGTATAAGGAATTTGACAAGGAGGGCGTGGAAGTATCGGGTGGCGAGGCGCAGAAGATTGCATTGGCGCGGGCACTGTACAAAGATGCGCCGATCATCGTGCTGGATGAGCCGACCGCGGCGCTGGACCCGATTGCCGAATCCGAGGTTTACGCCAAATTCAATGAGATTGTGAAAGCGAAGACCGCTGTTTACATCTCGCACCGTCTATCATCCTGCCGTTTTTGCGATGATATTGCGGTTTTCCACGAGGGACGCCTTGTCCAGCGCGGTAATCATGAGCAGCTGCTGGGCGAAAAGGGTAGTAAATATGAAGAGCTCTGGAATGCCCAGGCGCAATACTATCAATAGATAAAAGACACAAGGGGACGGTTCTGCTGTGTCAAGAGACGCATGAATCGTCCAATCGTCCCCGCGTCCTGCCCCTTTAGATAATATGCATCAGAACTATTTGTTCCCTTGAAATCTATTTGCAATCGTCATTATGATGGAGGAGACGCGTCGCCCTGAGTATGAGCATCAAACACGGGAGGTCTTTATGTTGGGGATTGCAGATATAATTCCAGGGGATTTTCGGGGTTGTCTTTCTGTTACTAAGGAAGGGGCTGTAATCGCCCGGATCAGCCAAGGCTATGCTGATTTGGCGAATCAGGTTCCGAATAAAGCGAACACGAGATTTGGCACGGCTTCAGCCGGGAAGGCATTTGTGGCGGTCGGCATCATGCAACTGATTGAGCAGGGGAAATTGCGGTTTGACAGCACCATTGGCGAGCTATTGGATCTTGATCTGAAGCAGATTGATCCGCAAATCACTGTTGAGCAGTTGCTCAATCACACCTCCGGAATACCGGACTATTTCGATGAATCCGTAATGGACGAGTATGAAGAACTGTGGGTGGATTATCCGAATTATCGAGTCAGGGAGTCGGCGGATTTGCTCCCGTTATTCATTGATAAGCCTATGATGTATCCGCGGGGCGCCAAATTCCAATACAACAATACGGGTTTTGTGGTGTTGGGGCTGATTATCGAAAAAATAGCAGGTGTCATGCCTTTTGATTCGTATCTGAAAGAGCACGTTTTCGGGCCGGGCGGAATGCCCGATACGGGCTATTTTGAGCTTGACAGATTGCCAGCGCGATGCGCTAATGCATATATTTTCGATAAAAATCGCAGCGAATACTATACCAATATTTATAGTGTCGATGTTAAAGGTACCGGCGCCGGCGGGGCATTCACTACGATACCGGATGTTGAGAACTTTTGGACTGCTCTGCTTGGCGGAAGATTAATTGCGCCGGAAATGGTGCAGAAGATGATCAGTATTCAAAGTCAGAGTGAAGATGATAAGGACTTTTACGGCTATGGCATATGGCTTGCTAAAGGAAACGACGGCAGGCTGCTACCATTTTTCCAAGGCTCCGACCCGGGCATTAGTTTTATCTCAAGTTATGATGTTACCAAAAAGCTTTGCGTTACAATCGTAAGCAACTATGGTGATAACGTCTGGAGACTCTGGCGCAAAATCCAGAATGAATGCGCGTAAGTGAGACTGGCACAAGGGGCCGATTCTTCTGCGTTAGCACAGAAGAACCGGCCCCTTGTGTCAACTTGGTCATTAGAATTCTTTCTTTTGATAAATTCTGATTGAAGTAGCCATTGAAATCAGCAGAAAAACCAGCAGAGCGGGAGGTGCCAGATGCGGCAAAGCCTCCAGCAGACTGACGTTTGGCCATGGAATACCAAGTTTTGGCAACAGCGTGGCGATCAGTAGCGGCGCGAGAAAGACTGCCATCATTAGCATGCGTCCCTTTTCAACGCCGAACTTAAACAAGACTGGCAACAGTAGTGCAACATAGAATAGCAATACTCCGCCGCCTGCAAGGATATATAGCGATGCCTCTTTGAGACCTGTTGCCGAGTTGGTAAAACGTATCAGGATTGCTGTGACAGCAAAATTGACCAGTATTGCTAATAACGCAACTATGCCGCTCAGGAGGTATTTGCTTAGCACAATATCTGTTCTTGTCAACGGCATTGAAAGCGCATACTTATTCCACTTGCTCTGTTCATCGAATGCCATTGTGTTGATGGGCAAAAACCCCATAAACATCGTAAACATGACGGCAAACATGGTGATGTTCTTCGTTGTGATCGAGTAGATTAGATAGAATGCAGTGGCTGCCAGAAATATCCGGGCTTGTCTTGCCAGCGCAAAAAAGTCTTTAATAATTAATCCTTTCAACGTGATTCCCCCTTGATCGTGTAAAGCATTATGTCTTCAATGCTGGCGCGGTCAACGGTATATTTGCCTCGGAAATGATCCCTTATAACCAAGGCTTCCACGCCAAATTCGCTCTTGCGGTATCCTTTCACATAAGTGCGATCCAAGGTCTCAAACTCGGCGGTGCGGCATTTTAGGATGCCATAGTTATTCAGCAGTTGATCCTTCGATTCGCAGAAGATAATCCTACCATTATTAATAAAGGCGATATAGTCGGCAACTTTTTCAATATCGCTGATGATGTGCGAAGAAACGAAAATCGAGTGGTTTTCATCCTGAATAAAATCCAGAAAAACGTCCAGAATCTCGTCGCGCACTACCGGGTCAAGCCCGCTGGTGGCCTCATCCAAAATCAGCAGTTTGGCATGGTGCGAAAGGGCTACTGCAATTGCCAACTTCATCTTCATGCCGCGTGAGAAATCCTTAATTTCCTTTTTTACAGGAAGGCCGAATTTGTCAATGTAACTGGAAAATACGACCGCATCCCAGTTTTTGTAGATCCGGCCCAATACCTTATTGATGTGAGGCACCTTCATGCTGGCCGGAAAACTGCTTTCATCAAATACGACCCCGAGATCTTCCTTAATCTGTTTTTCGTAATCCAGATTATCGAGACCAAAGACTTTAATGTTGCCGCTATCTCTGTGAATTAAGTTCAAAATCAGTTTGATTGTCGTCGTTTTTCCGGCACCATTGCCCCCGATAAAACCCATAATACTGCCTTTGGGCAAGGCCAGGCTGATTTTGTCCAGTGTAAAATCGTCATAGGCTTTGGTAAGGTTTTGGATTTCGAGAATATTATCCATTACTGTTCCTCCAAATAAAGCATTGTAAGGATTTCGATCAGTTCTTGCAGAGTGATGCCTGCCATTTTGGCTGCTTCGGAGGCTCTCTGAAGATCCATTTCCACCACTCGCAACTGTTCTTCGCGAATAAAATCGGTATTCTTGGCAGCAACATAACTGCCTTTGCCAGGCACTGTTTCGATAAAACCGTCTCGTTCAAGTTCTTCATATGCCCGTTTGGTTGTGATCACGCTGATACGCAATTCCTTAGCCAGGAAACGCATGGAAGGCAGGGCTTCTCCATGTTTTAACTCTTCGGTGATGATCATGTTTTTAATCTGAGAAGTAATCTGTTCATAAATCGGTTTATCGCTAGAATTGCTGATGATGATCTCCAAGAACCGCCCTCCTTTTGTATGAATGTCTTTGGTGGCCGGTAATTGCCCTTCGGTAGCTAATGGTGGGCATACCGTGTTAGGTAATATTACTGTATATAAACATTATATACAGTATAACTATTATGTCAAGAAGAATCTTCTGGACGTTTTGCTTCTTGCCGTCGCTCTATTTTTCAATGTTTGAAATTGCCCGAGCCTTTCAATAGTGTTATAATAAGCAATGCTGGTTTAGGATAAAGATTACCCACATAATATTTACTCGCTTCTTTTAGATTAGCCCAGGCGCACCATAATGAGGAGGGACATGCTGATGCGCTATTTTGTGCTGCAGGGGAATGATGCATTGGGTCCTTTTAGTGAAGATGAGTTGCGAGATCTGTCGGAGCAGGGACATATGCAGCAGACAACCTCTATTCGCACCGAAGACGGTGCGCGAACAGGCATGTTGTCCGAGATATTGCCTTTGATCGCGGCTAAAGTGACCGCATCCGAGAAGGCAACATCCGATAAAACTGTGCCTGCGAACGAGGCAGATGAGGGAAGGCCAGAGCGGG
>DHDG01000060.1:24641-36635 GCA_002399265.1 Firmicutes bacterium UBA4882 | reverse complement strand
TGATTGGGTCGGCTGTGATCGCCGTCGCCGGATTGTTTTTCTTTTCTCAGCGCGGGAAGTGGACCTTTTTTGACGGAGTCAATTTGATCTTTCACGAAGCAGGGCATCTCATTCTGGGATTTATGCCTGAGTTTATTGTCGCTTTGGCTGGGACACTCCTCCAATTGGTCATCCCGGGCTTATTGGCATTTTATTTTCATCGACACGAGAAGAGGTTCGCCACTCAATTCTGTGTAATGTGGCTAGGCCAGTCCCTGCTAAATGTCAGCAATTACGTCGCTGATGCCCGGGCACGGGTTTTGCCATTGGTGGGCGGTGGGGAGCATGACTGGACTTACCTGTTGGGGAAAATTGGCTTGCTTCAGCGCGATGTCTCGATCGGAAAGGTTCTTAACGTTGTTGCGTTGCTAATCTTTGCACTGGCAACGGCTTGGCCGTGGATTTGCCAGTGGCGGGCGAATCGCAGGAATGCTCATTGGATTGGGCGAAAGCATCATCACGACGATTTCATTTAGGCAGAGGAGGGACCGCTATGGTCTCAAAGAATTCACAAAATCCGATGTTCCCGTTCAGTTACGCACAGCCATATGCTTCCCGCAGAAGCCCAATGATGGGACTCAGAGGGGCGGTTGCTACTAGTCAGCCGCTGGCCGCCCAGGCAGGCATGCGTATGCTGCAAGCAGGTGGCAATGCCGTCGACGCGGCAATAGCGGCGGCGATTGCGTTAACCGTTGTGGAGCCGACTTCCAATGGTTTGGGCAGCGATGCCTTTGCCCTGATTTGGGACGGGAAAAAGATCCATGGGCTGAATGCTTCCGGAAAATCGCCTGCACAGCTGGACGCGCACAAAATTAGGAAAGAGGGTTTATCCCAAATGCCCATTGCGGGATGGCTGCCGGTCACCGTGCCTGGCGCAGTATCCGCATGGGTGGAGATGGCGGCCAAATTTGGCTCGCTGCCATTGACCGAAATGGTAAAGCCCGCTTTGGAATATGCCGAAAATGGATATCCGGTCCCTCCGGTAATTGCCGGGTATTGGCGCGCATCCGAGAGACGTTTTGCCGGTAATGTTGATTTTGCACGCGTGTTTCTGCCCAACGGACATGCGCCCGCGCCCGGCACCATCTTCCGCTTTCCGGAAGTGGCCCGCACGCTGCGCTTAATAGCTGAATCAGCCGGGGAGGAGTTTTACTGCGGCGCATTGGCACGCGAAATTGTCGCGCACTCTGAAAAGACAGGCGGTTATCTTACGCTGGAAGATTTCAACTCGCACCGGCCTGAATGGGTGGAGCCTATTTCAACGAATTACCGCGGCTACGATATTTTGGAGATACCGCCAAACGGTCAGGGTATAACCGCGCTGATCGCTCTTAATATTCTCGAAGGTTGGGAACAGGCGCGCCTGCCGCAACTATCCTCGCAGCGCCTGCATCTGGTAATTGAAGCGCTGAAATACGCCTTTGCCGATGTACATGCCTATGTGGCTGACCCGCGAGCTACCGAAGTACCGACTGCAGCCTTGCTCAGTAAGGATTACGCCGCCACGCGCCGGACAGAAATTGATCCCGTTAAAGCCTCTACAGATCTCAAACCCGGTCTGCCGGGCAGCAGCGATACCGTCTATCTCTGTACGGCGGACGGCAATGGGATGATGGTCTCTTTTATCCAGTCCAATTATATGGGATTCGGTTCCGGCATTGTAGTCCCCGGAACCGGCATTTCACTGCAAAACAGAGGCGCTGGATTTTCACTCACACCAGGACACCCCAATGAATACGCGCCTGGGAAACGCCCGTACCACACCATTATTCCGGGATTTATCATGAAAGACGGTACGCCTCTTAGCGCATTTGGCGTTATGGGAGGCGACATGCAGCCGCAAGGTCATTTGCAGGTTGTGTCCGGCATCGTCGATTACGGACTGAATCCACAGGCAGCCATCGATTGTCCTCGGGTACGTGTGCTCGATGATCATAAAGTTGAAGTTGAAGCAGGCATCGCTCCCGAAACTGTCCGTGAGTTGGCCCGGATGGGACACCGCGTTATATATTCAGCGGAAATGGCTGGCTTTGGAGGCGGCCAGATGATTTGGCGCGATCCGGAAAGCGGCGTGCTAATTGCCGGCAGCGAACCACGTAAAGACGGCCAGGCAGTAGTGTTCTAAAGCAGCTGTTTCTAAATGAAAAGTTGATTTGATTTTTCGGCCTTCAGCCTGGCGTATTTGCCCCAGTCTTGAAGGCCATTTTTTATCTGAGAAAATTTCGCCTGGAATTTCATAATTATGAAAAGGAATCCTCAGATGGATGGCGTATTATTACTATGCAAACGTTTGAATAACATGAATGACATATTCTTACCTCAGAGGATCCCGTTCACTACTCAAATATCTTGAATATGACTTGTTCCGAACATAATTTGGCCCAGAAGGTACCTCGGTCCATAATGCAATACCTTGGTCCAGTTTAGTTTCGCGTTTCACTGCACCTATCCTATCCATTTATCTATCCACCCTGTTTGTTCTATGTTGTGGCTATATCATTCAAACATTGGGAGGTGGTTGTCGGTACATTTCCGAACAGCTCAGAACAGATGGAATAAGAAGGTAAGTCGAGGAGGTTTCATTTTATGAAAAGATTTGTCGTTTTGGCATTGGTTCTCCTCTCTGTTGTTGGGGCGGCACTGACTGCCACAGCATCCACTGAAGGCAAACTCCTTATTTGGGCTGATGAACTGCGCACAACTGTAGTGACAGACTTGGCCAAAGAATTTACCGCCAAGTATAAAGTGCCGGTAGAAGTACAGGAACTCGGATTTGGCGACATCCGCGATCAGCTGGCAGTCGCTGCTCCCGCTGGTAAAGGCCCCGATATTATCGTTGGTGCTCACGACTGGCTGGGTCAGTTAGTAACAAATGGCCTGATCGCGCCGATCGATTTCGCGAAACAAAAAGATTTTTCACCGGTCGCGTTGAACGCGTTCACCTGGGGGAAAAACCTCTATGGCGTACCGTATGCCATTGAGTCAATCGGATTATTCTACAACAAGAACTTAGTACCGAATCCCCCGAAAACCTGGGACGAACTACTTACAATCGGCCGCAGGATTTCTGACAAAGCCAATAAGAAATATGGTTTCGTTATTCCGCAGCCAGATCCATACCACACCTTCCCGATGATGAGCGCTGCCGGCGGATATGTCTTTGGAACCAACCCCGATGGCACACTCAACCCGTTGGATGTCGGCCTCAACAACCAAGGTGCTGTGCGCGGTCTGGAACTCTTGGTGCAATTGATTAAAGAAGGCATTATGCCTACGGGTATTGATTACCCGACAATGATGAGCCTTTTCAAAGAAGGCCGAATGGGTATGATTGTGACCGGCCCGTGGGCAATTGCTGAAATCAGGGAAGCAAAAGTCAATTATGGCTTTACCAAAATCCCGATGATTGATGGCAAAGCGCCACGTCCATTCGTCGGCGTACAGGGCTTTATGATCAGTTCTTTCAGCAAGAACAAAATGCTAGCCAAAGCATTCCTGAATGATTATATTGCCACTGAAGCGACCATGAATGCTCTCTTTAATAAAGATCCGCGTCCGACTGCCCATTTGGCACTCGCCGCCAAGATCACCGATCCGGACATTATTGGCACATTTGAAAGCGCAAATGCTGGTATTCCGATGCCCGCCATTCCGGAAATGGCTTCCGTCTGGACAGCTTGGAGCAATGCTCTTGAACTCATTTTCAACGGCAAAATGACCCCGCAAAAAGCTCTTGACGAAGCGGTTGTTCAGATTATTGCTACAATTAAGGGACAATAACCTCAAAAATAACCTTAATAGAGAAGCGTTTACTCTGCCTTTCTGGTATAAATAAAGTAGCAGGTGCCGGTGCGGAAACGCATCGGCACCACTCTAAAACGGTGGTGAAGGCTTTGAAAAAGGCGGCGCATTCTACAGATACGTATAACACCAATCACGCCGGCAGGCAGCCAGTCAAAGCAGGACTCATGATTACCAAGATTATTCTGTTGGGGCTCTTAAACGCCTTGGCGCTTTGGGCAATTCCAATCCTCTGGGGCGATAGCCAGTGGATCCTTTTGGGCGTGCTGGTGATTGCCACCGCTGGGATTGATTATGCTTTTCTGTCCAAAAAAGCGCTTCCGCTCCGTTTTATGTTACCTGGTCTTCTATTTATGATGATAATGGTGATTTTTCCAATCGGTTACACCGTTTATGTCGCTTTTACCAACTTCGGAACAGGGCATATCCTTACTAAAGCTCAAGCGGTTGATCAATATACCCACCGTTATTTACTTCAAGAGAATCTGCCGGTTTACACGCCAGAATACTATACTGATAATGCCGGACAGTTCGCAGTGCTGTTGACTGATCCGGACGGCAGGCAATTTGTGGGATATGAACAGACGCTTTATTCATTGGCAGAGTCACCCCTCGAGCTGGTTGATGAAGATGGTGATGGGGTTTTCGATAAGATTGGCAATCTGGGCCGTCTTGGCGGACTGGAAGTTTTCTCATACCTTGGACAATTTGAGAAACTCGTGTTCCAGTATGATGATCATCTTGATAATCGGACGGATGTATACCTGAAAATGCGCAGCATGGATCAGTTCGCTTCGTATGTACCGCAGTTTGAGTACAGCGCTGCTTCTGATACACTGACGGATTTGGAAGATGGCACCGCTTATCGTGTTTTAGACGGCAGTTTTGTGTCAGATTCCGGGGAAACACTCGATGTTGGTTTTCGCACGACGGTTGGCTGGCGTAATTTTACCAGTCTGCTGACAAATAAGCGCATCGCCGGACCCTTCTGGCAGGTTTTCTCCTGGACTATTGTCTGGGCGATTTTAAGCGTGGTTACTACATTTGCGTTAGGCCTGCTATTGGCAGTGCTGCTTAATGATGCTAAACTTAAGCTGCGGGGCTTGTACCGGGTGCTGCTGATTATTCCTTACACACTGCCCGCGTTTATTTCGGCATTAATCTGGCGTGGCATGTTCAATACAGAAGTAGGCCTGATTAATAATGTACTGGGCATGAGCATTCCCTGGCTACAAGATCCGTTCTGGGCTAAGGTCGCTTTGATTATTGTAAATCTATGGCTGGGGTTCCCTTATATGATGATCATCTCGCTAGGTGCCTTGCAGAGCATTCCCACCGATCTGTATGAAGCAGCCACCGTGGACGGTGCTTCCGGATGGCATCAGTTCTGGAAAATAACCTTTCCACTTTTGCTTGTCTCATTGGCGCCATTGCTTATTGCGAGTTTCGCGTTCAACTTTAATAATTTCTCTGTTATCTATCTGGTTACTGAAGGCCGGCCTGCGATTGCAGGTGCTCTGACCCCGACTGGTGCCACAGATATTCTGATCACTTATACTTACCGTCTTGCTTTTGAAGGCGGCAGCGGAGGCCGGTACGGATTAGCGTCCGCAGTTTCCATCCTGATTTTCCTAATCGTCGGGACAATAAGCTGGTTCAATTTCCGCTTTACTGGTGCGCTTGAGGAGGTCAATGACAATGGCTGAACAAGGTCATCGCAGTATCAAGCGTTTCTTCGCGAATTTCCTGAACAGATTCTGGCGTCATGCTTTAATATGGGTTTGCATCGTTTTTGCGCTCTTTCCGGTAGTTTGGATCATTTCCGCTTCGTTGGATCCTGCCAATTCAATTTCCGGGCAAAAGCTGATCCCGCCGAACGCTTCTTTCATTAATTTTCAGAGACTGTTCCAGAGTGAGCAGCATCCTTTTGGAATTTGGTTTCTGAATACTTTTAAGCTGTGTATTGTCACAGCCACTTTGGTCGTTTTGATTACATCCTTGGCGGCTTACGCCTTTTCCAGATTACGTTTCAAAGGACGCCGTAGTGGCCTGTTTGCTATTTTGCTGATTCAGATGTTTCCGCAGATGCTGGCGATGGTGGCGATTTATCTGATCGTCTTCATGCTTGGCGAATACATCCCGGCGCTGGGACTTGATACGCATGCCGGGCTGATTTTAGTTTATCTGGGAGGGGCGATGGGTGCCAATGTTTGGCTGTTGAAGGGCTTCTTCGATACCATTCCAAAATCGCTGGAAGAGTCGGCGATGATTGACGGCGCTACGCATTTTCAGATTTTTTGGCGCATTATCCTGCCACTGGCTCGGCCAATTCTGGTGGTTGTGTTTTTTCTGCAATTCATGGCGACTTATTCGGAGTTTGTAATCGCTCGCGTGTTATTGGCTGATACCAATAATCTAACAATGGCGGTCGGGCTGCAGACATTTATCGCTGATCAATATGCCAAGCGGTGGGGTGTGTTTGCTGCGGCGGCTTTGATCGGTGCGTTACCGATCGTGATCCTCTATTGGTTCCTGCAAAAGCATCTGGTTTCTGGTCTGACACGCGGCGCTGTAAAGGGTTGATCTTCAATGCCAGTGACAATTAAACATGTGGCTGCGGAGGCTGGTGTATCAGCTTCAACTGTTTCGCGGGTTTTAACCGGGGATTGCAGAATCAGCGAGCCGACCCGCCAACGAGTTCTGCAGGTCATGGAGCAGTTGGGCTATCACCCTAACGCCATCGCACGCAGCTTGGTTAATCAAAAATCAAATACGATCGGGCTGGTTCTATCCCGCGCGCCACGCACGGCGATGGCGATTCCTTTTTTCGCTGAATTAATCGGTGGAATTACTGAACAGGCTTATGCGGACAAGCATCATGTGCTGCTGGTATCCAGCATATCTCGCGAGGAAGAGTGCAGTCAGGTATTAAACCTCTTTCGAAACAAGCGTGTGGAAGGTGTCATCCATGCGGCTTCACGCATGGATGACACCCTGATCAGCGCCCTGGCGCAGGAGGGTTTTCCTTTTGTGGTGATTGGTCGGGTTCCCGGAAGTGATGTCCCGTCTGTTAATAATGATAATATTGCTGCCGCTGATATGGCAGTGACTCATCTGCTGGATCAGGGCTATACACGCATTGCCTGTGTGGGTGGCAGTCCTGATTTAGTAGTGACCATGGACCGGCTGCAGGGCTATAAAAACGCGCTTACCAGGCGCGGTATCGAGATCAGGAAAGAATGGGTTATTTGCTCCGAATCCACAACGCTAGCCGGTGCGGCTGCCAGTGAGAAGCTGCTGGGCCAGGCGGATCGGCCAGACGCTATCTTTGCGATGGATGATACGCTGGCAGTTGGGGTTTGGAAAGGCACACGCAAATTCGGCATCAATTGCCCGGAGGAACTTGGCATAATAGGATTCAATGATGATCTAATCTCTAGTATTATGGAACCGGCCCTATCGACGGTGCGCATCCCGATCTTCGAGATGGGGCGGGAGGCAGCGAAGATGTTGATCCGCGGAATACAAAATGAATTTACCGGAAAGAATCGGATCGTACCTGCCGAGTTGGTGATTCGACAATCCAGTATGCGGAAGGGGTATTATTCTTGAACACGGGCTTAAAACTGCCAGATCACGCTGCATTTAAACCGATTAATGCAATGGTGGCTTATGAAAAACGCGCCGGTGGCGCAGTTTTTTCTGCCAATATGGCGCAGATCACCATTAAATTTTTGGATCATGAAATTGTGCATTTTTCGATGATGCCCGACCAGCCGCATGACGGGGACGTTATTGCGCCGGATAGCCGTGCTGTGATCTATAGCGGAGCGCAAGATCTAAAGATTGCTGTGACTGACCTGGGTGACCGGGTTGAGCTGGCATCGGATAAGCTCCGCGTGGTAGTCACTAAGAATCCGCTTAGGGTTGATTACTTTAACAGCAACAGCATCGCCAGTGGCAGCGTTGGCTGGCTGGGACTGGGCGCAGTCTGCCGCAATATAATCAAAGCGGACGAGCATTTTTACGCCTTTGGCGAAAAAACAGGCTACCTGGATAAGCGGGGCCAGAGGCTGGAAATGTGGAACACTGATGTCAATCCGTATCTGCAGTCTACTGATTGCCTGTACATGTCGATTCCGTTTTATATCGCGCATTCTAAAGCGGGTGCTTATGGTGTGTTCCTGGATAGCCCCGGCCGAACTGTCTTTGATGTCGGCCAGACAGAGCCGGAAATTCTGTCGATGGCCACCCGGGAACGGCGCCTGAACTATTACTTTTTTGCCGGTCCGCGTCTGGAGGATGTCATTGAGCAGTATACCAGGCTGACTGGCAGGATTGCGCTGCCGCCGCTTTGGTCGCTGGGTTATCATCAATCGCGCTATAGCTACAGTCCGCAGGCGCAGGTTGAGAAAGTTGCTGCCAGGTTGCGTGAAAATGAGATCCCCTGTGACGCGATCCACCTGGATATTCATTACATGGATGGTTTCCGCGTCTTTACTTTCAGCCCGAAGCATTTTCCGGATCCACATGCGCTATGCCAAAAGCTTAATAAGATGGGTTTTAAGGCCGTCTCAATTGTAGATCCGGGTGTCAAAATCGACGAGGAGTATGGCCCCTATTTACGCGGTATGGCTGGCAACCACTTTGTGCGGGAGGCTGATGGGCAACCTGTTACCGTGGAGGTCTGGCCTGGAGAAGTTCATTTGCCAGACTTCTTTAGGGAGGAGACCCGGGAATGGTGGTCGGAGGAGCATGCCGTTTTGTTTGACGCGGGGATCTCGGGGATTTGGAATGATATGAACGAGCCGGCCGCCTTCGATACGCCGGATAAGACGCTGCCGCATGATGCACTGCATGGCAACGTATTTGAAGAAGTGCGTCATGAATTGGTACATAATCTGTATGCCAATCGGATGGCGGAAGCCTCTGTGATGGCTTTTCAGATGTACAAGCCTGGAGAAAGGCCCTTTGTAATCAGCCGGGCCGGCTACTCCGGAATTCAGCGCTATGCTTGTACATGGACCGGCGATAATTCCAGTTGGTGGGAGCATCTCGAAATGGCGATCCCAATGTGTCTGAATCTGGGCTTGTCAGGTCAGCCATTTTGCGGTAGTGATATTGGCGGTTTTCTGTTTAATTCTAATCCCGAATTGGTGACCAGATGGACCCAATTGGGAGTGTTCATGCCGCTTTTCCGTAATCATAGCGCCATCGGTACCAGTGCGCAGGAGCCGTTTGTGCTGCCGGAGCCATTCCTGGCGATTTGCCGGGAGGCGATCCGGTTCAGATATCGACTGTTGCCCTACTTCTATACCTTAATGTACCGGGCTTCATTGACCGGTTGCCCGGTAATGCGTCCGCTGGTGCTGGATTATCCTCAAGACGAAAGGGTACACCGGCTATTCGATCAATTCTTGTTTGGCGACAGTGTCATGGTGGCTCCAGTGACGAAGCCAGGGGATGTCTGTCGTCATGTCTATTTGCCGGAAGGCGTGTGGCTGGACTATCTTGGCGGCCGCGTTTGGCAGGGACCTGTGGATATCGTGGCGGACGCGCCTCTGGAACGCATTCCGATTTTCCTGAAATCGGGTACAATTTTGCCGCTGGCACCTGTGATGAATCATACCGGCGAACAAGATCCAACCATTGAATACCTGGATATTTTCCCGGGGGATACATCAGTTGGTGCTTTTGATCTCTATTATGATGACGGGCGGACGTTGCGTTATCAACAGGGAGAATCTGCGATTTGGCACTTTGATTTCCAGAGCAATGGCACAAGGTTGTCTGTCAGGGCGGCCAAGAGTGGCCCATACGATAAGCCTTTGCCAGTGAGAGTGTTGCGCTGCTTTGCGCAGGGTACGCCGCCGGTATCCGTGAGTGTCAATGGTAATGCTGTTGCTCCGGGTGCGACGCCTGAAAGTGTAATGACGGGCCGGTTCTGGTATTTTGATGTAGAGCGTGGTTGTCTGTTAATTGGGGTTCATTACGACGGCATTGCGGGCACTGCGAGCGCTGCAGGCGCCGCAGGCGTTGTAGGAACGGAGGAGGCGGCTGGCGCGGCAAACTGGGAAATGGAGATCTGCTTGCGATGAACAGGCATGCCATATATCACGAACCAGCGGGTATCTACGCCTGGGCAGCCGGTCCGGAAAGCCTGGCCGTAATGCTCCGGGCTGGGCGAGCAGATATTGATAGTGTGACGATCGCCTACGCCGATCGTCACGAGCACCCGCGCAACTGGCGCTTTAGCGTCATGAATGCGGTGGATCGCGACGGCTTGTATGAGTACTGGACTGCCACCATATCCTTGCCGACCAGGCGGTTTGCCTATTACTTTATCCTGATGGAAAATGGCCGGGAGATCTGGTACGGAGAAGGCGGTTTTGCGGAACATGTTTCTCCAGATGCCATTTGGCGCTGGAACTTCCAGTATCCCTATTTGTGGTGGGATGACAAGGATGCGCTGCCGTATTGGGCGCAGGAAGCCATTGTCTATGAAATCTTTCCTGAACGCTTCTATAATGGTGACCCGCTGAATGATCCTCCGAATGTCAGACTATGGGGGCAGCTGCCGGAGACGCAGAGCTTCTTTGGGGGCGATTTGCGCGGGATTATTGACAAGCTGGACCATCTGGAATGGCTTGGGGTGAATTGCCTTTATCTGACCCCGATTTTTAGCGCGCCATCGAATCATAAATATGATACAAGTGATTACTACAAAATAGATCCGCATTTTGGAGATCCGCAGACTGCCCGCGAGTTAGTTACTCAGTGTCACCAGCGCGGTATCAGGGTAGTGTTGGACGCCGTCTTTAATCATAGCGGTTCGGATTTTGCTCCGTTTCAAGATGTGGTTCGCACCGGCAGGGACTCGCCGTATGCCGCATGGTTTAATATTTATAAGTACCCGATCGTGGCGTCAGGTGCGCCTAATTACGAGACTTTTTCGTGCGGTATTGCCTCGATGCCCAAGTTGATGACTGATCAGCCAGCAGTGCGCGAGTATTTGATTCAGGCAGCCGAGTATTGGACTAGAGAACTGGCGGTGGACGGATGGCGGCTGGATGTCGCCGACGAAGTACACCCCGATTTTTGGCGCGAATTTCGCACACGCATTAAGGCCATTAATCCCGAGTGCTTGATTATTGGTGAAGTAATGCATGATGCCGTGAGTTTTCTGACAGGCGATCAGTTCGATACGGTAATGCATTACCCTTGGCAGCATCTTTGTGTGGATTTTCTGACAAAACGGGAACCTCAGATTGGGTTGGAGGAGTTCGCTGATACGCTGGGGAGACTGCGGCAGGCTCAGCGTAGCTCTGTCACACCGGCGCTTTGGAATCTATTTGATTCGCACGACCGCATGCGAATCTTAACCGCATTTTCCGGAAAACGTGCGCTAGTTAAGCTGGCGACGGCTTTTCAGTTTATGTACCCTGGTGTGCCATTCATCTATTATGGTGATGAAATTGGGATGGAGGGCGGGGAGGATCCCGACTGCCGCCGCTGTATGGAATGGCGGCAATCAGAATGGGATCTGGAACTGCTGGCGCATTATCGAGCGCTGATCAAATTGCGTCGTGAGAAGAGTGCCTTCTCCAGGGGTAATTTTGCGCAGCTCTTGGCAGACGGGAAGCGGGGCGTCTATGTGTTTGTCAGATGGGATGACGCTGGCGCCGCGTTATGTTTGTTTAATTTCTCGGACAACCCGGTGGTAGTGGCGGCGGCTGAATTCTTGGCACCGCCGAATGCGCCAGAGGTACTTTCGCAGATGTGCCAGCGTGGTGCTGGTGCATTGGGGGAAGTTTTGACAGGATCATACCAGCTGTGCTTCCCAGTTGACGCAGAGGGCGGGCAGGCTTCTGACAGCGCGGCTGCTCTTGGCACCCGCAGCATCGTTATCGGCGGCAGTGATCAATCCTGCCAAATCGAACTGGGTCCACTTTGCTCAGCTGTCTTTGAACGAGTTTTCTAAGAATCAAGACGCGGGGAATCAAGACGCGGGGACGGGTCATCTGTCTCGCTGGCCAAGACAGATGAACCGTCCCCGCGTCTTTCCCGCGTTTTTAGTGTTGCCCTCAGGAAGGAGGCTCGCCTGAAATAGCGAATAGAGATAGCGAATAATCGAAGGTACCTATGATAGGCATT